>JAGWVJ010000031.1 GCA_018970945.1 Cyanobacteria bacterium REEB417 | reverse complement strand
CTCCATAACCTTTGGGCGACACATTCGTGCCATGAAAGTGCATGTTCGTGGAGCCGGCACCACCACCCTCCATGAACGCAACCCCCGAAGTCACCACCTCGGGAGACTTGTCGAGGTCGAGATCCGAGAACTTTGTCGTGATAACAAGCTTCTGCCCAGGATTCAGCTGAATCATGGCGCCCGGACTGTCTTGATGAATGATGCCCGTCTGTGAATCCCGATGCCCGTAGGAATAGAGATAGACAGGTGAATAGGTAGGGCGATTCTGGTTATTGATATCTTCGAATGAATACAGAAGTTCAGCGTCCGTATCGGCATTCGACGGAACAGGCACGCCAAGGGTATTGACAACGTAATCTTTCAGGCCCTTGATGTAAAAAGGTCCCTGACCGAAGTAGGTGGTGTAGTGCACCTCGCCGTTGGCGACACCATCCTCATCACCAGGACCGCCGTCGTAGACGTAGTACTCAGAGAAGAACGGGCCCCTCAGAGCGGCTGGGATCGGTCCAGATTCGGCGGCCATGGCTGCGCGGGGCGTCGATGGGTCGTGTTCTGATTCTGGCCCGCCCGACCCCCGGCGGTAACCGTCGTGAACTTTGTCATCAAAGGCCCATCGACAGGACAGTCTGCCGTTGATACAACAGTCCGATCACCCTGCCAGAACATCTGTGACCGATTCGAATTCGGGCCCTGCGGTCCAGAGTCGCAAAAGGTTGCTCTCTCCAGGGGTGGCCCTGGGCCTGACCTGCCTGCTGACGGCCACACTGCACGTACCAGCCCAGGCCGACAGCAGCGGTGATCCGATGGCCCGCACCCGCAAATCGATTGTGGTTGATCGACCCTGCGGGCAGGTCTGGCCGCTGGTTGCCGACTTCAGCGGCATCGCAACCTGGTTCAAGGGGTTTCGGTCCTCAAAGCGCGTCGCCGGTCAACCGGGCCGCATCGGCGAGATCCGCGAACTTGTGCGTGCAAGCAATGGTCAGATCGTGCAGGAGAAGCTGATCTACCTCGATCCGGTGGGGCTGGAGCTGGGCTACACCCATGTACTCAATGGTCCCGTGCGCGACAACGTCGCGCTGGTCTCCCTCGTTCCCCTGGTCCAGGACCAGTGTCTGGTCTCTTGGTCGAACACGTTCCGGCCCAAAACTGGCCAGGACGGTCAGCAATCCAGCACCTTTTTCCAGACCGCCTACGTCTCGGTGTTGCAGAACCTGAAGCAGGCGGCCGAAAAGGCTCCCTGACACAGCGTTTGGGCACGTGATCGATCGGGTGCGGCAGCTGGTCTGGCACACGACCGCAGCAGTGACGCATCGCTCTGAATACGGTGTTATTCACTTGTGCTCAGCACGCCCCGACGTCATGGCTCGTGCCCGTTCGTCTGCCAGCGGATTCGCTCTGTCTCTGACGCTGCTGACGGCCGGAGCTCCGTCTGCCATGGCACTTGTCGAAGACCCATCGTCGACCGCTGTGACGACGTCGACCAGCGAATCGATCAACGCGAAGCTCAAGGCCGCCGGTTGTCGCGCAGATGTGACCCCGGGCAGCGCAGCCGCGTCAGTCGCCCGTCAGATCAGAACCTGCGCAGGCACACCTGGACTGAGCGCCACCCAACGCGCTGACCTGCTGGACCTGGAATCCCGGTTCCTGACCCAGCAGGCCCTGGTCTCGCAGCAACTGTCGAATGCGGCGGCCAGAAAGCTGTTCAGCGCCTTTCAGGAGCAGATCGATGCGCTCAAGCGCGACGTCGCTGAACTCAAAAAGTCCAAACAGGAGTCTGACCGCACCACCCAGGCGCGTGAGCAGGAGCTGAATCAGACCATTGCCAACCTCCGTCAACAGGTCGCCACACTCGAGCAGAAGACACCGGCCACCGTGGCCATTGCTCCCGCACAGCCTGGCGTCGCTGGCGGCAACGGAGGTTCCGCAACAACCGCCACAGCAAGCCAGGAACCAGCCAAAGCTCCCAAGTTCCGCCCCACCCTCTCCATCAGTGGTTCGGCCAACCTGGTGGTTGGCGGCGTCACGGGTCCTTCGACCAGCCTGGCCACGAACTACTGGAGCGGCAGGGTTCAGAACACCAACCGAGAGTTTGCTAACAACGCTGTCGAGCTCTCACCCAACTCGGTGACTGGAGCCACCAACAAAGCCGGTGGCACCGCCTACGCCTACTACCTGACGGGGCAGAGCAATCTGTTCTTCCCGCCTAACGGCCTGCAGGCCGTCAACCCAGAGGTGGCATCAAATTACGCCATCGCCTCGAGCTGGACCGGCGGCAAGGTGCGTTTCACCTCCCTATCCAGAGGCGGCAATCTGATCATCACCGATCCCTCAGATCCCAATTACAACGCCACCAGCCCGCGAACGCTCGACAAGGCCGGCTTCGACCTCTCGGTGAATCTCAAGGGTCAACCGGTTGTCCCTAACTCAGGCCTCGGCGGGCTCATCAATCCCACCGTCAACTATGCACCGGTCACCGCCACCAGCTTCAACCTCGCCAACCTGGGATCCGACATCACCTTCGCCAACATTCCGTTGGGATCCCAGGATCTGCAGAACCTGATCAATCTGGCCAACGAATCCCGTGCTCTCAAGTTGGGGCCCGTGGCCAACCAGACCCGTGGGTATACCGTGCGTGCCGGCGAATCGATCAGCACCATCGCCAATCAGAACGGCACATCGGCGGCACGATTTCTGGAATTGAATCCCCAGCTGCCGCCGTCGACCGACGCCAACACGGTGCTAGCGCAGGGAACACGGGTCAATGTGCCAACCGTGGGTTGTGTGGTGCTCTGCCAGGGACTCAACACTGTGGCCAACGGCGGCCTGGTCCAGAACACGGCGTTCTATGACGACCTTCTGAACCTGGCCATTGCAGAATACGGCTCTCTCAGCAGCCAGCAACAGAACAATCCGACGATCCTGGCTGCGGCCCAGACATTTGTGCGCGGACTCGTGAGCACGACACGGGATGACGTACCCGAGATCGAAGATTTCAACTTTCAGCGGAGTTACACCTTCAACAACGATGTCAAGGTTCACTTCAGAACCAGCTTCACGGGCTCCGACCTGCTGAACGTTTCTCTTCGCTATCGCAACATCGTTCCCTACGGTGAGCGGGGCCGCTTCCCAGCACTGAACCTGGCCTACGGCTTCGGAACAATCAACGATTCCTACGTCAGCTTCGATCGCCTGTGGTGGAAGATCCCATTCGGCCAGGATGCATCCCTCTGGGTCGGCACACGCTACAAGGATTACGATTTCTTGCCTGTTCAGTACGGGACCTTCTACCCGGTTGAACAGCAGAATTACTTCTTTGCCAGCGGTGCCGGACTGGCCGACTATGTGGGCTCCGGAGCTGGATTCACCTACAACAACATTGTCCGCAACTTCCTGGGCGGCAACCTGTCAATCGGTGGCGGCTACATGGCCAACCCGATCGATGCCCTCAACCCAGTCTCCAACAGTTACCAGCAGAAGGGAATCGTGGGACGTGATACACGTTTTCGAGCCCCATTCCAGCTGGGCTATGTGAGCAACGACGGCAACATTCTCGCCTCGTTGAACTACGTCTACAGCCGCGGTGACACTCTCAATGCATTCGTTGGCACGAATCTCAGCGCCAACCCATTCTTCTACGATGTTGATTCGTACAATCAGGTCGGAGCCACCTTCGCCTGGGAGTTCCGCGAAAATATTTCGTTGAATCTCGTTTACAACCACTTCTATTACACAGCGCGTGAAAATGTGAATGTATTTGGCGTCCCCATGGCCAGAGCCGGCGATACCGCCAAAGCCCAGAGCTGGATGGCTGCGCTGGTGATTGATGATCTGATCGTTGACAACGCCAAAATGGGTCTGGCGGTGGGTCAGGTTCCATCGGTCTACAGCAACACCTCAGCCTGGGGTACCAATACCGCGCCGATCGCATTTGAAGCTTGGTACAACTATCCCTTCTCGGACCGTGTCTACATTCAACCCGCTGTCTTCCTTGTGACGAATCACGATGGTTTCAGCAATGGCGGTACCGACTGGGGCAGCACCTTCCGCGTCTACCTCAACTTCTGAGCCAAGGCCCCAACCAGCGGCGACCCTGGACTGCACCCAACGTCACCTGGCCTGCAAAGAAGCCCTCGCACAGACGAGGGCTTTTCTGTTGCTTTCTTGTCGTTGCCGAAAGCGCCGAAATCAGGCCTCGATCTGTTGGATGAACAGATCAATCAGCTCATCGGTAAAGGCAGGATGCTTGGCTGTGATCAGATCGCCGTCGACCACACTGCCCACGGTGCCGTCATCCCCATACTGGACGTCGGCACCAGCATTTTCGACGTCACAGATGATGTTGTGCGCACAGGTCACACGACGGCCCTCGAGCAGCGAGCGATCAGCACACAAAAGCCACAGCGAATGGCAGATCGTGCCCACCTTGATACCAGGAGTGGCATTGATGCGCCGCAGCAGCTCAACCGCGGGGGCGTCATTGGGCTTGCCCTTCTCAGGCTTCACGCTGTAGCGCAGTCGATCTGTGGCGTAGGCACCAATCAGCAGGAAGCCTTTGTAATCACTTGGATTGACGTCCTTGACATCCTTGGTGACGATCAGATGTTCTTCAACCCAGTCGTTATCTGGATTGGATCCAAACTGCAATGAAGCATTGCCCCAGAGATTCGACATGTATTCGAGATCGTATCCGGCAGCGGGGAAGCGCCTGTTGAAGAGCCGGTACTCGGTCATGTCGAAGTGCTCTTCGATGAACACTCCGATCTTGCCCTTGGATTCACCGTGTGCCTTGATTAACATGTAGCCCCGCTGATTTGAGAAAAGTTGTAGAAGGAGAGCAGTGTCAGGCCAAGCGGCCCTCTGTCTCTCTCAAAATTAGAGACCGTAGGATTCCAGCGAAGAAAATCCAGGATTTCTTAATTGCCTTGATCGGTTCAAGGACTGATCTCGTCGCAGTGTTTTGACCAGCAGCTTGAGCAGCAGGTTGAATCTGAGCGTTGTACTGCGCTTCAAGCATCACCCATGGCCCATTGGTTGCCGCAGACAGAGTGCACACCTACCATGAAAAAGCGGGGCCTGCACAATGCAGGCCCCATCAGCATGGGCGGCAATCAAGCATTGACCTGCTCCATTCGCGATCGCTGTGGAGTGCATCATTTGCGTCACAACGATCATCTCTTACACCCCCCGAATACATCACCATGGCGCGGCGCAACTACTACGAAGGGTTGGCAGCTGACTATTCCCGTCCTGGCCTGGTCAGCGACGCGATGAAGGCGCAGCTGATTCAACGCTCGGCCGAAATCGGCAACCTTCAGGAAGCCGTTCTGCCCCAGATCGGCCCCGACTACACACTCGAGCAAATTGAAGCCGAGAACAGGGAATTCTGGCCCACCCACTGCGAGGCTCTGCGCCAGGGGCGCGGCGATCTGCTGACCAAGGAATATCGGCCAGATCTTGTGTATCACTGCCAGGACGGCCCCTACTACGGCATCACCGAACAGCAGAAGCGCGAAAAGCACTGGTGGGCCATCATCGCCCAACCAGGCGTGACGATGGTATGGCCGATTGTGCAGATCTGGGGTGAGTTCACTCACTTTGAATGGATCTGCCTTGATGACAACACCGGTGAACAGATCGCCAAAGGTAGTGTCTGCTGGGTGCGCCGTGGTCACCGTGGTGGCTGCTACTACAAGAGCGAGCAGCTCACCTTTGTGCGTGACGTGTTTGCCTCCGAAGAGCTATTGAAGCTGATCAGCACCTGATCAGTCCTGGATCCTCCTGGCCACTGGGCTGCGTCGGCGTCAGCCGCGCAGCTCGGTCTTGAGGATCTCCTCCATACAGCGTTCAGCAAAGGCACCGATCGTCAGAGCCGGGTTGGCGGCAGCGGTGGCGAGGGGAATCAACGCACCATCGACGACATACAGACCCTTGTAGCCCTGGACCCGACCATAGAAATCGCAGGCCTTCCCCATCACCGCACCACCACAGGGATGGGCGGTCGCTCCTGCTCCCACCTTGATCGAGTCTTTGGCACGCTTGGCTTCAGCTTCGGGAGTGATCGCGGAGGCCAGTCGCGAGAGGGTGTGTTCCATGCCCAGTTCCGTGTTCTTCTGACCGGGTGTGTTGGAGGGCCAGTGCAGGCGCGCTCGGCCTTCCTTGGCGTCGTAATCCCAGTAGCCACTGTCCTTGGGGATTGCCATGCCAAGGAAGATCAGGGCATCTTCTGGATTGTCAGGTTGCGGGAAGGCGATCACGGTCTGGGGACCGTAGGGATTCGTCTCGTAATCGAGACCCACGATGTGGGCCGGGCCACCACTGCTGCTGCCCGCCGGCCTGCCGGTGCGGAAGGATCCAAACGTATCTCCGTTATTCCCCCAGTGACGGCCGACCTCGGCGTTGAGGCGCGGCAGAGTCCCACGCGCCTTGGCACGCACCAGCAACGAGGTGGTGCCCATCGAGCCGGCGCCAAGGAAGAGGTAATCACAATCAACGGTGTGGCTGGAAATGACGTTGCCACGCTCGTCAATACGGTTGTAGTCGACGAGATAGCGATTGCCATTCTCGCGGATATCGACAACATTGCTGAGCTCCTGCACCTTGACCCGGCCACTCTCCTGGGCGTACTTGAGGTAGTTGCGATCAAGACTGTTCTTGTAGCCGCTGTTGGCCCCGTACCAGATCTCACCCTTGGTAGCCGAGGCCGGCAACTGGCCGCGCAACTCTCTGCGCACCACATGCCAGTTGGTTGCTGTGTTGATGCGTTCATTGCGCAGGCCCGCACGGTTGGCCAGCTCCTGAAACACACGGGCACCCAGGTAGGGAGACGAACTCAGGATGTCATCCGGAATCGGACTGGCATCCATCATTTCAACGACCCGCGGGTAATACTCGCGGTCCATTTCGTCATAGCTGACCGCTGCCGGGAAGGCGAGGCCGAAGTTCTGTTTCGATGGCTGCAACAGCACCGTGTTGTAGACGAGTGAGCCCCCTCCGACGCCTGAGGATGCCCACACAATGATGCCGTCTTCGTTGTAGCGCTCCACCAGGCCGACATAGCGGTCCAGGGGATCCTTGGGCCCGTCAGTGACGAGCAAATCAGCCTCAGACAACCACAGGGCGCGGCCATCGGTGTTGCGGGATGTCGCAAACGGGCCGGGCTGGTTGGCCGTCACATCCCAGCGACGGCCGCGCTCCAGCACCAGGGTGTCGATGCCCTTCTGACCCAGGCGATAGGCAGCAATGGCGCCCCCGAAACCACTGCCGATCACCAGGGCTTTGACCCGCTGCCGGCGCGGGATGGTGGTCTGACCGGCTGCGCGGGTTGCCCGGGCAGGTCGACCGGCCTGGCCTGATCCGGCGGCCATGGCCGGGGCCAGACCAGCAGCGGCCAGAGAGGCCAGGCCACCGACCAACAGCCGGCGACGGGTGGTGTTTAACGGGCGCATGGTGATGATCAGTCGGGGACGGGAAGCAACAACCGGATCAGACGTTCGGGGTCAGGAGCCCGGGTCAGAAGGGCTTCTTGAGGGTCAGGAGATAGACCTTGTCTGCCGAGGTCACCAGGATGTTGGTGTTGTTGACACCGCCGGGCGCCAGGTTGGCGACGTGATCAGGGAAGGGGATCGAGCAAATCGGCTTGCCCTGAGCCGTGAACACCCCGATCCCGCCGGGGCCAGTCGCCCAGATGTTGCCGTCGCGATCGACCCGGAGCCCATCACTGGCATTGGCCGCGACGTGCCCACCTTTGATCTGCTGGAACACAAACAGGGGCTTGGCCGG
The DNA here is from genome assembly GCA_018970945.1 of Cyanobacteria bacterium REEB417. Classification (GTDB taxonomy): domain Bacteria; phylum Cyanobacteriota; class Cyanobacteriia; order PCC-6307; family Cyanobiaceae; genus RGUW01. Next base: position 13,686 of record JAGWVJ010000031.1, on the reverse strand, counting down.
CAGCGGCTTGCCGTTGTACTCAGCCAGATTGATCGTGTAGATGGTGTTGTCGCTGGTATCGCTGATGTAGAGCAGCGATTGCGATGGATTCAGACCGATGCCGTTGGGGATCTTGAGGGCATCGTTGATCACGGTGAGGTTGCCGTTGCGGACGCGATACACCCCCTTGAAGCTGAGATCGGGAGCTGCCTTCACAGGGCCGTAGCCCTCGAGCCCGAAAGTGGGGTCAGTGAAGTAGATATCCCCGTTCTTGGCGACGGCCACGTCGTTGGGGCTGTTCAGCTTCTTGCCCATGTAGGTGGAGGCGATGACGCGAAAACCGCTGCCATCACCATTGACGATGCCCAGGGTGCGGTCGTGCTGAGCGACCACAAAGCGACCGTCGCTCAGCAGGGCGTGACCGTTGGGGTAGCCGGCCGGTTTGCGCAGGGTCGTGAGCTGACCGCCGGCGGTGATGCCGTACTCGGTCTCACCCATCAGATCGCTGAAGATCCACCGCTGGGCCTTGGGATCCCAGGCCGGGCCCTCGGTCCACTTGAAACCGATCTTGAGTGGTTTCATGCCGCTCAGGTAGGCAGGGCAGGGGACCCCGCCCTGGGCCGCACCCGACGCCTCGACCGCCACGGGCGCCGTCGCACCCAGCAGGGCCGTCAGGGCCAGCAGCAGGGACCAGCGCCGCGAAGGCCGCCGGGATGAATTCAGCTTCTTGACCATGGGCTTGATCAACACAACAAAGAGTGGAGGGTCCTCGGTGGAATGCGACTGAAGTACAGCCGGGCTGCCGCTCAGACCTCATTCGGATCGTAGGCAGACCGAACCAATTGCCCAGGATTGTCACGGTTTGTGAGCGATGTGATCCGAATTGGCGAGCCGAAGTCGACGCAAAAAAAATCCGGCCCCGTGGGGCCGGCTCAGGTTTGCGGTCGAAGGCGCTTTTCAGCGCAGAGGATCACTTGATGGTGACCTTGCCGCCCACCTCTTCGATGGCCTTCTTGAGGGCTTCGGCATCGGCTTTGGAGATGCCTTCCTTGACGGCCTTGGGAGCGGCCTCCACAAGTGCCTTGGCATCGCCGAGGCCGAGGCCGGTGGCCTCGCGAACGGCCTTGAGGACCTTGATCTTGGCCGAATCTTCGAAACCATCGAGGATGACGTCGAATTCGGTTTTCTCTTCAACGGCTTCAGCAGCACCGCCAGCGGCGGGAGCGGCCATCACCACGCCGGCGGAAGCGGCGGCAGACACACCGAAGGCCTCTTCGATCTGCTTGACGAGCTCGGAAGCTTCAAGCAGCGACAGGGTCTTCAGCTGTTCGAGGATGTTGTCGGTAGTAGCAGACATGGTTGGGAATCAGCAACAGATCTGTTGGGTGAAACAGTGAGGATCGGTTGAACTCTCCAGCGCGGCTGTCAGGCAAGGAACGGCTCAGGACGCCGAACCCTCTCCTTTGGCGTGCTGGCTGAGCGCCCTGGCAAGACCGCTCGGAACCGCGTTGATACCCACCGCAACCTTGGTGGCCACGGCATTGATCGCACCGGCGATCTGGGCCATGAGCACCTCCTTGGAGGGCAGATCCCCGATGGCCTTGATCTCGTCTTGCGAAAGGAGTTTGCCTTCGAAGAGGCCTCCTTTCGTTTCCGATTTCTTGAAGTCCTTCTGGAAGGACTGCACGGCCTTCACCGCACCACCCACGTCGCCCTTGACGAGCACGAAGGCGTTGGTGCCGGTGAGCAGGGAAGCGAGTTCCGACCAGGCGCTGTTGCCATCAATGGCCCGGCGCATCAAGGTGTTTTTGGTCACCTTGCAGACACCGTTGGCAGCCTGCAGACGAGTCCGCAGGTCGCCCATCTCCTTGATGGTCAGGCCCCGATAGTCGAGGACCAGCGCCATTTCGGCTTCACCGAGGAGCCCTTTGAGCTCTTCGACGATCTGTTGCTTGTTCTCCAGCGTGCGGCCCATAGGATTTGGAACGGATCGGGGGAACAAGCCGGGACCGCGGCCCAGAGGCAACCGCACGATGGCGGCAGCCACACCTCGAGGCCGCTCAATTCCGGACGAGCCCCGATTCCCGACAGTGCCGGAACCGTTGCTGAGCCAAAGTTGTCGCGATCACCTCGGCAGGATTTATGAACGTGGGTTCAGCCGCCGGGGCGCCTGAAGCAGTTCACCTGCTGTCTGGGGTAGGGCGCGGGCCCTACTGGCAAAAGCCAGTTCACAATCATAAAGGATGGGGTTCCGGCTCACTGCCGGGCGAGAAAACCACGCAGGCGCTCGCTGCGGGGGTTGCTGAACACCTCGCCAGGGTCACCCTGCTCCTCGATCAGGCCGTCATTGAAGAACAGCACCCGGTTGGACACCTCACGGGCAAAGCGCATTTCGTGGGTGACCACCAACATGGTCATGCCGGTCTCGGCCAGCAGACGCATCACCTGCAGCACTTCGCCCACCAGCTCGGGATCGAGGGCGCTGGTGGGCTCGTCAAACAACATCACCGCGGGATTCATGCAGAGGCTTCGGGCGATGGCCACCCGCTGCTTCTGCCCGCCCGAGAGCTGGGCGGGGTAGGCATCGCCCCGGTGGCCGAGGCCCACCTCCTCGAGATGGCGCCGGGCCCGTTGCTGGCAGTCGACCAAGGGCAGCCTGAGCACCTGGCGGGGCGGCAGCACCAGGTTCTCGAGCACCGTCAGGTGGGGGAACAGGTTGAACTGCTGAAACACCATGCCGACGCGGATGCGCAGTTCGCGCAGCTGGCGCCAGCCCAACGGGCCACTGACGATGTCATGGCCCATGACCCGCAACCGACCCCGCTCAAAACTCTCGAGCCGGTTGAGGCAACGCAGAAAGGTGCTCTTGCCGCAGCCCGAGGGGCCGATGATCGAGACCACATCACCGGCCTTGACACTGGTGCTCACCCCTTTGAGCACCGCCAGCTCGCCATAGCTTTTGTGCAGATCGGTGCACTGGAGGATGGGATCTGCAGCAGCTGTGGCGAACATCAGGGGTGATGGTGACAGCTAGCCCAGGCCATGACCAGCAGGCTAAGTCTCAGTATCGAGCGAAGCGGCCGTTGGCGCCGCCGTCTGGCCCTGGTTGTCACCGGACTGCTGACGGTGGTGCTGCTGGCCTCGAGCGGCAGCCGGGCCGCACCTGAACAGCCCTGGAGAGTGGGCACTGATCCCACCTTTCCGCCGTTTGAGTACCGCGACAACAGCAGCGGCCAGATCACCGGTTTTGACATCGACCTGATCAAGGCGATCGGCAACCAGGCGGGGCACCCGATCGAACTGGTGGCGCTGCCGTTTGATGGCATCATTCCGGCGCTGCAGGCCCGCAGCATCGATGCAGCGATCAGCGCCATCACGATCACGCCCGAGCGGGCCCGGGCGATCGACTTCAGCCGGCCTTATTTCGAAGCCGGCCAGGCGATCGTGGTACGCGAGAACGGCCCCAACCTGACCAGGCTCGATCAGCTCCAGGGGCGCCGGATTGCCGTGCAGATCGGTACCACCGGCGCCATCGCCGCCTCGAAGGTGGCCGGCGCCCAGGTGAGCAGCTTTGATTCCACCCCCCTGGCCCTGCAGGAGCTGGCCAACGGCAATGCCGATGCGGTGGTGAGTGACGTTCCGGCGATCCTCTATGCGATCAAGGCCGCCCATCTCAGCGGTCTGCGCATCGCCGGCGAGCACCTGAGCAGCGAGGTCTACGGCATCGCCCTGCCCACCAACGCGCCGATCACAGGCACGATCAACAAGGCCCTGGGCGAGCTGATCGCAAGCGGCCGCTATGCCGCGCTCTACCGTCAATGGCTGGGCGCCGAGCCACCGGTGCTGCCCGCAACGGCGCCGTCGCTGCAAGGACAGAGCTCACCCCTGGCCGGCCTCGATCTGGCTCTGCTGGCCAAGAACCTGCTCAAGGGCGCCGGCATCACGCTGCTGCTCACGGTCCTGTCGTTCAGCTTCGGGCTGGTGGGCGGCACCGCCCTGGCGCTGCTGCTGCAGAGCCCCAGGCACCTGGTGCAGGTGCTGTGCCGGCTTTACATCGACTTCTTTCGCGGCACCCCCATGCTGGTGCAGCTGTTTCTGATCTATTTCGGACTGCCGGCCCTGCTGCAGACCCTCGACGTGCCGTTCACGATCGAGCGGCTGCCGGCGGCCGTGACGGCCCTGAGCCTCAACGTGGCGGCCTACCTGGCCGAAGTGCTGCGCAGCGGCATCGAATCGATCGACCGGGGCCAATGGGAGGCGGCCGATGCCCTGGGCTTCAGCCCGGTGGAGCGCATGCGCTTCGTGATCGCGCCCCAGGCGATCCGGCGGGTGCTGCCGCCGCTGGCCAACGAATTCATCACCCTGATCAAGGACACCAGCCTGGCGGCGGTGATCGGCTTCGACGAGCTGTTCCGGCAGGGGCAGCTGATGGTGGCCACCACCTACCGGGCGTTTGAGATCTACATCGCCGTAGCGCTGGTGTATCTGGTGATGACCACCAGCGCGTCGCTGCTGTTCAAGCGGCTGGAACGCAGGCTCAGCCTTCCTTCTTGATGTCCTGCAGGGCGGTGACGTCGACCTGGACCGAGGGCCCCATGGTCGAGGTCACGTAGAGGCTCTTCCAGTAGCGACCTTTGGCACCGCTGGGTTTGTTGCGGTCGATGGTCTCCTGCAGGGCCTTGAGGTTGTCGAGCAGCTTGGCCGCATCGAAGCTCGCCTTGCCGAAACGCACGTGCACAATGCCGCTGCGATCGGCGCGGAACTCGAGCTTGCCGGCCTTGAACTCGTTGATGGCTCCGGCCAGGTCGGTGGTCACGGTGCCGGCCTTGGGATTGGGCATCAGACCACGGGGACCGAGCACCCGGCCGAGCTTGGCCACCTTGGGCATCATGTCGGGGGTGGCGATCAGCAGATCGAACTCCATCTCTCCCTTGGCGATGGTTTCGACCAACTCATCGTCACCGGCCAGATCGGCGCCGGCGGCCTTGGCGGCTGCGACGGCCTCACCGCGGGCGATCACGGCAATGCGGATCGACTGGCCGGTGCCATGGGGCAGGGCAACGGTGGTGCGCAGCTGCTGGTCGGTGTACTTGGGATCGATCCCAAGCCGGGCATGGGCCTCGAGGGTTTCATCGAACTTGGCCGTGGCATTGGCCTTGACCAGTTCGACCGCCTCGAGGGGGGCGTAGGTGCGGTCTTCGACCTTGGCAACGAGGGCGCTGAAGCGCTTGGAGAGTTTGGGCATGGTTCAAAGGGTGGGGTGCAGGCGACCGATGGGTCTCCCCCGGAGTGGGAACAGATGGAACGGAATGATTGAGCCTTGGCTCAATCCTTGACAGCCACGCCCATGTTGCGGGCGGTGCCTTCAATGATGCGCATGGCCGAATCAACGCTGGTGCAGTTGAGATCGGGCAGCTTGGTCTTGGCGATCTCCTCGAGCTGGGCGCGGCTGATCGCCCCGACCGAACCCTTGGCGGAGGTGGCGGCACCCTTCTCGATGCCGGCTGCCTTGGAGATCAGCACGGAAGCGGGAGGGGTCTTGGTGATGAAGGTGAAGCTGCGGTCTTCAAAGACCGAGATCTCCACCGGAATCACATAGCCGGCCTTGTCCTGGGTACGGGCGTTGTACTCCTTGCAGAACGCCATGATGTTGACCCCGTGCTGGCCGAGGGCGGGGCCCACCGGCGGCGCGGGATTGGCTTTGCCGGCTTGAAGCGCCAGCTTGATCACGGCAACGACTTTCTTGGCCATCGACTAGGGCGCTACGGGTGAATCGGGACGGTTTCGGATTGCTGAGCCTACGGCTCGGCGGGGCAGGGACCTGACCGCAGGCGATCAGCTCTGTTTGCTGATCTGGGAGAACTCCAGTTCCACCGGGGTTTCCCGGCCGAAGATGGAGAGCAGGGCCTTGAGCTTGCTGCGCTCGCCCGAGACCTCGATCACCTCCCCCTGGAAGTCCTTGAAGGGACCGGCGGTGACCAGGATCTGATCGCCCTCGGCGAGATCAACCTTGACCACGGGCTTCTTCTCGGCAGCCCGCTTGAAGATGCGATCAACCTCCTGGCGGCTGAGGGGACGCGGTTTGATGTGGCCGCGGGCCTTGCCGGTGGCACGGCGCTCCTCGGCCCCCACGAAGTTGATCACGTTGGGGGTGCTGCGCACGGCCATCATGGTGTCCTCATCGAGGACCATGCGCACCAGCACGTAGCCGGGGAAGACCTTTTCTTCGATCGACTGCCGGCTGCCGTCCTTCTTGAGCTTGACCCCGGGAGTCTGGGGAATCTCAATCTCAAGAATGCGGTTGGCGACGCCGAGGGTCACGGCCCGCTGCTCCAGGGTTGCCTTGACCTTCTTTTCGCAGCTGGAGGCCACCTGCACGGCATACCAACGGGCAATCTGGGGGGCCTCGGTTTCGGCAGCGATCGGCTCGCCGCCACCAAGCTCGGCGAGCGCACTGCCGGCTTCATCAGGCGGGTCGCCGGCATCACCGCCGGCTTCACCGTTCTGCGGCAACAGATCAGTCAGAGACTCAGTCACAGGGCTATCGGGCAGGGAGATCACAACAACGGAAACCCGGGGTGAGGGGATGCATCGACGGGGTTCAACGGAACACCTGAATGGCGGTCCAGCCGTAAAACCGATCGACGGCCGCAATGGCTGCAGCCGAGAGCCCCACCATCAGAATCACCGCCACCGACTCGCTGAACAGCTGGGCCCTGGTGGGCCAGACCACCTTGCCCAGCTCCGCGAGGGTGGTCTGGATGAACCCGGTGGGCTCAGCCGACGGCCCAGTCGCGAGCTGGGGGTCGGAGACCAGCGACGACTGACTCTGGCTGTCTGAAACGGGCTGGGTGTCGGTTTGCGGGGAGTCGTTGGGCTGGGTAGGCGGGGTTTTCGTGTCCACAGGCGCTGACGCACCGGCGCTGGCACGCAGACCGGCAAACAGACACCCTACCGGATGAACGCCCGGCCGTTACTGGGGGCGCAGCAGCAACGGGGCACCTGGGCTGGGTCCAGGTTCAACCCTGACCCCGCGGGCCTCGGCGAAGCGCTCCTCCAGTAGCGCCGTGGCCAGCGGATTCTCCAGGGCGCGGCGCAGCACCCGCCGCAGGGGTCTGGCGCCGTATTCGGGTTCGTAGCCCTCGACCGCCAGGCTCTCGACCACGGCCTCATCAACATCGAGCACAAGGTGCTGTTCGGCCAGCAGGGAGGCAAGCTCGGCCAGCTGCAGCCGCACGATCCGCTGCAGGTCCGCCGGCGTCAACGGCCGGAAGCGGATCACCTCATCGATGCGGTTGAGGAATTCGGGCCTGAACTGACGCGCCAGCGCGACCTCGATCGCGGCGCTCAATTCGGCCTCGCCTGCCGCCGGCTGTCCCTGGCGGGCGTGATCGAGAATCGCCTGGCTGGCCAAATTGCTGGTCATGATCACCACGGTGTTGCGGAAATCGACCGTGCGCCCTTGGGAATCGGTGAGACGCCCGTCATCGAGAACCTGGAGCAACAGGTTGAACACCTCGGGATGGGCCTTCTCGACCTCGTCGAGCAACAGCACCGCATAGGGACGTCGACGCACAGCTTCGGTGAGCTGGCCGCCCTCCTCGTAGCCCACATAGCCGGGGGGGGCTCCCACCAGCCGCGCCACCGCATTGCGCTCCATGAATTCACTCATGTCGAAGCGCACCAGGGCGTCCTCTTCATCGAACAGCGCCGCGGCCAGGGCCTTGGCGAGCTCGGTCTTGCCGACGCCGGTGGGGCCCAGAAACAGAAAGGATCCGACCGGCCGCCGCGGCGACTGCATGCCGGCGCGGGCGCGACGGATCGCCGCCGCGACAGCGCCGACCGCCTCGGTCTGACCGACCACCCGCTGGGCCAGGTGCTGCTCGAGATCGAGCAGCTTGGCGCGCTCACCGGCCAGCAGCCGCTGCACCGGGATCCCGGTGGCGCGGGCCACCACATCGGCGATGTCGCCGGCTTCGACCTGCTCGCGCAGCATCGAATCAGCCTGCAGGTCGCGCTCGAGCTGCTCACGGTGCTGCTGCAACTGCTGCAGCTGGTCGTGCTGCAGCCGCGCCGCGTCTTCGTAGTGGCCATCGCGCTCGGCCTCGGCGATGGCCTGGCGCAGCTCCTCGTCGCGCTGCAGCAGCTGACGCCACTCGACCAGGCGGTCACGCTCCTGGTGCCAGCGCTCCTGCAGGGCGAGCAAACGGGCACTGGCCTGCTGGCGCTGCTGCTGCAAGGCCAGCCGCTCAGCCTCGGGCGCGGTCTCGGCGGCCAGCAGGGCCAGTTCGACGCGGCGCAGTTCGGCCTCGGCCTGCTCCACCAGCTGGGGCTTGGAGGTGGCCTCCATGCGCAGCTGGGCGGCGGCCTCATCCACCAGATCGATCGCCGAATCGGGGCGGCAGCGGTCGGTGATGTAGCGGGACGCCAGGCGGATGGCCGCCTGCAGGGCGGCATCGCTGATCGTGACGCCGTGGTGCAGCTCGTAGCGCTCCTTGAGTCCACGCAGGATCTCGAGACTGGTCTCGGGGCCGGGCTCACGCACCAGCACCTGCTGAAAACGCCGCTCGAGCGCAGGATCCTTGGCGATGCTGCGGCGGTAGTCCTCGGCGGTCGTGGCCCCGATGCAGCGCAACTCGCCACGGGCCAGGGCCGGCTTGAGGATGCTGCCGGCATCGGTGCTGGCCCGGTCGCTGCTGACCACGGTGTGCAGTTCATCGATGAACAGCACCACACCCTGGGGGTCCTGGCGCACCTCCTCGAGGACGCTGCGCAGGCGCTCTTCAAACTGACCGCGAAATTTGGCACCGGCGATCAGGGCCCCGAGATCGAGGGCCACCAGTCGCAGCCCCTGGAGCGATTCGGGCACCTCGCCACTGGCGATGCGCTGGGCCAGCAGCTCGGCCACGGCCGTCTTGCCCACGCCGGGTTCACCGATCAGCACCGGGTTGTTCTTGCTGCGGCGCGACAGCACCTGAATCAGTCGGCGGATCTCACCGTCGCGTCCGATCACCGGATCGAGCTCCCCGCGGCGGGCGGCCGCCGTCAGCTCGCGGCCGTAGCGCTCCAGGGCCGTGGGTTCGGTGGCCTCGCTGGCCTCGCCGGCAGCGTCGACCACCAGCACCGGCTGCTGCTGCTTGGCAGGGGGCGCTGGCGCCGGGCCGAGCAGGGCGATGCCGATGCGCGGCTCGGTCGCCAGGGCCTCGATCAGATGGGACAGCTCGAGCAGGGCATGCCCCTGCAACGCCCGGCAGGCGTCAGCCTGCTCGAGCAGGTCTTCGAGGGCATCGCCGACGTACAGAGTGCTGCCCGACACCGTGGGCTGGGCGGCGCAGAAGGTTTCAAGCTGGTCGAGCGCCGCGTCGCGCGGCACAGCCAAGCGCTGACCCCAGCGATCGAAGCGGGGATCCTGCAGCAGGCTCAGCAGCAGATGCTCCACGTCCATGGCGCCGTGGCGCCAGCGGCGCGCCTGGTCCTGACCAGCCAGCAGCAGGTCCCAGGCGTCTTCACTGAAGCGATCGGGGTCCGCCGTCAGCGAGGGCGGCGCCGGTGCGGGGGCTCGGGTCATGGGCGTCAGGCGGCCGGCGGGCTGGGCTGGAGCTGGATCAGCTCCACCTTGTACCCATCGGGGTCTTCGATGAAAGCGATCACGGTGCTGCTGTGCTTCATCGGCCCCGGGGCTCGCACCACCCTGCCGCCCCGTGCGGCGATGCCGTCGCACGCCGCCTGGATGTCATCGACCCCCAGGGCGATGTGCCCGTAGCCACCACCCAGCTCGTAGCTGGAGGTGTCCCAGTTGTGGGTGAGCTCGAGCACGGTGGTCTCCGATTCGGGTCCATAGCCGAGGAAGGCATTGGTGAAACGGCCGCCCGGGTAATCCTTGCGGCGCAGCAGGGCCATCCCCAGCACCTCGGTGTAGAAGGCGATCGATCGCTCCAACTCACCCACCCGCAGCATCACGTGAAGCAGACGCATCAGGCCCATTGCCGGGATTCCATTCTGACCAGCCGTTGACCAGCCGTCGCAGCAACAGCCGACCAGGTGCTCGTTGCAACAACGCCTGGGGCGGGGGCGACCCATAGGATCCCTTCATCTTTCCTTTCGATTTGCAGGCCCGTGATCGATTCCCTCGACCTTGTGATCGACACCGTGGTGGCCCGCGAGGTGCTCGACTCCCGCGGCACCCCCACAATCGAAGCCGAAGTCCTGCTTGAAGGCGGAGCCAGCGGCAGGGCGATCGTGCCCAGCGGCGCCAGCACCGGTGCCCATGAGGCCCACGAACTGCGCGATGGCGGCAGTCGTTACTTCGGCAAGGGCGTCAGCCAGGCCGTCGCCAACGTTGAGGAGAAGATCGCCCCATCGCTGTGCGGCCTCAGCGCGCTGGACCAGGGAGCCGTCGACGCGGCCATGGCCGAACTCGATGGCTCCGACAACAAGAGCGCCCTGGGGGCCAATGCGATCCTGGCCGTGAGCCTGGCCACCGCCCGCGCTGCCGCCAACGGTGTGGGCCTGCCGCTGTACCGCTACCTGGGCGGCCCCATGGCCAGCCTGCTGCCGGTGCCGCTGATGAACGTCATCAACGGGGGTGCCCACGCCACCAACAGCCTCGACTTCCAGGAATTCATGATCGTGCCCCATGGCGCCGGCAGCTTCAAGGAAGCCCTGCGCATGGGAGCCGAGGTGTTTCACACCCTCAAGGGCCTGCTGGCCGAGCGCGGCTTGGGTACCGCCGTGGGCGATGAGGGTGGTTTTGCCCCCGATCTGGGCAACGATGCCGCGGGCGACATCCTCGTGCAGGCGATCGACAAGGCCGGCTACCGACCCGGCGATCAGATCTCGCTGGCCCTTGATGTGGCCAGCACCGAGTTTTACAAAGACGGCCGCTACGCCTTCGGCGGCGGCAGCTACAGCAGTGCCGAGATGGTCGATGAGCTGACCAAACTGGTGAGCCGCTACCCGATCGTCTCGATCGAGGACGGCATCGCCGAAGATGACTGGGACGGCTGGAAACTGTTGACCGATCGCCTGGGTTCCACCGTGCAGCTGGTGGGCGATGACCTGTTCGTCACCAACAGCAGCCGACTGCAACGGGGCATCGACCTGGGGGTGGCCAACTCGATCCTGATCAAGGTCAACCAGATCGGTTCGCTCACCGAAACCCTGCAGGCCATCGACCTGGCCGGTCGGGCCGGCTACACGAGCGTGATCAGCCACCGCAGCGGCGAGACCGAAGACACCACGATCGCCGATCTGGCCGTCGCCACCCGGGCCGGCCAGATCAAGACCGGTTCGCTGAGCCGCAGCGAGCGGGTCGCCAAGTACAACCAGCTGCTACGCATCGAAGACGAGCTGGGTAGCCAGGCGACCTACGCAGGGGTCGAGGATCGCGGACCCCGCGGCAAAGCCTGAGCGAAGATTACTGAATCCCCTGGACCTTTTCGAGCCGGCTGTCGCGGCGCAGCCGGGCCTGCAGCCTGAGCCAGCTGAACGACACCGGCAGCCCCAGCACCAGTGGCACGGCGGTCAGCACGGGCCGGGCACTGGCCGCAAGCAGGGCGGCAGCCACCGCCAGGGCACCCAGCAGCACCGACTGACCGGCGACCTGCTGGCTGAGGGCGAGGCGGCGCAGCAGCCGATCGGTTTCACCGGCGCGGATCTGCACCTGCAGGTCTCCCTGCTCAATGCGCGACAGGCTCTCCTCGAGCCGGCGCGGCAAGCCCAGGGCGCGGGTGCCCAGATCAGCCGCCTGGCGCGACAGCTCGTTGAACAGATCGCCACCACCGCTTTGCGTCATCAGGGGAAGCAGGTAGGGCTTGGCAATCGCCACCAGGCTAAAGCCCGGATCGAGACTGCGGCCAACCCCCTCAAAGGTGGAGAGCGCGCGCATCACGAAAATAAGGTCCGGCGGCAGGCGAAACGGCTGGCCGTAGACCAGGTCATACAGATCACCCGACAACTTGCCCAGAACATCAGCCGAAAACGGCGGCGTCAGGGCCTCATTCAGCATCACCCGCACCAACCGGCGCACCGGCCCCGGATCGATGCCCGCATCGAGCACCCCGGCCAGCTGCAGTTCGGTGACCAGGGCCGAAGCATCGCGGCTGGCGGCGGCGGTGACCATTCGCCCCAGACGTGAGCGCAGGCGGCTCGAGAGCTGCCCCATCATTCCGAAGTCGTAATAGATGAGGGCGCCATCGGCGGCCACCGCCAGGTTGCCTGGATGCGGATCGGCATGGAAGAAGCCATCACGCACCAGCTGCTGCAGGTAGCTGGCGGCACCCTTTTCGGCAACGGCCACCGGATCGAGGCCGGCATCGATCAGGGCCTGGCGATCGCTGATCTTGATGCCGCTCACATAGTCGAGGCACAGCACCCGGCGGCTGCTCAGCTCCCAGACCACCGCCGGAATGCGGATGCCGGCATCGTCAAGGAACTGCTGCCTGAAACGGGCGGCGTGCTCGGCCTCCAGGCGAAAGTCAAGTTCGCGCAGCAGCACCCGCCGGCACTCCTGGGCGATGCCGAGCCAGTCACGGCCGCGGCCCCAGCGGGGGTGGCGCTGCACGGCACCGGCAACCTGCTGCAACACCTCGAGATCGTGGCGGAACAGGGCCTCGAGACCGGGGCGCTGAACCTTGAGCACCACCTGCCTGCCACTGCGCAGACTGGCGCGGTGCACCTGGGCCAGGCTGGCCGAACCCAGCGGCACCTCTTCAAGGTCGATGATCTCGGCGCAGCGTTCCCCCAGCTCGGCCTCAAGGAGGCCCTGGATCACCGCAAACGACACCGGGGGCACCTGGTCCTGGAGCCGGGTGAGCTCATCAACCACCTCGGCCGGGAACACGTCCGGCCGGGCCGAGAGCATCTGGCCCAACTTGATGAAGGCCGAGCCGAGGGCCAAGAATTCGCCTGTCAACCATCGGGCCAGGCGCCGCTGGCGCCGCGCCAGCCGTTCGGCCACGAAGCCGCCGCGACCCAGGTAGCTCCAACGCTGGCTGTTCCACCACAACCGGAGCAGCAGCTGCAGGGCCACCGCCCAGATGCGCAGCGCCCTAAGCATCGACCTCGAGGGCGATGGCAGCCAGCCTGATGCCCAGGCTTTCGGTCTGAAGCGACAAGGCCAGTGGAGATGGTGCGTCCTGGATCATGGCTGGCAGAGGGCTGGAGGCGTCTAGACCGCGACGACGGCACAGTTGTGGGCCCGAACTCAAGCTGGAAAGGCCATTGCATTCGGCCCCTGGCTGCCGGGTCTCAATCTGGGCCTGGTCTGGGATCTGACGCGGACCGTGGCCATGGGGGGCAAGACGGCGACCCAGTTCCTTGAACTTAAGAGGGAGCAGCGGGTCACCGCTTGCCCGGCCGTCGCAAACCACAGCGCCCACGCCAAGGACTGCCCTGACGGAGCCTGTAACTTGTGGCTGCACGGAGCAGACTGAATTCGTCATGGCTGACCCTGTGGCCGGCACGGGGGGCTTCGCCCTGACAGGCGCCCTGCTGCCCATTGCGATCGGCGGCGGACTGCTGGTTGCCCGTTCGGTCGGCGAAGTGAGCAGCCGCCTGGGTTTTCCAGCGGTTCTCGGGGTTCTGTTGCTCGGCATCAGCCTTGGTGCACCACTCAACAACAACCTGGTCAGCAGCAGCACGGTGGAGACCCTGCACCTGCTCGCACTGGCCATGCTGCTGTTCTATGCCGGACTCTGCGCCGACATC
>JAGWVJ010000061.1 GCA_018970945.1 Cyanobacteria bacterium REEB417 | reverse complement strand
GGCACCGGCCATGGCCAGGTCGTTGGCGGTGCCGATCACCGCCAGCTTGCCGATGTCACCACCGGCAAACTCGAGCGGCTGCACCACATAGCCATCGGTGCTGAAGGCCAGGTGCCCGTGGGGCAGCTTCAAAACTGCCGCATCAAGTCCCAGGTGCCGGGGGTCGGCGTACAACCGGCTGAACTCCTCGGCAATGAGTGCCTGCATGGCACTGCCACCTCCGCCATGGGCCAGCTGGATACGCGCCACTGCATCGCTCATCGGCGGTAGGCGTAGTAAGCCGCACAGGCTCCTTCATGGGAGACCATGGGCGCCCCCAGCGGATGCAGGGGCGTGCAGGCGGTGGCGAAGCTTGGGCAATCGGGCGGTTTGCAGCGACCCTGCAACACCGCAGCACCGCAGCAGGGGCCATCCTCCTCAGCTGCCTGGGGCAGCGGCAGACCAAAGCGCTGCCGCGCATCGAACCGGTGGTAAGGAGGCCTCAGCTGCAGCACCCCCCGACTGATCGGGCTGAGCCCGCGCCAGGGGCCATCGGCAGCCGCAAAGACCTGCTGCACCAGCAACCGCGCCGCAGGGTTGCCCTGGGACCTGACGACACCCCCGTAGGCATTGGCAAGGCGGGGCGTACCCGCCTCCAGCAGCTGCACACAGGCCAGCAGCGCCTGCAACAGCTCCAGCGGGTTAAAACCGCACACCACCACCGGCAGATGGCGGCGCTGCACCAACGCCTCCAGCTCGGCAGTACCCATGACGGCCGCCACATGACCGGCCGCTAGAAAGCCCTGAATCTGATTGTGAGGGTCGGCACTGAGCCGCTCCATCGCCGGCACCACCCGCACATGGGCAGCCAACAGCGACAGGTTGTCGACAGCCAGGCGACGGGCCTGCTCGAGCAGCAGGGCCGTTGCGGGGGCCGTCGTCTCGAAGCCGGCCGCCAGCAGCACCACCTGCCTGTCGGGATGACGGGCGGCCAGATCGAGGGTCTGCAGCGGTGCCGTGATCAGACGGACATCGGCACCGGCAGCCCGGGCCTGCAGCAGATCAGACACCCCGCCATCGCTGCGGCTGCCCGGCACCCGCAGCATGTCGCCGAAGGAGCAGAGGATCACCTCGCTGCGGGCAGCCAGCTGCAGGGCCTGATCGATGGTTGTGGCCGGGGTCACGCAGACCGGGCAGCCCGGACCATGGATCAGCTGCAGTCCCCCGGGCAGCAACTGATCCAGCCCCCAGCGCAGGATCGTGTGGGTCTGACCGCCGCACACCTCCATGAGGGTCCACGGCCTGTTGGTCTGCCGCTGCAGTGCCTCAAGCACGCTGTGCACGGCTGCCGGATCAGGCATGGTCTGCCAGCGCGCGGTAGAGCGCCCAGCGCCGCTGCTGCGCGCTCTCGGCCAGGCGGCCGAGCTCGGCGGCGCGCTGCGGCTGATCGAGCGCCAGGCGGGTGAAGCGGGTCTCCAGCGCCATCGCCTCGTCCAGGGCGCGGTGGGGACTGCCCATGTCGAGCTGGAGGGGATTGAGCCCCCGCTCACGGCGTCTGGGATCGTGGCGATACAGCAGCCAGCGACCCGAATCGACGGCAGCCTTCTGATGGGCCATGCCCTGGGCCATGGCGATGCCATGGGCCGTGCAATGGGCATAGGCCAGGATCAACGACGGCCCCGGATAGCTCTCGGCCTCCAGAAAAGCCCGCAGGGTGTGTTCATCGCGGGCACCCATGGCGACGCTGGCCACATAGACGTGGCCATAGGTCATTGCCATGAGCCCCAGGTCCTTTTTGGCGTTCGCCTTGCCGCCGCTGGCAAAGGCGGCCACCGCCCCCAGGGGTGTGGCCTTGGAGGCCTGCCCGCCGGTATTGGAGTACACCTCGGTGTCGAGCACCAGCACGTTGACGTCGCTGCCGCTGGCCAGCGCGTGGTCGAGGCCGCCGAAACCGATGTCGTAGGCCCAGCCGTCACCGCCGACCAGCCACACGCTGGTGCGGCTGAGGGCGTCGAGAAGGGTCAGCAGCTCCAGGATGGGGGGCTCGGGCGGCAACTGCCGCAGCTGCTGCCCCAGTGTGTCGAGCCGCTGGCGCTGCTCGGCGATGCCGGCCTCATCGCTCTCGTCGGCCTGACTGATGGCTGCGGCAAGCTCAGCAGTGATGCGCCCCTGCTGGCTGAACCGGGTCAGCAGGGTCAGGGCCTGGCGCCGTTGGGCATCGAGCGCCAGGCGCATGCCGTAGCCGAACTCGGCGTTGTCTTCGAACAGCGAATTGCTCCAGGCCGGCCCCCGCCCCTCAGTGGTGTGCGACCAGGGGGTGGTCGGCAGGTTGCCGCCATAGATCGACGAGCAACCCGTGGCATTGGCCACCAGCAGCCGATCGCCGAACAGCTGGGAGAGCAGCTTCAGGTAGGGAGTCTCGCCGCAGCCGGCACAGGCTCCAGAAAATTCGAACAGGGGCTGCAGCAATTGCTGCTGCGCCAACCGCCCCAGGTGGATCGCCGTGCGCGGCACCTCGGGGAGCTGTTCGAAAAACCGCCAGTGGATGCGACCCTGCTCAAGCAGCGGCGGCTGGGGCTGCATCACCAGGGCCTTGCGGCTGGGCTGCTGGCGATCGCGTGCTGGGCACACCTGCACGCAGATCTCGCAACCCGTGCAGTCTTCGGGTGCCACGGCGATGGTGAAGGTCTGGCCGGCAAAGTCGGGATCCCGGGCGGGCGCCGTGACATAGCCGACGGGGGCCGCGGCAAAGGCAGCCGGATCGCCGACCTTGGCGCGGATCGCCGCATGGGGGCACACCATTACGCACTTGCCGCACTGCACGCACAGATCGCTTTGCCACACCGGCACCGCTTCAGCCAGGTTGCGTTTCTCGAGCCGGGCCGTGCCCGTGGGCCAGGTGCCATCGCAGGGGAAGGCGCTGACCGGCAGGCGGTCGCCCTGATGGGCCAGCAGCGGCAGGATCACCTCCCGTTCAAACGCCGAGAGCGCATCTGGCGTGAGTGCAGGCGACATCAGCACTGCCTGGCCCGCCCCCGCGGACCCATCGGGCTGTTGATCGTCATCACGACCCTGCTGGTGCTGGTCAAAGCCGAGCCAGTCGAGACGGGTCAACTGAGCCAGCGAGCCCTCCACGGCTTGGAGGTTGCGGGCCACCACCGCCTCACCCTGGTGGCCATAGCTGGCCTCAATGCTGCGGCAGATCTGGGCCAGCGCCGTGTCGAGGGGCAACACCCCACTCACCGCAAAGAAACAGACCTGCATCACCGTGTTGATTCGGGGGCCCAGACCCGCCTCACGGGCAACCCGGTAGGCATTGATCACCCAGACGACGAGCTGACGCTCGCGGATCTGACGGCGCAACGGCGGTGGCAGACGCCGCCAGGTCTCGAGCGGTTCAAACGGGCTGTTGAGCAGCAGCACGCCACCCTCAACAATCCCCGCCAGCAGATCGATTTGCTGCAGCAGCGACCACTGATGGCAGGCCACCAAGGTGGGCCGCTGGATCAGGTAGGTCGAGCGGATCGGATCGGGCCCGAAGCGCAGATGGGAAACGGTGTGGGAGCCAGCTTTTTTTGAGTCGTAGACGAAATAGCCCTGCACCTGCTGCGCCGTGCAGTCACCGATGATTCGGATCGCGGCCTT
>JAGWVJ010000030.1 GCA_018970945.1 Cyanobacteria bacterium REEB417 | reverse complement strand
TGACCACAGCCAACTCACTAGCGACCTATTCACTGATTACACGCATTCTGAGGGCTCATCGTTTTGACCAGGACGAGGCCGATACCTCCACCTCGATCAACCTGTTGATCGGACGAACAGGACCGATTGCCTACGTCACAGTAGCGGCAATTTTTGCACTTAACTTCTTTGGTCTTCCCCTGTCGTTTAACATCATCATCAAAATCATCACAATCTCAGTGCTGTTCGGCATTGCCACGGCCGGTCTGCACGGCGTGGCGGCAATCGCTGTCATGGTTGAGGGCATCGCCGACATCGGTATCCCCACCCAGCCGTTGTTGCTGATGCTGATTGCCCTTGATCCGTTGCTGATCTTCTTCCGCTCGGCCGTCAGTAGCGCCACAGCCATGGCCGCCTCCGCCTATGCGTGCAACAGTTACGGCGCTGCAGGCCTGACCGCCACCGAAACCGCGCCGTGAACCGTTACGCCGTTGTTGTGCTGGCTTCGCTGCTGGCTGCCGCTGGGACTCCTGTCAACGCTGACGAGCAGCTCTTGAGCATCGATGCCCAGGGTGACGTGCGCCCAGGCGACTGGGCCTATCGCGCCCTGGCTGATCTGGGCCAGCAGAACGGATGCAGGGCAGCCATGGCCCTCACCCCCGGTGCTGCCATTGCACCACAACCCCAACTGAACCGTTTTGAAGCGGCGGCCCTGTTGCAGAGCTGTCTTGAACGGGTGCAACGCCCAACCGATGCCATGCGGCGGCTCATGGCCCAATTCGCCGACGAACTGGAACAGCTCAAGGGCCGGCAGCAACAGGTGTCGCAGCAGATCGACAGCCTCAGCGCCCAGACCTTTTCGGCCACGACACGCCTGTCGATCGAAAGCATCTGGGTGGCCGGGGGCAACAGTTACGGCGGCAACGCCATCAACACCGCAACCAACTCCTATTCGATTGCGGTGAATGGCACCGACATCAACAAGCCACTTCCCAACAGCATCAGCTTCAATTATGACCTCCGACTGAATTTGTCCACCAGCTGGACAGGCAAGGACCTGCTCTACACCCGCCTCAGATCCGGCAATTTTTTCCCCTCCAGCGGCTTCGGCAACTACCCGGATCTGAACATGGCGATTCTGGACGCCGCCTTTGGCATTGGTCCAAGCGTCCGCATTGATCGGCTGTATTACCGGTTCCCCATTGGAAACAGCCTCTCGGTGATGGTGGGCCCCCGTCTGCGCAACACTGAGATTCTTGGGTTTCGCCCCCAGGCCTATGACGGCATTCTCGACTTTTTCACCCTGGCAGGGGCGCCCACTGTCTATAACAAAACCAACGGAGCCGGCGCTGGCTTCAGCTGGAAGCAACCCGTACCCAGGGGCAAGCCATACTGGATTGGCGCTGTCAGCTATGTAGCCAGATTCGGCGACAATGGTGATCCTGCCCTAGGCGGACTGTTCAACAGCAACAGCGGCAACAACGTCAACCTGCAGCTGGGCGGCCGCGGTGACAACTGGGCCTTGGCGGCTGGCTACCGCTATGGAACCTGCTTCACGGACAGCCGCAGCGGAACAGCGCTGGTGATGGATCCCGGCACCCTTTATTGCTGGGATTTCAGGCGTGGCAACGATGCCAGCAGCCACTCGATCAGCCTGGGGGGCTACTGGCAGCCCCGGAACAGCGGCTGGCTGCCCGCCATCAGCCTGGGCTGGGGGTACAGCCATTGGAACCAGTCGGCCGAGCTGATCAGCGACCCCAGAGATAGCGCCATCGTCAGTGCCACCCAATCCTGGGCTGCCATGCTGCAGTGGAACAACATTGCCGGCAGCGGTAACGCAGCCGGCCTGGCCGTCGGCCAGGGCACCATGGCCACTGCCCTGCGCACCGGAGCCACCCCCGCCGACGGCAACCTGGCGATGGAAGCCTGGTACCGGCTGCGGGTGAGTGATGCCATCTCAGTCACCCCGGCCGTCTTTTATCTGGCCAACCCGCTGGGGCAGGTCCTGGCTGGCCAGGGCCAGTACCTCAACAACCTGGGCCTGCTGATCCAGACCCGCTTCGTCTTCTGACCAACCCGCTGCGTCATGCAACCGTCGGTGATGCGCTGCGCCCTATGCATCAAGCTGATGAGCCAGTGAGGCCACCCGGGCCCGCAGGTCGTCGATCAACTGCTGGGGCTCGCGACCTCCGGAATCCGGGGCAGGGGCAGAAGCTTCCACACCATCGGTTTCTGATGCCTGGCCACCGTCCTGGCGGCGCAGCCGTTCGGCCTCCAGATCCACCTCTTGCCAGAACAACTGCCATTCATGGCTGGCGCGCAGCGGTGCCGCTTCGGCCGCCGCGAGCAGGGACGCCGCCAGATCGGCAATGCCACTGCCAAGACGGGCCTGCAGCCTGTTGACCAGTGCCCTGGCCTGAAGGCTCAACTCGGGTTGGGATGGGGCAGAACTCATGGCTGAATCGGGGCCGGTGGGGGCAGCTGGGGGGCCGGCGGTCCCCCCTGGATCGGCCCCTGGGAATGCTGCCCTGCGGAGGGCCCCTGCTGCGGCTCCTGGGCGGGCGGCACCTCGGTCGGCAGCGGGGGTTCCTCAGCGGTCGCGGCCGGTGGCGTCTCCAGGGGTTGCAGGTCAAGCCGGCCCCTCAGATCGTGGGCCTCACTGCCGAACCGCAACCGCAGACTCTCAAGCCCGGTCCCCGGCATCTCGCGCACATCGAACGACTGACCCCACTGCACAAAGCCGGGCAGCCGCAGATCGAGCACCCGTTGGGTGAGGCCATAGCCCAGGGCCACACAGAACCCCACCAGCAGGGGACGCCGCCACAGGCTGACCTTGCGGGCCCTCGATTTGACAGTGGCCGTTGGCATGGGCAGCAGCCTGGCTGAACCGCAACGTCCTGAACCTAGGCACCGGCAACGCAAAGCGGCCGAACAACTGCTGCAGATCGATCGCCGAAGCGCCGCTCGCAAAGCACGCCAACTGCGACCGATCGCATCAACGTAAAGCGAGCGACTGAGAAAAAAGTGGCGACTCTGAAAGCTTCAACCACAACCGAACAGGGTAACACCTTTGAAGATGGCATCTCGACTGAACTCCTGATTTCTCATCTGATTACACAGCTAATGACACAACTGACTGAAAGACTACACAACGACAGGGACATCCTCAATGGCGCAAGCAACATCATCGATTCCCTGGCCGCGATCACTGACCCAGCTGCAATCGAGTCGGCTGATTCTCTCGCGCCAATCCAGCAGGATGTGATACTCCAACAGGATATTATGTCAAACCAGAGGATCACCGTCATCACCGGCACATGGTCTGGCGGCCTTCTGGTCAACCAGATCTCCAAAGGCAGCAGCAATGGTGACATCCTGACGGCCAGACAGATCGACTTTGGCGTCGCAGAGGTCACAGGATCGATGATCTTCGGCGGCAGTGGCGCTGATGTCATCAGCGGCAGGGCAGGCTGGGACATCCTTGACGGTGGTGACGGCGACGACCTGATTCACGGCGGTAATGGACGCGACATCCTGATCGGAGGAGCTGGACGCGATGAGCTCCATGGGGATTTCGGCTGGAACACCTACCGTCCCGAACGGGATGGTGTGTCTGATCTGATCGCGATCAAATCAGATCAGTTTCTGTACAACTGGATATACGGCAGAGCCGGCAACAATTCCGATGGTCTTAAGTGCGACATCATCGAAGGGCTCGATCCCCTTGACCGAATCTGCATCATCGGTGTCGACAGCAGCCAACTGAGCTTTAGCGCCAACATCAGCATCAAGGGCGTGAGCGGCATCGGCATCTACGGCGCTGGCGCACTCGAAGCGGTCTACACCGGGGGTGATTTGACCCTGAGTCAGATCATGCAGATGACCAGCGGCGACACTTCAACGGCTGCGGTGACAATCCCGTTCACCGCACTGTCGTGACCAGGCCTAATCATCAGACCTGAAGATCATCAGTGGCTGCCGGTTGGATGCTCCTCGCAGGGCATCCACAACGACCCCATGGCATGCACGCCCTTGCAGCCCAGTTCCCTGGCCTTCTGCAGGGCGAGCTGCTTGCTGGGATACGCGTACAGGTTATGGCTCTGGGGTGCTTGGTGGTGACGGGCATGAATGGCACCGGTGGGCCCCAGACGCCTGGGGCCCATGCCGTCCATCCCAACCCACCAGACCCCCATCACATTGACGCCGGCGACCAGGATCCCCATGCCGACCACACAGGCATTGATGACACCCATGCCCACGGCACCGATGCTCAGAACACCCATCGGCACCACACCGATGCTGACAACGCCCATGGGCACGATGCCGATCGAGACGATGCCAAGCGGTGCAATGCCGATGGCAAGGGCTTTGGGTCTGCCGCCGCAACCCTGAGCGGGCTCAGTGGGCATGGCTCTTGGCGTCACCATGCTGGGCGCAGGGCATCCAGTGGTTGCCCATCTGGTGGGCACCCGTGCAGTTGAACCTGCTGGCCGCCTTTTCGGCTTCCGCCTTGGTGGGATACATCGCCGGCACGGCCCCTTGGGGAGCGTGTTGCGCAGTGGCGACAACGGGCCAGCAGGCAGTGGCGATGGCGATCAGGATCAATCGCTTCATGGGCTGAGCGAAGTTTCCACCACCCTATGGGCACTGCACCGGGTTTCCAACTATGTCGTGTAGTCGGCGTTGATGCGGACATACTGAGCCGACAGGTCACAGCCCCAGGCCAGGCCCCGGCCAGGACCCGAACCCACCACCAGCCGTATCTCGGCGGTGTCATCGCTCAGGTAGGCACCAGCCGCACGATCACGCAGGTAGGCGCTGGCGGCGGCCCGGTCGAACGGCAGGGGTTGGCCGGCGGCCATCAGCTGGTGGGGTCCCATCCACAGGGCCACGGCAGCAGGGTCCATGGGCACACCGGCACGGCCGGCGGCAGCCACAATGCGGCCCCAGTTGGGGTCGCGGCCATGGACGGCGCATTTGACCAGCGACGAGCCGCACACCGTGCGGGCGATGGCGCGGGCATCGCCGTCGCTGCCGGCACCCTGCACCTGCACCGCGATCAGGCAGGTGGCCCCTTCGCCATCGCGGGCGATGGCGCGGGCCAGATGCTGCGACACCGCCGTCAGGCCGGCCTCGAGGGCGTCCCAGTGCCCGGGGGCCAGGGGCTCGCCGGCTGCAAACGCCAGGAACGTGTCGTTGGTGCTGGTGTCACCGTCGACCGTGATCGCGTTGAAGGAGCGGTCCACCGCGCGACTGACCATGGCCTGCCAGGTGTCAGCGGGCACCCCGGCGTCACAGCTCAGATAGCCCAGCATGGTGGCCATGGTCGGGTGAATCATTCCCGAGCCCTTGGCCATGCCGCCGATGCGCACGCGGCGGCCGCCCAGATCGGCCTCGAGAGCGATCTGCTTGTCGATCAGATCGGTGGTGAGAATCGCCCGCGCCGCCGCATCGCCCGCCGCCTGGTGGCTGCCCAGGGCCGCCACCAGGGGCCCGAAGCCCGACAGCAGGGTGGCCATGGGGATCGGCACGCCGATCACGCCGGTCGAGCAGATGAGCATCTGCTCGGGCGCCAGGCCCAGCTGATCGGCCAGGGCGGCGGTGGCCGTCAGGCTGTCGGCCAGTCCGCGCCCGCCGGTGCAGGCATTGGCCTGGCCCGAATTGGTGAGTACCGCCCGGGCCAGGCCGCCGCTGGCCCGCAGCCGTTCGGCGCAGAGATCGACGCAGGCCGCCCGCACCAGCGAGGTGGTGAAGGTGCCCGCGCAGACCGCCCCCTCGGGCGCCAACAGCAGCGACAGATCCGGGTTGCCCGAGGCCTTGAGACCCGCGGTGATGCCAGCGGCCTGGAAACCCCGGGGGGCCGTGATGCCACCCGGAATCGGCCGCCAGGGTGCTGGAGGATCGGTTGCCATGGATTTGATTGTGTGGCGGGGCGACACCAGCTGGCAACCGGTCAGCATGGGGGCGATGACATCAACGCACCCGCAACGCCGCATCGGCCTGACCGGTGGCATCGCCAGCGGGAAAAGTTGCGTGGCGCGGCTGCTCCATCGCAACCATGGCCTGCCCCTGCTCGATGCCGACGTCATGGCCCGCCAAGCCCTGACCGCAGGCACGGCCCCGGCGCGGCAGGTGGCTGCCCGCTACGGCGATCGGGTGCTGGCCGCCGGATCCGACCCCGCGGCGGCGGTGCTCGACCGCAGCGCCCTCGGTCAGATCGTGTTCGGCGATGCGGCTGAGCGGCAGTGGCTCGAGCAGCTGGTGCATCCGATCGTGCGTCAGGGGTTTGCCGCCGAACTGCAACGCCTGGTCGCGGCACCCACGGTGGTGCTGGTGATCCCCCTGCTGTTTGAAGCTGGGCTGGAGCCTCTCTGCACCGAGGTGTGGCTGGTGGACTGCGACGAGCAGCAACAGCTCGAACGGCTGATGGCCCGCGACAGCCTCAGTGCCGATGCCGCCCGAGCCCGTATCGCAGCCCAGTGGCCCCTGGCCCGCAAACGGGCACTGGCCTCGCGGATTCTTGACAACCGGAGCACACCGGACGCGCTGGCTGCGCAGATCAGCCGGGCACTGGGAACGCACTGATCGCTTGCGAGGACACAGCCAGCGTGCAACAGTCCGCTTGTGCATGGGCTGCCGATGACGCTGATCGACAACCTCAACAGCTTCATCTGGGGACTGCTGGTCGATTGGATCCTGTTTCTGGGGATCTATCTGACTTTGGGACTGGATTTCATCTCGCTGCGGCTGGTGCCCAGCGCCTTTGTGATGTGGTGGCAGGCCGTGCGCCACCCCCCTGAAGGCGAGGGCGAATGCGGTCCCTTTCTCAACTCCATGGCAGCCCTCGGGGGCATGATCGGCATGGGCAATGTGACCGGGGTCACGGCCGCTCTGATCGCAGGGGGTCCCGGGGTGCTGGTGTGGATCTGGATCGGTTCACTGGTGGGATTCGCCACCAAGTTCGCCGAAACCTTTCTGGCCACCACGTATCGCAGCCACAACGCCAACGGCGAGGTGGTCGGCGGACCGATGCATTACCTGAGCCAGGGCCTGCCCCGGTCGCTGCGCTGGCTGGGCAGGGTCTTCGCCCTGTTCGGCGCGCTGGCGATGCTGGGGGTGGGCAATGGTCTGCAGAGCGAGCAGATCGCCTCGCTGCTCCACCGCGACCTGGCGGTGCCACCGCTCGCAACCGGTGTGTTGATGGCGGCCCTCACCTGGTGGGTGATCCAGGGAGGTCTGCGGCGCATCGGCCTGTGGTCGGCCTGGTTGATTCCCCTGTCTTCCCTCCTCTACCTGGTGCTCTGCCTCGTGCTGGTGCTGCCGAACGTCGAGCGGCTCCCCGGGGTGCTGGGTGACATCCTCGGCGAGGGCTTCAAACTCAAGGCCATTGCCGGCGGGACCCTGGGCCTGACCATCAGCAAGGGGATTCGGCTCGGGGTGCTGTCCAACGAAGCCGGGCTGGGCACCTCACCGATCATTTTGTCGGCGGGCCGGCCCGGCGATCCCTTCTACCAGGGCTGCATCTCGATGCTGCTGAGCCTTGCCGATGTGGTGGTGTGCACGGCCACCGCCCTGGTGGTGCTGTGTTGCGGCTTTCCCCTGGACGGCAGCAATCCGGTGACGCTGCTGGATCAGGCCTTCGCCACAGGGCTGGGGGGAGCGTCCTGGTTGATGATTGTGGCGGTGGTCCCGTTTGCATTCACCACCTTCACGGCCTTCGGTTACTACGGCGAACGCTGTCTGGAGTTTTTGCTGGGCGTGCGCTCCCGGCAACCGTACCGCCTGATCTGGATCGCCGTGCTGGCCCTGGCCTCGGTCAGCAGGCATGCCGACATCTGGGAGGTCACCGAGGTGCTCAACTCCATGGTGGCCCTGCCCAACATCATCGGCATCCTGTTGCTGTCAGGGCTGCTGGTGCGCCAGACCCGCGAGCAGTTCGCCCGGATCCAAGCCACCCATTCCCTGAACACCACCCCATGATCTGGACCTCGATCCTGCTGGCCGCCCCGGCAGCTGCGCCTGCAGCTGCCCCTGGAGGGGGGCTGATCGTCGATCAGACACCGATCACCGCCCTGCCGATGGAGGGCCTGATCACTGTGGTGTCACTGGCCTTTCTGGCCACCCTGGTGGCCAGCAAGGTGTCGATCCGGTTGGGGATCCCGGCAATTCTTGGGGTGCTGCTGCTGGGGGTGTTGATCAACGCCGACTACTCCCTGTTCAGCCCCCAGGGCGTCGAGGCCCTGCATGTGGTGAGCCTGGCGATGCTGCTGTTCTATGCCGGCCTGTCGACCAACTTCGGAAAGCTGCGACAGCTGCTCAGCTTCGGCCTGTGCCTGGCCATCGGCGGGGTGGTGGTGTCCTCAGGAGTGTTGGGCACGGCGATCTGGGCGGTCACCCACGGCCTCGGCCAGGTCTGGCCCGCAACCATGCAGGGGCTGCCCTTTGCGGTCTGTCTGCTGATCGCCGCCAGCCTGGGCTCCACCGATGCCGGAGCCACCCTGAGCGTGCTGCGGGGCGTGGGCAGACTTGTTCCCGAACGGGTCAAATATCTGGTCGAATTCGAATCATCGGTGAACGATCCTTCAGCGATCCTCTTTCTCTATCTGGTGATCGGGCTGACCGCGTCCCACGGCGCGTCGGACCCAGGCGAGTCCGCCACATTCATGCTGCAGATTCAGAACTTCATCAAGAGCATCGGCAGCGGCATCATGGTGGGTCTGATTCTCACCTACATTGCCCAGTTCATTCTCAGGTCGGTGGTCACCAGCCGCGATCAGGTACTTGTGGTGGGTCTGGCCGTGGCCATGTCGTCGTATGGGGTGGCCACGCTGCTGGGTGGCTCTGGTTTCATCAGCGCCTACGTGACCGGATGCTTCCTGGCCAACAACATCTACGACAACCCCTACATCACCCAGGAGGTGATGGCCAGCAGCCTTGAACCGTTCAACACCCTGATGGAATTGACGGTGTTTCTGTTGTTTGGCGTGTTGTTTGATCCCGCTTACATTCCGGGAAATCTTGTTGCCGGCCTGCTGATCAGCGGCATTCTGATGCTGCTGGTACGACCCCTGAGCGTGCTGATCTTCCAGCCGCTCACGCCGCTGAACAAACGGGAGACCGCGCTGGTCTGCTGGTGCGGCCTGCGCGGGGCCGTACCCCTGGCCCTGGCCTATTCGGTGGTGCACGCCCTGCCCCACATCAAGGGTCTCAGCGAGGCGCAGGCGGCCAGCATCGAACCCGAGGTTCAGGGGCTGATCTTTGTGGTGGTGGTCAGCAATCTGCTGGTGCAGGGGTTGTCCCTGCCCCGCTTCTGCAGGTGGCTCAACCCTGCAGCTTCTGGTTGAGAATCTGGTTGGCAAGCTTGGGGTCGGCCTTGCCACCGGTCTGCTTCATCAGCTGGCCCACGAAAAAACCGTGCAGCTTGGTCTTGCCGCCCCTGAACGCCGCGACTTCGTCGGGGTGGGCCGCCAGCAGGGCATCGACGATGGTGGCGATCGCCGCCGGGTCGCTGATCATGCCCAGCCCCCGTGCCGCGACGATGGCCTTGGCTGAGCCACCCTGCTCGAGCAGCTCGGGCAGGATCTCCTTGGCGATCTTGCCGCTGATCGTGCCGCCCTCGATCAGCTGGATCATTTCGGCCAGCTGGTCAGCCCGCAGCGGCAGGGTCGCGTAGCTGAGCCGGTTGGCATTGACGTGGGCAGCGATGTCACCGCTGATCCAGTTGGCTGCGGCCTTGGGGTCAGCGCCGGCCGCCACGACCGCTTCGAAGTACTCGGCCATGGGCCGCTCATCGGTGAGCACGCGGGCGTCGTACTGCGACAGGCCCAGGTCCTCGGCATAGCGGTGCCGCTTGGCCGCCGGCAGTTCGGGCAGCTCGGCGCGCCACGCCTCCCGCTGGGTTGGGCTCACCTCGATGGGGCCCAGGTCGGGGTCGGGGAAGTAGCGGTAGTCGCTGGCCCCCTCTTTGGAACGCATGCTTTTGGTGAGCTGCCTGCCCTCATCCCACAGGCGGGTCTCCTGCACCACCGGCTCGCCCGCCTCATAGGCCTTGATCTGCCGCTGAATCTCGTACTCGCAGGCCCGCTGGATGGCCGAAAACGAGTTCATGTTCTTGATCTCGACCTTGGTGCCGAAGGGCGCGTCGGGCCCGCGGCGCACCGAGATGTTGACGTCGCAACGCAACGAACCCTCCTGCATGTTGCCGTCGCTGACGCCCAGATAGCGCACGATGCGGCGGATCTCGGAGGCATATTCGGCCGCTTCACGGCCGGTGCGCAGGTCGGGCTTGCTGACGATCTCGGCCAGGGCCACGCCGGCGCGGTTGTAGTCGACCAGCGAATGGGTGGAACCGGCCAGGCGATCACTGCCGGCATGCACCAGCTTGCCGGCGTCCTCCTCCATATGGAGCCGCTCGATGCCGATGCGCTTGAGATAGGTCTCCTTGCCCTTTTCGGCCACTTCGACCTCGATCCAGCCATCCTCGGCGATCGGCTCGTCGTACTGGGAGATCTGGTAGTTCTTGGGCAGGTCGGGATAGAAGTACTGCTTGCGGTCGAACTTGCTGTGTTCGGCCACATTCAGATTGAGGGCCAGCGACGCCTTGACGGCATACTCGAGCACGCTCTGGTTGAGCACCGGCAGGGTGCCCGGCAGACCGCAGACCACCGGATCGATGTGGCTGTTGGGGTCGTCGCCGAACGCGGTCGAAGCGCTGGTGAAGATCTTGCTGGCGGTGCCCAGCTGCACATGGGTCTCCAGACCGATGACGGCTTCCCAGTTCGTGTTCGCGCCAGCCATGCCTGTTGTCTCGATCCGGTGGGTGGATGGATCCTATGGAAGGCCGCGCTGGGGGCTTTCCACCTGCCACGCTGAACCCATCACGCACGCGTTATGGCCGTACTGATCCTCGGGGGCGGGTTGATGGGCCTGGCCATCGCCCACCGCCTGGCGGTGCGGGGAACAACCGTGCGGGTGCTGAGCCGCCGGCGCAGCGAGGCCGCCGGCTTCAAGGCGGCTGGCATGCTCGCACCCCATGCGGAGGGCCTCAGCGGCGATCTGCTGCAGCTGGGCCAGCGCAGCCTGGAGCTGGTGCCCGCCTGGGTGGCCGCCATCGAAGCCGACAGCGGCCTGACCTGCGGCCTGCGCCCCTGCGGGATCGTGGTGCCTTTCGCCACAGCGGCAGAACGGGATCTGTACCCCACGGCCGCCTGGGGAGAAGCCCTCGACCGCCAGGGCCTGGAGCGCGAACTCCCCGGTATCGGCCCCGGCTGGGAGGCGGGACTGCTGTTTCGTCAGGACGGTCAGATCGACAACCGCCGGCAACTGATGCGCGCCCTGCAGCGCGCATGCGTGGAACAGGGCGTCCACCTCCAGGAAGGCGTGGACGTGCTCGAACTCCTGCAGGACGGGGGACGGCTCAGCGGCGTACGGGTGCGTGATGCAGCGGTCGGCATCCACGTCCTTCAGGCGAACACCGCCGTGCTGTGCAGCGGCGCCTGGGGCGCACAGCTGTTGCCTGAGCTGCCGATCTTCCCGGTGAAGGGCCAGATGGTGTCGCTACAGGGGCCGCGCGACGCCTTGAATCGGGTGATCTTCGGTCCTGGCACCTACCTGGTACCTCGGGAAGATGGCCTGTTGGTGGTGGGGGCCACCAGCGAGCGCGAAGCAGGTTTCAGCGAGGGCCTCACCCCCTTTGGCCAGCGGCAGCTGCAGGCAGGACTGGAGGCGCTCCTGCCCGCCGCCAGCCAGTGGCCGCCGATGGAGCGCTGGTGGGGATTCCGGCCGTGCACCCCCGATGAAGCGCCGTTGCTGGGCCCTGGCCCTCTCGACGGCCTCTACCTGGCGACCGGCCATCACCGCAATGGCGTTCTGCTGGCAGCGATCACCGCGGAACTCGTGGGCGACTGCGTGATCGGCACTGTTCAACCACAAGACGAACAATGCCTGAAGGCCTTCAACTGGCGTCGTTTTGCGGCCACTTGAGACGCATCGCCCCGACAACGGCAACAGGCTCAAACCAAACCTACTGACGACGCATCACGAGAATCGTGATGTCATCCGATTGCTCCGCATCACCGACAAATTCTGCAACATCCTGCCGCAACGCGGTTGCAATTTGTTTTGCATCTCTCTTGGGAACGGCCCTGGCGAAGTCGAGCAGGCGTACTTCACCGTAAAGCTGCTGATCAACATTCATCGCTTCGGTGATTCCATCGGTGTAGAGAATCAGGCAATCACCGGGATCCAGCCGGGTGTGGAACGTAGCGCACTTAGCAATGGGGAACGGACCGATGGGCGAGCCGCCATAAGGCTCATAGGCGATACCCGAGGCCACAGAACACAGCACTGGCTGGTTATGGCCAGCCTGGGCATACTCAATCTGACCCGAAGCCGGGTCATAGCAGCCAAAAATCATTGTTACGAACAGCAGTGCCTCGTTATCCGGGTGCAGCAAACCATTCACTTCTTCCAAAATGTCGGCGGGGGAGCCGCCGACACGGGCAACGCCACGCATCGATGTCCGGGTCTGAGCCATGAACATCCCCGCGCCCACACCTTTGCCCGACACGTCACCGATCAGAAAAAACAACCTTCCGTCGGGGCCTGGGAAAAAGTCATAAAGATCCCCGCCCACCTCCAGCGCTGGGTCGCAAAGCCCCCACAAATCGAGCCCCCCGTAGTGATCAACTGGAGGAAACGCCTTGGGCAACAAACCGCGTTGAACCTCTAAGGCAATATCCAGATCCCGCTGAATGAGCGCACTACGAACCGCCGTATCCGCCATCTCCATGCGATAGAGCGTACTGGCCACAAGCCCCGCGAAATACTCAGCCAAGGCCACATCAGCATCTAAAAAACAATTGCGGTCTACAGGGTTGATAAATTCAATCACGCCGCGA
This sequence comes from Cyanobacteria bacterium REEB417, assembly GCA_018970945.1. Taxonomy (GTDB): domain Bacteria; phylum Cyanobacteriota; class Cyanobacteriia; order PCC-6307; family Cyanobiaceae; genus RGUW01. The sequence goes on along the minus strand of JAGWVJ010000030.1, from coordinate 8,826 downwards.
CAAACCTCACCATCCAACAGCGGGACAGCAATCAAGGCCCGTGTTTCGTAACCCGTTTTCTTATCAGCCGCCGCAAAAAATCGCGGATCCTGACGAACATCGTCGACCTTAATTGTTTCGCGAGTATCCATCGCAGCACCAACGACTCCAGCCCCCATCGGCACACGGATCTTTCCATAAGTGCACTCGCCTCCCCGAGCAGAATGAAGCACGAGGTCACCTGCCACATGATCGGGCAGAAACAACGAACAGGTGTCACATCTGAGCCAGGGACGACTATCTTCGAGAATCCGATCAATCAGGCCATCCAGCGATGACTCACGAGAAATCGCTTTGGCAATCTCAAAAAGACGCGTCAGCTGATCAACCGTTAGAGATGGCCTGACCGCATGGCCGCGCAAAAAGTCTGACACCGAACGGGCGCATCATCAGCCCCAAATTAAAGACCCCTGCGGCGACGAGCCACACCACACAAAAGAACAGTGCCCCGATCCGAACCCCGAACCAGCGCGATCCTGGATGGGGGAGACGTTCAGCCGCGGAGGCGGCACGACCCTGAAGCTCCCAGGCCGAGCGCATTGGAGCAACAGGATTCCTGCGTTTGGTGACGCATGCGCGCGTCGTGCTCGGACCGACTCCGGAGACTGCCCGTGTTGTCAGCCCTCGCTGCGCCAGCCCTGATCGGCCGGGGTCCAGTCGCTGAGTTCTGCGGGCTGGAACCAGAGTCCGATCTCGAAGACGGCGGTGTCGGGGCCATCGGAGCCATGGATCACGTTGCGGCCGATGTTGACCGCCAGGTCACCGCGAATCGTGCCGGGTTCGGCCTCGAGCGGCTTGGTGGCGCCGATCAGCTTGCGGGCGCTGGCGATCACGCCGTCGCCCTCCCAGACCATGGCCACAACAGGGCCGCTGGTGATGAAGTCGACCAGGCCGGCAAAGAAGGGGCGCTCGCGGTGCACGCCGTAGTGGCTCTCGGCCAGCTCGCGGCTGGCGGTGAGCTGCTTGAGACCGACGAGCTTGAAGCCCTTGCGCTCGAAGCGGCCAAGGATCTCACCCACCAGGCCCCGCTGCACCCCGTCGGGCTTGATGGCGATGAAGGTGCGTTCGGTGGCCATGGAAAAAACAGATTCGGATCCGGCCCATCGTGTGCGGCGGGGCTGCCGCTTGGCAAGCACAACCCCGGCGTCAGCCTCCAGCGCCCTGTGGGCCCTATCCGCTCTGCCCCAGGTCATTGACTTGGGTCGTATGACCAGGGTCAGAGCCAAGGCCCTGGCCCTGTTTCGGGAGATCGAAACAACTGGAGAACCCTGCTGTGGTAGCGCTCGATACCCAGGTGCTGGTCTGGTGGGTCAACGGCAATTTGCAGCGCCTCTCGCCCAAGGTGCGAGAGCACATCAATCAGGCGGCACAGGCAGACAAGCGTCAGCTGCCGCTGATTGCGGCAATCAGCTGCTGGGAGGTGGCCATGCTGGGGCAGTGGCGATGATTGGGCTTGAGCCTCGACTGTGACCGCTGGTTCGCGATGGTCGCAGCCATCCCTACGGTTCGGCTGCTGGCGCCAGAGCCGCGTGTGGCCACTGCAGCCACGACACTTCCCGAGCTGTTTCACCCGGACCCAGTCGATCGCGTCCTGGTGGCGCAGGCGGGGGCCCTGGGCGTGCCCCCGGTCACGGCAGACTCCAAAATCAGGAATGACCCCCACGTGCAGACCCTGTGGTGACACCCGCCAGCGGCAACACCTGGACCGCCGCCGACGGTGCTGCCCTGTATGGCCTCGACCGCTGGGGCGAGCCCTACTTCGGCGTGAGCGAGCGGGGCCACGTGATGGTGCAGCCCCGGGGCGAGCGGGGCGGAGCCCTCGATCTGGTCGAGCTGGTGGGCGAGCTGCAGGGCCGCGGGTTGGGGCTGCCGCTGCTGATCCGCTTCGACGACATTCTCGAAGACCGGCTCGAGCGGCTGCATGCGGCGTTCGAGCGGGCCATCGCCCAGTACGGCTACGGCGGCCGCTACCAGGGGGTGTTTCCGGTCAAGTGCAACCAGATGCGCCACGTGGTGGAGCAGCTGGTCGACAGCGGCCGCCGCTGGCACTTCGGCCTTGAGGCGGGCAGCAAGGCCGAGCTGCTGATCGCCCTGTCGCTGATCAGCGACCCCGAGGCCCTGCTGATCTGCAACGGCACCAAGGACCGCCGCTACATCGAAACGGCGATCCTGGCGCGGCGGCTGGGGCGCCAGCCGGTGGTGGTGCTCGAGCAGGCCGACGAGGTCGGCCGCATCATCGAAGCCAGCCAGGCCCTGGGCTCGGCGCCATTGATCGGCATCCGGGCGCGGCTCTCGAGCCGCAGCAGCGGCCGCTGGGGCAGTTCGGTGGGCGAGAAGGCCAAGTTCGGCCTGTCGCTGCCCGACCTGCTCGCCAGCGTCGAGGCCCTGCGCCAGGCGGGCCTGCTGAACGAGCTGCGGCTGCTGCACTTTCACGTGGGCAGCCAGATCAGCGACATCGCCGTGCTCAAGGACGCCCTGCAGGAGGCGGGGCAGATCTACGTGGAGCTGACCCGGCTGGGGGCGCCCATGGGGTATCTGGATGTGGGCGGCGGCCTGGGGGTCGACTACGACGGCAGCCGCACCGCCAGCGCCGCCTCCACCAACTATTCGCTGCAGAACTACGCCAACGACGTGGTCGCGACGGTGCGCGAATGCTGCGAGCCCCACGGCGTCGCCGTGCCCACCCTGGTGAGCGAGAGCGGCCGGGCCCTGGCCAGCCACTTCTCGGTGCTGGTGTTTGACGTGCTGGGCGCCGAGGGCCAGCACAGCCGGCCCCTGCCCGAGCCCGAGGCCGACGAGCCGCTGATCGTGCGCAACCTGCGCATCAGCCTGGCGGCGATCGAGGGCGCCAGCGAACTGGAGCCGTGGCAGGAGGCCTGGAACGACGCCCTCAAGTTCAAGGACGATGCCCAGGCCGCCTTTCGCCTGGGCTACCTGAACCTGCCGCAGCGGGCCCTGGCCGAGCAGCTCACGGCGGCCTGCGGCCAGGCCATCGCTGCCCGTCTGGCTGAGCTGCCCGAGGGCGCCGCGGTGCCCGACGAGCTGCGCCTGCTGCCGGCGACCCTGGCGGCTACCTACTACGCCAACCTCTCGATCTTTCGCTCAGCCCCCGACACCTGGGCCATCGACCAGCTGTTTCCGGTGCTGCCGATCCAGCGGCTGGGCGAACGCCCCACGGCCCTGGGCAGCTTTGCCGATCTGACCTGCGACTCCGACGGCAAGCTGGCACGCTTCATCGATCGCGGCCAGGTCAAATCGCTGCTCGAGCTGCATCCGCTGCGGCCGGGCGAGCCCTACTGGATCGGACTGTTTCTAGCGGGGGCTTACCAGGAGGTCATGGGCAACCTGCACAACCTGTTCGGCAGCACCAACGCGGTGCACATCCGGCTGCAGGCCTCCGGGGGCTACTCGGTCGACCATGTGGTGCGGGGCGACACCAATGCGGCGGTGCTCAAGGCCATGGAGCACAACCCCGAGCTGCTGCTCGAGCGGTTGCGGCTGGCCAGCGAAGAGGCGATCGGCAACGGCCAGCTGCGGATCGACGAAGCCAGCCGGCTGATGGCCCACCTGGAGGCCAGCCTGGGCCAAACGACCTACCTGCAGGGCTGAACGGGCACACTCAGGCCTGGAGCAGGCGGCCGAAGGCGTGGAACATGCGCTGCATCAGGCCACTCTCGTAGGTGTCCTTCTGGGCGGGGGTGAAGGCGCAGCGCTCAGCCTCCCGGCGGGTCATGACGGCGGCGAACTCCTGCATGGCCGACTGGTTGGTGAGGAAGATCTGCTCGATGGTGGCGTGGGAGATCTCCTGCACACTGACGTGATGCAGGGCCCGCACCGTGGCGGTGCGCTCAGCATTGGTCAGGGCAGCGTATTCACCGAAGATCTCGCCGCAACAGAGCCGCTTGATCTCAACCTCGTCCGAAGGCGTGGCGGGATCCTGCAAGAGCACGCTGCACTGGCCCTCCTGGATCACGTACATCGAGCCACCCGAATCACCCCGCCTGATGATGACCTCACCGGGCGCGAACTCGAGCAGCGGATCCTCCTGGGCAATCAGCTCCAGTTCGCGGTCGCTGAGGGAGGCAAACAGTTCAATCGCGCGCAGGCTCTCAAAACTGCGGCGTTTGGCCTCTGAGAGCTCGGCCGCGATCTGGCCCTGGCTCGAGCGGGCCGTGCGCAGGTCAACGATCGGGAAGGGGATCGAGAAACCCTCGCGGCGCACCGCGTACCAGATGCGGCTGCTCACATCGGTGGCGACCTCGTAGCGCAGCAAAAAGTCGGGCACGAAGAAATGCAGCGCATAGTCGATGCTCGAGGCCCCGAATCCCTTGAGAAAGGCCCGGGCCCTCTCCGGCTGCGGGATCTGGGGATGGTGCTGCACCACATCCTTGAGCAGACGCAGGGCATGGGCAGGGGCCATCTCGTAGGGCAGGCCCACCAGCACCTCGAGCCCGAAATCGGTTGGCGAGGGGCGCGAGTAGTTGATGATCTTGACCTTGTCGATCGTGGCGTTGGGTAGGACCACGTAGCGATCGAAGATGTCGTCGTAGAGGTAGGTGCTGTTCCAGGAGATGTTGTCGACGCGGCCCTGTTGACCATCGATCTCGACCCAGTCGCCGATCTCGAACTGCCGCTCGACCTGAACGGTGAGGGCTGAGGAGATGTTCTGCAGCTGGGTGGCCGATCCCGGGCCCACGATGAAGGCCAGCACCGACAGCACCGCGGCGGTGCCGATGGTGTTGAGCATGCCGCGCTGGTAGAGCTCGGCGGTGATCACCGCAAACGAAGCGCCCACAAACAGCAGATCCTTGAAGAACCGCGGCGCCGGGGTGCTGTCTCTGCGGGTCATGGCCAGCAGCTGCCAGACAAAGCCGATGACCAGATCGATGCAGGCCACATAGAGGCTGAGCAGCGCAGCCAGCAGCGTCCATTGCTGCCAGCCGCCCGCCATGTTCAGGCGGGTCAGGGCGCCGCTGAGCAGCGCGGCGGCAATCGCCACGCGAAACAGGCGCAGGCTGGGCAGCAGATGGATCAACCGATGACGGCGGCGCTGCCGCTCCCGCTCCAGCGGGATCGTGAGCAACAGCAGCACCAGCAGCACCAGCAGGGCGCCGGGCTGGGCAATCAGCCCAGCACTGCCAAAGGGCTGCAACGCCAGAACGTTCGGCATCACCACCGTCACCATGCCGCCCCGAGCAGTTCAATCCCAGCCCAGTAATAGGGGTTGTCCAAGCCACCTTCAACCCGGCGCTGCTGGCTGCGGTTGAGGCCACCGATCAGCAGCTGCCCATCGGGGCCCACGAGGCGGTCATCCTCCAGGCGCACCAAGCCGCGGCTGAAGGCCTGGCGGGTGAGCTGCAGGGCCTCGGCCTTAGGGATCCCGGCATCGAGGTAGCGGTACATCTGCACGAAGTAGGCCGAGGTGGCCACATCGTCGACGTACCAGAGGGTGCCGACGGCGCTGCGGGCACCGGCCTGCAGGGCGAGCCCAGCAAAGCCCAGCTCGCTGTCGGCATCGCCCAGTGCGGTGCGGCAGGCGCTGAAGCTAATCAGATCAAGGGGTGCCCCCTGGCGCGCGCGGCGCAGCTTGACGAAGTCCGTCAGAGGAATCGGCACCGTTCCCGAATAGAGACGCGACGCGGCCGGGCCACCGGGCAGAAACTCGGCGTGGGTCGCCACATGCACCCGCGTGTAACGCGGATCGGCCGCCTGCTCCATCAGCGTGCTGGGGGTGAAGTCCTTGTTGAGGGCTTTGTCCTTGCGGGCATCGATGCTGACCTGGTTCAGCTCGGTGGGCACCAGGGGCAATGGCGCCAGGCCGTCAAACACCGCCGCCCCCGCCGCCAGGAGGCGACCGGGACGGTTGAGAGGAGGCTCCAGGCTGGTGAGCGCCAGCGACGGTGTCAGCGAAAAGGCATAGGCATTGCCGAAGTACTGCTGCCCGTCGTGCAGGGCCGCAAACGGCACCGCCTGCAAACCCCGATCGGCCGAAATCAGCAGGGTGGTGATGCTGCGCTGCTGCAGCACCGGCTGGATGGCAGCAAACAGCTGGTCGTAGAGCCGACGGCTGGGCGAGCGGGGATCGCTCACCTGCAGCGATTCCTGGCGCGACAGCTGCCGGTAAAGCTGGCGCAGGTCATCGGCAAAGGCCTTGCGCGACAACTCGACCCGGCGGCCCACGGGTTCGCCTTCAAGCGGCACCAGGGTCACATCGAGAAAGGCGTCGTTCTCGGCCTTGCCGGTGCCGCCCGTGGCTTCGGTGAAGCGCACATGCAGGATCGCCGGGTTGTAGGCCGCCCGGTTGAAGCTGGGGGGCAGCAAGGCGCTGCGGCCGCCATCGCTGCGGGCCACGAGGGCAGCCTCGGCACTGGCCAGCAACAGCTCTCCCGGGCTCGGCGCGGCATGGTTCATGCCACGGCGCGGCTGCAACCAGCGCGGCAGCCAGCTCTGGGGGCCAAGAGCACCCCCACCACTGCGCACCTGCTGGGCCGCATTGCTGAGACCCTGCTGCATCTGCGGCACGCTGGGGGCGCTCAGGCTGGAGGCACCGCGCTCGGGCACCAGGCTGTTGACGGCGGTCACCGCCTGGTTGCGGTCGGCCTGGCTGGCGGCCGCAGCGGCCTGCTGGGCCGGCACGGCCGTCACCGTCTGGCCACCGGGTGTGCTGGTTGGCGGTGCGGTAGCGCCACCGCTGGCTGGCGCCCCCGAAGTCGACGCGGTGGCGCCCTTGCCAGACTCGCCCTTGGCTCCGCCGGATTGGCTGCCACCTGCTGACTTGCTGTCGCCACCGGTTTTGGCGTCTGATCCACTGGCTTCGGCGGCCCGGGCTTGAGCCGGTTGCGATGCTGCTGGCTTGGACTCCGAGCCGGAGCCCGTCGCCTTGCCCCCATCTCCACCGGAAGTGCCCTGGGGGGCAGGTGCCGGCGCAGGTGCCGCAGCCGAGCCGCCACCGCCACCGCTGCCGCCACCGGAGCTCTCCCTGGCAGCCGGCGGAGCTGCAGCCGCTGCAGGGGCCGGCGCGAAGGCCGCTGGTGCACCTGGGGCCGATCCTGACCCTGGCGCTGGCGCGGCCACAGACGGTGCTGCCGGTGCTGCCGGTGCCGCAGGTGCTGCCGCCACCTGAGCAGTGAAAGAACTACCCAGCGAGACGTTCACATTGAGGCCGGGCGCCGAGAATGTTTTTTCACCGGCATTGCTGGCCAAGACCAGAGCCGAACCAAGCGCGTCAACCCTGGGGGCCGCTGCCGTGGGCGACGGTGCACCAGCTGGCGGAGACGCCGCGATGCCGCCAGTACCGGCTCCACCACTCTGTGGGGCGGTACCACCAGCAAGCTGCTGTGCCGGTGGCGGTGCTGCAGCCGCTGGGGGTGCGGCAGGCGCTGCCGCAACCGGGGTCGGGGCCTGCACCGGAGCCTGAGCCGGCGCCGGCGCCAGCACGGTCGATTGCGGCACGGTGAGTGGCTGAACCACCAACGTGGTCTGGACCACGTTGATGACAACCTGCTTCGTTTCCTGGTTGGTGATTGAGCCTGGAGGCGGGGTCGGCGTGGCTGCAGGAACTTGGCCAGATTCAGGCCCAGGTGCTGGTCCAGGTGCTGGGGCTGGTCCAGGTGCTGGGGCTGGTCCAGTTGCTGGGGCTGGTCCAGGTGGTGGGGCTGGTCCAGGTGCTGGTCCAGGTGCTGGGGCTGGTCCAGGTGCTGGTCCAGGTGCTGGGGCTGGTCCAGGTGGTGGGGGGGGTGCTGGAGAAGGAGTAGGTGTCGGGGCGGGTCCAGGATCAGGTTCTGGAGAAGGAGTAGGCGTTGGTGCAGGCGTCGGGGCGGGTGTCGGGGCGGGCGTTGGCGCGGGACAGAGATTTGAACTGCCACCGGCACAGGTTGCTGTTGTTGGAGAAGGGCCCTGCACGAAGAGCGTGCCAGCCTCGACACGGGTTACACCCTGATAAGTGTTATTTGCAGTCAGCGTGAAGGTTCCAGTTCCAACCTTTGTGAGGCCCCCACCTCCAGTTATCACGCCTGAAAAGGTTGTACTGCTGTTGTTGGAGCCGACCGATAGAACTGAGCTAGTGGGCACAAAAACACTGCCTGAACCAGCCAACGAGCCAATCGCCTTAGAGCCCACAACAGAGAACGCTCCCCCAGAAGAGAGAATCAATGGCGCGGCATCATTCAAGAAGCCTGTATTCGTTAGAGCAAGGCTGCCTTGATCAACATTTATTGGCCCAGTAAAGGTGTTGCCAGCAGACAGAGTCACGATTGGGCCTGATTGCGCAGCAGCTGGCTTCTGCAGGCGAATCCCTCCTGTTTGCGTGGCGATGGGGGAATTTACCGAATACAGAGTGGAATCAGTACCAGAAAAGAGCACTTCATAACCTATCTGGGATGCCTGGGATGCAGCCTGAAACCCTGCGGCTTGCGACCCGGAGATTTCGATCGCTAATGGTGTTAAATTTGCCCCAGCACGACCATCACTCAGACGAAGATCAGCCTGCACTGTGAATGGAGCTGCAAAGAAGCAGCCCTGAAGACAAGAAACTTCCGCATGATCTGTCGAACTGTGTGTTGAAGCCACAGCTGTGATTGGCTCTAAAAGCTGTTGGCCCTGGGCAGGCAGATCAATCTGCAATTTTGCACCGCGCTGAACACTTGTACCCGTTGCCGCAGAGCCCAGCGCTGTTGCATTAGTAATTTTTAAAATACCTTGCTCAACCGAGACTGGGCCCGTAAAAGTATTTGCCGCAGAAAGAGTTAGCAAACCCGAACCTAATTTGATTAATGCAGCATTTGTACT
>JAGWVJ010000029.1 GCA_018970945.1 Cyanobacteria bacterium REEB417 | reverse complement strand
GCAGGTGCAAACCAACAATTGAAGATGAATTGGAGAAAGCCGTATTTAGCTGCAGCAATCACAATCGCCGCAAACACACCGCGGGCAAGACCCCACTCCAGCAGCTCATAGCGGCGCCACAGACGACGCTTGAAAAAAAAGACTTCGTGGTAGAAAAAACGTGGCGCGATCAACCACAACGGCCCGAAAGTGCTGACGATGTGATCCGGATCGTGCTTCGGGTCGTTGACGTGCGCGTGGTGCTGGAGATGCACGCGGGTGAAGACCGGAAAGCTAAAACCCAGCAGCAGGGCAGCTCCATGGCCCATCACCGCATTCCAGATGCGGTTGGGGTGCGCCGCGTTGTGGCAGGCATCGTGAATCACGGTGCCCTCGAGGTGCAGGGCCAGAAAGCCGAGCGTCAGCAGCACAGGCAGGGGCCACTGGCCCACGAACCACCCCCAGATGGTGACGGCCGCCAGGGCATAGCCACCAAGGAACAAACCGATCGTGGGGTTCCACGCTGCCGGCGGATCCAGAAATTCTCGGGGAACCATGCCTGACCTGGGCTCAGGTTGCACCCCTGCAGGTCGCCGGGCGATCACGGGTTGGGGCAGCGCCTGGGTCATCGCCTCTGTTAGAGCCTGGCCTCACGGAACCTGAACGGCAACAGCCCCGCGAGGGCCTGATCCAACTTAGGGGCCAGGCGAGCCTGGCGCGAATGCCCACCGGGGGACTTGAACCCCCACAGCCGAAGCCACTGGAACCTAAACCCAGCGCGTCTACCAATTCCGCCAGGTGGGCAGAGCCCCGAGCTTAGGAAGGCGCCGTCAGGTACTCGATCGCAAGCACCGAATGGCCCACAATGGGGTCAGCGGTTCCTGTTCACAGCATGATTGCCACCTTCGCCGGCCTGTTTGCCCTGTTGGCGGGATTGGTGGTTCTACTGGTGCCGCTGATGACCCCCGAGTTGTCACGCCAACGCGATTCGTTCTGGGGAGCGGTGGTGTTGCTGCTGGGCCTGACCCTGGTGACCTGCAGCGAGCGCCTGGCCGGCGCACCAATGCTGGCCGTGCTGTGCGCCACGCTGCTGATCGGCCGGCTCAGCCTCGAAGTGAGTCAGCTGCGCTGGCGCCTGCTCAGCCCTGAAGAGCAGCAGACGCTGGTGTCGGCCGAGCGCTGGCAGGCCAACCTGAAACAGCTGGCAGCGACGGTCGCCCGGCTGCTGGCTACCGCAGCCGAATGGCGCGACCAGCTGGGCCAGCTGATCACCCGCAACAGCTCAGGCCTGGGCGCCGGCCAAGGCTCAGTCAAGAGCCCAGGCAAAACAGTCGGCAAGCGCTGGGTGCGTCCCGAGGCAGAGACGGGCACCACCGCTGTCGATCGCCAGATGGTCGATCACCAGACTGTCGATCACCTGGTGGTGCGTTCCCTGGCTGAGATCGATGCCCTGATCCAGGCCAGCACCAGCTCCACGGCCCCTGTGGCCAGCGGCGAAGCGGGATAATCGCCGATTCCCCTGCCGCAGGCCCGGTGACCGCGAGCTACAAGGACACGCTCAACCTGCTGCAGACCGGTTTTGGCATGCGCGCCAATGCCAAGGCGCGAGAGCCCGAGCTTCAGGCCCTGTGGGCTGAGTCGCGGCTCTATGAGCGGCTCAGCCAGGCCAACCCAGGCCCTGTCTTCACCCTTCATGACGGCCCGCCCTATGCCAACGGGGCCCTGCACGTGGGCCACGCGCTCAACAAAATCCTCAAGGACATCATCAACAAGACCGCCCTGCTGCAGGGCAAGCGGGCGCGATTTGTGCCGGGCTGGGATTGCCACGGCCTGCCGATCGAGCTCAAGGTGCTGCAGGGCCTCAAGCCCGAGGAGCGGGCCGCCTTGACGCCACTCCAACTGCGCCAGAAAGCCCACGCCTATGCGCTGGAGCAGGTGGCCCTGCAACAGGCGGGGTTTGAGCGCTGGGGCATCTGGGCCGATTGGGATACCCCGTACCTGACCCTGCACAAGAGTTATGAAGCCGCCCAGATCGGCGTGTTCGGCCAGATGGTGCTGGCTGGCCACATCTACCGGGGACTCAAACCCGTGCACTGGAGCCCCAGCTCCCGTACCGCCCTGGCCGAGGCCGAGCTGGAGTACCCCGACGGGCACATGTCGCCCAGCGTCTATGCCACCTTTGCGGTGGTGGAGCTGCCTGAGGCCCTGGCTCAGCAGCTGAGCGCGACTGGCATCGCCGCGGAGCACCTGGCACTGGCGATCTGGACCACCACCCCCTGGACCCTGCCGGCCAACCTGGCGGTCTCGGTCAATGGAGCGCTCGACTACGCCATCTGCGCCACAGAGCCCGGGCGCCACCTGGTGGTGGCCTCCGAGTTGCGCGCCAGCCTCGAAAACACCCTGGGCCAGACCTTGACGCCGGTACTGCAGATCAAGGGTGCTGACCTTGAAGGCATCGTCTACCGCCACCCGCTGCTGGAGCGCACCAGCCCCGTGGTGATGGGCGGCGACTACATCACAACCGAAAGCGGCACGGGTCTGGTCCACACCGCCCCCGGCCACGGTGTGGATGACTTCAACACCGGTCGCAAGTACAACCTGCCCGTGCTGTGCCCGGTCGATGAGGCCGGCACGCTCACCGCTGAAGCGGGCCCCTTTGCCGGGCTGAATGTGCTCAAGGACGCCAACGCCACCATCATCGCCGCCTTGCGTGACGTGGGTGCATTGCTGGCCGAGGCTCCCTATGGGCACCGCTACCCCTACGACTGGCGCACCAAGAAACCCACGATCTTCCGGGCGACTGAGCAGTGGTTCGCTTCGGTGGAGGGTTTCCGCGACGCGGCCCTGAAGGCCATTGCCGACGTTGAATGGCTGCCCGCCAGCGGCCGTAACCGCATTGAGTCCATGGTGCGCGAGCGCGGCGACTGGTGCATCAGCCGCCAGCGCACCTGGGGGGTGCCGATTCCGGTCTTTTATCACCGCCAGACAGGCGAGGTGCTGCTCAACGAAGCCACGTTGAAGCACATTCAGGCACTCGTTGCCGAACACGGCTCCGATGTCTGGTGGCAGCGTGATGAAGCTGGACTGTTGCCCGAACCCCATGCCACGGAGGCGGAGCAGTGGCGCAAGGGCACCGACACCATGGATGTGTGGTTTGACTCGGGCTCCTCGTGGGCTGGGGTGGTACGAGAGCGGGGTCTGAACTACCCGGCTGATCTCTATCTGGAGGGCAGTGACCAGCACCGCGGCTGGTTTCAGAGCAGCCTGCTCACCTCGGTGGCCGTCCATGGCCACGCCCCGTACAGGCGGGTGCTGACCCACGGCTTCACCCTCGATGAGAAGGGCCGCAAGATGAGCAAATCGCTGGGCAACGTTGTTGACCCAGCGGTGTTGGTCGAAGGCGGCAAGAACGAGAAGCAGGAGCCCCCCTTTGGCGCCGATGTGCTGCGGCTGTGGGTGAGCTCGGTCGACTACTCGGCCGATGTGCCCCTGGGGCCGGGCATCGTCAAACAGCTGGCCGACGTCTACCGCAAGGTGCGCAACACGGCCCGCTATCTGCTGGGCAACCTGCACGACTTTGTGCCCGAGCGCGATGCCGTGCCCTATGGGCAGCTGCCGCTGCTCGATCAGTGGATGCTGCAGCGCACAGCAGCCCTGATCGACAACGTCACCGGAGACTTCCAGCGCTACGAGTTCTACCGCTTCTTCCAGGCGCTGCAGAACTTCTGCGTCGTCGACCTCTCCAACGTCTACCTCGACATCGCCAAGGACCGTCTCTACGTGAGCGGGGCCGATGCGTTCAGGCGGCGCAGCTGCCAGACGGTGCTGCACCTGGTGGTCGAACGCCTGGCTGGCCTGATCGCCCCGGTGCTCTGCCACATGGCCGAGGACATCTGGCAAAACCTGCCCTACCCGGTGGCCGAACGCTCGGTGTTTGAACGGGGCTGGCCCACCGCCCCCGCGGCCTGGCGCCAGCCCGCACTGGACTCGCCGATGGCCGCGATTCTGGAGCTCAGGGCGCTGGTGAACCGCCAGCTGGAGGCCTGCCGCAGCGACGGCGCCCTGGGCGCCTCGCTCGAGGCCCAGGTGCAGCTCGAGCTCGATGGCACCGGCAGCGCAGCAAGCGCCCTGAGCAACGCAGTCGCGTGGCTGCGGACCTCGGCGCGCCCGGAGGTGGACAACCTGGCCGACTGGCTGCTGGTCTCAAGTCTCCAGATCGGTGGCAGCCCTGCGGCCGCGGTGCTCAGCGAAGCCAGCGAGGGCGGTATCACGGCTCGGGTGGCCAGGGCCGCTGGCCAGAAGTGCGAGCGCTGCTGGCACTACGAAGGTGACATTGGCCAATCCAGCGCCCACCCCACCCTGTGTGGCCGCTGCGTGTCTGTGCTGGGGGGCTGAATTCAATCGTCCCAGCGCTCGGGCGACAGAAAGGTCGTGACCGGCTCCGGTCCCAGCAGCACAACGGCGTGGGCTGGATTGAGTGGCCCCTGCAGCAGCTCCGCGGCGGTGAGGACAACACCCTGCGGCAGCACAGCCTCGTCGGGATCAAACGCCGTGGGATGGGTCGTGCTGCTCGAGAACCCGCGGTAAACGACCAGCTCAAAGGGGTCAATCCGTGTTGGATCCTCGAGCGATGGCACCGTCCCCAGCAGCCGCAACACACGATCGGGGCGGTCGCGACTGATCGTCTCCAGGGCCAGCAGCATGTCGGCCAGTGTCATCGCTCAGGCTCAGAATTCACCGGCCAGGCGACCCTGCTTGGGCAACCGCACCAACAGCCACTGCAGCAGCCCGACCGCGTAACCCAGCAGTGACAGGTAACCGGCGACGGCCGCCATGGTCGGATTCCAGTCACCGCCGATCACGAAGTCAAGACCGCGGTCGATCCAGGCGTTGAACTGCTGGGGGGGTTGCTGCCAGACCAGGCAACGGGCCGAGCTGAGCGCGGCCTTGCCGCCCATGCAACCCAGGGCCGTGCTGGCCAGGGCCGCACCGGCCAACGACTGAAGCGTGAGACACCAGCGCCAGATGCGCACCGTGAACGGCAGGGCGCGCCAGGGGGGCAGGTCCTGAAGCTCCTCGTTGAGATCCACCCAGAACCACAACACGGCAGCGATCAGCAGCTGGGCCAAAAACACCAGGGCATAGCCCACTGCCTGACGCCCCACCAGCAGCAGCAGGGCGATCAACTGAAGGCTGGCGACCGTCCAGTAGAGCCCTAGCAGACGGGTGATCGCCTGTTGCCGGCGCAGCATCGCCCAGCCCAGCAGCACCAGCGGCACGCCGACGGCAAACAGCAATCCCAGCCGCACATCGAGCCAGACCAGCGTGCGATGAAGGGTGTCGGTCACGGCAGACGCCGAAACGGCGGTACGGGAAGTCGCCATTATCTGTGGCTGTCTCGGGGGCGGTGCCGGCGTTAGGGTCCCGCCATGGCTGCCCTTTCCCTGCTGGAGCGGCTGACACGCCGCCATGACGAGGCCTGGTGTCGCACTGCTCTGGTGCAGGGCACCGGGCTGCAGGAGGTTGTCGACGCCGTTGTGCGGGAGCTGGGCCGTTGCGGCCCGGCCGATCTGGCGCTGGTGTTCGCCTCATCGCGTTTTGCCAGCGACCTGCCCCGCCTGCTGCCCCTGCTGCAACAACGGCTCAGGGCCGACCACTGGCTGGGGTGCCTGGGCGGAGGGGTGGTCGGCACCGCCGCCGACGGGGTGCCGCATGAGATCGAACAGGACAGCGCCCTGAGCGTCACCCTGCTGCGTGTGCCGGGCACCACCCTTCACCCCTTTGCCCTGGGCAGCGAAGCCGAGACCCTGCCGGATCTTGACGGCCCGGCCGAACCCTGGCTGGAGCAGGTGGGCAGCGCCAGCACCGGGGTGCATTCGATGCTGCTGCTGGTGGATCCCACCTGCCCCGCCATCAACGACCTGATCAGCGGGCTCGACTACGCCTATCCCGGGGCGGTCAAGGTGGGTGGCCTGGCCGCCGCCCACAGCGCCCCCCACGGCTCGGTGCTCCTCGATGGTGAGGTGCGCCAGGGTGCAGTGGGCTGTCTGCTCAGCGGCAGCTGGGGGCTCGATGCGGTGGTGGCCCAGGGCTGCAAACCGATCGGCCCGGTGCTGGCGGTCGAGCAGGCCCAGCGCAACGTGGTGTTGCAGGTGAGCGAGGGCCAGCGGCGCAGCACACCGGTGGCAGCGCTGCAGGCGATCCTCAGCGGCCTCAGCCCCGAGGAACGCGAACAGGTGCGCCATTCGCTGTTTCTGGGCGTGGGCCAGAGCAGCTTCAGCCTCGACAACCCGGGCGACCCGGCCTTTCTGGTGCGCAACCTGATCGGCGTCGACCCGCGCAATGGCGCTGTGGCCGTGGGTGAGCGCATGCGGGTGGGGCAGCAGGTGCAGTTTCAGCTGCGCGACGGTGAGGCCAGCCACAGCGAACTGTGCCAGCTGCTCGATGCCCAGGCACAGCGCCAGCGCGCGCCCCTGGCGGCCTTGCTGTTTGCCTGCCTGGGGCGCGGTCAGGGGCTGCACGGTCGGGCCGACGGCGACGTGGGGCCATGCCGTGAGCGCTTTGCCCAAGTGCCGATCGCCGGGGCCTTCTGCCAGGGCGAGATCGGACCGGTGGCCTGCAGCACCCATCTGCACGGCTACACGGCCAGCTGGGGATTTGTGGTACCAAAGGGCTGATGGTGCGCCAGCACGTCAACCCCCTGAGTCGGTTCTACCAGCTGCCACGGCCGCTGCCGCCGCCGGCCGAGCTGTTCGCGCACCCGGCCCTGCCCCTGCACCTGGACATCGGTGCCGCGCGCGGGCGCTTTCTGCTGGCCATGGCCCAGCGCGAGCCACGCTGGAATCACCTGGGCCTGGAGATCCGCAGACCCCTGGTGGAGGCGGCTGAAGCCGATCGGCAGGCACTGGAACTCGGCAATCTGCGCTATCTCTTCGGCAACGCCAACGTGAGCCTGGAGAGCTGGCTCAGGGCGCTGCCTGCCGGACTGCTGCAGCGGGTCACGATCCAGTTCCCCGACCCCTGGTTCAAAAAGAAGCACCACAAGCGCCGGGTGCTGCAACCCGAGCTGGTGCTGGCGCTGGCCGATGCCCTGGCCCCGGACGCCGCCCTGCTGGTGCAGAGCGATGTGCTGTCTGTGATCGAGCCGATGGTGGCGGTGATTGAGGCCAGCGGTTGCTTGGAGCGCCCCACGGATGATGCGCGGCCCTGGCGCGACGGCAATCCTCTGGCCGTACCCACCGAACGGGAGCGGCACGTTCTGGCGCAGGGACTGCCGGTGTATCGGGTGCTGTACCGCCGCAACGGCCAACCAACCCCACCCCTGCATCAGCTGCGACAACACGTGGAGGCCACCCTGGAGCAAAGCCCCGAAGCCGCGGATAATCCAGCCAGCGATCCGGCGACCCCCTGAGCGTTTCATCCCTGACCCCCACCCCCTGGTTGCTGCGCTGGCAGGGACGGCTTGCCAACGGTCCCAGCGGTCCACTGGGCGCCCACCTGAGCACAATCGCCGGCAGCGTCGTCTGCGCGCTGATGGCGGGACTGCCCGTGCTGAGCCGGGGCGGCGTGGGCTTGCTGATCACAGCCTGCGGGCTGTTGTGGATTCTCTGGGCCCTGCGCACGCCCCCTGGTCGGCTGGGCGCAATCAATCTCTGGATCCTGGCGATCCTGGCCATCGCCCTGTTGGCGACAGGCTTCTCCCCGGTGCCGGTGGCGGCCGTCAAGGGCCTGGCCAAGCTGGTCAGCTACCTGGGGGTCTATGCCCTGCTACGCCAGCTGCTGGCCCACAGCCCCGTGTGGTGGGATCGCATCGTGGCGGCCCTGCTGGCTGGTGAACTGCTCACGGGCGTGGTGGGCATCCGCCAGCTGTACGGCAACACCGAGGAGCTCGCCCGCTGGGCCGACCCCAACTCGGTGGCCGATGGCACGATCCGCCTCTACGGAACGCTGGACAACCCCAACCTGTTTGCTGGGTTTCTGCTGCCGACCCTGCCGTTGGCGGCGGTGGCCCTGCTGCGCTGGCAGTCGCCGCTGCGGCGGCTCTATGCCGCCGCAGCCCTGGGACTGGGCGCGGTGACCCTGGTGCTGAGCTACAGCCGCGGCGCCTGGATGGGCATGGTCGCCTCACTCGGTGGGCTGGTGCTGCTGCTGGCGCTGCGCCAGACCCGCAACTGGCCTCCCCTGTGGCGGCGGCTGCTGCCGCTGCTGCTGCTGCTGGGCGGCAGCGTGGCGCTGGTGCTCCTGGTCAGCCAGGTGGAACCGCTGCGGGTGCGGGTGATGAGCCTGCTGGCCGGCCGGGACGACAGCTCCAACAACTTCAGGATCAATGTCTGGATGGCAGCCCTGCGCATGATCCAGGAGCGGCCGTGGCTGGGCATCGGCCCCGGCAACACCGCCTTCAACCTGATCTATCCGCTGTTCCAGCAACCCAAGTTCAACGCCCTGAGTGCGTACTCGATCCCTCTGGAGGTGACGGTCGAAGCGGGTATCCCGGGGCTGCTGGCGATGCTGGGGCTTGTGATTACGGCGGTGCGCACGGGTCTGCGGCTGGGCCGCAGCGATGGCCCCCTGGCCCTGCCGGCCCTGGCCTCGGTGGCGATTGTGGCCGGTCTTGGGGTGCAGGGGCTCACCGACACGATCTTCTTCAGGCCCGAGGTGCAGCTGATCGGCTGGTTTGCCGTGGCAGTGCTGGCGGCGGGTGATGACTAGCACCGACCTGATCGCCGGCTTCGACGCCGGCCAGACCCACACCCGTTGCCGCCTGGCCCGGCTCGCGGCCAACGGGGCCCTGCAGGTGCTGGCCGAGGCCGAAGGACCAGGAGTGAGCCACCTCGAGGCCGCCGCTGGCGAACAACGCTTCAGCCAGGCACTGGGTGAGAGCCTGGCGGCAGCCCGAAGCGCGCTGCAACCGCACACCGGCAGCGGCGACGACCTGGCCCTCGCCGCCGCCGCGATCGGCGCCAGCGGCATCGAGGACGGCAGCAGCGTGCAGCCGCGCGGCCAGCAACTGGCCGCTGCGGTGCTGGGCCTGGCGCCACGGCAGGTGCTGGTGACCGGCGATGAGCACACCGCCCTCGAAGGCGCCCGGGGCGGGGCCGAAGCCGGAATCCTTGTGATCAGCGGCACCGGCAGCATTGCCCTGGGCCGCAACGCCAGCGGTCAGCAACACCGCTGCGGCGGCTGGGGCTGGTTGCTCGACGGGGCCGGGTCGGCCACCGACATCGGTCGCGATGGCCTGGCCCTGAGTCTGCAGATGGCCGATGGCCGCCGCCAGGCCACCCCCCTGCGCCAGGCCCTGTGGCAGGCCCTGGATCTGGCGATCGACGATCCAGCAGCTCCACAGGCAATCAAGGCCCTGGTGGTGCAACCGGGCTTCGGTGCCGCTGGCTTTGCGCGGCTGGCGCCGCTGGTGCATCAGCACGCCGTCAGCGGCGATACCGATGCCCTGGCGATCGTGCAGGCCTCCGCCACGGCGCTGGCCTCGATGGCCGCAGCAATCTCCCGGCGGCTGCAGCTTGAGGCAGCACCGGTCTGGCCCGCCGGGGGCGCGCTTGAGCACCTGCCGTTGCTGCGTCAGGGGCTGGCCACAGCCCTGGCGGCCAGCCATCCCGGAGCCCACCTGGCCCCTGCGGCCGGAGACGGCTGCGACGGAGCCCTGCAGCTGGCGGCAAAACTGGCCGGCGAGCGGCTCAGGCCGCGTTGAGCTGGGTGTCGGCGACGGCAGCGAGCGTCTGAGCCCAGTGGGCAACGGCCTCCTGGCTGGCCGCCTCCACCATCACCCGCAGCAGAGGTTCGGTGCCACTGGCCCGCACCAGCACCCGCCCCTGGCCCGCCATCGCCGCCTCGGCCTGCTCGACCGCCAACCGCAACGGCTCACACTGCTGCCAATGGGTGCGGCGCTGGCGATCGGGCACGGTCACGTTGACCAGCAGCTGGGGGTAGGGCTCGAAACTGCTGTCGAGCCAGTCGGCCAGGCTGCCGCCGCGGCCGTGGATCAGGGTGGCCACCTGCAGGGCCGTAAGCAGACCATCCCCACTCATGCCGTGGCGAGCCGAGAGGATATGGCCCGACTGCTCACCGCCCAGGCCGGCACCGAGCTGCTCCATCGCCTGATGGACGTGTTGATCACCGACGGCCGTGCGTTCGAACACACCGCCCCTGGCCTGCCAGGCCCGCTCAAAGCCGAGGTTGCTCATGACCGTGGCCACCAGCCTGTTGTCCGGCAGATCGCCGGCTTCAAGCAGGGCCGAACCCCACAGGTAGAGAATTTGATCGCCATCGAAGACGCGGCCGCGGGCGTCGACGGCCAGCATCCGATCGGCATCACCATCGAAGCCGAATCCCATGCAGGCGCCGCTGGCCACCACCGCCTGCTGCAGGGGCTCGAGGTGGGTGCTGCCGCAACCCACGTTGATGCGGCTGCCGTCGGGCGTGCCATGCAGCACCTGCACTTCGGCCCCCAGCTCGCGGAACACAGCCTCACCGCAGGCTGTGGCCGAACCCCAGCAAAGATCGAGTACCACGCGGCACCCCTGGAGCCGCCGCCCGGCCACGCTCTGCCAGAGGTGGTTCTGATAGTCGAGCAGCAACCCCGGCCGCTCATGCACGGTGCCGATCGGTGACAGCCCCCGATCCACGGCCCCGGGATGGCCCCGCAGGCCGGCTTCGATCGCCTGCTGCTGCTCCTTGGCGAGCTTGGCTCCAGAAGCGCCGAACACCTTGATGCCATTGTCACCCGGTGGGTTGTGACTGGCTGAGACCATCAGACCACCGGCCGCCGCGGTGCGACGGATCGACAGCGGCACCGCCGGGGTGGGACACAGGCCCAGGTTCCAGACCTGGCGGCCCGCAGCGGTGAGCCCGGCGGCCAGGGCGGCGCTGAGCATCGGACCACTGCTGCGCGAATCCATGCCGATCACCACCGGCCCATCGCTGCGGAGCACCTGGCCGCACCAATACCCCAGTTGCAGCGCCAGGGCAGGCGTCACCTGCTCCCCCACCAGGCCCCTGACC
Source organism: Cyanobacteria bacterium REEB417 (assembly GCA_018970945.1). Taxonomy (GTDB): domain Bacteria; phylum Cyanobacteriota; class Cyanobacteriia; order PCC-6307; family Cyanobiaceae; genus RGUW01. Next base: position 11,288 of record JAGWVJ010000029.1, on the reverse strand, counting down.
CCGTCGGTGCCGAAACCACCAAAGGCGTCGCCCAACGGTGCACCAATCGGATGGGCCCCAGCGGCCATGGGCGTTGGATCAAGGCTGCCGCAGGCTAAGCCCGGGCTCTCAGCGCCAACGCCGCGGCCACCACAGCCAACGCAGGGTTTCCAACAAGGCCCAGACCAGCAGCAGACCCACCACCCAGCCCGGCAGCAGCCGCAGGGGCCACAGGGAGCGCAGCAACAGCAGCACCGCGGCCGCAGCCCAGAGGCGCAGCAGGCGCAGCCGTTGCCCGGCACCGGGCAGGGTGGTCAGGGCCGCCGGCAACACAGGGCGGGGTAGCCGCGCGAGGGTCCGGCGCAACAACGGCATCGACGCTGGCAGCGGTGCGGTTCCCAGAATGCCTGCACGCTTCCGTTGTTCACGCGCCCTTGCGGTTTCCCGCCCTGCTCACGGCCTCGAGCCTTGGCGTGTTTGCCGCCCTGGTGGCAGCCAGCGGGCTGTTTGGGCAGCTGTCGGGCCCCACACCCCGGCACAGCAGGGTGGTGCTGGCCCTGCAGCAGCATCTGGCCCCAGACCCCCGCCACCGCCGCGAAGCCGCCCTGTTGCGCGCCAGCGGCAACGGCCATGATCCACAGCGACGCCAACGGCTGCTGCAGGGCCAGGGCTGGGGCAGCGACGCTCTGGCGGCGGTGGCCCTCAAGCAGCAGGCCCTCGATGCGGAGGCCCTGGGCAATGTGTCGGAGGCCGGGCGGCTGTGGCGACGCCTGTTGCGGGTCACGCGTCTGGCCGGGCATGCCGCCAGCGCCGACGCCCTCTACGCCCTGGGCAGAAAGCAGTCTGGTCTGCGGCAACGGCTGCTGCGGCGCTGGCCCGCCCATCCGGCCGCCCTCGCCGCGGCCAGCGAACGGACCGATCTGGGCGGTGCCCTGCACCTGGCCCGCTGGGGCGCCCGCTGGCCGGGGGCCCAACGGCGCCTGCAGGCGGCCTGCCAGGGGTCTGCTGCAACACCGGGCCAGCGGCAGCAGCTGGCCGAGGGCCTGGCCCAGCTGGGCGAGGGCGACGCGGCGCGGCGCTGCCTGGCGGGCACGCCCCCACTGGCCTCGACCCTGCTGCGGCTGGCCGAAACCGACCTGCTGGCCGAGGGCCGAGATCACACCCGGGCAGTTCAGGAGCTGCTCGGGCTGATTCAGCAGGACCCAGCCGCAGCGGCCGCCGCACAGGCCGTGCGCCTGCTGGCCGCAGACCCAAGCCCAACAGCCCACGCGGCACTGGGGCAGCTGCCAGCGCTGCTGCGCGGGTCTGCAGCGGCACAGGCCGGCCTGGCCAGCCGCGAGAGCGGCATCGCGGCCAGCCTGGCGGTGGTGCAGCGCTGGCCCGACGACCCCGCCAGCTGGGAGCTGCAATGGCAGCAGGCCCGGCGGGCCGCCCTCATGGGGCGCTGGCAGGACGCCCGCCGGATGCTGCAGGCCGGTGGATCCAGGCTCGAGGCGAGCATGCCGCTGGCCCTGCAGGCGCGGCGCCGCTTCTGGCTGGGGCTGAGCCAGTGGCAGCTGGGCGACACAGCCGGAGCCCGCACACAGTGGCAGCGCCTGCTGGCCGAGCGGCCCGGGGGCTATTACGGCTGGCGCGCGGCGCTGCGGCTCGGCCGGGCTGCCACCAACCCGGCCACCAACCCGGCCGTCAACCAGTCGCTCCAGCGCAGCGGCTGGCAGCCCCTGCACAGTGGCGCAGCGACGGTCGATCAACTGTGGCGCGTCGGCCAGACGCTCGAAGCCTGGGAGGCGTGGCGCACCCTCCGCGGCGGCCAGCCGCCCAGGGGTAGCCGGGCCCTGCTGGCCGAGGGACGCCTGCGCGAGGCCGTCGGCGACGGCTGGACAGGACTGGGCCAACAGGAGCTGGCGGCGCTGCGGCTCAAACCGGGCGATTGCAGGCTGCAGCAGCTGATCGAGCGAAGCCTGCACCAACCCAGGCAGCAGGCGGCCCTGGGAGCTGCGGCCCGGGCCGAGGCCGTGCCCCTGCAGCTGCTGCTGGGCGTGGCCCAGCAGGAATCCAGGTTTCAGCCGGGGGTGCGCTCGGTCGCCGGCGCCGAAGGGCTGCTGCAGCTGATGCCTGAGACCGCTGCCGAACTGGCCGGCACACCGCTCAGCACCAGAGCGCTCCATGATCCGAACCGCAATGCCCTGCTGGGTGCCCGTTACCTGCGGCAACTACTGGAGCGCTGGGGCGGCGACCCACTGCGCGCGGTGGCCAGCTACAACGCGGGGCCGAATGCCGTGGCCCGCTGGACCACGCCCCATCCGCAGCGCGAGCCCGAAGTGTGGGTCGAGGCGATTCCCTACCCGGAGACGCGCCACTACGTCAAAGCGGTCCTTGGCAACAGCTGGAGCCACGGCGCACCACGCCTGAGCGCATGCCGCTGAACGAACCACGGCCCCGGGAGCTCAGGCGAGCGTGCCATGGGCCAGATGGCGACCGACTGCCGACCCGAGCAACACCACCACACTGAGGACGATCGCCAGCACAACCGGCGGCGGCATCAGTTTGAGCCGCAGCAGGTCGAGACGGGCCAACAACACCGCCGACGCCAGGATGAGCACGTTGGTGAGCACGTTGAGGTGCAGGAGATACAGACCGCCCACGGTGACGATCAGGAGCGTGACCACCAGGCTCACCACCCGCGAGGCGGCCATCAGGGAGGACACCCGTTGCAGGAAGCCCTCAGGCATGGTGCAGATGAAGACCACCAGCACCGCATGCAGACAATCGACCGTCCAGAAGAGCTCGAGCAGGGCCCCCTCGGCGAGCGTGTCATGGCCCTCAGTCAGCCGCCAGTGAATCCCCAGATAGATCGCGATCCCAAACAGCAGCAGCAAAAGAGGCGCCCTGAAGGGCAACAGCAGCAGCCCAAGAATCTGACGGGTGGCGGTGTTCAGCGAAGGCCTGCTCATGGCTGATCGGCAGCTGGATGCGGGTCGGACCCGGCAACGGGTTGGTCCAGTCCGAGGGAAATCGCCTCGAACGGACAACTGGGGATGCATTGCTCACACACCAGACAGCGTTGCGCGTCAAAGCGCAGCTGCCAAGTGGGCGCCGCACAGCTGAGGGCACCGCTGGGGCACACGCTGGTGCAGATGCCACAGTCGACACAACGGTCTGGATCGACCCGGATCTGACCGGGTGCCCGATCGAGTCGCAGACCCTGACGCTCGAGCCAGGCCTCGGCGGCATCGAGCTCATCGATGTCACCCGACAGCTCCACCACCATGGTGCCGCTCTGGTTGGGCGCCACCTGGGCACGCAGAATCTTGGCCGCCACATCAAAGTCGACGGCCAGGCGATAGGTGAGCGGCTGGTGCACCGCTTCCCGGGGCACATGCAGTGTGAGGCGGCGCTTCATGACAGCAGACTCATCAAGCGAAGACTCGCCGGCAACGGGCCACCGCCTGCCAGAGTGCCGCACAGCCACAGCATGCGGGCATCGCCACGATGAACGACACCCTTGGGCGACGCGAGAGAGCCCTGCTGGGGGCCATTGCCGCGGCACTGCTGGTGGCCCTGGTCTGGTTGCGCGGCGGCCTCCACAGCACAGCCCCCCTGGAACAGCTGGCCCGCCAGTCTCTCGAACTGCCGGTCGCGCTGGCCGATGGCCGGCCGACCATCGTCGAGTTCTATGCCGACTGGTGCGAAGCCTGCAGGGCCATGGCCCCGGCGATGGCCGAACTCGAACAGCAACAGAAAGGACGGCTCGACGTGGTGCTGCTGAATGTCGACAACCCCCGCTGGCAACCCGAAATCGATCGCTACGACGTCAACGGCATTCCCCAGCTCGAATTGTTCAACGGCGATGGCCAACCGGTCGGGCGCTCGATCGGAGCCCGCAACGCTGCCCAGCTCACGGCGATCGGGGCGGCCCTTGTGGCCGAACAGCCCCTGCCCCAGCTGCCGGGGGTAGGACAGACCAGCCTGCGCAGCGGCGCCAACCCTGCCACCATGGCGACGCCACGCGCCCACGGCTGATGGATCCGCGCTTCAGGGTGGAACTGATCGCTGCTACCCCTAATCCCCAGCAGTGTGTGTATGCGGGCATGCACCAGGACTACAGCGAAGGCTTCGTCGCCGCGGCCCGGCAGGAATGGCCCGATGAAACCCGCGCCGGCGAGATCTGCGTCAAACGGCTGCTGGCCGGCGAGCGCGGCCACTACGGACCGTTGGAGCACGCCCAGATTGTGCTCAACGTGGGCTGGTTTCCCCATTCGGTGATGCAACAGGCCCGCACCCACCGCGTGGGTGTCAGCTTCGACGTGCAGTCGATGCGCTACACCGGCGAACGCATTTGCCGGGCCGCCAACGGCGCGATTGACCTTGAGGAGGTCTTCTACCTACGGCCTGTCGGCGACTACAGCGACCGCCAGGGCAAAAAGTACCACTACGACACCACACAACGCAGCAAGGATCTCGACCTCTGCCGCGCCGCTGCCGAGCGCTACCGGGATCTGCTGGCAATCGGCTATGCCGAGGAACATGCCCGCGGGATCCTGCCGTTCGACTACCGCCAGCATTTTGTGGTGAGCTTTTCATTGCGGGCGTTTCTGCATTTCATGGACCTTCGCGCCAAGCTCGACGCCCAGGAAGAGATCCGCGACCTCTGCGATCTGATGTGGCCGCACATGGTCACTTGGGCACCCGAGTTCGCCGCCTGGTACGAGAAAAGCCGCTTACATAAAGCCAGACTCGCGCCTTGATGGACGCTCCTTGCGGTGAGATGGCTGTGAGGCGGTGCATCGCAACTCGCCTCAGATGCCAGGGCAAGCCCTGGGTGAGCCCCTCAAAAAAAACGCCAGCAATCCGGCCTGTTTTTTGAAGGGTCTGCGGCATCACCCATGGCCAGCGGCCGCAACAGCTGGTGGGATGTCGAGCACCGTGAGGCGTCGCACATCGCGTCATCAAACGCTCTCCCACTGCTCAGTCTGCGGGCCTGGGAGCCGCTCTTGGCGGCGGTTCAGACCCTGGCCAGGGTGACCCGCTCGGGCTGGTGCTGATATTTACCGGCGCGATCGCGGTAGGTGATCTCGCAGGGATCGCCTTCGAAGAACAGCAACTGGCAGATCCCCTCGTTGGCATAGATGCGGCAATCGGCACCTGAGGAGTTGCTGAACTCCAGCGTCAGGTGCCCCTCCCAGCTGGCTTCAGCAGGCGTGGTATTGACGATGATGCCGAGCCGGGCATAGGTGCTCTTGCCAAGGCAGATCACAGTGATGTTCGGGGGCACGCGCATGTGCTCCAGCGCCACACCCAGTCCATAGGAATGGGCCGGCAAAATGAAGTAATGGCCGTCGTCGTCGTGATGCAGCGGGGCCGGTTCCAGATTGGCTGGGTTGAACCGCTTGGGATTCATCACGGTGCCGGGCACGTGCCGAAAGATCAGAAATTCCTTGGCTGACAGGCGCAGGTCGTAGCCATAGGAAGAGCAGCCAAAACTGAGCACCGGATTGGCCCGGTTCTCAGGATCGAGATGACGCACCAGGGTCGGCTGAAACGGCTCGAGCATGCCCGAGGCCGCCATGTCATTGATCCAGCGGTCGTTCTTGAGCATTCAGACGCCTCGGCGCAACTGCGTGACCTGGTCGGCCATGGCCATTAACGGCTCGGGGATGGACGGCCCCGTGAGAATGACATCCATCTGGGCCGGGCGTTGATCAAGGGTGGCCACCACGGTCTCGAGATCGAGGTAGCCGTAGGCCAGCGCCAGGCCCAGCTCGTCAAGCACCAGCAGATCAACGGCACCCGAGAGCAACTTGTCGCGGCAGTGCTCCCACAGCTCAACAATGGCCGCCGGGCTGTGCCCAGGCCCATCGACACACGCGGGCATGGCGGGACGAAGCCACTGCAACCTTCCGCACAAGTTAATGGGGCGATCAAGGCCCTGATCAACGCCGCCCTTGAGGAACTGGCTGATCAGCACCCGACTGCCCAGGCCGGCAGCCCGCAACGCCTGACTCAGCACGGTGGGCACGCTGCCACGGAAGGGAGCCGTATGGACCTGGAGCAGACCTTCGGGCTGGGGCACCAGGCGCAGCACCGGCGGCGCCGCGGCAGCAGCCGGTGGGATGGCATGGAGGCCGCGCTGGGCGCCGCGCGGGTGGCCGGGGCCGGAGCTGATACTGGCGGTCATGGGCTTCCCCGGGTATCGGCCGCAGCGGCCCGCGGATCTGAATGTAGCGGGCCTGACGCGCTTCACAAGCGCTGCACACCACCTGTAGCGGCATACATCCGAACCAACGGCCGGGGCCGAGGGGCCCAGACTGGAACAGGCAGAGCAGCAAACCGTGTGATTCGCTACAAGCACCTGCTGAACCGCTCCGTAGTTTCCGCTCATCCGTATCGCCTCGATGGTTGGCGCCACGCGCGGGTTCAGCCGCTACCCCAGCAACCCATCCACCGGCGCGCCGGGGTCGGTGGCGCCCATTGGAGCAGCAGCCCAGGCCAACCTGACCCTGCTTGAAGTGATCCGCGGCCTCAACGGCAGCAGCGTTGAAACCATCGAGCGGGGCAAGACGATTTTCTTTCCCGGCGACCCGGCCGAGCGGGTCTATCTGATCCGTCGCGGTGCGGTGCGCCTGTCCCGGGTCTACGAATCGGGCGAGGAGATCACCGTGGCCCTGTTGCGTGAGAACAGCCTGTTCGGAGTGCTGTCCCTGCTCACCGGCCAACGGTCAGATCGGTTTTACCACGCCATCGCCTTCACCCGGGTGGAGATGGTGAGCGCCCCTGCAGGCTCGGTCCGCAAGGCGATCGAAGAGGACGCCAGCGTCGGACTGTTGCTGCTGCAGGGGCTTTCATCGCGGATTCTGCAGACCGAAACGATGATCGAAACCCTCACCCACCGGGACATGTCATCCCGTCTGGTGAGCTTTCTGCTGGTGCTGTGCCGCGACTTCGGCGTTCCCGGCAACTCCGGGATCACCATCGACCTGCGCCTGTCGCACCAGGCGATCGCCGAAGCCATCGGCTCCACCCGGGTGACCATCACCCGCCTTCTCGGAGACCTGCGTCAGGACGGCCTGCTGCAGATCGATCGCAAGAAGATCACGGTGTTCGATCCGATCGCGCTGGCCAAGCGCTTCAGTTGACAGAGCGGCCCAGCCGGGGTGCATGCCGCCAGCCGAGCCGGGATACTGAGAGTCCCACCTCAACGGTGCTGTGTCGGGTTGGTTGCTGATCCTGGCGCTGCTGGTCCTGGGGGGAGTGCTCTCCACCCTGGGTGATCGACTCGGCAGCCGCGTCGGCAAGGCCAGACTGAGCCTGCTGGGCATGCGGCCCCGGCGCACGGCCGTACTGATCACGGTGCTGACAGGCAGCCTGATCAGCGCCATCTCCCTGGGACTGATGCTGCTGGTGAGCGAACGGCTGCGGGTGGGCCTCTTTCAGCTGGATCAACTGGAAGATCGCCTGCAGCAGAGCCGCATTGCCCTGCAGCGCAGCACAGCTGAGCTGGCGACAGCTGAACAGGAGCGCAACCTGGCCCGTCAGCGAGCGCAGCAACTGCGCCGGGAGCTGGCGCCGCTGCTGGCCCAGCGCACCCAGCTCGAACGCGAACGCGAACGGCTCAGCCGCGATGTCAATCAGCGGGATGCCGAAATCCGACGCAACCAGGCCGATCTGACGCGGGTGCGTCAGCAGATCGCCAGCCGCTCGCGCGAACTCAAGGGACTGGAAGGCCATCTGATCGCGCTGCGTCGCGGCGATGTGGTCATCAGCAGTGGGCAGGCCCTCGCCACGGCCAAGGTGAAGCTGGAACGCCCCGAGCAGGCCGGTGAGGTGATCGATGCGCTGCTGCAGCAGGCCAACCGCACCGCCTTTGCCAGGGTGCTGCCGGGTGAACCCCCGAACCGCCAGATCCTGCTGGTACCCCGTAGCGACATCACCAAACTGGAAACCATGCTGCGGCAGCCCGGCAGCTGGGTGGTGAGCATCCTGTCGGCCGCCAACGTGCTGCGGGGTGAGCGCCAGGTGCTGGGTTTTCCCGATCTGCGCCCCAATCGCCCGGTGGTCGAGCCGGGTGATGTGCTGGCCAGCACCACCCTCGAAGGGGAGTTGCGCGAGTCCAACCAGCTCGCCCGACGGCTGAACCTGTTGCTAGCGGCCGCCTATGCCCGGGCGCAGCGGCAGGGCACCCTCGCCGATGGGCTGCAATTCGACATCGCCCGCTTCAACGCCCTGGTCCAGGAGCTGGGCGATCGCCCCGGCGGCCAGGTGGTGCAGCTGGAGGCGGTGGTCCTCAACAAGGCCGAAACACCCGATCCGATCGCGGTCGAGTTGCGCTGGGTGACTCCGCTGGTCACAACGCCCCTGCCGGCCCGTCGTCGCCTCTGAACCCCCGTGGACCAGTCAGGCCCGCTCGCCGCCCTCGACCCCGGTCGCAGCAAATGCGGCGTGGTGCGCACCGACAGCCGGCGCCTGCAGGTGGAAGAAGCCCTGATCCTGCCGCCTGAGCAGTGCCGGGACGTGCTGGCCGCATGGCATGACAAGGGGCTCCTGGTGGCCGTGGTGCTCGGCGACGGCACCACGAGCCGCAACTGGTGCAGGACCCTGGCGGGGCTGCAGATTCCGACCCGGCTGGTCGATGAATGGGGCACCACCCTGGCCGCGCGGGAGCGCTACTGGCAGCTCTGGCCCGCCCGCGGCTGGCGTCGACTGCTGCCCCGTGGGCTGCGGGTGCCGCCGCGTCAGCTCGACGACCTGGCCGCCCAGGTCGTGCTGGAGCGCTGGCTGCAGCGTCCTCTGACACGGACCGACGCGCCTAGAAGCGAGCCCGCACCGTGAAGACGTAGTCACCGCCGGCTTCGAGTTGGTAATCGGCCTTGAGCAGAAAGCGCAGCAGGGCGTCCTGAATCAGGGCCCGTCCCAGCGAAGGTTCCACCTCGAGGGTGCCCCGGTCAAAGGCCCAGCGAAAGGTCCACTCGAAACCACCGGCGCTGACCTCACCCTCCATGCGCCGCTGGCTGAAGCTCTGGTGCAGCACCCGCAGCTGCGCCGTGGTGGTCGGCAGGCGACTCATGCAGGCACAAATCCGTTGAGGCGGTTGGCGGCCCGCTCGATTCCCTGGCGCTGAATGAGGCCGATGCCGGACTGCACCTCGCTCAGCACGGCCTGCAGCAGCGGCTGCTCGCTCGGACTGAAACGACCGAGCACATGGCCGATCGTGCGTGCCTTGCGCTCGGCGGGATTGTCGGCGGGCGCACCGATGCCGATGCGCAAACGGGCAAAGTCCTGGGTGCCCAGATGGCTGATGGTGGAGCGCAGACCGTTGTGACCACCGGCACTGCCCGAGGCCCGCAGGCGCAGGCGGCCCAGCGGCAGGTCCATGTCGTCGACCACCACCAGCAGCGCTGCCGGATCAAACCCGAACCAGTCGAGGGCGGCGCGGATCGAGCGGCCGCTCTCATTCATGAAGGTCTGGGGCAACAGCAGGCGCAGACGCTCCTCTCCACTGCCCACATCAGCCAGCAGAGCCTGGAGCCTGGGCTGGGCGCGAAAGGAGCAACCTGCCGCCGCTGCCAGGGCCTCGAGTGCCATGAAGCCGACGTTGTGCCGGGTGCCCTCGTAGCGGTTGCCCGGATTGCCCAACCCGACCACCAACCGCAGCGCTGAATCAGGCACAGGCTGCAGGTGCGCCGGGATCAGGCCGCCGTCGATTCGCCCTCAGCGGGGGCGTCGACGCTGGGTTCAGCCACCTGTTCCAGCACAGGAACGGGCCCTGCAGCGGTCTCGGCAGCGGAAGCTCCGTCTGCAGAGGCTTCGTCAGCGGTGATGGCCGAGCGGAATTCTTTCTCGAAATCCTGAGAAGCGGTCTGAAAACCCTTGAGGGTGCGGCCCAGCGTCTTGCCCAGCTCGGGAAGCCTCCTGGGCCCGAACACCAGCAGGCCGATGGCGGCGATCACCGCCATCTCAGGCAACCCGATCCCGAACACGTTCATGGCGCTGGCCTCAGGGCAGGGCGGAATGGATCAGCCGATGCCGTTCCAGTTGACGTTGATGCCCTCGAGCAGCAGCGACTTGTTGTAAAGCTGCAGGATCACCAGCAGGAAAACCAGAAACAGGGCCATGAAGATGCCCATTACTGGGGTCGTTCCCCAGCCGGGCACCACCTTGCCGTACTCGGAATTGAGGGGACGCAGCAGGTCTCCAAGACGGGTGCGCTGGGCCATGGCGACTGGTGCCTCTCGGGCGATGGAGCGGTCTGGTTACTGTAAGGGCCTTGCCTGCCCAGGCGTGCCGGGCTGTCGAGAGTTGTGACGGAACGCTTCGCACCCATGGATCCCAGCACCACCGGTTCACCCGCCATGTCGGTCGCGATCGCGGTGCTGGTGGCGCTGCTGGGACTCACCGGTTTCGGCATCTACACCGCCTTTGGCCCCCCCTCACGGCAGCTCAGCGACCCGTTTGACGATCACGACGACTGAGCCGGGCTTGCGGGAGCTGGGCTGGCTGGAGCTGGCCTGATGCGCCAGAACCCACAGGCCCAGGGGTCCAGCAGGGTCGACGCGTCAAGACCAACGGTCGGCCCGTCAAGCGGCTGTTCCAGACCGTCGACCCGCTCGAGCACGGTCCAGCCCGGCCCGAGCGCGAGCCAGCGGCGCTGCGGCGAAAGGTTCTGCACGCTGATCACCGCTGAGCCCTGGGCCTCCGCGGTGCACTCGGCGCGCAGCGCCAGCAACTGCAGATCAGGGCCCAGCGGCGGCAGCGCCTCGATGGAAACGGGGCCAACAGCAACCGGGCGGCACCACAGCGGCTCTCGAAAGCGCACGGCCTGGGCCGGCAGCTGCGCTGCGCGCCAGCCCGCCGGGCAGGGCAAGAGGGCCAGGCGCAGCCGCTGCCAGCCGTTGTCGGCACTTGGATCCGGCCAGGTTGGTCCGCGCAGCAGCGACACCCCCAGCCCGGCGGGGGTGGCCGAAACCCCCTGGGGACCATCGAGCAACACCCCCAACCCGCCACCGGGCGGGGCGGATTCGGCGGCGAGCCAGCTGATCGCCGGCACCTCCCAGCGGGCCTGCTCCCGCGGGGTGCGGGGGGCAGCGGGACGCTCCAGCACTCCGCCGCTGGTGTCGGCCGCCCATCTGACCGCCGGCTGGGCCAGGGGCAGCTCCAGGCGCAGCAGCTCGTGGCGCTGACGCCAGTCGATGGCCAGCACCAGCTCGAACCAGAGGCTCCCGGCCAGCAGCCGGCCCTCGAGCCGCAGCGCACTGCTGCCGCAGCGGCCGCGCCAGCTCACATGGGCGCAGAGGGGGCCGCGTTCGATCCAG
>JAGWVJ010000060.1 GCA_018970945.1 Cyanobacteria bacterium REEB417 | reverse complement strand
TGCGCTGCGCAAGCTACAGATTCGGATTAGCGAGCCGCTAATATCCGAGGCAAGCGGGCGCCGGTCCCGCAGTGCCTTCGATGACCACCACCCCTTGCGGGCGGATGGAGCCGACGCCAGGTCCCACCGCCGCCTTTGATCTCAACCAGGCCCTGTTGCAGAGCCGCGAGCAGGCCCGCGCCCAGTGGGCCGAGGGCCTGGCCCAGTTCCAGGCCCAGATGGCTGCCATCGCCGACACCTCCATGCAGGAGGTCGTTCAGGCGGCGGCGCCGGCCTTTGCCCTGGGCTTCTCGTTCAGCGCCCAGAAGCTGATCAACGAGGAGCATGAGGTGCTGCGGGTGACCCTGCGGCACCGCGGCGGCGCCGAGGAGTTCAGCGAAGCCCAGGCGCCCCAGGAGGGCAGCGCGGCCTGGCATGCGCTCACCGCTTCCCTGTTGGCGGGCCTGCTGGGCATTCCCGTGGGCAAGCATCCTCGGACTATCGAGCCGGATCAAGCGCGGCCACGGCCGCGGCCGTCGGTGCCAGGTGCCCTTGGCGCGAGCACTTCAGGCGTCGGCGCTGAGGCAGCCGCTGCCGCACCCACCCCCGCTGCGGACGACCCCGAAGCCGCAGACGACGAGTGGGACACCGGCGCTCCGGATGGGCCGGAAGCCGGTGACTCCGGCCTGGAGCCCCTGTCGGACGAGGAGATTGCCACCCTGCACAAGTTCCTCGGGGCGATGCCTCAGGAGGAGCGCAAGCGCTTCACGATTGAGTTCCGCCACCACTTCCGGGTGCCCAGGGAGGCGCGGACGATCAAGGACCGCATCACCCAGCGACGCCACAAGGACTTCATCGATGTGTTCGAGCGCGAGCTGGCGGGGGGAACGCCATGAGCGTGTGCCGTCGCGCCTACGCCAGGCCCCAGCCGCGGTCGCAGCACGGCCGTCACACCCTGTGCGTCTGCGTGCACAGCGATGTCTACCGCCAGGTGCGGCAGCTGTCGGCCGAGCACCAGCTGTCTCTTTCCGGTGCCGCCCATCACCTGCTGCGGCTTGGTGCCGGCCTGGAGCCCCTGCTGCCCCTGTCCTCTTCCTCGTCCACTCTTTCGAGCAAGTCCCATGGCGATTGAACTCAACGACGGCAGCCGCATCGCGGCGCCGGTGATCCGTCAGCAGCGCCTCGGTGAGGTGGCCTATCTGGCGATCGTGCGCCCGGAGCAACGCGACCGGTTGCGCAAGAACCTCAGCAGCGGCGCGATGGAGCCGATCCCCAACGGCACCGACCGCCAGGGCCGGCCCAAGGTGAAGCAGGAGATGGTCATCCATGCCATCGCCATGCCCGGCACGACGATGGAGGCCCGCATCGGTGATGAGGGCGGGGTGCCGGCCCCGGGGGATCGGGTGCGGCTGATCCTCAAGGCCAAAGGTTTCGGCGAGTGGATCGAGGCGCGTCGTCAGCACCGCCGCGGCCGGCTGACGGTCGGGGATGTGCTGGTGCTGGAGACCCGCTGGGCCCAGCAGTACGACCAGGACGGCAACCCCAAGGGCCCCAAGATCGAAGACCAGGCGGCGGCCGATGCGGTGCCGCGCAACGTCACGATCGGCTTCTACGGCCCCCTGAGCATCCGCGAGGGCACCGATCCCGCCTGGATCGAAGCGGCGGAGCAGGCCTACCGCTCCGATGAAGCCGCTGCCCGCCAGCAGCGGGCGATTCCGCTGGCGGATGGGGAGGACTACGGCGATGAGTTCGCCGATGAGGAGGTCCCGTTCTGATGGCCCACCCCCAACACCCCGGCCGACCGGCACGGCCCATGGCGCAACCCCAGTTGCCGGCCTTCTGCCGCACGCGCCGGCCCATCACCACCACCGTGCGACTGGGCGACCTACGGCAGCTGCAATGGCTGCTGTGGCTGGTGCTGGCCCTGCAGCTGAGCACGGTTCTGCTGGTGGTCGCCGGTCCAGTGCCCCCTGCTGCAGCGCCGCTGCTGGCGCCGGTGGAGATCAGGCCATGAGCGAGGCGGCCAATCGCCGGCTGCTGCGGTTGCCGGAGGTGAAAGAGAAGGTGGGGCTGTCCCGCACGGCGATCTACCGGCTGATCGCGGAGGGCCAGTTCCCACGGCAGGTCTGCATCGGGCCGCGCACGGTGGCCTGGTGTCAGGAGGACCTGGAGGCGTGGATCGAGCAGCGAATCCAGGGTGCGGTGAGTGAGCCTGCGGCGAGCCGCTGATCGCCCACCAGCGACAGCAACAGCCGGCCTGGTGACGGGCCGGCTTTGTTGTGGGGGCGTTCCGCGAGAGGTGGTGCGTTCAGGCGACCCGATCGAGCAGGTCGGCCCAGCGCTGCATCATCTCGACGCGCTGGGGCCAGTACTCGGCGCGGTTGTACGCGGCGGTGACCTTGTTCTTCTCGATGTGGGCGAGCTGGCGATCAACGATGCGTAGGTCGATGCCCAGCTGCTCCTGGATGTTGGTCATGGCCAGGGCTCGGAAGCCGTGGCCGCACATGCGTCCATCGAAGCCCATGCGCTTGAGGGCCATGTTCACGGTGTTATTGCTGATGAAGCCGGTGGCGGTGCGCTGGCTCTGGAACACGTAGCCGCTGGGGCCGCTGATGGCGTGCTGGGAATGGAACAGCGCCGCGGCCTGGCGGGAGAGGGGCACGAGGTGCTCACGGCGGTTGCCACGTCGGCCCTTCATGCGCTCGGCCGGGATGGTCCAGAGGGCCTCCTCGAAGTCGAGCTCCTCCCAGCGGGCGGCGATCAGCTCGCTGGTGCGCACGAAGGTCAGGGCCAGCAAGCCCATGGCGTTGAGGGTGCTGTCATCGGCGCCGATGCTGTTGGCGCGCATGGCCGCCAGCAGCTCAGGCAGCTCACTCCAGGCGATGCAGGGGTAGTGGCTGGTGGTCTGCTTGACGGGGGCGTGGCGCTTGAGGGAGTGGGCCGGATTGATCGTGCAGTGGCCGATGGCGACGGCGTAATCGAGCACCTGGCTGATCACGCCCAGGGAGCGCTTGGCGGTTTCGTTGGAACCGCGTTGCTCGATGGAGCGCAGCACGGCCAGGCAGTCCTGAGCGGTGATGGCATCAATGGCCATGCCGCCGATGGCGGGAAAGATGTCCTTGTTCAGCTTCTTGAGAACGTCATCGCTGTGCCGCTCCGTCCAGGTGCCGGCCGTTTTGGTGGCGTGCCAGTCGAGTGCAACGGCCTCAAAGGTGAGCTGGGCATGTTTGCCCCAGCGCTGATCTTTGCTGCGTTTCTTGGCATCACAGGGATTGATTCCGTCTTCATAGAGAAGACGTTTCTGCTCATCGCGGATGTCGCGAGCAGCCTTGAGCGAAATCCTGGGATAGGGGCCGATGCGCAAATCCTGCCGGCGGCCGTCCTTGGTGGGCGGGAAGCGGTGCCGCCAGAGCCAGTACTTGCCACCAGCAGGGTCGACCTCAAGAAGCAGGCCGCCGCCGTCCGAGACCCGGTACCGCCGAGATCCCTGTGGCAGAGCGCGAACTTCCTTGTCGGTTAGAGCCAAGACCCCATTTACACCACCACCCCAGTTTTACACCACCACTTACACCACCACAATTTTTTGCTTGCCTGGGTTTTGCTGGGATGCCATGGGACGCCCAAACAGCAGAAAACCCACTGCAGGGCAGTGGGTCTCGGGAACCAGTGGGACGTCACGGAAACCCTTGGGAATCCCCGTGTTGAGCTCTAAAACGGAGAGGGTGGGATTCGAACCCACGGAAGGTTGCCCTTCAAACGATTTCGAGTCGTTCGCTTTCGACCACTCAGCCACCTCTCCAGCGCCCGGCCATCGACCAGACCCCCCCACCCTACCCGTCA
>JAGWVJ010000059.1 GCA_018970945.1 Cyanobacteria bacterium REEB417 | reverse complement strand
GCCCAGCGGTGGCCGCACCTTGTCGGGCAGGCTCAGACGGGTGTCATAGAACTTCCACCCCTCCTCGTACTGGCCGATGGTCAGCAGGGTGAGGCCCAGGTTGAACTTGGCGTCGTTGCAGCTGTCATCGAGCTCGACACCGCGGCGCAGCGAGGCACAGGCTTCATCAAAACGCTCCTGCACCGCCAGGGCGCTGCCCAGGTTGATGTGTGACGGCGCATGGTCGGTCTTCTGGGCGATGGCGGTCTCGAACGCGTCGATCGCCAGGTCCCAGCGCTCCTTGAGCTGCCAGGCCAGCCCCCAGTTGCAGTGCATGTCGGGGTTGTGGTGCTCACACTCGTCAGACAGGCGGTAGTGATCGAGGGCCAGGTCGAGCTGCTTGAGGTCGCGGTAGCTGTTGGCGAGGTTGTGGTGGGCCGAGTGATGGCGGGGGTTGTGCTGCAGGCAACCGCGGAACTTTTCGGCGGCCTCCTCGAGGCGCTTGAGTTCGCTCAGGGCATTGCCGCAGTTGTAGTAAGCATCGGCAAAACCGGGATCGAGGGCAATGACCCGTTCGTAGGCCCGCACAGCCTGCTCGGTGTGCTTGATCTTCCTCAAGATCACGCCCAGGGTGTTCAAGTAACTGGCGTTGGCGGGATCCGCGGCAATGGCCCGGCGCACCGGAGCCACCGCCTCGGCACTGCGCCCCAGCTGGTGCAGGCAGGCCCCCTCGAGATGGCCCATCTCGCCCACCATGCCGGGCAGCTGCAGCAGGGGTTGGGCCTGCTCCAGCGACTCCTGGAACTGACCGGCATGAAAGAGCTCCAATGCCCGGGCGGCCTGGGCCTGGGGGTCCATGGTCAGCTCCAGTCGCAATTGCTGGATTGTCCCATCCCGGCACATGGGATCATGGAAGGTGAAAGGCATCCGGGCAGGGTTGGGCAAGCGAGGGGCGCGCAAGAAGGGCTCGAGCACCAGGGAACTGCACCAGTCGCTGCGCGAGCCTGCCGAGCAGGCGTCCCCATGCCAGGTGCTGTTCGCCAGGGCCTGCACAGCCCACCAGCAGGGCGACCTGCGAGGGGCCGAAGCGCTCTACCGCCAGACGCTTGCCCAGGATGCCGGTCTGGTCGACGCCTGGCGCAATCTGGGGGCCATGCTGCGCCAGCAGGGCCGCAGCCAGGAAGGTCTGCAGTGCAGCGAGCAGGCGGTGCAGCTCCGCCCCGGCGACCAGAGCCTGTGGGGCAACCTGGGCAATGTGCTGCGCGATCTAGGCAGGCTCGACGCGTCGCGCCAAGCCTTTGAACGCGCGATCCAGTTGGCACCGGAGTTGCTGGGGCCCCGCCTGGGCCTGGCGATCACGCTCAACAGGGCCGGCGACTACTGGCCGCTCATCCAGCAGAT
This sequence comes from Cyanobacteria bacterium REEB417, assembly GCA_018970945.1. GTDB lineage: Bacteria > Cyanobacteriota > Cyanobacteriia > PCC-6307 > Cyanobiaceae > RGUW01. The sequence goes on along the minus strand of JAGWVJ010000059.1, from coordinate 2,590 downwards.
GATGCCCCTGCTGGATGGGCTGCCGAACCAGCCCAACCCCCAGGCCGCCGATCTGCTGCTGGAGGTGGGCAACGCCTATCACCACCTTGGCCAGAACGACCCGGCTCTGCAGCACTGGAAGCGGGCACTCAGCCTGGCGGCGGGCAACCAGCAGCTGCTGATGGTGCTCAACACCGCCCAGGTGCTGTGCGAACAGCAACGTCACAGCCAGGCCGAGGAGCTGCTGCTCCAGCAGCTGCATCACCACCCCGACCACAGCAATCTCACCTACGCACTGGGGGTCTGTGCCAAGGGTCAGGGCCGCTGGGAGCAGGCCTGCCAGCGGTTTGAGCAGGCGTTGGCCATCGAACCCGACTATGTGATCTGCCTCAACACCTATGGGCTGCTGCTGCGGGACATGGGTCGCAGCCACCAGGCCCGCAGCTGCTTTGAGCGGGCCCTGGCGGTCGATCCCGGTTTCGGCCCGGCAATGAACAACCTGGGTTCGGTGCTCAAGGATGTGGCCCGTTATCCCGAGGCGCTGCACTGGCTGCGCAAGGGTGCCGAACAACTTGGGGATAACCCGGCAGCCTATTCAAATGTTCTCTTCACCCTGGTTGGCTACGAACTGGAGCCACCCGAACAGCGTTTCGCCGAGGAGAAGCGCTTCGGCGAGCGCTTTGCCAAAGCGCCGTTCGAACGCTGGCGCGATCGCATCCCCCTGCCCGACCCGCAGCGGCGGTTGCGGGTCGGGCTGATCTCACCCGATTTCTGCCGCCATGCGGTGAGCTACTTCATCGAACCTCTGCTCGAGCAGTGGGACCGGCGCGAGCTGGAGATCAGCCTCTATGCCTGCGGCAACGTGCGCGACGACTACACACGCCGGTTGCAGGGCAAGGCCGATCGCTGGCGTGATCTGCATGGCCTCAGCGACGAGCAGGCCTGTCTGCAGATCCTGCGCGACGAGATCGACATCCTGGTCGATCTGGCGGGTCACACCGCCGGTAACCGATTGCAGCTGCTGGCCCACAAACCGGCTCCGATCCAGGCCACTTACCTGGGGTACTACGGCACAACGGGGCTGACCCAGGTGGACTACTGGATCAGCGACGGGGTTCTGCACCCACCGGCAGACGACAACCATGACCCCTGCACCGAGGAACGCTGGCGCCTGCCAAGGGCTTACCTCACCTACCGCCCCCTGCCCGAGGCACCGGCCGTGGCGCCGCTGCCGCTGCTGCGGCGGGGTCACCCCATGCTGGGCAGCTTCAACCAAAGCCGCAAGATCACCGACACCACCGCCAGGCGCTGGATGGCGGTGCTCGAGGCGATCCCCGAAGCCCATCTGCTGCTCAAATCCAAGAATCTGGGGGAACCCACCGAAGCCGAACGGGTTCGGGCGCTGTTTACCGGGCTGGGGCTGGCGCCCGAACGGCTGCACCTCGAGGGTCACAGCCCCTCGGTGGCGGCGCACCTCAACCGCTACCGCGAGCTCGACCTGGCGCTCGACACCTTTCCCTATACAGGCTGCACCACCACGGCCGATGCCCTGTGGATGGGGGTGCCGGTGCTCACCGTGGCCGGCAGCTCCATGGTGAGCCGCCAGGCGGCAGCCGTGCTGGCTGCGGCCGGGCAGCCGAGCTGGATCTGCGACAGCACCGACACCCTGGTACAGCGCTGCCGCGAACTGCTTGCCGACCCGCAGCAGCTCGCGGCCCTGCGGCAGGGGCTGCGGCCAGCGGTCTCCTGCAGTGAGCTGCTCGATCATGCCGGGCTGGCCCAAGCTCTGAGTCAGAGCTTCAGGCAGTGGTGGCAGCGCTGGCTGGAGCAGCACTTCCCCACCCCTGCCAATGCAGCGCTACCGGCCTGGCCGCTGGTGCTGCCGCCGGCACCGGTGGCCCGCCGCTGCCCCTACCCGCGCTGAGGGGCGATGCGGCTGCTATGCGTCCACCAGAACTTTCCGGGCCAGTTCCGTGATCTGGCGCCAGCCCTGGTGGCACGCGGCCACGAGCTCAAGGCGATCAGCAACAGCAACCGCACCAGCGATCCAGGCATCGAAATCTGCCGGTATGACCTGCCCCGACAGGAGCGCAGCGGCATCCACCGGCTCACGGCCGAAGTCGACGAGTGGATCCGCCGCAGCGAACTGGTGGCCCAGCAGGCCGAGCAGCTGCGACGCCGCGGCTGGGCGCCCGATGTGATGCTGGCCCATCCGGGATGGGGTGAAAGCCTGCTGCTGCGTGAGGTGTTTCCCAGCACGCCCCTGGTGCTGTGGCCCGAGCTGTGGCTCAGGCCCGAGCATATGGGGCTCAGTGAGCTGCAGACAGGGCTTGAGCAGAAGCATTACCTGCGCTGCAAGAACGCCCTGCTCGATGCAGCCCTGGCCGACGCCCAGGCGGCCGTGGTGCCCACGGCCTACCAGGCGGGCTGCTTCCCGCAGCGCTGGCGGGGGGTGATCGAACTCATTCACGAGGGCGTGCCCGAGCGGCTGTTCAACCTGACCCGCCTTGCCAGCCTGACACTCGATGAGAACGTCACTCTTGGCGCCGGGGTCCCGGTGGTGACATTCATCAGCCGGAATCTGGAGCCGATGCGCGGCTTTCCCACCTTC
>JAGWVJ010000028.1 GCA_018970945.1 Cyanobacteria bacterium REEB417 | reverse complement strand
CCCGCTTCTCCATGGGCCTGATCGCCGACATCCAGGCCCCCGACCTGGAAACCCGCATGGCGATCCTCCACAAGAAAGCGGAGCACGAGCAGGTGAGCCTGCCGCGGGACCTGATCCAATACCTGGCGGGCCGCTTCACCTCCAACATCCGCGAGCTGGAGGGGGCCCTCACCCGCGCCGTGGCCTTCGCCTCGATCACCGGCCTGCCGATGACGGTGGAATCGGTGGCCCCCATGCTCGATCCCGCCGGTGTGGAGGTGGAGGTGACCCCCGCCCAGGTGCTCAACAAGGTGGCGGAGGTGTTCGGCGTGGCGGTGGACGAGATGAAGAGCCCCAGCCGCAAGCGCGCCGTGAGCCAGGCCCGCCAGGTGGGGATGTATTTGATGCGCCAGGGCACCAACCTCTCCCTGCCGCGCATCGGCGATGAATTCGGTGGCAAGGACCACTCCACCGTGATGTACGCCGTGGAGCAGATCGAGAAGAAACTCGGCGCCGACCCGCAGCTGGGGCGCCAGGTGCAGCAGGTGCGCGATCTGCTGCAGATCGACTCCCGCCGCCGCACCCGCTAGGGGCCGCGGCTCAGCCGGTGATCGGCTGGCTGGGGTCGAGCCCCTCCACTTCCCCCGAGAACACACGGCTGGCGGTGATGTCTTCGGCTTCGAGGGTCATCAGGTCGAGCTTGGTGAGGCCCCCCTGGCCCATGCCCTTGAACAGGCGGTTGGCCTGGCGCATGCGGGCCCGGTCGATGGCGTTGCGGATCGAGCGGGCATTGGCGAAGAAGGGCAGCTGCATGCGCCGCTGGATGTAATCGGCGAAGGCGGCCAACGCCTCCTCGCTGAAGCGGTAGTTCTCCTCCGCCAGGATCAGCCGCGCGATCGCCAGCAGTTCCTCGGCGCTGTAATCGGGGAAGTCGATGTGGTTGGCCACCCGCGACGACAGGCCTGGATTGCTCTGGTAGAAGACATCCATGCGCTCCTTGTAACCGGCGAAGATCACCACCAGATCGTCGCGGTTGTTCTCCATCACCTGCAGCAGGATTTCGATCGCCTCGGCGCCGTAATCCCGCTCGTTTTCGGGGCGGTAGAGGTAATAGGCCTCATCGATGAACAGCACCCCGCCCATGGCCTTCTTGAGCATTTCGCGGGTTTTCGGCGCGGTGTGGCCGATGTATTGGCCCACCAGGTCGTCGCGGGTGGCGGTGACCACATGGCCTTTGCGCACGTAGCCCAGGCGGTGCAGGATCTGCGACATGCGCTCCGCCACGGTGGTCTTGCCGGTGCCCGGCCGCCCGGTGAACGACATGTGCAGGCTGGGGGCGGTGGTGGCGAGCCCCACCTGCTTGCGGGCCCGGTCCACCACCAGCAGGGCGGCGATTTCACGGATGCGGGTTTTCACCGGCCGCAGGCCGATCAGCTCCTGATCCAGCTGCTCCAGCACCTCATGCACCTGGGCCCCCTCAAAGGCGGCCTCCAGATTCACCGGTGTGTTGTCCGGCTGGGGGGCGTTGGCCTCCGGCGCGTTGGCGTCGGCCTCCGTGGGATCAGAGGAGCCCATCGATCGCCACCGCAAAGGCGTGATCAGCCTCGCCGATGGCGGCACCCTCGCCTTCGGCCCGCAGGGTGATGTTCACGTATGTACGCCCGAAGCTGATGTCCGGGTAGCGGCCCTGTTGCTCGCAGAAGTCGTTGAGCCGATCCAGAAACGCCCGGTTGCTGGCGTAATCCTCAAACTCAATGCGGCGCTCAAGCCACTCCACCCGATCGGGTTTGGGGCGCGGGTTCCACTGGTGCTCCATGGATCGACCCTAGATCGGCACCCTCAGGCCGCCAGGCAGTCGGTGCGGGCCACCCCCAGCCGCTGGGCCCAGGCGCCGGCGTAGGCCCCATTGGCGGCCTGGGCGGCCGGATCGGTGCTGTTGAGGGGGTGGGGCATGGTGCCGTTGATGGCCGCGTTGGTGACGCAGAACATCGATTTCTGGAAGCTCATGCAGATCTTCACCCGCACATCCCCTTCACCCCGGGTGCGCTCCCGGTACCACTGGTGGAGCCGCTCCGGCAGGTGGCGGTACATGTCCTGCATCAGCAGGCTGGGGGGAATGCCGGCCCCCATGCTCGGCAGCGGATCGGCGTAGAGGGCCCCGTAGGTGAACTGGGCCTGGTCGGGGGAGATCTGCTGGGCCTGGGCGTTGAAGCTCACGGTGCCCAGGAAGGGCATGCCCCGCAGGAACACCGCTTCCACATAGGGCACCGCCACATCCACCAGGAAGGTGAGGCCCGCCTCCGGCGGCAGCACCCAGAGGTGTTCGCCGGCGATGGTCACCCCGTAGCGAATCGGATTGGCGGCGGCGGCCACCAGGCCGTCCTTGATGAACTCCACCACCGCGGGAATGCTGCGCACGCGCCCATCGGCTTCGGCGGCGGCCAGATCCAGGAACAGATCGCTCATCACCCGCCAGAACTGGCCCAGGGCATGGGTGGTGGCGGCGGAGCGGATCAGCTCCGGCAGGAACCCGGGGAAGAGGGGGTTGAGCAGGGCCAGCAGCGGATCGCGGCGGCGCTTGGCGGCAATGATCCGGCGGCAGTTGTCGGCGAAGGCCTCGGAGTCGAAATAGGCATCCATGCCGCCGGTGGCATGCCAGAACATCGCCTTCTGGCAGTACTCGGCGTATTCGAAATTGATGCGGTCGTGGTTGAGGTGGCGCCAGATCTTGGCGGGGCTGTGGTCGCCGTCGAGGTACTTGAACACCGGCAGCGGATTGAGGAACTGCCGCTCCGCCTGGTAGATCAGGTTGATGCTGTAGGCGTCGAGCACCTCGCCGTAGCTCTTGAGCACATCCACCACCTCCAGCAGGTGGTCGGGGGTGTCCTGCAGCAGGGTTTCACCGGCCAGCAGGCGGCGCTGCACCTCGGCCTGGTCGATGGAGAGGTTGGCGTGAACCAGCTCGGCGGGAACGATCGGCATCTCAGTGCACCCCCGTGGGCAGGGCGGTGATCGCCGCCAGGGCGGTGGTGGCCACCTCGCTGATGCGCCCCAGGCTGCTGGGCACCACCCCCAGCAGCACCACACCGGCCGCCAGGGCGATGGCGGGGAAGGTTTCCCGCGGCGCCACCGGCGCCAGCTGCACATCCAGGCGCCCATCCTCCACCGCATCGCCGCTGGGGGGCGTGATCGCCAGGCGGCCGAAGAAGGCGCGGTTCACCAGCAGCAGGAAGTACACCGCCGTCAGGCCGGAGCCCACCATCGAGAGCAGCGTGGCCAGGGGAAACACATTGATGCTGCCGCGGAACACCAGGAATTCGGAGATGAAGCCCGCCATGCCCGGCAGGCCGGCGCTGGCCATCACCGCCACGATCATCAGCGAGCCGGTGAAGGGCAGGCCCTTCTCGGGGTTGAGCAGGCCCCGCAGCACCTCCAGGTCGCGGGTGCCGGTCTTGCGGTAGACGATGCCCACCAGCAGGAACAGCAGGGCCGAAATCAGGCCGTGGCTCACCATCTGGAACACGGCCCCCAGCAGGCTCACGGGGGTGTCGGCGGCGGCGGCCAGCAGCACATAGCCCATGTGGCCCACGGAGCTGTAGGCCACCATGCGCTTCATGTCGGTCTGGGCGATGGCCGCCAGGGAGCCGTAGAGCACCGAGATGGCCGCCCAGATGGCCAGGGCCGGCGCCAGCTTGGCCCAGGCCTCCGGGAAGAGCTGCAGCCCGAAGCGCAGCATGCCGTAGGTGCCCAGCTTCAACAGCACCCCCGCCAGCAGCACCGACACCGGCGTGGAGGCCTGGGTGTGGGCATCGGGCAGCCAGTTGTGCAGCGGCACCAGCGGGATCTTGATGCCGAAGCCGATCAGCAGGGCCCCCAGCAGCGTCAGCTGGCTGCCCATGGCCAGCCGTTCGCTGAGGATCGGTGTCAGGTTGAAATCCACCGTGCCGGTGAACAGGGCCAGGCCGAGGAAGGCACCGAGGATGAGCACGCCACTGATGGCCGTGAAGATCAGGAACTTGGTGGCGGCATAGGCCCGGTTGGCCCCACCCCAGACTGAGATCAGCAACCACAGCGGAATCAGCTCCAGCTCATAGAAGAGAAAGAACAACAGCAGGTTTTCGGCCAGAAACGCACCGTTCACGGCGCCGCTGATCAACAGCAGCATCGCGAAATAGATGCGTGGTCGCTTGTCGATGTCCCGTGTGATCACCGCCGCAACAAGGGTGAGGGCCGCGTTGATCAGCACCAGCGGCAAGGACAGGCCATCGACGCCGAGGGCATAGTCGAGTCCGATGCCGGGAACCCAGCTGTGGTGCTCCTGCAGCTGCATGCCGGCTGCAGCTGGGTCGAAACTTCCCACCACCACCAGGCTCAGGGCCAGCTGGACCAGCAGGATCACAATCGTGATCAGGCGCAGACGCTGGGGGCTGGCGCCCGTGGGCCAGAGCAACAGCACAAGGCTGCCAACGAAGGGAATCAGCAGCAGGCCGGAGAGCAGCATCGTCTCAGGCCACCCGGAACCACTGGAACGCTGCTAGCAGCATCAGAATGCCCACGATCACGGTGAGCACATAACTCTGCAGTTGACCACTGATGGTCAGCTTGAGACCCTCGGCGGTCGAGAGGGACAGGCGACCGACCCCATCAACCAGACCCTTGACCAGGGTGCGGTCAATCCAGAGCACGAACCGGGCGATCGCAGCGACCGGACTCACGATGATGCGCCTGTACAGCTCGGGGGTGTAGAAGTCGTAGGCGAGCAGATCCTGAACGACGCGCACCACCGGCTGGCGTGAGCGCGACCAGAATTCATCCTTCGGAAGCAGGCACCCGACCAGCACGCCAGCGCAGCCACTGAGCAGCACGGCCACGCCCACCATGGTCGGAAAGGCAGCAATACCCGGCACCGGGTCGATGCGCTGCATGATCAATGGCACAAGCAGCACCAACACGGTGAGGCTGACCATGGGCAGGGCCATGAGCCAGTTGCACTCAGGGGCCCGGCGGGTCTTGGGAAGGGGTGCACCCCCAAAGAGCGAACGCAGCACACGGATCACATTGGCGGTGGTGAGCAGGTTGGTCAGCAGAAACACCCCGGCCAGCAGCGGATGGCTGGGCACCAGCACGTTGAGCATCAGGCCGAAACACCAGAAGCCCCCCAGCGGCACCAGGGCGGTCACCCCGGCACCCCCGACCATGAAGGCCAGCAGGGTGGCCGGCATGCGGGTTCCGATGCCGCCAAGCTCGGTCAGGTCCTGACAGTTGGTGGTGGCGATGATGCTGCCCACGCCCATGAACTGAAGCGCCCTGGCCAGGCCATGGGCCAGCAACAGCAGCAGCGCGATTCCAGGCTGCTGCAGGCCGATGGCAATGAACACCAGACCCAGATAGGAGGTGGTGCCATAGCTGAAGGCACGCTTGAGGTCGACCTGGGCCAGGGCCACCAGGGCACCACCCAGGGCGCTGATGGTGCCGACAACCAGCAACACGTCAGTCGCCAGCGGCGAAAGCGGAGCCACCACCGGCATCAGCTTGAGCAACACGATCGCGCCACAGGTGACGACCACGGAGTTGCGCAGGATCGAGGCCGGATTCGGACCCTCCATGGCTTCATCGAGCCAGAGGTGCATGGGGAACTGGGCGCACTTGCCCATGGGACCGGCGATCAGGCCGAGGCCGAGCAGGGTGCCGGCCAGGGGTCCGACCAGGCCCTGCTTGGCCGCCTCTGCCGCCCACACATAGAGATCGTTGAACTCAAGCGAACCGGCCCAGGCCGCCAGGGCGACCACGCCCATCAGCAGCAGCACATCACCGACCCGCTTGGTCAGAAACGCATCGCGTGCCGCGGTCACCACCAGGGGCTGGGCATACCAGAACCCAACCAGCAGGTAAGTGGAGAGTGTGAGCATCTCCAGCAGGAAATAGCTCAGAAACAGATTGCTGCTCAGCACCACCCCGCTCATGGCCCCTTCAAAGAAGCCGATGAGGGCATAGAACCGGGCAAGAGACCACTCCTTATCGAGATAACCGAGCGCATAGACCTGGCAGATCAGGCTCATGCTCGTGACCAGTTCGAGTGCGGCCAGATTGGTCAGCGACAGGTCAAAACCCAGGCGAAGGTCGAGATCGGCAGCCTTGAACCAGGCAAACTCGAGGTGCTGGGGCCCGACAGCAAAGACGTCACGGATCACCAGTGAGCCGTGGATCACGGCCACCAACGTCACCAGAAGATTGAGGTAGGCCGCCGGCCGGGGACCGTTGCGCTTGATCCAGCCGCTGGCCCACGGCAACGACAGCACCATGCCGCTGAAGCCATACACCGGGATCAACCAGGTGAATTGCAGAGGTAGCGGCAGGGCGTCGCTCAAGGGGGGAGGAAGGGCAAGGGGCTGGGAAACCAGCCTGATGAATCAGAAGGTTGCCCGGGCTCGGGCGTCATGGGTTGACGCCGAGGATGCGTCCAGATGGAGCAGCCAGGACTCAAGATCCCTGACGTGCTGCTGCTCATCATCGAGCAGACCGCTGAACAACGTGCGGTTGTCACTGTCGCCGATCAACACGCAGAAGCGAACGGCATCGGCATAAAGCGCGATCAGATCTGCCTCCAGGCGAAGGTCGTGCCGCAGCAGGCCCACCAGATCGCCGGCGTGGGCCACGGGTCTGAGCTGGGAGGAAGCCGGCGCGACCCCAAGGGCCAGCATGCGTTGCACAATCGCCTCGGCATGGCGCATCTCTTCAACGGTGTCCTGGCGAAAGCGGGCGGCAGCGTCGAGATCACCCCAGAGTTCCATCAGGGAAGCCTGGGTCATGTACTGCTGAACGGCAGAGAGCTCAAGACTCAGGGCGCGACCGAGCCAGCCCAGGACGCGCGGATGGACGGCGCCCATGGTGATCAGGCCCGGCGGTTGCCCGCACCGCCGAGAACAGGCTCGACCTCGCTGTGCGGACGGGCAATGATGTGAGCTGCCACCAGGCCATCACCGACGCGCTCACAGGCATCGGCGCCGGCCCTGACGGCAGCGTTGACCGCACCCGTCTCGCCGCGCACCATCACGGTGACGTAGCCGCCGCCCACAAATTCGCGGGCAATCATGGTGACTTCGGCTGCCTTGGTCATGGCGTCGGCCGCCTCGATCGCCGGCACCAGACCACGGGTCTCGATCATGCCGAGGGCGATGCCTTGAACGGTGGATGCCATGGGAGTACTCGAGTTTCGGGTGGAGGGAGGGGTGACGCCACGACCGCCGCCGCTGCTGCTGCGGGGGGTGGCGCTGCGGGCCGAAGCGCTGCGGGCCGTGCTGCTACGGGCAGATGTGCCGCTGCGACTGGCCGTGCTGCGGCGGGCAGCAGCACTGCGACTGGCCGTGGTGCCCTCGGTGCTGGTGGGGGGCAGCACTTCGGGGGTCACAGCCTTGGCCGGCACTGCTGCGGCAGACGCCTCAGCGGCGCCGGCAGCGGGCTTTGCCGGGGTGGCGGCAGTGGGTGGCTTGGCGGGTGGTGTGGCCATGGCTGATCGGGTGAAAGGGAGAGAAGCGGGCACGCAGCGTGAACTGGTCACGACCGGAGCTAACCGTCGGGCTCCCAGAAGTCGATGATGCCGCCGATCGTCAGATCGGTATGGGTCTCGGGGTCACCGCAGGCGAAGCGGGCCGCCGAGCCACTGGCCGTGAACACCCAGTTGCCGGGTGAGGCACCCACCGGATCGACGGCCACGCTCAGTTTGCCCTTGGAGGTGCGCAGAACGCGCAGGTTCCAGTGCCTGAGACCCTCCACCCGGTGGGTGCACACCAGGGAGCCGGTGACCTGCATGATTTCCATCAGCGGGGACCTCCTGGAGCAGGTGGAGCCTTGCCGGCCTCGGGATCCCAGTGGTCAATGATGCCGACGATCGTCAGGTCGCTGGGATACGACTTGCTGCCGGCCGCTTCACGGGCCGCCGAGCTGCCCACGCAGATCACCCAGTCGCCGGGGATGCAGCCCACCGCGTCGACAGCCACCTTCTGGGTGCTGCCATCGAGCACAACCAAGAGATGTTTGTGCTCGAAATCGGGGATGCGGTTGGTGGAGACCAGTGGCTTGACGACCTTGCAGATCAACATCTCAGTGACCTCCTGCACTCGCGAAGCGGATCGTGGAACCTACCGCCTCGGCGGGGGTATGGCGCCCCTGGTCACGCACGGTGAGCAGGGCATGCAGCAGCCCCTCGTTGACGAGGGTGCTGTATCGCTGTTCGATGGCAGCCTGCACCCGCTGGGCCCGCACAATTGCCCGCTCGCGTGCACCAGGAACCTGGCCGTTGTAGTCGAACCGCACCACCACGGGCACGGGCAATCCGCGGGAAACATTGAGGCCCTTGAAGATCTTGACGCCGACGTCGAGGTCGGCGGCGCCCTCCTCGACCGTGTCCATGTAGGCGAAATAGGTCAGGTTGCGCAGGTGAATCTCTTTGAAACCGATGCCCACGCCGATGAACCGCTCGGCATGGCCGGCATCGCTGTAGGCACCGTCGTGGTAGCGGCGCACGTAATCGATCTGGGAAAAATTGTTCTCCAGCAGCCGGGCAATCAACCTGACCATGCCGGGATCGGGGGCCGAAGCCGCCGCCTGACGCACCAGCTGCTCGAGGGCTTCACGACCCTGCGGCGCCGCCAGGCCGGCGGTGGTGGCGTAGGCCTCGCGGGCATCGAGCCAACGCTCAAGGTTGGTGCTGCCATCGAGGCCCGGCACATGCACCCGGATCGCATCGGTGTCGGTGTCGATGCCCATCAGCAACAGATCAACCGAAGCGCCACAGCAGAAGCTGTTTTCAACCGCCTGCTGAAAGTCACGGAGACGGTGCAGGCCGCTGGTGGCGGCAAGCACATCGTCGCTGCCATGGGCGGCGCAGCCCTCGTGGGCAGGATCCTTGGAACTGAAGTGATAGAGAACGACCTTCAGGTAGCGGGTGTCCTCATGGGCCGCATTGGGCTCCGCTTCGCGGTAGCGGCGGTGTTCGGTCTTGACCCAGCGGTTGACGGTGTTCTCCACATCAAACATGGCCCCGGCATGGGAGCGGCGCCTCACCGAAGCAAAGGGCAGCCGCAGGGCATAGGCGATGGCGTGGGCGAGTCGACCATCGGCGCAGGGGGTGATGTCGAGCAGATGGAACCCGCACGACAGCAAGAACCCGTTGAAGGCCTCGGCTGCCGGGCTGCCCGGCTGACCACCGAGCGGATCCTGGTCGAAGAAGGCCGAGCTGGTGAGCCCATAGGTCTCGAACACGCACCAGGCAAACAAGGTGCGCATGTCGAGCTGGGTCACCCAGGCTGTATCGAGCAAGTGCAGGGGGAGCTCAAAGCCGAGCTCGGCGCGGGCCAGCTGCTGGGCCTGCTCGATGAAGGCCGGTTCGTGCTGCAGTGCCGCAATGCGCTTGAGCACAGGCACGATGCGGTCAAAGGCATCCTTGACCTGGGTGTCGTAATCGCGCAGGGCCTGGTTGGTGTTCCCATCGGTGAGCGGATGATCGACGCGACCACCTGAGACACCCCTGGGGCGGGGTGCACGCATGGGACGCCCAGCAGTGGGCTGCAGCACACGCCGCTCGGGCCGGGTACGGGCGGCGACAGGTGCATCGCCGACAGCCGCCAGCTGACGGCGCGTCGGCGCCGTCGGTGCAAGGGGACGATTGCTGGTGGCCAGGGGTCGCGGCATCAGGAGATCAGCCGCGGGCGCCGCCAGACACCGTGATCAAGGACCCGGCCATGGTGTTGCCGCTGGAGCCGGTGACCTTGCTAACAGGCTCAGGAACCTCGTCGTTGCGCTTGAACTGACGCATGGCCATGGCCGCCATCGGGCCGGTGCGCGTGGGGTTACGGCGACGGGCCGAAGCACCTTCGGTGCCGGTGACCCGCTCGCCGCGATCCCAGTCGTCACCGGTGATGCGCAGTCCTGCCGAAATGCCTTCACCGGTCACGCGGGACACGGGTCGCTGGGGTTCGGCGTCGGCCTCGGGGGCCGGGGACTCGATCGGTCCCCGTGACAGCTGCGCTCCACGACGGTCAAAACGAAACTGCTCGGTGCCGGTGACCTTGTCACCGGCCAGATCAAAAGGGCCGGTAATCCGGTTCCCCTGCTCGTAACTGGTTCCGGTCACGCCGCCGCCGCGCTGGCGCGCGATGTGGGCCGCCCGCGCCGGCGACTGAACACTGAAGCTCTGCCAGGAGGACGACGCGAGTGACTGGGGGTAATCGGGGTCTGCAGCGATCGCCGAGCCGCAGGCCTGGGCCAGCTGGTCGGCACCCACATAGGGAGTCCCGGTGATGTCTTCACAGGCACCGCGCTCGGCTCCGGTGAGATGGCCGCCGATACCGGGCTGAATGCCACTCATGCGGCTGGCGCCCCGCACGGGGGTGCGCTCACGGATGTTGCGCACGGCTGGGCTGGGGCAGAAATGACTGGCCTGTTCCAGGCCGGCGTAGGGGGTCCCCGTCACCGCCTTGCAGCTGCCGGGCTCATCACCGGTGACCTTGTCGCTGCGGCCGGTGCGGGTGCCGCTCACCACCTGGGCCCGGTTGGTGACGCTGAAGCCAACCTTGGCCGCCTCGGGCGCGGGTTTGGCCGCGCAGAACTGGGCGTATTGCTCAGTGCCGAGGTACTCGTCACCGGTGATGTTGCGGCAGCTGCCTGGCTCATCACCAGTGACCCGCTCACTGCGGCCAACGGCGGTGCCGGTCACGCCGGTGCCACGCAGAGTCTGCTGGCTGGCCACCTTGGCCGGAGCGCGCCCTGCCGCCGGAGGTTCGGCACCCAGATACTGATCACCGGTGAGCTGCAGGCCCGAACCGGGCTCATCGCCGGTGACCTTGCTGCTGCGACCCACCATCACACCGGAGACGGCCTGGCCCCCGAGGGTCTGGCTGCGTCCCACCTTGCGGGGACTTGGGTTGGAGGCACCGCAATAGCTGGCCGACTGGTTGGCCGACACATACTCGGTACCCGTCACGTTCTTGCAGGTGCCCGGTTCATCGCCGGTCACCTTGTCGCTGCGACCGACTTCATTGCCGGTGACGCGGTTGCCATGGCTGGTGGCGCTCACTCGCACCTTGGCCGGCTGGCTGGCGACAGGGCCGCTGTTGCAGAAGGTCTGGAACACCTCGGCGCCGAGGTACTCGGTGCCAGTAATGGGGCGGCAGGTGGCCGCTTCGTTACCGGTGGTCTTGGGCGAACGGTTGGCCTGGGTGCCGGTGACGACCTGACCGGCGGTGGTCTCGCTGATGCCGACCTTCCAATGGGCATCGGCGGCTGCGGCCTGCTTGGCACCGTGACGGTTGGGACCCGAGGGACGGGTGCCGCCACTGCGGTTGCTGCCGGCTGAACCGCTCTTGCTCTTGAGCTCGCGCACCTTCTGGGCCAGCTCGCGCCCATTGAGATCAGGATTGATCTGACGGGCCATGGCAGCAACGCCGTTCTTGCTGGTGGCGCTGGCCGACTTGCCCCGTTTGGAAAGGGCCTCACGACGGGCCAGCACCAGCGCCCGGCTGGGGTTGTGCTGGGCCGTGCCCTTGCGAACCGGTGTGCGTCGCTCGGTGGCTGAACCGTTGCCAGAAAGGCTCAGACGCGTGGTGCTGCGCTCGCGGTCTTGGCAGCCACAGGGCTTGGATGCCGCGGCGGGGCTCTGCGCTGCTGGGCTGGGAGAAGCAAACGCAGAAGCAGAAGCCGTCGGGCGCAGATCACCCAGATCGGTGCGGGTGCGGTCCTTGGAGGGATTGGCACGCTTGCCACTGCGACTGAGGGCCTCGCGGCGTGCGAGCACCAGCTCGCGACTGGGATTGGCGACGCGGCGCGGCGTGCTGGTGCGCGGGGCCGACGGGGCGCCCAGGCTGCGACGGACCGGTGCTGCAGCGGCAGATGACGACGCCGTGGTGGAAACGGCTGATTCAGGGGCGGGGGCGGGGGCAGCGGTCACCGTGCGACTGGGTCGGGCATCTCCCGCAGAGCGCACCCGGCTGGGGGCCGAGGTGAACCGTCCAGCGGCCTTTTTGCCGCCTGTGGTGAGGGCCTTGCGGCGCTCAAGAGCTGCTTCCCGGCTGGATGTGCTGGCCATGACCGCCCGTCGTTGTTAAGTGCGTGAAAGGTGCAGCAGCCTGGGCTTCGACCCGTGCTGCCTCAGCAATCGCTGAGATGGTGAGGCAGGAGTCCCGAGCTCGGCCGGGACCCCAGAACCTCAGTGAGGAGAGATCGAGACGCTGAATCAGCGACCCTCGAACACCACGAAGCAGGCACCCTGGCTCTGGGTGTAGGCGTCGTAGCCGACCAGGCGCACGTGATGGTCGGGGTAAGCGCGATGGCAAGCCTCGAGCTCATTGACGATCACGCTCAGATCCTTCTCTCCGAAGAAGGGCAGCTTCCAGTACGACCAGTAGGTGGCCATGGAGCGGCTGGGATGGACGTGCTCGACAAGCGGGCTCCAACCCTGGGCAATGATGTAGGCGATCTGGTCATAGATCTCGTCCTGGGTCATCGGCGGGAGGAAGCCGAAGGTCTCCAGGGTGGCGACTGTTTGGTAGTCACCCACGGTGCTCTTGAAGGGCATGGGGATCCTTGGGGAAAGTGATGGATTGGGGCGTCAGTTGTGGACCGTCAGTCGTGAACTGAGCTGACCCGTTGCGTCGTTTCGGCTGGATCGGCGCTGGGTGGAAGCCAGCTCGTGAAAGCAGGCTTCCAGGCACCTCAGCAGACGATCACTGAACGTCGAGCTTGTCGACGGTGTCGAATTCGAACTTGATTTCCTTCCAGGTTTCGAGGGCGATGGCCAGCTCGGGGCTGTGCTTCGCGGCTTCCGTGAGGATGTCGCGACCTTCGCGCTCGATCTCGCGACCGGCGTTGCGAGCCTTGACGCAGGCTTCGAGGGCCACGCGGTTGGCGGCGGCGCCGGCAGCGGAACCCCAGGGGTGGCCATGGGTGCCACCACCAAACTGGAGAACCGAATCATCACCGAAGATGGCGACGAGGGCAGGCATGTGCCAGACGTGGATACCACCCGAGGCCACGGCGAACACGCCACCCATGGAACCCCAGTCCTGATCGAAGAAGTTGCCGCGGCTGCGATCTTCGGGAACGAAGGATTCGCGCAGCTGGTCGATGTAACCGAGGGTTGACTGACGATCACCTTCGAGCTTGCCGACCACCGTGCCGGTGTGCAGTTGGTCGCCACCCGAGAGACGCAGGCACTTGGCCAGCACACGGAAGTGAATGCCGTGCTTGGGATGGCGGTCGATCACGGCGTGCATGGCGCGGTGAATGTGCAGCAGCATGCCGTTCTTGCGGCACCACTTCGCCAGACCGGTGTTGGCGGTGAAGCCACCGGTGATGTAGTCGTGCATGATGATCGGCTGCCCGAGTTCCTTGGCGAACTCGGCCCGCTCGTACATCTCCTCAGGAGTGGCGGCGGTGCAGTTGAGGTAGTGACCCTTCTTCTCGCCGGTCTCCTCCTGGGCGGAGCGCACAGCTTCGGCGACGAACTCAAAGCGGTTCTGCCAGCGCTGGAACGGCTGGGAGTTGATGTTCTCGTCGTCCTTGGTGAAGTCGAGACCGCCGCGCAGGCACTCGTACACCACACGGCCGTAGTTCTTACCGCTCAGGCCGAGCTTCGGCTTGATGGTGCAACCCAGCAGGGGACGGCCGTACTTGTTCATGCGATCGCGCTCGACCACGATGCCGTTCGGCGGACCCATGCAGGTCTTGATGAACGCCATCGGGAAGCGGATGTCTTCCAGGCGCAGATTGCGCAGGGCCTTGAAGCCGAACACGTTGCCGACCAGGGAGGTCAGCACGTTGGTGATCGAACCTTCCTCGAACAGATCAAGGGGGTAGGCGATGAAGGCATAGAAGGCGTCCTTGTCACCAGGAACGTCTTCGATCCGGTAACAACGGCCCTTGTAGAAGTCGAGGTCGGTGAGGAGCTCGGACCACACGGTGGACCAGGTGCCGGTCGAGGATTCAGCGGCCACTGCAGCAGCGACTTCCTCGCGGGGGACACCTTCCTGGCCGGTGCACTTGAAGCAGGCCAGCAGGTCGGTGTCAAGGGGGACGTAATCAGGAGTCCAATACGTGTCGCGGTACTCCTTGACCCCAGCGTCGTACTTCTTGCTCATGGAGGTTCTCCAGTTGGGTCGGGTGAAAGGGAGGGTGGAATGACAACGGGTCAACTCAGCTGCGAGAGACCGCGCTGATCAGCCGACCTCAGTCCTTCGAACCAACGAAGCCGGCGCTGCCAGCCAGGGCCGGTTCCACTTCGCGGTGGGGGCGGGCGATGATGTGGGCGGCCACAAGTCCGTCGCCCACGCGCTCGCAGGCATCGGCGCCAGCGCGAACAGCGGCGTTCACGGCACCGGTCTCACCACGCACCATCACGGTGACGTAGCCGCCGCCGACGAATTCGCGGGCGATGAGGCGCACTTCGGCAGCCTTGGTCATGGCGTCGGCCGCCTCGATCGCGGGCACCAGGCCGCGGGTTTCGATCATGCCGAGGGCAATGCCCATGGTTTCGTTTGCCATTACCTGCTCCTTGAGGAGGGGGGTGGAATGTTCGCCAACAACCTTGGTCTGCTGACAAACCGTCCGTCAAGGCATTTGGGGCGCCGCAGCCATCACCGTTCCTGGAACAGTTCGATAAGGAGAGCTGATGGGTCTAACACAAATCGTTAGGTAATGCTTGCGCAGGACCTGCTGACAAAGCCTGGAAATAGTCATCTCTACTACTAGTTGAACGTCCAGATCCGGTCGTTCAGGCTCAGGGTCAGCAACGATCAGGTCACGTCATCTCATGGCGATCAGGTGGCAGGAATGAAGCGTTGCAACGCCGCCAAATACAGGGGAATGCCCACCACGATGTTGAAGGGAAAGGTCAGGCCCAGCGATGAGGTGATGTAGAGACTGGGGTTGGCCTGGGGCACGGTCATGCGCATGGCGGCGGGCACGGCGATGTAACTGGCACTGGCGCACAGCACCATGAACAGCAGGGCATCGCCCTGCGGCAGCCGCAACACCACCGCCACCGCCAGACCGGCTGCGGCATGCACCAGCGGCGCCAACAGGGCAAAGGCGATCAGGAAACCGCCTGTTTCGCGCAACTCCCTCAGGCGCTGGCCGGCGACAATCCCCATGTCGAGCAGAAAGAAGCTCAGGGCTCCGTAAAACAGCTGCTCGCTGAAGGGCTCCATCCTCGCCATGCCGGCAGGACTGAAGGCGGCGCTGAGCGCACCGATCGCCAGCGAGCCCACCAGCACGAGCACCGAGCTGTTGAGAAAGGCCTCATGCATCACACCAGACCAGCCCAGATCGGACCCGCCCTCGCGCGGAGCCGTGAGCCGCACCAACAGCAAGCCGATGATGATCGCGGGTGATTCCATCAAGGCCAGCGCGGCCACCATGAAGCCATCAAAGGGCACATCCAGGGCCCCCAAAAAGGTCTCGGCAGTGATGAACGTCACGGCACTGATCGAGCCATAGGCCGCTGACACCGCAGCGGCGTTGTAGGTGTCAAAGCGGGTGCGCAACACCAGAAAACTCGTGATCGGAACCAGCACGGCCATGGCCAGCGCCGCTGTGATCGTGAGCACGACAAGGCGATCGAGACCACTGTGCTGCAGCTCCATGCCGCCCTTGAGGCCGATCGCCAGCAGCAAATACAGCGAAAACAGTTTCGGCAGCGGCGCCGGAATCTCCAGGTCGGAGCGCAACACCACCGACAGCAGTCCCAGCCCGAAAAACAGCACGGGAGGCGACAGCAGGTTCTGCAGCACCAATGAAGAATCCATCGGCTGCAGCCCAGATCTCAGGTTTCAAGTTAGGCCGCTGTCTGGTCAGCGGGTTCCATTCCATGGCCGTCGCGGGTCACGCAGGAACCAGCCAGCCCTGCAGGCACAATGGCCGGACTCCGTCATCCTGGTCTTGGTCGTTCTGGTGATCGCCAGCGGCAATGCCCGCAAGGTGGCCGAGATCGCCGGCATGCTCAGCGGCTTGCCGCTACAGGTGCAGCAGCAGCCCGATGGCCTGGAGGTCGAGGAAACGGGCAGCACCTATGGGGCCAACGCCCGACTCAAGGCCGAGACGGTGGCCAGGCTGACGGGCCAGTGGGCCCTGGCCGACGACTCGGGCCTCGAGGTGGATGCCCTGGGCGGAGCACCCGGCATCTATTCGGCCCGTTACGCCGCCAGCGACACCGAGCGCATCGCACGCCTGCTGCGCGAACTGGGTAACACGCCCTACCGCAGCGCCAGTTTCAACAGCGCCATGGCCCTGGCCGGCCCCGACGGCATCACCGTGCTGGAGGCGCAGGGCATCTGCCGCGGTGAGATCCTGCACAGCCCCCAGGGCAGGGGTGGCGGCTATGACCCGATCTTCTGGGTGCGCGAGGCCGGTTGCAGCTATGCCCAGCTGAGCGAGCATCTGCGGCTCAGACTGGGCAGCCGTGGCAAGGCCGCGCGCAGGATGGCGGCCGAGCTGCATGAACTGCTGGGTCTTGCCTCAGCCCTGGGCTGAGCGGTTGATCTCATTGACCGCCCGCATGGCGGCGGCGGCGGCCTCTTCGACATCGCCCTCGCGGCCTGCCAGGGTCAAGCGTCCGAAAGCACCGACGGCTTTGACGTCCACCACGGTGATGTTGGAGGCCTTTTCGGCCTCGTTGGCGGCGATCAGCACATAACCCGCCGGTTCGGTTTCCAGAATGAACATGCTCATGCCGGCCTGGATCATCGAACCGCGGCGGTTCTGGCGGTTGATCAACACGGCATGGTCGGGCGTGATCGCGCGGATGATCTCGGTCCAGCTGACCTCGCAGCGGCTGCGACGGTTGACGCTGCTGCCGATCGCCTCGAGCACCACATCGCCCGAGTGCAGCACATTGCTCTGATCGCGGTGATACAGAGCCAGCGAGCCGAAGGCCCGCTCGACGATCATCTGGCCCAGACGCACTGTGCTGGCCTTGAGGGCGATGTCGGTGACCCGGTGCACCGCCATACCGGGTGAGACCTCGAGCCACAGGCAGGCGTCGCCGGGGATCGGCAGAAAACCCTGACTGACCGTGCCCATGTAGGCCGCCAGCTGGGGCTGCAGGCTGTCGAGAAACACATAGGTGCGCAGCTCGATTGACTCCACATGGCTCGACTCGCGCGCCACGCGGGCGGTCTCGCTGTCGGTGGTGATCACGCAGCTGGCGGCCGAGGGGTGCAGATCCAACGCACCGGCGGCCCGGGCAATGCCCAAGCCAAGGTCGGTACCGGTGACTTGCACCGGCCGCGCGCGTCGCCTGGCAGTGGACTCGGGCAAGGGATCAGGCGCTTGCTGCGGCAGCCATCGCGCAGAAGCTGGCTGACTTTACGGCCCAGAGTCCGGACTCTTGCGCCGCCGCCTGCAGCCGGTACCGTCCGGCCATCCATGCCCGTTTCGCCAATGGCTGCCAAGCGTTCTTCGTCCAACGGCACTTCCAACGGATCTGCACCGGTTCAACCCGAAACCGACGAGGTGCGGCCAGAACAGGCGCTGGCGCTTGTCGGCATGGGTCTGTTGCAGAAGATGGCCGCCAACGGAGAACTGCCCTGGGTCTGGAACGAAGGGGAAGACGCCGGTGCCTGCGATCCAGCCGCCCTGCGCAACCGCCTTGAGCTGACAAACCTGGCCCTCACAACCGGTGCTCCGCTGAGCACTGCTGAGATCACCTATCTGATGGGTGCCCGCCCTGGGGCAGCCGTGGTTGAGCGCGGTGGTCTGAAGGCCCGTCGCGTCAGCCGCAACGTCTGGAAACTGAGCCAGGGCAACGGCAGCAGCGAAACCAGCAGCTTCAACGGCTTCAACGACGGCCGCAGACGCTTTGGTTGATCTCCTGATCTGACGTCCAATCGAGGCGACTTGCAACAGCCACGCTCCACGTTGCTGACGGCCAGTTCTGGTGGATCCAAGCGGGTGCGCCCATTGATCAGTTTCGCTTGGTGCCGTCATAGGTAAAGCAATTGACGGCCAGCACCCAGGCACGATTTTGAATCCCTAAAGTCAGCCCCAGCTCATTGTGCTGTGCCTCCATGGGCCTGACTTGGTTGGGGAGCGTCTGGCTTGTACCGCTCTACCCCTTGGTGGGTTCAGCATTCAGCCTGCTCTGGTCCCCAGGGTTGATCAAACGCAGCGGCCCTAGACCTGCTGGCTACATCAACCTGCTGATGGTGTCCCTTTCGTGTGCCCACAGCCTGCTGGCACTGATCAGCCTTCACAACAATTCGGCAGCAGGAGCATCAGCGATCTACGCGCCGCCCACCTTCGCCTGGACCTGGATCAACACTGCTGGGCTTAGGGTCGGGTTTGATGGCCTCATTAGCGAACCAGCGCTGATCGCGATGACGGTGATCACAGGACTTCACGTCCTGGTACAGATCTATTCGATCGGCTACATGGAGATGGACTGGGGTTGGCCCCGTTTCTTCGGTGCCCTCAGCTTCTTTGAATCGGGCCTGTGTGGACTCGTGCTGACCGATTCAGTTTTCTTCAGTTATGTATTGCTGGAGCTGCTGACGATCGGCACCTATGTCATTGTTGGAACCTGGTACAACCAGTCGCTAGTGGTCAAAGGAGCGCGCGACGCCTTCCTGACCAAACGAATTGGCGACATCGTTCTGCTTGCTGGGGTGATCGCCCTGCTACCGCTCACCGGCACCTGGAATTTCCACGGGCTGCAGGGCTGGGCGGCCGATCTGGTCAACAACGGTCAGCCGCTGCCTCCAGATTTTGAGTTGATCCTGCTGGCCCTCATCGCCGGCCCAATGGGGAAATGCGCCCAGATTCCTCTGCACCTTTGGCTTGACGAAGCCATGGAAAGTCCTCTGCCATCAACCGTTTTGCGCAATTCGGTCGTGGTCATCGGCGGAGCTTGGGTGCTGTTGCGACTTGAACCGCTGATCGAGTTAAGCCCCCTAGCTCAGGGAGTTTTGGTTGTGGTGGGCGGCACCACCGCCTTGGTGGCTGCCTTGATTGCCCTTGGTCAAATTTGTGTCAAGCGCGCCATGAGCTTCCTGGTCAGCAGCTGGCTAGGGCTGCTGTTTGTGGCTGTAGGACTTGGAGGCATCAATGTGGCCGATCACCTCATGTTGGTGTATCCGCTGCCAATGGCCCTGATGTTGATGGCAGTCGGCACAGTCGTGTTCAGCAACGTGACCCAGGACCTCACCCAGTTGGGTGGTCTCTGGAACAAGCGCCCTTTGGTCGGAATCGCCTTTCTGGCAGGCGCCTTCGGGCTGATGGCGCTACCACCCTTTGGTGGCTTTTCGGCCCTGCGTGAGCTGCTTGAGCTCGCCTTCAGCAGCAAAATTCCCTGGGTGTTGGGTGGTCTGGTGTTGGTCACCAATGCCTTGCTCAGCGCTTCGATGATGCGGGTTTTCGGCCTGATCTGGGGTGGCGTGCCCAAGCCCTTCACCACGCGCTCCCCCGAGGTGCTTTGGCTGATGGTGCTGCCCACGATGCTGCTGCTGGGGCTGGTGCTGCACATCCCCCATCTGTTGATTCATGTGGGTGTCTACAAGCTCAGCCCCATCCCCGGCTGGGGCCCATTTGGCTGGGCTCTGGTGGGATCAACCCTGCTTGGAGCCGGCAGTTCACTGTGGTTCTACCTGCGCCCGCACCCCCTGGCCGAGCTGCCGTCGGGTCTGGGCGGTGTGCAGCACTGGCTGGCTGAAGACATGCACACCGAGGCCTTTTATCACCGCACCGTGGTGGCGTTAGTGGTGGGATTAGCCCGCTTCAGCGCCTGGAGCGACAAAGCTCTGGTGGACGGCTTCAGCAGCGGCACCGGCGGTGCCGCCATGGCCGGAGCGCGCAAGCTGAGCCTGACCACCAGCGGCAATTCCCAGGCCTATGCCCTGTCTTTGGTGCTTGGGGTACTGGTGATGTCGGCCTGGCTGCTGGCCCGTTGAACCGGAGGACACCATGACCCTGCTCTTTCTCTTCCTGATTCCTCTGATCGGCGCCTGTGCGCTCCAGGTGCTGCCTCCCGGCAGCACCTGGGTGCGCAGGCTGGCGCTGGCAACTGCACTGGCCCAACTGGGCACAGCTCTGTTGGACTGGCGCAACCCACCCGCTCAACTAACCCTGAGCTGGCTGCCCAAAATCGGTCTTCAGCTCGATCTGGGTCTCGATGGCCTGAGCCTGCCTCTGGTGCTGCTTGGGGCACTGATCACAGCCATGACTGTGCTGGCCACCCCCATCGATCAGAAACGGTCCCGTCTGTTTTACGGATTGGTGCTGGCCACCAACATGGGCCTGATGGGCTCATTTCTGGCCCGCAACGCGCTGTTGTTCATGCTGGCCTACGAGCTGATCTTGATCCCCACGACGCTGCTTGTGGCCATCTGGGGGGGTGAGCGCCGCGCCGGTGCAGCGATTCGTTTCCTCACCTACAACGCTGTGTCGGGATTGGCACTGCTCGCGGCGGTGCTGGGTTTCGGATGGCTAAATCCAGGTGGTTTCGATTTCAGCTTCGCGACACTGGCCCAACACAACCTGAGCCTGGAGGAACAGCACTGGATTTTGGCCTTGGTTCTGCTGGCGTTTGGCATCAAACTGCCGATCGTTCCACTCCATGGATGGCAGCCGCTCACCTATAGCCAAGCACCAACGCCGGTGGCGATGCTGCTCAGCGGTGCTGTGTCCAAGCTCGGTGCCTACGGGCTGCTTCGCTTCGGCATCGAGTTCCTGCCTGATGCCTGGAGCGAGTGGTCAGCCTGGATTGCCGCGGTGGGCGCGGTGAGTGCGATCTATGGCGCCCTCAATGCCATCGCCCAGCTCGACATGCGCCGATTGGTGGCCTACAGCTCCCTGGGACATATGGGTTTCCTGGTCTTGGCCCTCGCCGCTGCAACTCCTCTGAGCCTGCAGGGTGTGATGGCCCAGATCCTGGCCCATGGCCTGATCATCGCCTTGCTGTTCTGCCTGGTTGGACTGATCGAAACCAAGACGGGGACCTCCGAGATCCCTGAGCTCTCAGGCTTGCTCAATGCCCAGCGGGGCCTGCCGTTCACCATGGGCCTGATGCTGCTGGCTCTGATGGCCGCAGCAGGTGTGCCTGGGCAGGCAGGCTTCGTGGCCGAGCTGCTGGTGTTCGAAGGCAGCTGGGTGGCTTATCCCATTCCTACGCTGGTGTGCTTGGTGTCTTCAGGGTTCACCGCCGTCTACGCCGTACGGCTGTTCAACCGCGTCGGGTTTGGCCGCCTCGACAATGCCAAGGCCAATTGGGCCAGCACCAGCTGGGGCGAGAGGGCACCGGCTCTGGTGCTCACCGCCCTTGTGCTGGTGGGCGGCATCTGGCCCACCCTGCTGACCGGTTGGAGTGAATCCGACACCGCCCCTTTGGCCCTGCGCTCCAGTGATGCCGTGACTGTCATCGCCGCTGCGCCGCAGACCTCGACCTCGGAGCTGAGCGCATGACCACCACCACCGCGCCCGAGCGCGCCACCGCCCCACTCATCCCGCCCTCGACCCATCGCTACGCCGATGTGATCCATCGGCTGGAGGCGGGTGGATCGATGCTTCCCGACACGCCCGAAAACCTCAAGCAGATCATCGGCATCTACAAGGCGTACGCCGTGCCGATGGACTTCTACTGGCGCGACCTGCTCTACATCGCCGAAAAGGTCTTCCTCAACCCACTGCCGGCGTTCAAGTACTTCATCTCCAAGGAGTATCTCGATCGGCCCAACAGCTACGCCGGGGATCAATCCCAGCTGCGCATCTGGCGCGGCACCGACAAGGCCCATCCAGAACTGCTGGAGTTCATGGAGAAGGGGGAAGCAGGGAAGATGCCCAAACTGCTTCATCACCTCTGGCATGACCGGGTGAACATGGAGTTCGCCGAGGCCTGCATGCAAGCCATGCTCTGGCATCAGGGCATGGGCGGACGCTTCAACGACTACCTCGAAAGCGACGCCTACAAAGCCAACGCCGATCGGGCGATCAAGGCCTACTTCAAGCGCAACCCACTGATGCTCGGGTTGTACAAGCTGTTCCCAGAGATGCTCCTGGAGCAGGTGCGGCAGATGAGCTACTACGCCAACCTGGGCCTTTTTTGGGAGGTCATGGCCCCTGTCTTCTTCGAGATGAGCGACATCTACGACGAAGGGGGCTTCAAGGGCGTGCCCGATGCCATGGACTTCCTGGTGAACGGGATTTTTGCCGTTGCCGGCAGGCCGATCTACCACCACGTCTACATCGGTGATGAGTGCTTCGAGATCATCCCCAAGAGCGAGGGCTTCAACTGGCTGTACGAGGCAGCGCTGCCTTATGTAGAAGCGGTGTTCTATCGCACCTCGCCGTTTCGCGGTACCAAGAGCTACAACGCACAGGCCGGCCAAGTGCCTGCAGATCAGGCCGATTTTCACTACGGCATTCTGTATGCCGATGTGTTTCCCGTGGGATCAGCAGGCATTCCTCCCACCCTGCTGATGCAGGACATGCTTCACTTTCTACCGCCCTATCTCAAGGAGATCTACAAAGAGCACCGGCGTGGCGAAGAAGACGAGCTGATTCAGCTGGGGATCACCTTCCAGCGCTCGATGTACAACGTCACCTCGGCGGTGATTCAGGCCCTGCGCTGCGCACTGCTCTATCCGCTGGATGACACTGATCCCAAGCACCTGCAGGCCAACCGCGCCTTTTTTGAAGCGCAGATGGACCGCTTCCTTCGGCCCGAGGCGCGCCTTCCCGACGTTCAGACCCAGGACTACCGCTGATGGCCACGATTCTCGAAACCGCCGCCTCGGTTGGCGTGTTCAACACCCTGCTGGCTGCCGTCGATGCAGCTGGCCTGCGTGAGGCCCTGGAAAGCCCCGGGCCGTTCACGGTGATGGCACCGGTGGATGACGCTTTTGCCGCCCTGCCTCCTGGCACCGTGCAGACCCTGGTCGACAATCCCCCACAGTTGGCTCGAATTCTCAAATATCACGTGATCGCAGGCCTGCTCAAGCGCGAAGACCTGATCACCCAGGAGGCCTGGAACAGCCTGGAAGGAGCACCAATCCCAATCCGCAGTCAGGATCCTTTTGAGGTCAAGAACGCCACGGTTGTTACTGCCGATGTGGTGTGCGACAACGGAATTGTCCACGTAATTAACCGGGTTATTCTTCCAGGCTGAACGAACCGGTGTGGTCAGTCTGGATAACCGTGGCAACAATACAAGGGTGTGATTCGAGTCAAATGTTGTCGCACCCATGACAAGAGCATCGTCACAATTCACCTGTAGTCCTGAACTGACTTCCCTGTTAAGGGTGGTTGCACGAACGACAAGCCCTGCCCGTCTTGCCGGTTCGACGACACAGGCACACGTCGAAGCTGATACGCCTGCAGCAGATCTCAAGGAATTTCTCCATGAGCTACAGGGCCATCAAACCGAGATTTGAGCGCTCTATGGCGCCTTGCAGGGGGAGGCAACCGATCTCAGCGACGAGCAGCTCGAGGCGATCGCCGCTGGACTCATCGATCTTCGCACCTAGTCCTGACCCTAGCTG
>JAGWVJ010000058.1 GCA_018970945.1 Cyanobacteria bacterium REEB417 | reverse complement strand
CTGTGGTTGAGCAGTGCGCTGCTGGCCTTCATTCTGATGTGCCGACTAGCCAAGGGAGTTGCAGGGTTCTATGCAGCCGTTTTCTGGGTTGGCCTGATTGCGGCACTGACGCTGAGCGCCCTCGTGCTGACCCTGGTGGTGCTGCGACTGGTTGTTTACTTTCGCGATACCTATCGGGCTTCTTACTACGGTTCGCCCGATCTTGTGGAGCTGATCCGCCAGATTCATCAGGAGCTGGATGCCATCCAGCCAAAGCGCAGGGTGAAGCTCAGCTTCCTCGCCCATAGCCTCGGCAATTCGGTGGTGACATCGGCGCTGCGCATTCTGGCCGATGCCTTTGAACCCGGGTCGATCGGCAGCAATCAAGCCAACGCGGAAACAACCCCCAGCAACAGCATTGGCCAGCATCTTGAGCTGGAGCGTCTGGTGATGGTGGCGCCCGATATTCCGGTCGAATCGGTGATTCCTCGCCGCTCAAATGGACTGCGCTCAGCACTGCGCAGGATGAAAGAATCGCATGTGTTCAGCAATGAAGGAGATCTGGCGCTGCGGCTTGCGTCGACCGCAGCAAACTACTTCAGCTTTCCCGCAAGAACTCGCTTCAGCGGCTACCGCCTGGGCAATCTCACAATTCGCCATTATCGAGATCAGCACGATCGCCAGGGCCATCATCCTGTGTACGGGATTCTCAGAGGCAAGGAGGGTAAGGATCTTCTGCCTGCCCAGCACTTGGAGCTGCGAGCTTCCAATGCCGAGCACCGCCATCTGCAAGAAGCACCGTTCATTCCCTGGATTGCAGACCGCCACGAGCAGGTCACCAACATCCCATCCTATTTCGACTGCACCGATGCCATCACCAGCGACAGGCGCGCTCTGGTGAGTCTCGCATTAGGGCGCAAATCTCTGAATCTCCTGGATTACTGCCGTCTGGCACTCGCCCACCTCCGTTTCAATATCAATCCGTCTCTGGGTGTGGACACCCATGGTGGTTACTTCCGCGGCGAGAGTGGACGCTTCCTCATCTACACACTTGTGTTTGCTGGCTATCAGCATCTCCACGATCAGTTGCTGCAAAGGGACAGCGATCTCAATGACTACTGCCAAACGCATCAACTGCAGGTGGTCCTCTCGAGAAGGGATTTCAGCCGGACCCTTTTCCCATCCTCTCCCACCACTGACGCCTGTCTGTGAGCGCACGATCAGAGCGGCTGTTCGTCTACGGCACGCTCAAGCGTGGCGAGCCCAACCACCACCTGCTGCAGTCCTGTCCCTACCAGGGCGAGGCGGTGATGCCTGGCCTGCTGCTCTACGACCTCGGACCCTTCCCGATGGCCGTGGCTGGCGAGGGCGAGGTGCGCGGAGAGCTCTACGCGCTCAGGCGCGCTGAGCTGAGGGGCACCGACAGGCTGGAGGGCTATCCGCGCCTGTACGACCGCTGGCTGCGCGCTCTCGCCGATGGTCGGCAGGCCTGGGTTTATGTGGGTCGTGCGCATCAGGTGCGCCACTCGCCCTTGCTGAGCGATGGGATCTGGCGCGGACGCGCGAATCCCGAAGGGCGGCCGCGCTGAGAGAAGCGAGGCACACTCCCCGCCGCGTCGCCCAGGCGCTCACCCCAGACCCACCAAGGCGCGGGCGGCCACGGCAAGACCAAGCAAGGCTGCGCCCTGGCCCAACCAGCCCCTGAGATCAGGGAGCAGCAGCCGTCGACCCAACACCAGCGAGCCACCCGCACCAAGCGCCACCGTGAGGCTCTGGCAGAAGCGGATCACGTGCTCATCAGCCGACCAGCCAGGCAGCGTGAAAGCCGCCAGTGCCTCTGCGATGCCGAATCCCTCCATCTGGCGGAGCGGGGAGAGCGAGACAGGCAGGAGCTGGCCCGCTTCAGCCATGCCGAGCCTGAGGTGATCGGCGAGCAAGGTGGCCCACAGCAGGGGCAACAGGGCGTAGAGCAGCAGCCAGGGTCGGGGATGGTGGGGCAGCAGACGCAGCCCAGCGCCGCGCACCAGCAGCCACAGACCCGCCGGCAGCGCCAGGGCCAGGGAAGACAACGCCAGCCGCGGCAGAAATTCCTGGGGAAAACCACCCCATGGCAACGGGCCCCCGTCCGTGGTCAGCCGCGCCAGCAGAGCGGGCACCCAGCCCAGCAGCGCCTCGCTATGGTGCACGCAGATTCCGCCCGCCAGCACGAGGATCAGCCCCGGTTCACCGGCCGGTGGATCCATGGTTCGCTGCAGATCGGCTGCAGGGGGCCGCAGGCGAAGCGTGATCGAGCGGTGCGGGCAGGCCTGGGCGCAGGTGAGGCAGAGCACACAGTTGCGGTTGTCGGTGAGGTGGGCCGGATGGGTGCCGAGCGGGCAGCCGGCCGTGGCCAGCCCTTCGCCGTCGGCCGGTCCTCCCTTGAAGCAGGCGTAGCTGCTGCAGCTGCCGCTGCAGGTGCCGGCCTCGGCCCGCAGCTCGAGCACCGACAACTTGGCGAACAGGCCGTTCATGCCCCCCACCGGACAGAGATAGCGGCACCAGAAGCGCTTCTCGACAAGCAGGGACCCCACCACCGCGCCGGCGGTGATCAGCAGCAGCAGCAGGCTGCTGCGGCGGGCATGGGTTTCGAGCCCCGCCAGTTCCTCCCACAGCAGAATCGCCGCGAAGCCGGCCGCCAGCAGCGGTGAGGCCCAGTCGTCGCTGCTCCCCCGGGGCCAGCGCGGCAGGCTGCGGCCCAGGGCCTGGGCCAGGCGCTGGGCGATCTCACCCCAGACCATGAATGGGCAGAAGGAGCACCACAGCCGCCCCACCAGGGGGTAGGCGAGCAGGATCAGCGGCCACCACCAGGCCCAGAAAAGGTTGAGGGCGCCGTTGTGGGCCCGGTCCTGGGGGCCGAGCCAGAGCCAGAGGTTCACCAGCACGAACAGCCAGCTCACCAGCCCGAAGAGCAGACCGTTCCACAGGGCCGGTGCCCGCAGCTGCGTCCGCAGCCAGGGGCGCCAGCGCCAGAGCTCGAACCGCAGGGGCTGGTTGCGGCCTTCGGTCCAGAACACATCCTCGGGCAGCAGCCGGGGCCGCTGCCCCCCCTGCTGGTTGCGGGCCTGGCGAAGGGCCCGGGCCACCACCGCCTCGAGCTCGCGCAGGTTGTTGGGGAAGTCGTGGCGCTGCAGCTGCTCCACCACGCCCGGCGCCATCGCGGGCGGCTGCGGCCAGCCCTGGCGGCGGCTCTGCTGGCGCACGTCGTACCGCAGCCAGTCGCCCAGGTCCTGGCGCCGCACCCGCAGCGGTGGCACGCGGATCTGCCGGCAGACCCCCTCGAAGGGCTGCAGGGCCGATTCACTGGTGAACATCCAGCGGGCGTCCCCCTGGCTGAGATGCTCCAGCAGCAGCGGCTGCAGGGCCGGATCTGCCAGGTCGAGCTTGTCAATCAGCACCGTGCCGCGGCCCAGCCGCCCCAGCAGCTCGCGCAGTTCTCCGCTGTCGGGCTTCATCAGGGTGGCGTCGAGGCGGATCATCGGCTGCCGCCGGTCGGCCGAGCCGTGGTGGATCAGCGCCGCCAGGTTGTCCTTCTCCAGCCCCGGTTCGCCGTGGATCAGCACCGGCCGGCGGTCGGGATCGCGGGCGGCGTCGCGCACGGCCTCCCTCAGGGCCACCGCATAGCGGCTGCCGCCCACCACCCCCCGCCGGGGCCGCCCCACCAGATAGGGCGCCAGCTGCTGGTCGATCGCGGCCATGCTGCAGCAACGGCGGGGTGCCATCCAGTCTGCGCGGCCCCCACCATGGAGGGGGCGTCCACCCCATAGCCCATGGCCGCCGCCACGGCGATCCTGCAACTGATCTGTCCCGACCGGCCGGGCCTCGTCAGCGAGCTGTCGGGCTGGGTGGCGGCCAACGGCGGCAACATCCGCCACGCCGACCACCACACCGATGCCGGTGCCGGCCTGTTCCTCAGCCGCCTGGAATGGGACCTGGAGCGCTTCGGGCTGCCCCGCGACGCCCTGCCGGCGGCGGCCCGGGCCCTGGCGGAACGGCTGGGGGGCGACGGCCATCTGCACTTCTCTGACCGGCCGGCGCGGGTGGCGCTGTTCGTGAGCCGCCAGGACCACTGCCTGCTGGATCTGCTCTGGCGCACCCGCTC
>JAGWVJ010000057.1 GCA_018970945.1 Cyanobacteria bacterium REEB417 | reverse complement strand
GGCGATCTGGGCACCGGCCCCCTGGGGCTGGTGGGCAATGTGCTGTGGTTTCTGCTGGCGGGCTGGTGGCTGGCGATCGGCCATCTCGGTTCAGCCCTGGCCTGCTTCGTGACGATCGTCGGCATACCCTTCGGCCTGCAACACATCAAGCTGGCCCTGATCGCCCTGGCGCCGATCGGCCTGGCGGTGGTGCCGATTGAGCGGAAGAGCTGACCGATCAACACCCCTTGCGCCACCACCTGACGCCATGAGGATTTTCATCAGTTACAAACGTGGCGTCAGCCCCGATGAGCCCCTGGCGCTGGAACTGCACCAGCAGCTGAGCGCGAACCACTCCGTGTTCATCGACCAGGCGATGACCGTGGGCACGCCCTGGGCCGAGCGGATTGACCGGGAGCTGCGGCAGGCGGATGTGCTGCTGCTGCTGCTGTCGGCCGCATCGGTGGGCAGCGAGATGGTGGCGGGGGAGGTGGAAACGGCCCAGCGGCTGCAGAAACACCAGGGCCGGCCTCGGATCCTGCCGGTGCGGGTGGCCTACCGGGAGATGCTGCCGTATCCGCTGAGTGCATACCTCAACCCGATCAACTGGGCGCTGTGGGACTGCCCGGCCGACACGCCCCGGCTGCTCGCCGAGCTGGAGCGGGCCATGGCCGGCGAGGAGCTGGGAGGCGCAGAGGAGCCGATCGGTGCCTCAACCGACACCCCCAAAGCGATCTCCATCCCGGCCCCCGCCACGACACCACCCCTGCAGGAGTTCCAGCCCCCCAGCCCCCAGGCGCCGCTGGAGCCAGCGGAGGGCACGATGGCGGCCGAATCGCGCTTCTACATCGAACGCGACGGCGATGCGGTGGTGCGGCGGGCCCTGGAGCGCCAGGGAGTCACGATCACGATCAAGGGCCCACGCCAGATGGGCAAAAGCTCGCTGCTGATGCGGGTGATCCAGCAGGCGCTGGAGGCGGGCCGCGAGGTGGCTTACCTCGACTTTCAGCAGTTTGATCAGCAGGTGCTGGCTGACGCTGACCGCTTCTATCCCCAGTTCTGCCAGACCGTCGCCGACCAGCTGGGCCTGCCCGACGGCACCGCCGCAGCCTGGGCCGGCGGTGGCGGCAACAACCAGCTGGCCACGCGTTATGTGCAGAACGAAGTGCTCAAACCGTTGAACCGGCCGCTGCTGCTGGCGATGGATGAGGTGGACCGCCTGTTTGAAGCCGAGTACCGCTCAGATTTCTTCTCGATGTTGCGGGGCTGGCACAACAACCGGGCCTCGCCGCTGCCGCCGTTGAAGCCGTGGAAGCAGCTGGATCTGGCGCTGGTGACGGCCACCGAGCCGTATCACCTGATCGCCAATCTCAACCAGTCACCCTTCAACGTGGGCGAGGTGATTCAGCTTGACGACTTCAGCCCCGCGCAGGTGGCCGACCTGCACCAGCGCCACGGCGCCCCACTGGCCCCCACGGCCCTCGACAAGCTGATGGAGCTGCTGCACGGCCACCCCTACCTGGTGCGGAGGGCGCTGTATCTGGTGGCCAGCGGGCAGCGCACGGGGGAGGGGGTGCTGCAACAGGCCGCGAACGATGACGGCCCCTTTGGCGATCACCTGCGCTATCACCTGTTCCGGATTGTTGACCACCAGGCGCTGAGGGCCGGCTTTCGCCAGGTGATCCGCAACCACCGCTGCGATGACGAAAAGGCCCGACGGCTGCTGGTTGCCGCTGGTCTGGCCCGCCTGCAGGATGGTGCCGTGAGGCCCCGCTGCCCCCTCTACGCCGCCTATTTCGGCAATCATCTCGATGGCTGAGAGCCTGTACACCACCGGCGGCACCGTGCAGGCCCAGGAAGGGAGCCTGTACCTGGTGCGGCCGGCGGATCAGCAGCTTCTGGAGCTGTGCCGGCAGTCGCGCTTTGCCTATGTGCTCACCCCGCGTCAGCTGGGCAAATCCAGCCTGATGATCCGCACCGCCGAGGAGCTGCTGGCGGAGGGCTTCCGGGCGGTGATGGTGGACCTTACCCAGATCGGCACCGGCTCGGATGCGGAGAAGTGGTATGGCGATGTGCTGGAGGTG
Organism: Cyanobacteria bacterium REEB417; assembly: GCA_018970945.1. GTDB lineage: Bacteria > Cyanobacteriota > Cyanobacteriia > PCC-6307 > Cyanobiaceae > RGUW01. The sequence continues at coordinate 2,179 of JAGWVJ010000057.1, read as the reverse complement.
GTGGCCGACCAGCTGGAGCTCACCACCAATGCCCGCGCCTGGTGGAAGCAGGAAGCGGAAACGGGCCTCACCCTGCGGCTGACCCGCTTCTTTGAAGAGGTGGTGCTGGCGGAGGTGGAGGAGCCGATCGTGATTTTTGTCGATGAGATCGACACCACCCTGAGTCTGTCGTTCACCGACGATTTCTTTGCCGCGATTCGCTATTTCTATGTGGCACGGGCCCAGAATCCAGCGATGCGGCGGTTGTCGTTCGTGCTGATCGGTGTGGCCACCCCCGCCGACCTGATCCGCGACCCCAAGCGCACGCCATTCAATATCGGCGAACGGGTGGATTTGCGTGATTTCAGCGCAGAGGAAGCGGCCCCGCTGGGGTTGGGCCTGCCGCTACCGGCGCCTGAGGCCGAGCGAGCCCTGGGCTGGACGGGCGGCCACCCCTACCTGAGCCAGCGGTTGTGCAGTGTGCTCGCGCAAGACCCGCCGGCCCAATGGACCGAAGCGGCGGTGGATCAGGCGGTGGGACGCACGTTCTTCGGAGAACGCAGCGAGCAGGACAACAATCTGCAGTTCGTGCGCGACATGCTCACCAAGCGGGCCCCCGAGGGCTACGGCGCCGAACTGCTGGGTGTTTACCGCACCATCTGGCAGGGCAAGCAGCCGGTAGCGGATGAAGAGCAGAACCTGGTGCACACCCACCTCAAGCTCGCAGGTGTGGTGCGTCGTGACGGCCGCCAGCTGGTGGTGCGCAATCGTCTCTACCAATCCGTGTTCAACGCTGCCTGGATTGAAGAGCACAACCCCGAGGACTTCTGGAAGCGCTACGGGCCGGTCTTGAAGTGGGCCGTGCCGGTGTCGTTGTCAGCGGTGTTGGTAGCAGGGGTGATGACGGTCCTGGCGCTAGAGGCCCGCCGACAGACCGAACGGGCCGAACAGGCCCAGCGCCGGGCACTGGAGCAGGGCGAAAAGGCCAAGTGGCAATCTCGGCGGGCACTAAAAGCTGAAGCCCTGGCCAAGGCCAGTGAAACCAAGGCCCTTGCCCGGGCACAGGACACCCAGCGCGCCCTGCAGCAGCTGCGCCAATCCCAGCAGCAGGAACAGCAGGCCCGCACCACCGCTGAGGAGCAACGCGAGCGAGCAGAGCATGAGGCTGTGGTAGCCCGCCAGGAACGGGGCCGCGCTGAACAGCAGACGATGTTTGCCCGAGCCCAGACAGCCCTGGCCAATCTTCGTGCCCAGGTGGCGCGAGCTTTGAACCTGCTTCCAACCACTGAGGCAGCGTCGGGCCTGATGTTGGCGCTGGATGCCTGGTCCCGCAGTCAAGGCGCGCCAGCGGTGTGGGCAGCCAGCGCTTCGGCCCTGCAACAGGCCTGGCTCACCAGCCAGGAAACCAATCTGCTCAAAGGCCATGAGAGTTATGTGAACTCAGTGGCATTCAGCCCCGATGGACGCCTCATCGCCTCCGCCTCCTTTGATCGAACCCTCCGCCTCTGGGACGCCAAGACCGGCGCTCCCGTCGGCTCGCCCCTCAAAGGCCATGAGAGTTATGTGAACTCGGTGGCGTTCAGCCCCGATGGACGCCTCATCGCCTCCGCCTCCGCTGATCGAACGGTGCGCCGCTGGGTTGCCTCCCCCCAGGAATGGTTCCACCTGAGCTGCGCCCGCCTGGCCCACCATCCGCTTCTGCGCGATGCCGCCAGCGTCTCCACCGACCCGGAGGTGGTGGCCGCCGGCAAGCGGGTGCAGCAGGCCTGCCAGGCCGAGCGACTCACCAGTCAGACAGCCCAGCAACCAGGCCCCCGAAAGGTCGTCGCCAACCTGCTGGTCTGGGCCCGAGGCTTGATGGGCGTTTGAACGATGGAAGCGCCAACGATATCGACATCTGTGAATGGCGCATCATCGTGCGCGTGCCGCTGGTCAGCATGGGCCGCCCGAGCGGGTGGGAACGAGCGCTTCGAGCCCGCCAGTCAAAAGATTTGCTCTGGTGGCAAAGCACGTAGCGATGGGCAGTGGGTGTTCTGGAATCGGTCCCAGATCCACGGCCAGGGAGGAGCCATGGACAACACGTGGCAAAGATGGAGATTCTTCATCTCGCGACTGCCATGGGGGTTGTGATCGATCCAGATCCCCTCGGCACCGATGGGATCCCAGGCCATGGCCTCGACAGGTTCGCCAGGCATTGGCC
>JAGWVJ010000027.1 GCA_018970945.1 Cyanobacteria bacterium REEB417 | reverse complement strand
CGGGGCGGCCGTGCTGGTGCTGGGGCTTGATTGGCGCCTGGAGGGGGAGCACATCCACCCGGGCGACATCGCGCCGGTCCTGCATCACACACCGCCACCACAGGCCGTTCGGTTCGGTGGTATGGCTGCACGCTCACCAGCCCCCCCAGCCGCTGCCACTGGGCCACCAGGCTGGCCAGCAGGCTGGGCTCGGGCTCGGTGTCGGCATCAAGAAAGATCAGCAGATCCCCGCTGCTGGTCGCCACGCCGTGGTGCAGGGCCCAGGTCTTGCCGCACCAGCCGGGTGGCAGCGGCGGCGCCTGGATCAGTCGCAGTGGCAACCCTGCGGCCGCCGCGGACGCCATGGCGACGGCACCGGTGCCATCGCGCGAGTGATCGTCGATGACCAGCACCTCGGCAGCCGGCAGGCTCTGACGACCCAGGGCGGCCAGCAGCTGCGGCAATGTGGCGGCCTCATTGCGGGCCGGAATCAGCACCGAGACCCTCAGCGCCGCACCGTCGAAAGCCTCAGGCAGCAGCTGGGGGTGGGTCGCCACCGGCAACAGGGTGCGCGGGCCGATCGGCAGCACGGCCCGCCAGCCCGGCAACACCGCCAGATCGAGGGCCGAATAGAAGCTGTGGCAGTCGATCCCCGCCAGGGAGTCGAGGTCGCTGTTGAGCCCATGCAGCAGGGCACTGCCCTGGCGCAGATCGGCCAGACCCTTGAACAGCCGCCGCGGCCATGGGCGCGCCGTCAGGGTGCCTTGCTGGGGGCTACCGACGCTGATGAAGCGCCGCGTACGCCGGTGCCCCCCCAGCCGCTGGATCCAGGTGCGGCCGATCACCCCGCCGATCGAAAAGCCAAGCATGTCGATGGGGGTCTCACCGGGATAGGCCACCGCGATCTGGCGGCTCAGCTCGGCCGCGGCCTGGGCGATCGGCGTGCGTCCCAGCCGCAGTGACAGTGCTGGTGCCAACACATCAGCGCGCAGCCCACCCAACTCGCGCCGGAGGCGATCAAACACTGTGGGGCTGTCGAGCAGCCCATGCACCAGAACAAGCGGAGGGGTGGCGATCGGAGTCAGCCTGCGCCGGTGCGGCGCCGAGCACTCCATTGATTGAACGGCCGCTGGGCCCGTCCGCGGCGGCGGCGGTGGGTGGGAATGACCGTCAACGCCGGTGGTACGGCCCGCCCTGCTGAATCGACAGGGCCCGGTAGAGCTGCTCCAGCAGCAGCAGGCGGGCCAGCTCATGGGGAAACGTCAGCGGCGACAGGCTGAGCCGCCACTGGGCCCGTGCCTTGATCGCCGGATCGAGGCCATCGGCGCCCCCGATCACAAACGCCAGCCGTTCTGAGCCCGAGCCCGCGAGGGCCTGGGCCAACCCCTCTGAGGTGCAGGTCTGCCCCTCCTCGCAGAGGGCCACCAGGCGCTCACCAGGGTGCAGCTCGGCGGCGATCGCCTCGGCCTCGCGGGCACGGCCGGCGTCGCGCAGCTCGACCAGCTCCAGCCCAGGCAGGCGCTTGCGGTACAGGCCCACCCCCTCGGCCACCCAGCCCTTGCGCACCTTGCCCACCGCCAGGATGCGCATGCGGGAGGGGTTGATCACGACCGCACAGGCGCTGCTGGCAGGCTAGGGGAATGCCCTGGACCCCCTACGCCGACTGGATCGACACCGTGGTCAGCACAGCTGGGCTGCTGCTGATCATCTGGTTGGTGCTACGGCCGCGCAGGTAGGTCTTAACCCGCCAGATCGCTGTGGGGGCTGGCAAAGTCGCTCGGCGCCTCGGGCCTGGGCCGCTCGATCGCCGCAGGCGACTTGGGCAGCAGGTCGTCGAGCTCGCACACCGGGAAGCGGTTGATCGCCTTGAGGGCGGCGCGGGCATTGTCACGCAGCTGCTGGCTCACCGCTTCGCAGTAGGGCACCTGAGCCAGCAGATCAACGGTGCGGCGCAACAGCCGCACCACATCGCCCTCGTCAAGGGACGTGTTGGCGATCACATCGCTCCAGCTGGCGCCTTTGGCCCAGACCTCAACCAGGCCGGTGAGTTCAGGCTCAAACCAGATCGGGAAGGCCACCTTGGCCCGCTCCTGCTGGCGTCCCAGCTCACGCCGGAGAGCGCGCAGATCGTGCAGGGCCTCATCGACCGCAGGCGGCGGCGGAAACCCGCACCACAGGTCAGGGCGGTTGACCTCGGTCGAGATCGCCTCAAGCACCGCCGCCAGCTCGGGGGGCGGCAGCTCGTCGAGGTGGCCGCTCATCAGCGCCAGGCCGAGCCAGAGCTCGTTGTCGCCGCGCAGGGCGGCCACGGTGCGGCCGATTTCGGTGGGCTCCAGGCCCTCGTCACCCGCCAGGGCGCCGAAATGGCGCAGCACGTCGATCAAGGCCAGGAAGGTGTCCCAGTGCCGGTTGGACCTGAAGTGCAGCAGACGCTGGCGCTCCTCGATCTCGAGGGCCAGCTCCTCCATGCGGCGGCGGTGCTTCTTGAGCTGCTTGCGGTCGCCCCAGCGGTGGGCCGGATGCAGCTCCAGCTCCTCCTCGAGCTGCTGCACCAACAGGGCCTGGCTCTGCACCTCGGAGGCCAGGTCGTACTGGGGCGTGTGCATGTCGTGGCGACGGGCCATCGAAGCCACTGCCAGGGCCAGCCCGCCGCTGGCCTGATCCCCGTGGCGCAACTCACCGCTGTGACGCAGGTCGGGTGCGTCGAGCTGCCTGACCTGCAGGCAGCTCAGCTCGGCATGCAGGCACACCACCGCCGCGCAGGGCAACAGAACCCAGACGTTGTCGTCGGTGAGGCACAGCAGCAACGGGAACTGGCCAGGCCCCTTGACCTTGCGGACGATCACCGCCGGCGTGACGCGCCCCCTGAGCTGGGGCGCCTTGACGCTGACCAGCGACCCCTCGCTGGCGAACTGGAGCGCCAGGGTCAGTTCGTGGGCCAGGGTCTCCTCGGCCTGGTTCTGCAAAATGCGCTGCAGGCGCCGCTCTTCGCGCAGGCGGCCGCGCTGCTTCTCATAGTCTTCAAACGCCTCCCAGGGCACATCGCCGGAGCCGTCCTCGAGCTGCTCGAGACGCTGGCGCAGCGCAGCGATGGCGGCCTCGTCGTCGGCCAGGTCGAGGGTGGCCAGGTAGCGCCCGAAGCTGCGCTCCACCAGCTCGCGGGCCTTGGCCAGGTCGTAGCGCTGCAGCAGGTTCAGCACCATGCCGTAGCTGGGGGTGAACTGGCTCACCAGCGGGTCGGCCGGGGCCGTGGCCAGCTGACCCGCCTCGCGCACCCCCTCAAAGCGGCTCTGCACCGTCACCACATAACCCTGGGAGTCGAGCCCGCGGCGCCCGGCGCGGCCCGCCATCTGCAAAAACTCGCTACCCATGAGCGGGCGGTGGCCCCGCTCGGTGCGCTTGGACAGGGACGAGATCACCGTGGTGCGAGCCGGCATGTTGATCCCGGCTGCGAGGGTCTCGGTGGCAAAGACCACCTTGATCAGACCCTGCTGAAACAGCTCCTCGATCAGCTCCTTCCAGGCGGGCAGCACGCCGGCATGGTGAGCGGCGATGCCCCGCAGCAGGGCTTCGGCGTGGCCGCCTTCGCGCACCGCCTCGGGGGTGGTGGCCACAAAGGCGCTTAGCCGCGCCTGAATGCGCGCCTGCTCGTCGGGATTGACCAGGCAGAGCTTGCCAAGATCGCGCACCCCCTTGTCGCAGCCGCGGCGGCTAAAGATGAAATAGATCGCCGGCAGCATCTGCCGCTCGGCCATCTGGGCCACCACAAAACCCAGCGGCGGCGCCTCGGGCTGCGGCGGTTTGGGGGTCTTGGGCCCCTTGCGGTTGTGTCCCTTGGGGGCGCGCCAGACCTTGCAGTTGGGGTGCAGGCCCGTGCCCTCGTCATTGAGCAACGGATGCAGCCCCTTGGCGCTGCAAAAGCTGAAGGCCAGTGGCACCGGCCGGTGATCACTGTGCACCAGGCGGGTGGGACCGTGCACCCGCTCGATCCAGTCGGTGAGCTGGCCCGCGTTGGCAACGGTGGCCGAGAGGGCGACCAGCTGCACCGCCGGCGGGCAGTGGATGATCGATTCCTCCCAGACCGTGCCGCGCTGGGAGTCGTTCATGTAGTGGCACTCATCGAGCACCACCGCCTCCACATCGGCCAGGGGATCGTTGTCGGGGTGGTCGATCTCCGCATACAGCATGTTGCGGAAGATCTCGGTGGTCATCACCACGACCCGGGCTTCCCGGTTGAGGCTCAGATCACCGGTCAGCAGGCCGACGTTGTCGGCGCCGAACTGCGCGCGGAAGTCGCGCAGCTTCTGGTTTGAAAGCGCCTTGAGTGGTGTGGTGTAGAAGACTTTCTGGCCGTGGGCCAGGGCGCGATGGATGGCGTACTCGCCCACCAGCGTCTTGCCGCTGCCAGTGGGGGCGCTGACCACCACCGACCGCCCCTGGTTGAGGGCATCGATCGCTTCGAGCTGAAAGCCGTCGAGGGCGAAGGGAAACAATTGTCCAAGCGGCGGCACGGCGGTCGCAATGACCGCAGTGGCTGCTGGATCAACGGGATCGGTGGCCGAGGTGCGGGCGACGGTGCCGAAGTCGGTTCTGCAGAGATCCTATTGGCCGGATCGGCACCCCAACCGATGCCGCATGGCCTGCCCCAGACTGGAGGGCATGGGTCTGCCCCCACAGAACAGAGCTGAACGGCAGCAGCCCTGGAAACGGCCGCTGCGCCAGTCGCTTGACGCCCAACCGGCCTCGGGCAGGCGCAGCCTGCGCAGCTTTGCCCCCGGCAGCGCCGGCCGCCTGCACCCCCAGGAGCACCTGAGCGCCAGCGGAGACCCCCTGCTCGACCTGGCCAGCAACGACTATCTGGGTCTCAGCCGCCATGCAGCGGTGATCGCCGCCGCCTCGGCCGAACTGGAGCGCAGTGGGCTGGGAGCGGGCGCGTCGCGGCTGGTGAGCGGCAGCCGGCCGGTGCACGGCGAGCTCGAACGGGCCCTGGCCCAGTGGCTGGGACGCGAGCGGGTTCTGCTGTTTCCCAGTGGCTTCCAGGCCAACATCGCCGCTGTCACGGCCTTGGCCGACCGCCACAGCCTGGTGTTGGCCGATCGGTTGATTCACCACTCCCTGCTGGCGGGGGTCATGGCGAGCGGGGCCCGGCTGCAGCGCTTCGCCCATAACGACCTGGCCGATCTGCGGCGCCGCCTCGAGGCCACCCGCGCGGCGGAGCCCGGCCGGCGCCTGCTGGTGCTCAGCGAAAGCCTGTTCTCCATGGAAGGCACCAGTCCCGCGGTCACGCAGCTGGTGGCCCTCTGCGAGCAACACGGCGCTGCCCTGCTGCTCGATGAAGCCCATGCCCTGGGGCTGCTGGGGCCAGGCGGTCGCGGCCTCGGCCACGGCCACGACAGCATCGCCCTGATCAGCGGAACCCTGGGCAAGGCCCTGGGCAGCGGCGGCGCCTTTCTGGCAGGTGATGCCATCACACTCGAATGGCTGCTGCAGCACAGCGGCCCGTTTCGCTACACCACCGCCCTGGCGCCGCCGCTGGCAGCTGGGGCGCTGGCGGCCCTGGGCTGGCTGCAGGCCCAGGAGGCCCTGGGCAAACCGCCCGGGAGCGCCCTGCTGCAGCGGGCTGCCCGCTGGCGCGCCAGCCTGGAGCAGGCGGGCTGGCCGCGCCCGCCCGGCCAGGGCCCGATCCTGCCGCTGCTGGCGGGCGACAACACCCGGGCCCTGGCCCTGCAGGGCCGGCTTGAACAGGCCGGACTGCTGAGCGTGGCGATCCGCCCACCCACAGTGCCCGAGGGCACGGCGCGGCTGCGTCTGGTGCTGCGGGCCGACCTGCCCGCAGGCACGCTGGCCAGGCTGGTGCGGGAACTGGGCTGTCCATGAACACCGACCGCCAGCTGATTGCCATGCATGGCTGGTGCGGCGATAGCCGCAGCTGGGATCCCTGGCTGCCGCTTTGGCGGTCCCGCGGCTGGCGGTGCAGCTGCGGCGAGCGGGGCTACGGCGCCCTGGCTGCCCACCAACCCGGCTGGGCCGCGGCCCCCGGGCTCAAGGTGGTGATCGCCCACTCCCTAGGCCCCCATCTGCTGCCCCCGGCGGTGCTGCAGGCGGCCGATGCCCTGGTACTGCTCACCAGCTTCGGTCGTTTTGTGCCGGCAGGGCGCCAGGGCAAACGGGTGCAGGCGGCCCTGGCCGCCATGGCGACCCAGCTGCGGGGAGATGACCCCGGCGCGATGTTGCAGGCCTTTCTGGAGCAGGTGGCCGCGCCAGCGGCGCCGGAGCTGCTGCAGGCCTCGCCAGCCCGGGAGCCGCTTGATGCCAAGGGCCTGGAACGGTTGCACAGCGATCTGGCGCTGATCGCCCAGGTCCAGGGACTGCCTGACGGCTTTCCACCCGAGGCCCGGGTGCTGCTGGTGCAGGCGGGCAACGACCAGATCGTGCACCCCCTGGCCCGCCAGGAGCTCGAAAGCACGCTGCCCAGGGCCGATGTGCTGACCCTGGCCGGCGCTGGCCATGGCCTGATCGGTACCGCCACGGTGGCGATGGTGAATGGCTGGATTGAGGGTCTGAGCGCGCGATGAACCAGCCCAGACCAGCCAGCTGCGACCGTTTTGACCGGCAGGCGGCGCACTACGACACCCATGCCGCCCTGCAGCGTGCCGTCGCCTGGCGACTTGCCCATTACGCCGCCGGTCTCCCCCTGCTGCCGGGCCCGCGTGCCGACCTGGGTGCCGGCAGCGGCCTGGTGGGGTTGGCCCTGCGCCAGCAGGCGCCAGGACTGGAGCTGCTGCAGCTGGATGGCAGCGCCGCGCTGCTGCGCCGCAACCCCCTGCTCGCCCCGGACCGGTATCGGCTGTGGGATCTGGATCTGGGCCTTCCGCCCGAGCTGAACCACTGCAGCCTGATCACCAGCAGCTTTGCTCTGCAATGGCTGCAGGACCCGGCCACCCGGCTCAGAGACTGGGCCGCCGCGCTAGCGCCGGGGGGCTGGCTGGCACTGGCGGTGCCGGTCGCCGGCAGCTTTCCCCAGTGGCAGCAGGCGGCCGATCAGGCCAGGGTGCCCTGCACAGCCCGCCGCCTTCCGGAGGCCGACACCCTGATCGGCGCCGCCGCCTCGACCCTGGCGCTCGGCTGCCTGCGCCGCCTGGTGTTCAGCGTGCGTTACGGACCCGGGGGGCGTGCCTTTCTGCGGCAACTGCGGCGCCTGGGTGCCGGCCACAGCGACCAGGCGAGTCTGTCGACCGCCCAGTGGCGCCGGTTGCTGGCCCACTGGCCTCCAGGGGATGCGGTGAGCTGGCATGTGTTGCTGCTGGTGGGGCAGCGCCCAGAACGGCTCGCACCATGACCCGACCCCGACGACTGGTGATCTGCGGCACCGACACCGATGTGGGCAAGACCGTGGTCAGCGCCTGGTTCGTCCAGGGCCTGGATGCCAGCTACTGGAAGCCGGTGCAGAGCGGTCTCGAAGGGGGCGGCGACGCGGCCCGGGTGCAGCAGCTGCTCAACCTGCCGCGCGAACGCCTGATTCCAGAGGCCTACCGGCTCAGCAAGCCCGTGTCACCCCACTGGGCCGCCGAACTGGATGGCGTCACGATCGAGGCGTCGCACCTCAGCCTGCCCCGCTGCGATCGAGCGTTGGTGGTCGAGACCGCCGGCGGCCTGCTGGTTCCCCTGGGCCGGGACTGGCTGCAGATCGATCAGTTGCAGCGCTGGGGACTGCCGGTGCTGCTGGTGGGCCGCAGCGGCCTGGGCACGCTTAATCACACCCTGCTTTCGATCGAGGCGCTGCGGGCCCGGGCCATCCCCCTGCTGGGTCTGGTGCTCAACGGCCCGCCCCATCCCGACAACCCCCGCAGCCTCGAACAACTCGGCGGGGTCCCCGTGCTGGCCCAGCTGCCCATCCTGGAGCCGCTGTCAGCGGCCAGCCTGGCAGCGCAATGGACCTCGCAGAACCTGGCAGACACCCTGCAACAACGCCACATAGATTGACCTTGTGACGCTGCAAACCGAATGAGCACCCGCAACGGATTGATCAGCCTGGCGGTTCTGCTGCTCTGCGGCGGCATCCTGGTCCTGTTCACCGACATCGAGGTCTCGGCGGTGCGCTGGGTCAACTGCAAGGCCTGGGCGACCCCCTCAGAGCGCAGCAGTGAACTCTGCCGCTGAGTTGGCGCCGCTGGGACCGATCAGGGGCCCGCTCCAGAGGCCGCGGCTCAGATCGTGCTCTGGGCCCTGAGCGGGCAATGGCCCGACAGCCGAGCCGCATGGCGCTTGGCAGTGGCCAGAGGCCAGCCCTGCCGCAACTGGTCGTGCACCAGTTCGATCTGGGAGGAATACCAGCCCTGCTGCTCCAGCTGCACACGGATCACCTGCCATTGACCCTCGGCGAACATCTCGCCAGGTCCCCAGGCCCGGCAGCGGGCGGGGGCCGAACGGAGCTCCACTTCGGCGGCCAAAAAACGGTTTGAAGCGGCGCGTTTGTTGCGCCATTCCGGGATGCGGTCTGCGGAGTTGGCGGATGCCATGGCAAAGGCCCGCTGACGGTGTCAACGGCCCCATCATGGCAAGGAGCCGGGCCATTGTTCAGGGCCCAGCCAGAATCGCCGCCTCAACGTCGGCCCGAGACAGCCCATAGGGAAAGTGGCGCACACTCTGACGTCCGTCCTGCGACCAGCTCACCTTGAGCTCCTCAACCTCGAGCTCAAGCAGGGCACTCCACTGGGGTTGATGCAGGTCCCACTGGCACGAATGTGGGCCCCGCTGACGCCCGCCCATCGACCGCAGCCAGTCCTCCAGCAGAGGCAGAGGATGGTTGTAGAGCGGCGTGTCACGCTCTGGCAGGGAGTGGCCCCCCAGCCCCTCGGCCGTGCCGTCAAACTCCTGGTCGTTCATCGCGCCTCCAGCCACCAACTGGGCCATTGGACCAGATCGACACCCCGCAACCAGGCCAGACCCACGCCCAGCAGCAGGGAAAACAGGGCTGCCGATACCAACAGCAGCAATGCCAGCCATTCGCCCCCCGACAACGGCCTGCGCTGCTGCAACAGCTGCGGCGGAAGCGCCAGCGAGCGCTGCGGAGCAGGGCCCGACGCAACGCTCATCAGGGCAAGCTGTGCGTCATAGCGGCGCCGTTCATCCGGGTCGCTGAGCACGCTGTAAGCCCCCTGAAGCTCCCTGAATGCTGCCTCGGCCTCGGGCTGCGGCAACGCGGTGGTGTCGGGGTGATAACGCTTGCTCAACAGGCGAAAGGCCTGGCGCAGGCTCTCGGCACTGGCATCGGGGCTCACGCCCAGCCGCTGGTAGTGACTCGGAGCAGACATGGCCCCACGGTTTGCGGGATCCTAGGAAGATCGTCTGCTGCCGGGTCTGGGTGAGCGTTGGTGAGCCGACTGCGTTGTGGAAGCTGCTGGGCTGGCAGCCCTCGGAGCTGCAGCTGGGTCAGTTTCAGCAGCTGCAGGATGAACTGCGCAGCTGGAACGCACGCCTCAACCTGACCCGCCTGGTGGAAGGCGATGACTTCTGGATCGCCCAGGTCTTTGACAGCCTCTGGCCCCTGGTGTCATTGCTCAAAGCCGCGCCACCCGTGCACATGATCGATGTGGGCACCGGTGGCGGTTTCCCTGGCCTGGCCCTGGCCATCGCCCTGCCGCAGGCCCGGCTCACCCTGGTGGACTCGGTGCAGCGCAAGATCGAAGCCGTGCGGGCCATGGCCACCACCCTGGGGTTGGCCCAACGCATGGAGTTCTGCGGCGAGCGAGCCGAAAAACTGGGGCAGGACCCGGCCTGGCGCCAGCGTTTCGATTGGGCCATGGCCCGCGCCGTAGCCCCGGCACCGGTGGTGGCCGAATATCTGGTGCCCCTGCTCAGGCCAGGGGGTCGCGCCCTGCTCTACAGGGGCCAATGGTCGCCCCCGGACCGGGAGCAACTGAACCGGGCCACCCGCAGCCTCAACGCCAGAGTTGAAGCCGTTGAAGCCCTGGATCTGCCAGCCGGCCGCGGCCTTCGCCACGCCGTCAGCTTGGTTCCGGTGGCTGGCTGCCCGCACCAGTATCCGCGTGCGGTGGGGATCCCGGCCAAGCAACCCCTGGGCGGCTAGGTGGCGGCGCGGGGCAGGATGCGACGGGTGCGCGCAGGGCTAGGCAGGCCGAGGGGCTGCAGCTCCTGCTCCGCAAGGCGTCGCTCCAGCGCAGGCAAGTCCTCAAAGGAAACCCAGTGGATGCAATCCACCGGGCAGGTGTCCATGGCCTCCTGAATGCGTTCATCGCGGTCGCCGTCCTGGCGGATGGCGCGGGATCGGCCCAGGTCAGGCTCAACCACGAAGGTGTTGGGTGCCACATGGGCGCAGTACCGGCAGCCGATGCAGGAGGCTTCGTCGACCCAGACGGCCTTCTGGCGCAGGGCACCCCCCAGCACAGGCTCCATCCCCGAGGCAGCGGCCTGCTCAGGGGAACACACCGTCGAAAACGCCAGGCCGGGATCCACCGCCATCAGGGTTCAGCAGCGGGACGATCTGCGCTCACCCCCAGCGGGTAACCACCAGCTCAATGGCACCGTCGTCGCAGATGGTCTGTTCGGCCACCGCGAAGCCCTCGGCGACACTGGCCGCGAGAATGGCCTCGAGGGCATAGCGCTGGTTCACCTGGGCCAGAAAGCGTTCGGGGGGAACAGGCAGTCGCCACAGATCGAGATCGGCGACCAATTCATAGGCGCCGGTTCCAGCATTCCAACGAAAACCCAGATCTCCACGACCATCCTGAGCGCTCACAACGAGTTCAGCCTGTTCCTGCTGGCCGCGGTAGCCGCGCACCAGGCCGGGACCGTCGAGGGGGGGGTGGCCCAGGGCAGCCAGGGCAGCAACCAGGGCATCCCGGTCACGCAGTTCGGTTTTGATGGTGCTGAAGTGCGACATCGGACCCAGGTGACATTCGATCAGGACTTGGACATCCAGCCGTTGGCTGTGTCATTGGCGGAGGTCTGCTGCTGCATGCCCTGGGCAATGGCCTGATAGGCCTCAGCTGTGGGCGTGCGGCGTTGGACCGAGCCAACACGCGACTCGATGTGCTCACTCAACGACGTGCAGGCAGCGCCGGGCACACCTTCCACGGTTTCCTCGACCCGACCATCGGGCCGGATCCGGAAGCGGATGGTTTGCTGAGTGAGCGGCCGTGACGTCGGGGGTAACAAGCAAACAACAACGCGTCGGCGGATGCTAGCGGCGGGCGACGGTGGTTGGCTCAGCTCAGCAATCCTTCATCGACCAGGGTCTGCAGCCGCTCAAGCACCTCGGGTTGTTCCAGCTGTTCCAGGGCAAGCCTGGCCTCATCTCGCACGCTGGCTTCGTGATCCTCAAGCAGGGTCTGGATCAGGGCCTGGACCACCGCCTGCTGCCGCGGCTCCACCAGATCGGGGTAAAGCCGCCCCAGGGCCCAGGCGCTGTTGCTGCGCACGGCCGCCTCGCTGTCGATCCGCAGGCTCTGCAACAGCTGGGCAGCAGCCGGATCGGCCTTGGCCGGCCCGGTACTGCCCACATCGGCCAACGAGGTGGCCGCCCAGAGGCGTACGGCCGCCACATCGAGCTGCAGTGCCCGGATCAGCGGATTGAGCACGGCAGCATCGGCAAAGTTGGCCAGGCTCCAGGCCACGGCCTTGCGCACATAGCCGTTGGCATCGGCGGCCAGCAGGGCCAGCAACGGTTCAACCGCCATCGGATGGGGGTTGCGACCGAGGGCATACACGGCGCTCATGCGTTCGATCGGGCAGGAGGCCTGCAGCAGCGGCAACAGCTGCGGAATCGCCCGCGGATCCCTGTGCTCGCAGAAGATGCGCAGCCCCTGCAGCCGCTCGTCGTGACCGCCAGCCAGCAGCGTCAGCCCCAGGTCGCATTCGGCCGCGGCATCAGCAGCGGCGGTCTCGTCGCTGTCGATCTCGTCGAGCGGATCGCCGAGCAGCTCCTGCGCCAGTTCGGCAGCCAGCACGTCAGGGTCAAGCACCAGGTCATGGCTGGCGTTCTCGTCGTAGGGCTTCCAGGAGCCGTCGTCGGCAACGGTCACGGCTGCGGCCTCACTGCAGCGGAGCCGGCGCTGCCATGTCGCCGGGCAGCCAGATGCGCGCACTGACCGCAAACAGAGCCAGGGCAAACAGCAGCACGATGGCGGCCGGCAGGAGGGTCGAACGGAAAAACTGCACAGGCAGACGGGCAGCGGCCTGGGGGCATCATCGCCTCTAGGGTGCGCCCACTCCATCACAGCGCCGATGCCTGCCCCCGGCACGACCCGTCAACGTCTGGTGGCGGTGGCGGCCGAAGGGGTGGCCAGCGGCAGCCCGCTCAACATCGGCAGCAAGCTGCTGCAGGGCTGGCTCAGCGCCAGCGGGGTGTCGCTCGAGCTCATCGGCGTGATCCCCCAGCTGGCCGCGCTGCCCTATGGGTTCAAGGTGCTGTGGGCCCCCCTGCTCGACCGCTGGCCCCTCGGCTGGCCCGACCGGCGGCGTGGCTGGATGCTGCTGCTGCAGCTGGCCCTGGCCGCCGTCCTGCTGGTGCTGGCCGTGGTGGCAGGGCTCCTGGCACCGGGGCCCGGCGTGCTGCAACTGGCGACGCTGCTGGCCCTGGTGCTGGCGACCGCCAGTGCCACCCAGGACATCGTTGTCGATGCCTACCGCACCGATCTACTGCCCGACGGCGAACGGGGCCAGGGCGCTGCGGTGCACAACCTGGGGTACCGCACCGGCATGTTGCTGGTGAGCTCCGGGGGTTTTCTGCTGGCCGGTAGCTTTGGCTGGTGGGCGGCATTTGCAGGCTCCGCCTTGCTGATGCTGGCGGTGGTGCCGTTCACCATGAAGGCGCCGCGTCTGCCGCCGCTGGAGCACCCCCCCACCAGCCTGCGCCAGGCGATCGTGGGACCGGCGCGCGAGTTTCTGCGGCGCACCGGCGCCGGCACCGCCCCCTGGCTGCTGCTGCTGGTGCTGCTGTATCGCTGGCCCGATGGGCTGCTGGCGGCCCTCTCGATCGCCTTTCTCAAACAGGCGGGCTTCAGTGATGCCCAGATCGGCCTGCTCGATGGGGGCTGGGCCATCGCCGCCACCATGGCCGGCACGGTGGTGGGCGGCGTGCTGTTCGCCCGGCTTGGGCTGAATCGCAGCCTCTGGGTGTTTGCCGTGATCGGGGCCGCCGGCAACCTGGGCTATGCCGCCCTGGCCCGCTTCGGCGGTGGGCTACCCGCCCTGATGGCCGCCGTGAGCCTCGAAAACCTGGGCAACGGCATGGTGGGTGCAGGGTTCGTGGCCCTGCTGATGAGCCTCTGCAACCCCCGTTTCTCGGCCACCCAGTACGCACTGCTGTCGAGCATCTACGCCATCAGTCGCACCCTGCTGGCCCTGCCCTCGGGATGGCTGGCGGCCAGGATCGGCTGGAGCGATTACTTCGTGGTGACGGCCCTGTCGTCGTTGCCGGCCTTTGTGCTGATGTTGCGCCTGGTGCCCTGGAATGGGACAGGGTGTCGCGGAGCGTTCGACCCATCACGGGATGCGACCTGAGTCGTCCCCCCCTCACCGGGGCCGCTCTGGTCCATGGCTCCATCGGCCAGACGCCGCCTGAGCTGGCCGCAGGCGGCATCGGCATCGAGGCCTCGGCTGGCACGCACACTGACGGCCACATGGCGGTCTTCGAGGATCCGACGAAAGCCGTCGACCGCCGCAGGGCTTGGGCGCTGGAAACTCTCCTCGGCAATCGGGTTGTAGGCGATCAGATTCACATGGCACTGGAAACCGCGCAGTAGCCGCGAAAGGGCCTCGGCGTGGTGTGGCTGATCGTTGACTCCGCCCAGCAGGATGTATTCAAAACTGACCCGCCGGCCGGTGATGGCCACGTACTCACGGCAATCCTCAAGCAAGGCCTCAATCGGGTAAGCGTGGGCTGTGGGGATCAACTCCTCCCGCAGGCGTTGGTCGGGGGCATGCAGGCTGACCGCCAGGGTGAACTGGGCTCGACCCAACCGCTCGAGCGCCAGCTCGGCCAGCCGGGGCAGGGTGCGGGGCACACCCACGGTGCTCAGCGTGATCTGCCGCTGGGCCATGCCCAGATCGGTGCACAGGCAGGCGATGGCGCTCAGCACCGCGTCGATGTTGAGCAGGGGCTCGCCCATGCCCATGAACACCACATGGCTGGGCCGTGCCTCCATGACCTCCTGCACGCTGAGCACCTGATCGACGATCTCGTGCACGGCCAGAGAGCGCTGCAAACCCCCTTTGCCGGTGGCGCAGAAGCGGCAGGCCATGGGACAACCCACCTGTGAACTCACACAGACCGTGAGTCGATCACGGGCGGGGATGCCCACGGTCTCCAGGCTGAGACCATCGACGGTGGCCAGCAAAAGCTTGGTGGTGCCGTCGGCGGCGACCGATCGGTGCAACATGCGGGAGCGACCCACCCAATCGGGTTGACCAGGCGGCAGGCTGGATGCCAGCTGCTGGCGCCAGGCACCTGGCAGAACGGTGACCGCGTCAAGACTGCGGGCACATTTGTTGTAGAGCCAGTCGTGGAGCTGCCTGCCCCTGAAGGCGGGCTGCCCCTGGGCCACGGCCCACTGCTCGAGCTCGGTTTTGCCCAGACCCAGCAGGGGCCGGGGAGCTGCCCCGATCACCAGATCAGCAGGCCATGACCCAGCTTGGATTCCACGGCCAGAAGGGCGAAGAAGCCCAACATGGCCAGACGGCCGTTGAGCTGCTCATTGTGGGTATGAAATCCGTAGCGGGGCAGCCGGCGGGTCGGCACCGGCGTGCCCAGCTCGGTCGTGGCGCTTGGAGACTTGGTCATGGAACGACGCTAGAGCCTCCGATCAGTCATCGCTGAGCAGACCCTCTTCCTGCAGCCCTTCAAGGGCATCAGGATCGGCGATCAGCTCCTCTTCCATCACCTCATCGAGGCTGGGCCGGGCAAAGGCTGCCGCGCCACTGGCACTGGCTTCAATCCCATGGCGGCTGCGGGTCGCCTCCAGATCCTCATCAGAGGGGTCGTCGAGAACGGCGGCCGCCACCGAGGGTGCGGGCATCTCAACGGTGTAGTCGGGGCGCAGGTTAGCCATGCGGCGGTAGCCCGCGTTCTCCTCCTCGAGGATGTCGGGGTGGGGGCCCGCTTCGGCGCGCAGCTCCTCCTCGAAACCGCTGAAGCCGGTGCCCGCCGGAATCAGACGACCGATGATCACGTTCTCCTTGAGACCGCGGAGCCAGTCGCTCTTGCCCTCGATCGCCGCCTCGGTCAGCACCCGGGTGGTCTCCTGGAAAGATGCCGCCGAGATGAAGCTGTCGGTGTTGAGCGAGGCCTTGGTGATGCCCAGCAGAACCGGGGTGAACTCGGCAGGGGCACCGCCGGTGATCGCCATGGCGGCGTTGGTCTGCTCGACCTGACGCAGCTCCATGAGCTCGCCGGGCAGCAGGGTGGTGTCGCCCGCATCTTCGACCCGCACCTTGCTGGTCATCTGACGCACGATCACTTCGATGTGCTTGTCGTCAATCGACACGCCCTGGCTCTTGTAGACGTTCTGCACCTCCTGCACCATCCGGAACTGCAGCTTGGAGATCGCCTCCATGGCCGCTTCGAGCGTGGGCAGACGACCGCGCAGGTCCTCGAAGTAGCACTCGAGCAGCTCGTGGGGATTGATCGGACCGTCGGTGAGGGACTCACCGGCACTGACCTGCTGGCCATCGCTGACCATCACGTTGCGACCTAACAGGATCGGGTACTCGGTGATCACGTCATCGCCCTCGATCACGGAGACCGAGAGGGAATCGTCGTCTTCACCCTGCTTGATCTGCACCACGCCGCTCTTGCGGCAGAGCACCGCCGAATCACGCGGTCGGCGAGCCTCTAGCAGCTCTTCGATACGGGGCAGACCCTGCACGATGTCACCGGTCTTCTGGCGCTCGAACACCAGAAGGGCGAGGCCGTCACCGCGCTGCACCAGTTCGCCGTCGCGAACGTGCATCACCGAGTCAGGCGACACCATGTAGGGACGGCCGAGGCGGATCGTGACCTGGCTGCCCTCGATCGCTTCGACCTGACCGCAGCAGGGCGCCTCGACACCCTGGGCCAGCAGATCGCCGTCGACCACCCGCTGCCCCACACCGATCGCAGGTTTGGCAGAACCCAGATCAAGGCTGCGGGTGTCACCGGCGCGCTCGACGATCAGACGGCGGATCGGCTCCCCCTCGACCTGATCGGGCAGCTGCACCACGCCATCCTCCTTGCAGAGAATCTGGGTGGTGGCGATCACATCGCCGCTCTTGACCGCATCACCGTCGTCGATCTGCAGCTCGGTATGGGTGGAGCCATGGCTCGCATCCGAGAGGGTGTCACGGCGCACCAGCAGGGTCTCAAGGATCACCAGCTGCAGCCGCTCGATCGTCTTGGCACGCTTGTCGAAGACCGCCTCCACGTCCACCGTCATCTGGGGGGTGGTGTCGAAGGTTTCCAGAATCAGCTGGGTGCGCAGCAGCTCGACACCCTCGACGCTCTTGATCAGCTCGCCGTCCTTGAAGGCCAGCCGCTGGGTGGCCTTGAGTCCCAGGCTTGGCCCACCGCTCTGCTTCACGGTGCCCAGTTCGGGCAGGTGCGCGCTGTCGGGGATGGCGTATTCCTCGACCGGACGCAACAGCAGGGCACCGCCCTCGGGTGTGTCGACGGCCTCAACGAAGACCATCGCCTCGGACTTGAGGCCTTTGGCGATCTCCTCACCGGGATTGACCATCTTGCCGTCGGCAAACTTGGACAGGGTCTTGCTGTCCGAGACCAAGTGGAGCTGGCCGGAGCGCACGATGATCTCGCGCAGAATGTCGTTCTTCTGAGTGACCGTGACGATGCCGGCGGTCTGACTGAAAATGTCCTTGACGACTTCGGTGCCGGCTTCGATCCACTGGCCGTCTTCGATCATCAACAGGGAAATGTCCTTGTTGATCTCGTGGGTTTCCTGGGGGATCCACAGCAGCGTGCCGCCCTTGCTGACCTCGTAACCGTTCTTGGCGCTGCGGGCCTTCTTGATCGAGAGGCCGGGCGCAAAGCGCACGGTGCCACCGGTCTGGGTCCGGAAGCGGTCATCGGCCAGCTCGGCGATCACCTCACCGGTGCCGATCTTGCTGCCGGGAGCGGTGTTGAGGCGGTAGCGGATGTTGTCCTTGCCCTCAAGGTGCCAGATCTCGCCCGAATGGGTCGATTCACCAACCAACTTGCAGTCCTTGAGGGTGAGGCTGGCGGTGACGATCTGGACCTCGCGGGAGTCACCGGCCGATTCGCGCAGTCGTACGGCGCCGCCGTACTCACTGACCAGACGACTCTCTGCCAGGACTTCACCGGTCTTGACCGCCTTGTTGCCCTTGACCACCGGCAAGGCATTGGGCGGCAGGTTGTACACGTCTCCGCTGAACACCCACAGACGTCCCAGGCGCTGGGCCTTGAGGGTGATGTTGCCCTGACGGTCGGTGACCTCCTTGGGCTGAATGGCGTCTTCGTAACGGACCTGGCCGGCCAGGTCACAGATCACATCCTTGGTCGCTTTCTCGACGCTCTTTTTGACCGCAGCTCCCGAAGAGATCTGGGCCAGGATGATGTCGTTGGCGACGCTGTCGCCGTCGTTGACGAAGAGGATCGAACCGTTGGTGATGTCGAGCTTCTGGGGCTTGCCCTTGCCGCTGGGCTTGAGGGTCAGGGTGAAGTCGGTCTCGGCGATCTGCGCCTCGACGCCGTGGGGGGTGCGGTAAGGGCGAACACGAGCCTTGGCTCCGAATTCGACGACGCCATCGACCTGGGAGCGCACCACCCCGGTCTCGGCCGTGGACACCCCACCGGTGTGGAAGGTGCGCATGGTGAGCTGGGTGCCTGGCTCCCCAATCGACTGGGCCGCAATGATGCCGACGGCTTCGCCCAGATCCACCAGCTCGTTGTGGGCCAGGGCCCATCCATAGCACTTGCGGCAGACCGAGCGCGAGGCTTCGCAGGTCAGCGGTGACCGCACCACAACGGTTGTGACGCCGGCGGCTTCGATCTGGCGGGACAGGGGCGCATCGATCTCACCATCGCGATCGACGATCACGGCGCCGCTGGCATCGAGCACCGGCTCGGCCGCCAGACGACCGATCAGCTTGCTGGCGAACTTGCCCTTGTCATCGGCATCGATGGGAATGCCACGGGTCGTGCCGCAATCGTCTTCACGCACGATCACGTCCTGTGCGACGTCGACCAGACGGCGGGTCAGGTAGCCCGAGTCAGCGGTGCGCAGGGCTGTGTCCACCAGGCCCTTGCGGGCTCCGTAGGAACTGATCACGTATTCAGTGACCGTCAGCCCCTCGCGGAAGTTGGTGCGAATCGGCAGGTCGATGATTTCGCCCTGGGGGTTGGCCATCAGGCCGCGCATGCCCACCAACTGACGCACCTGGGACATGTTGCCCCGGGCGCCCGAGTTGGCCATCATCCAGACCGAGTTCAACGGATCGTTCTCGTTGAAGTTGCGGCGCACGGCCGCCACCAGACGCTCGTTGGTCTCGGTCCAGGTGTCGATCACCTTGGTATGACGCTCCACCTCGGTGATTTCGCCGAGTCGATAGCGCTCTTCGGTCTCGGTGATCTGCTGCTCGGCTTCCTCTAGCAGGGCCGCCTTGTCGCCAGGAATGCGCAGGTCATCAACCGAGATCGACACCGCCGCCTGGGTGGCATAGCGAAACCCCAGATCCTTGAGGTCGTCGGCCATCGACGCGGTGGCAGCCGTGCCGTGGTGCTTGTAGGCCCAGCCGACCAGGTTGCGCAGGGCCTTCTTGTCGATCACCCGGTTGCGGAACGGGGGCGCCTGGCGACTGAGGCTTTTGGCCGCCAGGGCCAGAGCCTCGGCGGCGGCGGCCTGCTCAGCGGCTTTCTTGCTGGCCTTCTTGCTGGTTTTCTTGGCGGGAGTAGCGGTCATGGCTGCCGGCGATTGAAGGTGAGGAAGGGGTATCGGTTGAACGTTCGGCCGGGTCTCAGGGGGCCGCCACGGCGTCGATGATGGTGCGATTGATCACCACCCGGCCAACGGTGGTCAGCAGGTAACGGCTGATCAGGGCGCCGTCCTCATCGAAGCGGTCGCGGCGAAACAGCCACTGCTCGATCCGGGTGCCATCGCTGAGGGTATCGGTGATGGTCGGTTCGGCGGCTTCGCCTTCGGTGTCGACCTCGCCGTTGAAACGCACCCAGACCCAGTCGTGCAGGCAAAGATGCTTTTCCTCAAAGGCGGCGATCACATCCTCCAGGCTGGCAAAGGTTCGGCTGCGGTCGCCGAAGTCGGGCTTGACGCTCCCGGGCTGTTCAGCCGTCAGGTAGTAGGCCCCCAGCACCATGTCCTGCGACGGGGTGATGATCGGCTCGCCGGTCGCGGGCGACAGAATGTTGTTGCTGGCCAGCATCAACATGCGGGCTTCGGTCTGGGCCTCGATCGCCAGGGGCACGTGCACGGCCATCTGGTCACCGTCGAAGTCGGCGTTGAAGGCGGGGCAAACCAGGGGATGCAGCTGGATGGCACGGCCATCCACCAGCTTGGGTTCAAACGCCTGAATGCCCAGGCGGTGCAGCGTGGGTGCACGGTTCAGGAGGATCGGATGGCCTTCGATCACCTCCTGCAACACCTGCATCACTTCATCGTCAGCGCGCTGAATCAGCTTTTTGGCGGCCTTGATGTTGTTGACGATGTTCTGCCTGATCAGGCGGTGAATGACGAACGGCTGAAACAGCTCAATTGCCATCTCCTTGGGCAGACCGCACTGGTGCATCTTGAGCTTCGGACCGACCACGATCACCGAGCGGCCTGAGTAGTCAACCCGCTTACCGAGGAGGTTCTGACGGAAACGACCCTGCTTGCCTTCGATGATGTCGCTGAGCGACTTGAGGGCACGATTGTTGGCGCCGACAACGGTGCGGCCACGGCGGCCGTTGTCGATCAGGGCATCGACGGCCTCCTGCAACATGCGCTTCTCGTTGCGCACGATGATCTCGGGGGCGAGGATCTCCTGCAGCCGCGCCAGGCGGTTGTTGCGGTTGATGACCCGACGGTAGAGGTCATTGAGGTCGCTGGTAGCGAAGCGACCACCGTCGAGCTGCACCATGGGACGCAGATCGGGCGGAATCACCGGGATCACATCGAGCACCATCCACTCGGGGCGGGCGCCTGTGGCCACGAAGTTGTCGATGACACGCAGACGTTTGATCAGCTTGGCCCGTTTCTGGCCCTTGCTGGCCGCGATCTCTTCGCGAAGCTGCTCTCCGATCTCACCCAGATCCAGATCCTCAAGCAGTTGCTTGAGGGCTTCAGCACCGATACCGACCACCGGCTCGTTTTCGATGTCGGAGTCTTCGGCATAGATCTGGTCTTCGATCTCCAGCCACTCGTCTTCGGTGAGCAGTTGCTTGTAGGTCAGATCCTTGTGATCACCCGGATCAAGCACCACATAGCAGTTGAAATAAACGATCTGCTCGACATCGCGCAGGGGCATGTCCAACAGGATCGCCACGTAGCTCGGGATCCCCTTCAGATACCAAACGTGCGACACCGGTGCCGCGAGCTTGATGAAGCCCATGCGGTGACGACGAACTCTGCTCTCGGTGACCTCGACGCCGCAGCGTTCACAGACGATGCCGCGATGTCGCACCCGCTTGTACTTGCCGCAGTGGCACTCCCAGTCTTTGGAGGGGCCAAAGATCTTTTCGCAGAAGAGCCCATCCATCTCGGGCTTGAGCGTGCGGTAGTTGATGGTCTCCGGTTTGGTGACCTCGCCCACCACCTGCCCGTTGGGCAGGGTGCGCTGTCCCCACTGCATGATCCGCTCAGGGGAGGCGAGCGTGATCTTGACGTAGTCGAAGTGGTTTTCGGTGCGCAGGTTGCTGTTGGACATCGGCTAAAGCTCGCGGCGATCGAGAGAGTGGAGGGATAACCGGGGACATGCCACAACGGCAGTCCGCGATCAGTCAGCGATCAAACAACCATCAATCGTCGTCGTAATCCGCGACGCCGAGAGATTCGTAGGTGGGACGGCTCGGGGTGCTGCGTCGGGGATTGATGTCCTGCATCAGATCGACTTCAGCGCCCTCATCGGTGTAGACGGCGATGTCAAGACCCAGGGACTGAAGTTCCCGCATCAGCACTTTGAACGACTCTGGAGTCCCGGGCCTCGGGATCGGCTTGCCCTTGACGATGGCGTTAAGGGCTTCATTACGGCCCTGCATGTCATCCGACTTGACGGTAAGAAGTTCCTGCAGGGTGTAAGCGGCGCCATAGGCTTCGAGAGCCCAGACCTCCATCTCCCCGAGGCGCTGGCCGCCCTGCTGGGCTTTACCACCCAGGGGCTGCTGGGTGACCAGGGAGTAGGGACCGGTGGAGCGGGCGTGGATCTTGTCGTCGACCAGGTGCACCAGCTTGAGGATGTGGGCGTAGCCGACCGTGACCGGCTGGTCAAAGGCTTCTCCGGTACGTCCATCGATCAACTGAATCTTGCCGGGATTCTCAGGGTCATAGACCCACTCCTTACCGGGTTGCTTGGCTGCCTCCTCGAGGAAGGCCTGCACGGTCTGCTTGGACTTCTCGGCGCCGTGCATCTCGTCAAAGGGCACGACTTTGACGCGACAACCCAGTTGTGCTGAAGCCCATCCCATCAGGCACTCGAACACCTGACCCACGTTCATGCGGCTCGGCACACCCAATGGGTTGAGCACGATGTCGATGGGAGTGCCGTCGGGCAGGTAGGGCATGTCTTCGCGCGGGAGAATGCGGCTGATGATGCCCTTATTGCCGTGGCGACCGGCCATCTTGTCGCCAACCTGGATCTTGCGGCGCTGGGCCACATAAACCCGCACCACCATGTTGGCGCCGGGGGGCAGTTCATCACCCTGTTCCCGGGTGTAGATGCGCACATCGACGACGCGGCCGCGCTCGGTGCTAGGTACCCGCAGCGAGTTGTCGCGCACATCGCGAGCCTTTTCGCCGAAAATGGCGCGCAGAAGCTTCTCTTCGGGAGGCTGGTCAGATTCACCCTTTGGAGTCACCTTGCCCACCAGAATGTCACCGCTCTCGACATAGGCACCAATGCGGATGATGCCCATTTCATCGAGGTTGCCGAGGCTTTCTTCAGCGACGTTGGGAATCTCCCGGGTGATCTCTTCGGGGCCAAGCTTGGTCTGCCGAGCCTCGATCTCGTATTTCTCGATATGAACCGAGGTGTAGAGATCGTCGGTAACCAGACGCTCACTCACCAGAATTGCGTCCTCATAGTTGTAACCCTCCCAAGGCATGTAGGCGAGTAAGATATTCTGGCCTAGTGCTATCTCTCCGCCCTCGCAGGCGGAGCCGTTGGCCAGAACCTGGCCTGCGATCACCTGATCACCCTCCTTGACGATGGGGCGCTGGTTGAGGCAGGTGTCCTGGTTGGAGCGCTGGTACTTCTGCAGGAAGTGGGTGTGCTCGCCGCCCTGCTCGTCGCGGATGACAATGACCGTTGCATCCACAAAGGTGACCGTGCCGTTCACGCGGGTGATCGGCACCATGCCCGAGTCTCGGGCCACCTGGGTTTCCAGGCCCGTACCCACCAGCGGACGCTCAGGCCGCAGCAGCGGCACGGCCTGACGCTGCATGTTGGAGCCCATGAGCGCGCGGTTGGCGTCGTCGTGCTCCAGGAAGGGAATCAACGACGTCGCCACCGAAATCACCTGCACCGGAGAGAGCTGGACGTAATCGACCTGCTCGGGCGGAACCTTCTCAAAGTCCTGGCGGTAGCGGACCGGAACCAGCTCGGCGGTGATGCGACCTTGGGCATCGGTGGCCACGTCACCAGGAGCCACACGCGACTCGTCTTCGAGGTCAGCCGAGAGATAGATCGGATCACCCTCCTTGAGCACGATTCCGTTCTCGACCTTCCAGAAGGGGGTCTCGATGAAGCCGTACTCATTGACACGAGCGTGGGTCGCCAGCGAACCGATCAGACCTGCGTTGGGACCTTCCGGGGTCTCGATCGGGCAGATCCGTCCATAGTGGGAGGGGTGAATGTCGCGCACGGCAAAACCGGCGCGCTCACGGGTCAGACCGCCTGGGCCCAGGGCGCTGATGCGGCGTTTGTGGGTGAGCTCAGCCAGGGGATTGGTCTGGTCCATGAACTGGCTCAGCTGGCTGGAGCCGAAGAACTCCTTGATCGCCGCCACGAGTGGCTTGGGGTTCACCAGCTGGGCCGGGGTGAGACTCTCGGTCTCGCCGACGGTCATGCGCTCCTTGATGATGCGCTCAAGTCGATTGAGTCCGACGCGCACCTGGTTCTGCAGCAGCTCGCCCACCGAGCGCACGCGGCGGTTGCCGAGGTGGTCAATGTCGTCGAGGCTGGCGCCGCCGACATCCAGCTCGAGGTTGATCAGGTAGTCGATCGTGCTGAGTACGTCCTCAGGCGTGAGGGTGCGCACCGAGTCGGGAATGGTGAGGCGGAGCTTCTTGTTGATCTTGTAGCGGCCGACCCGACCCAGGTCGTAGCGCTTGGGATCGAAGAAGCGGCTGTGCAAAAGACTCTGGCCGCCGCTGACCGACGGGGGCTCGCCGGGGCGCAGTTTCTTGTAAAGCTCGAGCAGAGCCTGGTCTTCCGAGGAGATGCCCTCGTCGTTGGCCGATTCAATCGACTTCTGGTAATACTCGGGGTGGCGCAGCTTGTCGAGCACGTCGTTGTCTGACAGCCCAATCGCCCGCATCAACACGTGGGCATTGATCTTGCGGGTCTTGTCGACGCGCACGTGCAGCAGATCGTTCTTATCCGTCTCAAATTTGAGCCAGGCGCCACGGTTGGGAATCAGGCTCGCATTGAATGTCTTACGTCCGTTCTTGTCCTGCTCGTCCTTGAAGTAAACGCCGGGAGACCGCACGATCTGATTAACGATAACCCGCTCGGCACCGTTGATGATGAACGTGCCCCGCTCGGTCATCAGAGGCAGCTCACCGATGAAGACCTCCTGCTCCTTGATTTCGCCGGTCTCCTTGTTGACCAGGCGGCAGGTCACATACATCTGCGAGGCGAAGGTCGCATCGCGACGCTTGGCCTCTTCGACGTCGTGGCGAGGGCGCTTGAGACGGTACTCGCTGCCAATGAAGTGCAGCTCAAGCTTTCCGGTGTAATCGGTGATCGGCGAGAAGCTCTCCAGCTCCTCGATCAGGCCCTTCTCCAGGAACCATTTGAAACTTGCGCGCTGCACCTCCACCAGATCGGGCAGATAAGTGGCGGTCTTGGCGACCTGGATCGCGCTGCTCATGCGGTGAACCTGCAGGAACGGATTTGACGTGTTGTTCGAATCTGGCCAGCCGAGTGCCGGCAGCCGGGCGGGTTGACAGGCGGGAAACACAGGAACAGCCGCTCCTCCTCAGGGGGGAGGAGCGGCGGCCCGGGCTGGACCCTCTATCCGACTCGCTTCAGGGCTGCAGACGTGGTCAACAAAGAACGCCTCAGCGTTCAGGCCAATGGACCATCATACATTGTGAAGGGCCAGGCCAAACAGGGCTGCAGCGTTGGAACTGCTGGTATTGGCCACCTGCTCGAGTGGCTCCTGCCTGAGTTCTGCAACCCGGGCGGCAACGGCGGCCACGTAGGCCGGCTCATTGCGCTTGCCACGCCGTGGCACCGGAGCGAGAAAGGGACAATCGGTCTCGACGAGGTAACGGTCAGCCGGCACGACCCGTGCGCAGGCGTGGGTGTCCTCGGCCTTCGGGAAGGTGACCACGCCGCTGAAGCTGATGTAGAAACCCAGCTCGAGAAACGCTTCCATCTCGGCGGGAGTGCCACCCCAGCAGTGCATCACTCCGCGGGGACAGGTGCCCCGCTCGGTGCGGGTGCGCAGCAGGTCGAGCATCGGCTCGGCGGCGTCACGGCAGTGCACGATGACGGGAAGATCGAGTTCGCAGGCCAGATCCAGTTGGGGTTGCAGCACCGTGAGCTGCTCCTCAAGGTTCTGATCCCTGAACAGATCGAGTCCCAGCTCGCCGATGGCCACAACACGGGTGTCGGCGCGGGCAGCATCGCGCAACACGGTTGCGGTGTCTGAAGCCCAGTGCCCGGTGTCGAGGGGGTGGACGCCCACCGAATAGCTCATTTCGGGGAATCGATCCGCCAGCGCCCGGATGGCGGCAATCTCCGACGGTTCGACGCAGGCATGCACCAGAGCCTGAACGCCGGCCTCTCGCCAGCGCTGGGCAACCGCATCGAGGTCCGCATCAAAGTTGCGGAACACGATGTGGCAATGGGAATCAACCAGAGGTGCCGTCATGGCTGCTGAACATCACGGCGCAGCACCATCGTGGCGTGGATATCTCAGACCTGGGTGACTGCGGGCTCGATCGCTTTCTTGACCGCGGCGCTGAGGCGCGATTTCTGGTTGGCGCCGGTGTTGCGGTGCAACACACCGACCTTGACGGCCTTGTCAATCTTGCTGAAGGCCGCGCTCATGGTCATCTGCAC
>JAGWVJ010000056.1 GCA_018970945.1 Cyanobacteria bacterium REEB417 | reverse complement strand
GGGGCGGTTGCACCGTCATGCCGCCGCCGGGGCGCGGCTGGTGGCCTGGAACCGGGTGGCCGACCGGGATGGCCGCCTGGCCCCCGGGGGCACCTGGCGGGCAGAAGACCCGCGGGCGGCGGCGCTGCATCGGCGGGACCGGGTGTTTTTTTATCGGCGGCTGGTGCTGGCGACCGCGGCGGCTCCGCCGCCCCCATCAAGCGAAGGTCTGCGGCCGGTGCCGGTGGAGGATCCGGCGGGGTTGTGGCCGGCCGATGAACGCTGGTCGCACGACGGCGGGGCTGCGGTGTCGATCTGGTGGCAGCACACGCCGCCCATCGCCGGTGAACGGGTGGGCACCATCGGCGGCCTGCAGGCCAGCGATCAGGCGGCGGCGGTGGCGGTGTTGCGCCACGCCTGCCGGCGGCTGGCCGCCCAGGGTTGCACGCGGGTGCTGGCCCCCATGGACGGCAACACCTGGGGGGCCTACCGCTGCCGCACAGGCCCTGGCCTGGGGTTTGCCGGTGAGCCGCAGCCAGGCCCCGAGTGGATCGGCCATCTGCACCGCTGCGGTTTTTGCATCGAGGCCCACGTCGTGTCGCGCCGGCTGCTGGGGCCTCCGCCCTGGCCCCGGGGGCTGACGGACCGGCCGCCGCATCTGGGGGCCGTGGTGGTGCATGACCTGGCGGGGTTGCCGACTGGCGTCGCTTCAGAGCTGGGGCTGCAGATCCACCGGTTGGTGCATGAGGGGTTTGCGCACCAGCCGTATCACCTGCCCCTGGCGGCCCCAACCTTTGGACGCTGGCTGGAGGGCCGCCAGGGGACTGCGGATCCGCAGCTGACGCTGCTGGCCCTGACGGAGGGCCGCCTGCTGGGCCTGCTGCTGGGCCAGCGCAGCGGCAACGCCCTGGTGGTGCGCACCTTGGTGGTGCAGCCGGGCCGGGCCCAGGCGGGCCTGGGGCGATGGCTGCTGCAGGAGGCGCACCGGCGGGCATCCGAGCGGGGCTGCACCAACGTCATCCATGCCCTGATGCACACACCGGGTCCATCGCTGGCCCTGTCGCGGCGATGGCCGGCGTTGGTGCAGGGCTATGTGCTGCTGGGGCAGCGGCTCGATTTTTGATGTCATCGAGGTGACGCAGCCGACGCATCTCCGCTGAGCCGCGGAGGCCAGGTTGTTGATCCTGTTGAAGAACGAGAAGGCGATGCTCAATGACCTTGCGGAGGGAAACTTCTGAGCCCAGAGCCTCGCCGCAGGGCGGTTGGGGGCCAGATGCGTCGGTATTGGGCCGTCGCCTTCACGCTGGCTATACGTGGTTGAGGCTTCTCTAATTCCACCCCCTTGGTTGATCTGCTGTTGCTCCTGGTTCTCATCGTTATGGCGATGCGGATGCGTGCATTGGGCCAGCGGTTGACGCGTCTTGAACAGCGGCTGATCGAGCCGGAGGAGCAGGTGCCTCTTCGCCGACCGGCGGTTCAGCCTGCTCCCCTGCCCCTGGTGGAGTCAATCCAGACGCTCCTCCTCCCGACGGCCCTCACGCCGCAAGCCCCTGAAGCCCCACCACCCCGGGAGCCCCCCCCGACCGGGAACGAGTCCTGGCGCCGGGTGGAACGCGCCTTGATCGAGAACTGGACCGGCATCCTCGGCGTGGTGGTCTTGGTGGCCGGGGTCACCTTCCTGGCCGTGAGCCTTGCTCTGCGTCTGGGACCGCTGGCGCGTTTCCTGCTCGTCCTCCTGGTGGCCCTGGCGATGCTGCTCCCCTCAGCGCTGTGGGGGAGGCGCCAGCGCTGGCGACAGCTCACCCTCTGGATGCGCAGCGGTGGGGCCGCCCTGATCCTCTTCGCCTGCATGGCCGCCGGCGGGCTGCCGGAGCTGGGCCTCCTCTGGCTTCACGATCCCCGCCAGGCCCTGGCCTTGTTGGTGGTGGGCATCGCGATCAACCTGGGGGTGGCAGCAGTCTCCCGCCAGCAGACGACCGCTTCACTGCACGTGGTGGTGAACCTGCTGCCCTTGGTTCTTGTCCCACCCAACGCCATCACCCTGGCGATCGCCAGCCTGGTGTCCCTGCTGGGGCAGGTGCGGCCCCGGCGCCGGGCCTGGAACCGCCACCGGCTGATTGTGACGGCCACATACACCCTCTTTCAGATCTGTTGGTTTGTGGCGGCGCCAACCAGCCTGCTGGCCAGCCATGGGGTTCGCGCTGGCGGGGTTCTGGCGGCCGTTCTGGTGTTCGGCACAGGCCTGCTTCAGCAGCACTGGGGTCGACCGTTGCGGCGGGCGCTCACCCCATTGCAGCTGGCCACCCTGCTGCTGCAGTGGGGAGGGATCGCCCTGGCGCTGCTGCTCTATCCAGGCCAGGCCCCCGTGCGGGCCATGGCCCTGACCCTGGCGGCCGCCCTGGCCCTGCTGTTCTCCCGCCGGGCGCGCCAGGGCCGCGCCCCCTCCCTGGCGTTGGCGGATACCCTCTGCGCCCAGGCCCTGACGATGGGGGCGATCTTGAGCCTGGCGCCCTTGGTGGTCGAACCCGTGCTGCTCCTCGGGGTGTTGCTGGTGGAGTGTGCGCTCTTTCTGGCCCTCGGCATGCTGGAGGGCGACATGACATTGCAGCGGATCGGCTGGTCGGTGTTGCTCACGGTGGGGACGGTGCTGCTCGTGGTGGGATTGCTTTCCTCCAGGGGCCAGGTGATGCCGCGGCCGCCGCCGCTTCAAAACTCAGCCGTCCTGCTCGCTGGCTCGGCCCTGCTCACCGGCATCTCCGCGCTGCTGCAGCGCCGACCGGGGGTGGCCAAGCCTTCCCCTCTCGCAGGGGGGCAGGCGGCTGCGCTCGCATTGGCTGGATCGTTCCTGGTGCCGCCGCCCGCGTGGCAGCCTCCCCTCAGCTTCCTTTCCCTCGGGGCGATGTTGCTGATGGCCCGGCGCTTTCATCCCCCCGGGCTGCTGCAGGGGGTGACGGCGGCGGTGCTGTTCACCCACATTTGGCAGGTGATGAGCCTGCTGCTGCAGGGCCAGCGGGGTCTGGTGGTCCTGCCGCCCCTGCTCGCGCTCTCCGGACTGGCGGCTCTGACGATCGCCTGCAGCGGGCGTTCCCGCCTGCGGCTGGTGGGGGTGCACCTCCTGGGTCTTGATCTTGGCCTGGCTGCGTTCCTTCTGCTCCAACCGATCTCCCCCCTGCTGCCCGGTCTTGCCTGGCTCCTGCTCTCCCTGCTGGCCCTGGAAGCGGCCAATCAGATGCGGCCGCGAGAGTCTCTCCATGCTCTCGGTCTTGGTCTGGCCTATCTGGCTGGCTACGCCGTCAGCTTCGGGCTGGTAATCAGCCAGAGTCCGGCCTACCTGGTGCTGCTGGGGCAATCGCTGTCGGCCCGCCTGCTGATCCAGCTGTTCTCGGTGGCGGTGCTGATGGGTTGGTGGTTCTTCCATCCCCGTCGCGTTCTGGGCCGGTCGAACCTCTGGAGCGCCATTCACTCCTTCATCCTTGAGTTGGGGATGCTGGCGATCGGGGTGCTGATTCTCAGTGAGGTGAGCGCCCTCTGGCGCCCCGTCGCCTGGTCGCTGCTGGCCCTTGGACTTCTAGCTCCGGCGATGGGGCGCTGGTTCGCGCCGCGGCTGCAGGTGTATGCGGTGATCAGCTATTGGCTGGGAAACGCGACGACCGTGGCGATGCTGAGCACAGGCGAGACCGCCTCGCGCCAGTGGCACCAACAGCCCCAGACGATTGCCCTGCTGGCCATCGGTCTGCAGATTCTGTTTCTGCTGGTCTCCACCCGTTGGCTGCGGCCAGCAGCGCTGCTGGAGCCGGGTGGGCCACCCGTCCTGGCGAGAATCGGCAATCCGGTGGCGCGTCATCCGCATCGCTGGCTCGGTTACCCCCTGTTTCTGGCGGTCGCCATCTATCTCGCCAGCCGCTACGACCGGGCCGTGCTCACCCTGCTCTGGGCGCTGCTGGCCTTCGTCATCTACATCCTCAGTGCAGTGCTGCGGGACAACCAGTTCCGCGCGGTGGCGCTGTTGGCCACAGGGGCCTGCATGGTGCGGCTGGTGGCGGTCGACATGGCCCAGACCGATCTCACTTTGCGTGGGGTGGTGTTCGTCGGCGTTGGTCTGCTGATGCTGGCGATGAACGCCCTGTACACCCGTTTCCGGGAGCGTTTCCGATGAGGGGCCGTCGGCGTGAAACCCAGCTTCGAAGTCTGGTGCTGATCCTGATGCTCGCTGTTGGTGCGGCTCTGGCGCTCCTGCTCGCCCGCGAGCGGCCCGTCACCCCCCTGCGCAGCTCCCTGGCTACCCCCTTCCAACTGCTGGGGGCCCCCGTCAAGCTTGCGGACCGGCTCGCCAGTCGGGTCGTGCCGGTGGGCAGCGTTGAAGAGCGCGACCTCGGCGACCTCTACCGGCATCGTTATGAGGCTGCGATCCAGTCTGGCGATGCGGACCAGGCCTACCTGGACCGGCTGATGGCCGCCCTTCGCCCGATCGCCCACCGCCCCTTCCCCTATCGCGTCTTCCGTGCTGGGTCCTTTGGTGGCCCCAATGCCCTTGCCCTGCCCGGCGGGGTGATTCTGGTCAGCGATGAGCTGCTCAATGACCTGGGATCAGAGGCGGAATTGGTGGCGGTGCTTGCCCATGAAGTCGGCCACATCGAGCTGGGCCATTGCTTCGATGCCGTGCGCTTCCAGCTGCTCGGCCGCCGTTCTGGTCGTGAGAGCCTGGGCAC
>JAGWVJ010000055.1 GCA_018970945.1 Cyanobacteria bacterium REEB417 | reverse complement strand
CAGCGCCGCGATCTGATCCAGCGGCCTGATCGAGTGGCCTGATCCTGTTCTTCAGGCCGAGCTGGCTGGTAGCTCTCCGATTCAGC
The DNA here is from genome assembly GCA_018970945.1 of Cyanobacteria bacterium REEB417. GTDB lineage: Bacteria > Cyanobacteriota > Cyanobacteriia > PCC-6307 > Cyanobiaceae > RGUW01. Next base: position 4,782 of record JAGWVJ010000055.1, on the reverse strand, counting down.
TGATCCCATCGGGCCTCGCCGGGTTCCGCAGGGTCGCCTCCACGAGCCTGCCGGGCGCCTCCTGCGGCATCGCCTCTGCCTCAGACAGGCAGCTCCCCTGGCTGAGCCAGAGCAGGTACTCGTGGTTGCCGGCAGGCCCCGTGATCGGGGAGGCCACAAGTCCACAGGCCTGCAGTGCCAGGCCCGATGCCGCAGCCATGACGCGCTCAAGGGCAGCGCGGTGAGCGTCTGGATCGCGCACCACGCCTCCCTTGCCGACCCGCTCGCGGCCCACCTCGAACTGGGGCTTGACCAGCACCACCAGATCGATGCGGGACTGCGGGGACGCTGGCCGCAGGAGCGCCAGCAGGGCCGGCAGCACCAGGGTCAGCGAAATGAACGACACATCAGCCACGGCCAGATCGGCCCACCGATCATCTGGTCCATAGAGCTGTTCGGCGGTCAGATGGCGCAGGTTGGTGCGCTCCTTGAGCACCACCCGTGGATCGCTGCGCAAGCTCCAGGCGGTCTGGCCATAGCCCACATCGACGCCATAGATGCGACTGGCCCCGGCCTGCAGCAGACAGTCGCTGAAACCACCGGTGGAAATGCCGCCATCCAGACAGACCCGACCGGCCACCGGCAGAGCAAACGCTTCAAGGGCGGCCGCGAGCTTCTCGCCACCGCGCGAGACAAAACGGGGACGCTGCTGCACCTGCAGCGGGGTGTCCGGGCGCACGTCGGTGCCGGGTTTGTCGAGCACCTGATCGCCGCTGCGCACCAGGCCCGCCCGAATCAACTGCTGGGCCTGCTGGCGGCTATCGACCAGGCCCCGGGCCACGAGCTCCAGATCGAGTCGCTGTTTGCGTGCCATGACCTTGCGGCAACAGAGCTTTGCCTTCCGTCATCGAACCACACAGGAAACGGAACAGATTCGGTGCAAGTTCAGCGGGGCACAGAAATCACCGGAGGATGGGCGCCAACGGTTCAGGTCCGCCAGCGCCCATGGCCAGCTCCAGTCGCACCCGCCCAAGCCGACCCAGCAACGTGGTCGAGCTGCTTCCCCCCGGCAGCTTCGTGAAGCTGGTGAACCAACCGTCCGATCTGCCACCGTTCCAGCTGATCCACTGCAAGGGAGGGCGGTGCTGGGTACGCCAGCAGACCTGGGGTCAGCTGGTGCAGTGGGAAGTCCCGCACCGCCGCCTGACCATGGCCAGCTGACACGCCACTGCCACGACGCCCCCCGCACATGGGCTCAGGCAGAGTGGCAACAACTGTGAGCCCGCGGCGGCCTTGATCGAGCGTTACACCCTGCCCGAGATGGGCAACCTCTGGAGCGAAGAGGCCAAGTTCCAGAGCTGGCTGGATGTGGAGATCGCCGCCACCGAGGCCAACTGCGAGCTCGGCAACGTGCCGGCCGAGGCCGTCGCCACGATCAAGGCCAAAGCGTCCTTCAGTGTGGCTCGCATTCTCGAGATCGAGGCCGAGGTGCGCCATGACGTGATTGCCTTTCTCACCAACGTCAATGAGCACGTCGGTGATGCCGGGCGCTACATCCACGTGGGCATGACCAGCTCGGATGTGCTCGACACCGGACTGGCCCTGCAGATGAGGGCCTCGGTGCAGCTGCTGCGGACCGAGCTCGACAGGCTGGCCGAGGCCATCAGGGCTTTAGCCCGGGAACACAAGGGCACGGCGATGATCGGCCGCAGCCACGCCATCCATGGCGAACCGATCACCTTCGGCTTCAAGCTGGCCGGCTGGCTGGCCGAGGTCGAGCGCAACCGCGAACGGCTTGAACGGCTCGAGCGGGTGGTCAGCGTGGGCCAGATCTCGGGCGCCATGGGCACCTACGCCAACACCGACCCCCGGGTCGAGGCGATCGCCTGCGCCAGGCTCGGCCTGACGCCAGACCCTGCAAGCACCCAGGTGATCGCCCGCGATCGCCACGCCGACTACGTGCAGACCCTGGCCCTTGTGGGTGCCGCCCTGGAGCGGTTCTCCACCGAGATCCGCAACCTGCAGCGCACCGACGTGCTCGAGGTCGAAGAGAACTTCGCCAAAGGGCAAAAAGGCAGCTCGGCCATGCCCCACAAGCGCAATCCGATCCGCAGCGAGCGCATCAGCGGCCTGGCCCGGGTGCTGCGCAGCTATGTGGTGGCTGCGCTCGAAAACTGCGCCCTGTGGCATGAGCGCGACATCAGCCACAGCTCGGTCGAGCGCATGATGCTGCCCGACTGCTCGGTGACGCTGCACTTCATGCTGCGCGAGATGACCGCTGTGGTGCAGGGCCTGGGGGTCTACCCCGACAACATGGCCCGCAACATGAACGTCTATGGCGGCGTGGTGTTCAGCCAGCGGGTGCTGCTGGCCCTGGTCGAGAGCGGTATCAGCCGCGAGGACGCCTACCGCATCGTGCAGCGCAACGCCCATACCGCCTGGAACACCGCCGGCGGCGACTTCAGGGCCAAGCTGGAGGCCGACAGCGACGTCACCAGCCGCCTGAGCGCTGCCCAGCTGGCTGACTGTTTCGCCACCGAGACCCACCAGGCCAACCTGGACGTGATCTGGAAGCGGCTGGGGATCTGAGCTGCAGCAGATCAACGGCGGCACAGCACACCGTCCCGGCGCTGCACTCAGGCTGAGCGCAGCAGCACAGCCGGGCCGCCATGGGCGACAGCACTGCGGCAAGCAGCCGGCTCGAGGCCCTGCTGGCCCAGCTCAGCCCCGCCGAAAAGCTCGGCCTGCTGAGCGGTGACACGCCGTTCTGGGCAGGCATGCTGGCCATCGTCCGGGATGACGCCCCACACCAGCGACCCTGGCCTGCGGGGGCTGTGCCGCGGCTGGGGCTCTCTGGTCTGCAGTTTGTCGATGGGCCACGGGGCATCGTGCTGCGCGGCGGCGCCACCACGTTTCCGGCACCGATCACCCGGGGCGCCAGCTGGGATCCTGCGCTCGAAGAGCGTGTGGGCGCAGCGATCGCCCGCGAGGGACGCAGCTTTGGCGCCAACTGGTTCGCGGTGGTCTGCATCAACCTTTTGCGCCACCCCGGCTGGGGGCGGGCGCAGGAGACCTATGGCGAAGACCCGCTGCATGTGGGCGCCATGGGGGCCGCCATGACCCGTGGGGTGCAGCGCCACGGCCTGGCCTGCATCAAGCACTTTGCCCTCAACTCGATCGACCGCAGCCGCTTTGTGGTCGATGTGCAGATCACACCGCGGGTGTTGCACGAGCTGTACCTGCCCCAGTTCAAGGCCTGCATCGACGCCGGCGCCGCCTCGGTGATGAGCGCCTACAACCGGGTCAACGGCCAATGGTGCAGTCAGAACCCCGACCTGCTGACCGTGATCCTGAGGGAACGCTGGGGCTTCGAAGGCTTTGTGGTCAGCGACTTCATCTTTGGGGTGCGCGATGGCCCCGCGGCGCTGTTGGCCGGCCTCGATCTGGAGATGCCGTTTGCGATGGTGCTGGCGGGCACGCTGCCCGAAGCCCTGGCCCAGGGGCGCCTCGCCCCGGCACGCGTGGACCGGGCGGCGCGGCGGTTGCTGCGCGCCCAGCTGGCGATCCCGGCGGGTGACTATCCCCAGGGCCTGCGCGGCTGCCCTGAGCACCGGGCCCTGGCCCGCGAAGCCGCCACCAAGGCGATCGTGCTGTTGCGCAACGAGCCCGCCCAGGACGGCACCGCGCCGCTGCTACCCCTGGTAGGCCTGCCCACACTGGCAGTGCTGGGCCCCCTGGCCGCCGCCATCAACCTCGGTGACCGGGGTTCGTCGGACACCCGGCCCGACCCCGGCGCGGTGATCACCCCGTTGGCGGGACTGCAGCAGGCCGCCCCCGGACTGACGATCCTTCACCACGACGGCCGTTCAGCCGCGGCCGCCGCCGCCGTGGCCGCCCGCTGCGGGGCGGCCGTGCTGGTGCTGGGGCTTGATTGGCGCCTGGAGGGGGAGCACATCCACCCGGGCGACATCGCGCCGGTCCTGCATCACACACCGCCACCACAGGCCCTGGCCCGGTGGCTGCCACGCCCCCTGTTGCAGCAGCTGTGGGCACCGCTGGCGAGGGCCCTGGCCTGGCTGACCAGCTTTGGCTCAGCGCGGCCGGGCAGCGCCTTTGCCGCCGGTGACCGCACCGACCTGGAGTTGCCGGCCCGGCAACAGCGGCTGATCGAAGCCGTGGTAGCCGCCAACCCGCGCACCGTGGTCGTGCTGATGGGCGGCGGCGCGATCCTCTGTGAGCGCTGGCGAGCGCGGGTGCCGGCGATCGTGCTGCTGGGCTACCCGGGCGAGCAGGGGGGAGCGGCCCTGGCCGATGTGCTGCTGGGACGGGTGTCCCCAGGCGGCCGGTTGCCGTTTGCCATACCCACCAGCGCCGCGCACCTGCCGCCGTTTGACCCCCTGGCGCGCCGGGTGCGCTACGACCTGTGGCATGGCTACCGACGGCTGCAGCACCAAGGAGACCGGGCAGCCTTTCCCTTCGGCTTTGGACTCTCCTACAGCCCAGTGAACAGCAGCGATCTGCAGCTCAGCCTGCAGGCGGATCAACGGCTGCAGGTGCACGTGCGACTGAGCAACGAGGGCTCACACGACACCGACACCGTGCTGCAGATCTATGGAGAGCCACCGGGACAGCAGATCGAACGGCCCCGTCGTCAGCTGATCGGCTTCCAGCGGCTGCATCTGAACGCGGGCGAAAGCCGCCTTGCCGTCGTGACCATCGCGCTACGGCAACTGGCGTTTTTTGATGCTGAAGACGATTGCTGGCGGCTCGAAGCCGGTGTCCACCGCGTGGTGGTGGCGCACC
>JAGWVJ010000026.1 GCA_018970945.1 Cyanobacteria bacterium REEB417 | reverse complement strand
CCATCGAGGCCCTGCAGGCCAGCCCATCAGGTTTTGCCATGGAGGGGGCCTCCTGGACCAACAACCTCAGCTGGGTCTCGGGCTACGGCAACGTGTTGGAGCCGATGAACGCGCTGAGCGCGTTGTTCCATGCGACGTTTGATCCCCAGGTGGCGCTCGATCCGGCTGTCACCCGGTCAGAGCGCTACCAGGAGGCGCTGTTGCAGCTGCTGCTGCTCGAGACCAGCTGCTTTCGGTACTGGGGCCAGGGCACCTGGACCGACTATGCCCGCGAGATCCACCGGCGTGGCATGGCACTGCTGCACGAATCGGCGCAGGACAGGTTCTAGCTTGAGCAAGCGAGCGATCCCTTGACCCCATGGCCCCCTGGCTGGTGACCGGCTGCAACCGCGGCATCGGGCTGGATCTGTGCCGCCAGCTCGCTGCCCGCGGCGACAGCGTAATCGCTGTGTGCCGCAGCGCCTCAGCCGAACTGGATGCCCTGGGCGTGCAGGTCGAAAGCGGCGTCGAGCTCAGCGATGGGGCCTGCATCGATGATCTGGCGCAACGGCTTGATGGCCTACCCCTGGCCGGTGCGATCCTCAACGCAGGCATTCTCGAAGCTGACGACCTCGCGCAGCTGGACGCCCAGGCTGTACGGCGCCAGTTCGAGGTCAATGCCCTTGCCCCCCTGCTGCTGAGCCGCGCTCTGCTGGCCAACCTCAGCAGCGGATCGAAGCTCGCCCTGATCACCAGCCGCATGGGTTCGATCGAGGACAACGGCTCCGGCGGCTACTACGGCTACCGGATGTCGAAGACAGCCCTCAACATGGCGGGGCGCTCGTTGGCAATCGACCTGCGCCCCCGCGGCATCGCCGTGGCGATCTTGCACCCCGGCATGGTGGCCACACGCATGGTCGGCTTCTCAGGGATTTCACCCACCGAAGCCGCCCGGGGTCTGCTGGCCCGCATCGACGCCCTGACCCTGGCCAGCAGCGGCAGCTTCTGGCATGCCAACGGCGAGCTGCTGCCGTGGTGAGTGGTCACCCGCTGCCCGGCACCGGCGCCGTCACGGGCGTGCTGGAGGCGCTCGCGTTCCTGCGAGACGCCAACTTTGCCCAACAACGGTTTGAACAGCTGGGCAACGTCTACAAGACCAGGTTGCTGGGCCAGTCGATGGTGTTCGTTCGTGGTGGCGTTGCCATCGGAGATCTGCTCGCCCAGCCCGATGCCACCGAGGGCTGGTGGCCCGAAAGCGTGCGGCAGCTGCTGGGGAGCCGCTCCCTGGCCAATCGCAACGGTGCCGCGCACAAGGCGCGAAGGCGGGTGGTGGGTCAGCTGTTTTCGGCTGCGGCACTGCGCCGCTACAGCCCCGAGATCGTGGCGATGGTCGACGAGCTGACCAGCGAACTGGTGGGTTCCACGGGGCCTGTACCCCTGGTGGAGCGCATGCGGCGCTTTGCCTTTGCCGTGATTGCCACCGTGGTACTGGGGCTCGATGCCGCGTCGCGCGACGCCCTGTTCGTCGATTTTGAAATCTGGACGCGGGCCCTGTTTTCGCTGCCGCTGGCGATCCCCGGATCGCCCTTTGCCCGAGCACTGGCGGCCCGCAACCGGCTGCTGGGGCAGTTGCAGCAGGTGCTCGCCCAGGCGCGCCAGCGTGCCGAGGCCGGCCTGCCGCTGAGCGGCGGGCTCGATCTGCTCAGCGGCGGTCTCGATGAAGCGGGGCTGCCCCTGGACGACGACGACCTGGTGGAGCAGTTGCTGCTGTTGCTGTTTGCCGGTTACGAAACGACGGCCTCCTCTCTGAGCTGCCTTCTCCTGGCTGTGTTGCAGGACCCGGCGCTGATGCCATGGTTGCAGGGTGAGCTGGATGGGCTCAGCTGGCCGCCAACGGCTGAGTTGGCGGCCACTGCCCATGACGCGGCGGTGGCGCCCCGGCTGAACGCCGTGGTGCAGGAGGTGATGCGTCTCAACCCGCCGGTGGGAGGTTTCTTTCGCCGCACCACCAGGCCACTTGTTCTCGAGGGCAGGCAGGTGCCCGCCGGCTGTGTGGTTCAGGTCGCACTGGCCGCCTCGAACCGCTACCGGGTGGCCGATTCGGCGCAACTCCAGGGCGACGATCTGGAGCAGTTCAGGCCGCAGCGGCACCTGGAAGCCCACGATGGTCTGACGCTGTTGCCCTTTGGTGGGGGTGAGCGGGTCTGCCTGGGCAAAGCCCTCGCCGAACTGGAGATCCGCCTGATGGCGGTTGGGCTGCTGCAGCGGGTCAGGTTCAGTCTGGTGCCCGATCAGGATCTGTGTCTGCAGCTGATTCCGAGCCCCAGCCCCCGCGACGGGCTGCTGGTGATGGCCGACCACAGGGGTTGAGCGGGGCAGGTCAACAGCCATCGCCGCGGCCGGCCATCGATCAAGATGGCCGCAGCAGCAGCACCCCGGTGAAACAGGTCAGCTTTGCCAGCGAAGTGGTGCGCAGCTTGGGACGTTTCGCCGCATTCAGCGGCGGTTTAGCCCTGTTGGTCTGGCTCACCTGGGTGATGCTCGACTTCAGGCACCTGCAGTCGGGCTTCACGTTGCCCTGAAGTCCAGTCGCAGATCAGCCCACGAACCGGCCATAGAGCCAGCGCACAAAGTCGCCCAGCAGCGGCACCGGGCCAAAGGTCGGGCCCACGAAATCGAAATAGTCGCGGTGATCGACGATCAGGCCCTGGTCGTTGAAGCGCAGCCGGGTGGCACCGGGGTAGATGAACTCAATCCCCTTGATCCGCAGACCCATCGTCCACTCCACAAAGGCACACTCGTCCTCGATGGCAACGGCATCGGGGGTGAGAAACACGTCATCGCAACGTTGAAGCAGAGCCTCCTGGGCCCTGAGATAGGCCTCGATGCCCTGGTGCTCCTGCGTGGGGTCCTGAAAGTGCACATCAGCCGCATAGGCGGCACGCCACTGATCGTCACTGGGGGCCGGCGCGCCGTAGGGCTTGGTGAACAGGGCGCGCAGGGTCGCGGCATCCATGGCTGGCAGGCAAGCTGGCGTCCAGCCTATGGAGCCCGGTGGGGCAGCCGTAGCCTCTTGGGAGTTCTCCCATGCCCATGACGCTGGCGACCACCGCTCCGCACACGATCACGGTGGCCCTGGCCCAGAACCCCTATCCGGTGGTGATCGGCATGGGCGCCCTGGCTGGCCTGGGCGTGCAGGTGGCTGCGCAGGGCTTCAAGGCAGGTACCAAGGTGCTGGTGGTCACCAACCCGGTGGTGCATGACCACTATGGCGACGCCGCCCTGGCGAGCCTGCGGGCCGCAGGGTTCGACGCCAATGAGCTGGTGATCGAAGCGGGCGAAGACCAGAAGACCCCTGCCACCGTGGGGCTGATCCACGACGCGGCGTTTGCACGCAGGCTTGAGCGCGGCTCGCTGATCGTGGCCCTGGGCGGCGGCGTGGTGGGCGACATGGCGGGCTTCGCCGCCGCCACCTGGCTGCGGGGCATCGCCGTGGTGCAGGTCCCGACCACCCTGCTGGCCATGGTTGATGCGGCCATCGGCGGCAAAACCGGTGTGAACCACCCCGGCGGAAAGAACCTGATCGGCGCCTTCCATCAGCCGCGGCTGGTGCTGATCGACCCCACGGTGCTGGCCACCCTGCCGGAGCGCGAGTTTCGCGCCGGCATGGCCGAGGTGATCAAGTACGGCGTAATCAACGATGCGCCGCTGTTTGCCGAACTCGAAACCGCTGCAGCCCAGGACCCAGAAGCTGGCCTGGCCAGCATGGAGGCCGTGGGACCTGCGCTGCTTCAGTCCCTGCTGCGGCGCTCCGCCGAGTCCAAGGCGCAGGTGGTTGTCGCCGACGAGCGCGAAGGCGGCCTGCGGGCGATCCTCAACTACGGCCACACCATCGGCCACGTGATCGAAACGCTGTGCGGCTACGGCACCTACCTGCACGGCGAAGCCGTGGGTCTGGGCATGCTGGCCGCCGGCGAGATCGCCTGCGCCATGGGGCTCTGGGACGCCGACGAGCAGCGCCGCCAAAGGGCCCTGGTGCGGGCCGCCGCTCTGCCGCTGCAGATGCCCGCCCTGGAGCCAGCCGCAGTGCTGGCGTGCCTGCAAGGCGACAAGAAGGTGCGCAACGGCACCGTGCGCTTCGTGCTTCCCAGTGCCATCGGCGCAGTTGAGCTGCGAGGCGACGTGACCGGTGATCAGGTGCTGGCGGCCTGCCTCCACCTGAGTGGCTAGGGAGCCTGGGGCGTAAGGCGCGTCAATCACAGCCCTCAAACGCGCGGCTCACAAAGTGGGAGAGCATCGCGGCCGGCGCATGTGCAGTCGATCACGGCGCCGATGCCGTGGATGAACGCACCGTTGGCGGGATTCCAGCCGCTGGGGCCGATCAGCGGCGGCCGTTGACAATCACCGACTGGCCATTGCCGCCGGCCGCCCCCGGCAGGGCCGGCACCACCGAGGTTTGGCCGTCCCACTTGTCGAGGAAGAGCTTGTAAAGCACCTGGTCGTCGAGGCTGGAGTTGAGGGTTTGGTAGCGCTTGGCCTCCTGCTCGGCGATGCGCACCTCGGTCTGGGCCCGCAGAAGCTGCTGCTCGGCAATCTGCTTCTGTTCGATCGCGGCGCGATACTCCTCGGCGATCTGCAGGCCGGTGAGATCAAGGCCCTGCACATTCACATAGTCAAACTTGCGCAGTTCTTCGGCAACCTTCTCCTGCACGATCTCTGAAATCGAGTTCCACTCGGTGGCGATCGTGACCAGCTCGTATTGTGAAAACACCGATTTAAGGGCCTTGAGCAGCGACGGCTGGATCACCCGTGGATAGATCTGCTGGTTGTCGGTGGCAATTGTTTCGAAGATGCGGCCGGCCTCACTGGGCTTCATCGCGTACTTCACCGTGGCGGTGGCCTCGATCACCTGCAGGTCCTTGGTGAGGGTGGAGAACTGCTCCGGTCGCACCTGAGTGCGCACATCAAACAGGGAGATGGCCTGCACCAGCGGCGCCTTGAAATTGGCCCCAGGCGAGCGGGGCACCCCAGTGACCTTCCCCAGGGTCGTGACCACCGCCACATTGCCGGCAGGCACGATGAACACCGCCTGACTGATCAGCAGCAACAGCACAACAACGGCCGCCACCAGCACGCTCAACCCGGCCCCCGAACCCTGGCCACCGGCGAAACGGGGCGGTGACTGCATGGGTGGGCCGATCAAAGGCCAAAGCTAGGCAGAATCAATGGGGGTCTGGCAGCAGACCGGCGATGGATTCCGGCTGGGGCTGCTCGAGACCCGATCTCGAACTGATGCGCAACCCCGGCAGATCAGGAACGCAGAAGCGGTGAACGGCGGCGATCGTTCCGGTTGCGCGGCGGTTCGCCGCTGCCCTGCTCCAGCCCCCGCTGCCAGCGGCCCAGCTGGCGGGCCGCCAGCGTCAGCAGTGCCGCAAGGCCCAGGGTGGAGGGGAAGAAAGCCGGCACCAGCAGGGCCAGCAACGGCATCGCCACCGCCGCCGCCAGCAGCCGCGGACGCCACAGCCGCAGCCGCCTATGGGCGGTGCGACAGCTGCAGCAGTGGCGGCTGTGGGCCTCGAAGCGATCCATCAGCGCGGCCTGGCCAAGCCTGGATCCCAGGGACTGGCCGGGGAAAGGCGTGCCGCCGTGCTCCCGCACCCAGCGGTGCAGTGCCTGCACATAGAGATCGGAGGCCGTGGGCAGGTAGCAAGCCTGCTCGAAGCGCTCGCTGCCCCCCCTCGCCGCCAGGGCCCGCTCCTGCCAGTGCAGGAAGACCTGGTCGTCCTCCAGCACGGTGTGGTTGGCGATGTGCTGCAACCAGCGCGGCCGCAGCCCTACCAGCAGCTTCGGCAGCGGCGAGCTGAACTGGAACGGAAAGCGCGCAAAGATGCGGCATTCGCCCGGGCGGATCGGCGTGGCATAGACCACGGTCAGGATGCGGCCGAAGCCCTTGGCCGTGAGGTCGTGCCACATCAGGCACGGCCCCACAAAGGTGGTGTGCTGGCTTCCGAGGCGCCCCTTGCGCGGGCCCTCGGACCAAAACGCCGTGAACCCCTCGGCATCAAAGCCAGTGAGCTCGGCCACCACCGGTGCCGCGTTCTCACGGCGGCCCACGGTGCGGTGGTGGGTGTAGGGCACATGGCTGACGTCGAGCACGTTCTCAAGCACCGTCAGCGCATCCATCGGCAGATCGCGAAAGGTGCCCTGCAGCAGCCAGCCCGGTTCCTCCAGCGGCGGCACCAACGGCATCGGCACCGTGGTGGCGGCATCTGGATCGCCGGCAAACACGAACAGCAGGCCCTGGGCCGATGCGGTCGCAAAGCTGCGGCAACGGGCGCGGGAGCTGGCGCAGGCGGTCTGCTGCTGCTCAGGCGCTGCCTGCGGAATCAACGTGCATTGGCCATCACCTCCGAAGCTCCAGCCGTGATAGGGGCACTCCAGCTCGCCCCGCTCGTTGAGGCGACCGTCGCTCAGGGGCACCAGCCGATGGGGGCAGGCATCGGCAAAGGCACACCAGCGACCGCTGCCGGCGTGCCACCACAGCACCAGGTCCTGATCGAGCAAGGTGAACGGCGTGGGCTTCTGGCGGTCGAGATCCTCCAGATAAGCCACCGGATACCAGCGCCGCTGCCAGTGCTCCTGCCAACAGCCGGAGGCCGGGTTGGTGGCGACTGTGATCGGGTTCACCATCCTGGTGCAGGCACGCTTGGGTGCTGCCAGCCTGGCGCCAACGCCACCCGTTTGTGCCATGGCCCTGGTCCAGCGCGACAGCCCTTATCCCCATTGGGAATTCGAACACCCAGGTCACGGAGACCTGCTGCGGCTGGTGCCCGAGCGCGGCGGCCTGGTCACAGGCTGGCGCTGCGGCAGTGAGGAGATTCTCTATTTCGATGCCGAGCGCTTTGCCGACCCTGCCAAGTCGGTACGGGGCGGCATTCCGGTGCTGTTTCCGATCTGCGGCGGCCTGCCGGGCGACCAGCTGCCGCTGCCCCAAGGCAGTTTCGTTCTGCCCCAGCATGGATTCGCCCGCGACCAGAGCTGGCAACTGGGCGAGCTGGCCGATGGCTCCGGGGTGCGGCTGCAGCTGAGCGACAACCCTGCGACGCGGCGGGTCTATCCGTTTGCGTTTGAGCTGACACTGGAGCTGCGGCCGGAGCCTGGAGCCTTGGCCATCGGCGCAACAGTCACCAACCGCAGCGCCGATGCCATGCCCTTCAGCCTGGGGCTGCACCCCTACTTCGCGGTGAGCGATCTGGCCGGGGTGCGCTTCGAAGGCCTGCCCGAGCGCTGCCTCAACCACCTGACCATGGCCGAGGAGGCCACCGCCGCCCAGATCGAGCGGATCGGGCAGGGCATCGATCTGCTGGTACGCCCCATGGGCAACGTGCGCCTGATCGATCAGGTTGGTGGCCGCAGCGTCGAACTGCAGACCAGCCATCCGCTGGATCTGGTGGTGCTGTGGAGCGACCCACCCCGGCCGATGGTGTGCCTGGAGCCCTGGAGCGGGCCGCGCTCGGCCCTGATCAGCGGCGATCGCCGCCTCGAGCTCGCGCCAGGCGCCAACATGGCACTCACCACGCGGTACGCGGTGCGATGACCCTGGCGATCAGCGGAGCTTCAGGCAAGACCGGTTGGCGCATCGCCGATGAAGCCCTGCAGCGCGGGCAGGCGGTGCGGGCGATCCTGCGGCCCGGGTCGCTGCTGCCGCCCGGGCTCGAAGGTCGCGATCAGCTCGAGGTCGTGCGCACCGAGCTCGGCAACAGCAGGGACCTGAGCGAGGCCCTAAAGGGCTGCAGCGCCCTGGTGATCGCCACCGGGGCACGACCCTCGGTCGATCTGGCGGGTCCCCTCAAGGTGGACGCCCTGGCAATCCGCGACCAGATCCAGGCCTGCCGGGCTGCCGGCGTCACGCGTGTGGTACTGGTGAGCTCCCTGTGCGCAGGACGCTGGCTGCATCCGCTCAACCTCTTTGGCCTGATCCTGGTGTGGAAGCGCCTGGGCGAACAATGGCTCGAGACCAGTGGCCTCGACTGCACGATCGTGCGACCCGGGGGCCTCAGCGAAGACGACGGCCGCGCCGACTCCGAAGGCGTGGTCTACAGCGGCCCCGACACCCAGGAGAGCAACAGCATCCCCAGGCGCCTGGTGGCCAGGGTCTGCCTGGATGCACTCGACACTCCGGAGTCGATCGGCCGGATCATCGAGGTCACCAGCAACCGCAGCCAGCCCCAGGTCCCGCTGCACCAGTGGTTGTCGGCGATGGCCTGAACCCGGGCGTGCGGTCAGCTTGTGGTCGCGGGCTGCTCCGACAGAAACAGACTGGGGGCAACCACACGATCAGAGGGGCGGCCCAGGGCAACCCAGCGGAAGGCGCCGAGCCCGGCTGGATCAACCAGCCGCAACAGGGCCTCCCGCGACGCCAGGGCCTCGGCCAACTGGTCGGGCCGGCTCTGCTGCAGGCCATACAGACGCTGGGCCAGGCCAAGGGCCAGCAGCGCCTCCCCCTGCAGGCGTTGGCCCAGAGGCTGCCAGCCGCTGCTGCAGGCATCGGCCTCGAGGGTTTCGAGACACAGATGGGCGGTCAGGTCCCAGTGGCCGGGGTCGCCCAACAGGTCGCCGCTGGCCCGCTGGTCGCGGTAGGCCAACAGGGTGCCTGAAGCGCGTGTCTCGAGGTTGTAGCGACGGTTCTCGAGGGCATAGTCGACCACCAGCAGCACGCCGCGATCCAGGGCTGCGGCCGCATCGGCCAACCAGGGGGCGACGGCGGTGTGCAGCTCGGTGGTCCACCCTGACGGCAGCCGGTGGTGCGCCAGGAGTCCACGCAGCTGCAGCAGGCGCCATTCGGCCGCATCGACCTGGGGATCCAGGAGCTCACCGGGCTCCAACCGCAACGGCAGCCCTGCTGCGCCAGCCTCGTCGAACCGCACCACCTGCCGGCGCCAGCACGCCCCGTCCCAGATCACCCGCGCGACCGGCAGGGCATCGAGCACCTCATGGGCCAACAGCACACCCTGCAACGGCGAAGCCGCCAGGTCGGCAAAGCTGGCCCAGCGCACCCGCAGGGGGGCGGCGGCCAGGCGTCGGCGCTGCCGCGCCGCCATGCCTGCATTGGGCTCGATCAGCACCAGCTCGAGCTGCCGAGCCAGGTCGGGCCAGCCCGCCACCAGCTGCATGACCAGGTCGGCCGCCAGATCGCCTTCTCCCGGTCCGGCTTCGATCAGACTGAGCGGTGAATCCCCATGTTGCTGAAGCCATTGGGCGATCTGGGGAGCCAACAGCGCCGCAAACTGTGGACCCAGCGAGGGCGACGTCGCAAAATCACCTTTTGGTCCCACCCGCAGGCGGCCACTGCCATAGGCGCCATGCACCGGGTCATGCAGGACCCAAGCCATGTACTGCGCAACGTCGACCGCCCCGCCGGCAGCGCGCAGGCGCTCGGCCAGCCAGAGGGGGCAGGGCTGAGTCACGCTCGGACCGGCACTTCAGGGAGAATGCATTGTCTCTGAGGGCAGTTGATGCGGGGAGTGATGCTGAAGTTCTGGGCGTTGGTGGTGGCGGCACTGGTGGTCCTGCTGAGCGCAGGCGCACCCGCCTTGGCCTACGACAACCCCGACCTGCTGCCGGATCACCCCACACCGGTGATCGACCTGGCCAAGGCCCTCACCGATCCCCAGCGCGAGGCGCTGGAAGCCGAACTGGATGACTTTGAGCACGTCAGCGGCTGGAAACTGCGGGTGCTGACCCAGTACGACCGCACCCCCGGCTATGCGGTCAAGGACTTCTGGCACCTCGATGAGCGCTCGCTGCTGCTGATTGCCGATGAACGCGGCGGCAACCTGCTCAACTTCAACGTGGGCGATGCCCTGTTTGCACTGATGCCGCGCACCTTCTGGGTGGAGCTGCAGACCCGCTTCGGCAACCAGTACTACGTGCGCGACAACGGCGAAGATGCCGCCATCGTCGATGCCCTGCACACCGTCAAGGGCTGCCTCGAGATCGGCGGCTGCCAGGTGGTGCCCGGCCTGCCCACTGAGCAGTGGGTGCTGACGCTGGGCACCTCGATTCTGGGGGGGCTGATCGTCGGCTTCGCCGCCTACCCCCGCCAGAAGGGCCGCGTCGTCGAGTGGGCCTGGGTGCTTCTGCTCAGCCCGCTGTGGGTCATTCTGTTTGGAATCTTTGGTGTGGCGCCGATCGTCACCCGCACCCCCGACCTGCTGCCCCTGGCCCGCAACGCCCTTGGGTTTCTGGGCGCCATCGTGGCGGCCTACCTGATCGCCCAGAACACCGTCGGGCGCGAGCGGTTCAAGGAGAGCGACAGCTGAGAGCAGCTCAGGCCCCGGCCCGCTGGCGGGGGCCGAGGCGCTCGAGCGCCTCGAGGCGGCAGCGCAATGACAGCTCGGGCTCACAAACCCGGGGTGGTTCACCCGGGCCCAGAGCCGAACGCAGCCGCGCCAGGTTGTCGTCGTAAAAGCGCTTGAGGTCTGCGAACCGCTTCACGGGCTGGCCATAGAAGCTGTGCCCCCGCATGGTGGGGAACGAGGCCCATTCGGGTGCCAGCAATGACACCAGCTGGGGTGTCAGCTCACCGTGGTCAGCCAACTGCAGGGCGCCGCGGCGCTGCACCAGGAACAGGGCCGCCTGGTCCTGGGCTTCGGGATGGAACACAGCCAATCCCAGGGCCCGGGCCGCCAGGGCCCAGGTGAATGGCATGAACTGGTAGGCCCCGGCAGCTGCGCTTGCATAGCGGGCCGTGCGCATCACCCGGTTGGGATGGCGGTCGAGCGAATCGACCACACTGCCGCCAAACAGAATGCGATAGCCAAGGTCGCTGCCCTGGGCCCAGGTACCCTCGGCGAAGCGGATCGTGTTGAGCAACGCCCGCCGCTCCGGTGTGATGGCAAACACCCGCTGACCCTGGGGCAGGGCTTCGAGCATCGCCAGGGACGAGAGGGGCACGCTGCTGGAATGCCGATCGGAACTTTGGCTCAGGCTCTGGGCTGCGGCAGGCAACGCAGACAACATCGGGGCGACCATGGATGCCAGCAGCGCTGCACCCAGAGCGAGGCGACGGTTGTCGTGAGGCAAAACGAATCAGGCAAACAGCAGTGGCAACGCCGGCCCTCGGGGCCGGTTGCAAGGGCAGGAGGACAGGGAAAAGCTGCGCCAATGTGACGCACCGAACCGAATCGGGCAAGCCCAGCGGCGTTGGCCTGGCCAAAGTGCCTGGTTTAAAGGACGTTGACGAGGACGTTGGCGAGGCCTTTCAACAAGCGCCACAACTCGCGCCAACGCTGCAGGCGCCCTGCCCGAAGGGGGGTAGCTCAGTCCAGGGTCAAGGCCAGGGTCTCAACCGCGGCAGCGGCCTGATCGGCACCGCCGTCCGGCAAAGGGCCCAGGCGGGGGGGCAGCAGTGGCTGATCGAGCTGCCAGTCACCCGACACAAAGGCCCCGCGGCTGAGCAGGCGGTGGTGGCCATGGTTCTGAAGATCGCGCTGCAGCACGGCTGCCTCGGCAAAGCCGTCGCGTTCCACCAGGTGAATGCCCAGACCCTGGCTCAGGGCTTCACAGAAACTGCTGTACCCGGGCTTGGTGATCAGGCGCCCGCACAGTGGCATCAGATCGAGGGGGCGCAGCCCCTGGGGAAGCACACGTCCGTTGGGATGGCATGCCAGGGCCGCATCCGGGCCGATGAACACATGGTCAGGCCAGCGCTCCAGCGGGAGCGCCCCCAAATCCAGGCCCATGCCCCCAAAGCTGATCAGCACGCAACGGTCACGCGCAACGCCGGCAGGAGTGCCGGCAGGCAGATCCAGCGCAAGGGCCAGCTGGGCAAGGGCAGGCGCGTCGAGCCGCGGCCTCGAGGTGGTAAGCCCGACTGGCACATCGGGAAGGCCCCAGTCGATCGGCATCGCCAGAGGACAGCGAATCAGCAACTGCCCCTGGCGGTAGGCCGCGAGCGCGGCATCGGCCCAGGGCGCAAAGGCCAGACCCATGGGGCCATAGATCGCTTCCCACCCGAAGCTGGCCAACCACACCAGCGGCGCATCCAGGCGGGCAGCCAGGGCAGCGGCGGCCGGCGGCACGTCACCCAGAACCAGAATCGGCTCGCCGGGGTGCTGGCGCGCGGCCGCCAGCCATGCCGCCTCGCGCACGATCTGGGCGGGCAGGCGGGTCTCCAAGTCCTCCAAGGCCTGGAGGGTGGCCGCCGGATCGGAGCCCAGGGCATCGGCCTGGATCACACCCACATCCCACTGGCAGGGGCGGTGTTCAAACGGCACCGGCCCCATCGCCAGTTCCAGAAAACGGCGCGGGAGCGCACTCGAGATGACGAGACGCCAATGGGGCCGGCGCGCCACCAGGGTTGTCAGAACCGCCGCGCTGCGGGACCCGTGCCCGAATCCGTGGGCGCTGATGCAGGCGACGATCAACACGACAACGGCTCCACTGCCACAGGGAGCGTGGATGGGGTGCGCTCAAACAACAATTCCTGATAGTGCAGCCGACCATCGAGGCCATACCAACGATGCGCGACGCTGTGCAGACCCTGACCATCGAACGCCGCCCAACTGAAATGACGCAGGGCCAATCCAGCGTCATCGACCAGATGGCGGGGCACGCACGCCGCATTCAGATAGACCGTTCCTCCACGGTCAACCACCAGGGTGCGGCGCTCACCGGCGCCCCGCCTGAGCCGGTGGTGCATGTGCCCGAAGACCACCAAAGCCAGCGGCCGCCGGCGGCGGATGTGGTCGATCGCCTGGGCCAGATCCTGATCGCCCCAGTCGCACGAGGGCTGCTTCCAGTCACGGCCACAGATGTCGCACGCGTCGCTGCCCAGACCACGCGGACCGCTGTGGGCCAGCAGCACAAGCGGCAAAGCCGGATCGGCCCCAGCTGCCGCGGCCACGATCCGATCGACCGACTGGTCGAGGGTCAGTGGGCCAAACACCGCTGTGCAGGCCTTCGACAGGTGAAAGCCACCGCCGGCGGTACCGGGCCTGGCCCCGACCACCGTCACCCCAGGACCACAGGCAGGGTCGGCAGGGTGCAGTTCACGGAGCTGCCAGCCGATGTGAAGCGGACCCAGGGCCGCGAGCTGACGGGTCAGGATGTGACCTGAGGCGTCCTTGCCGCTGTCGTGGTTGCCCAACACGCAGGCAACCGGGAGCTGTTGCTCCTGAACCAGCTGGCGCAGCAGTGCCGGGATGCGCGGCGTGCCATCGCTGAGATCACCCACCACCAGGAGGGCATCGGGCGCCAGAAGCTCCAGAAGGGCGTGATCGCTCTGGTCCCACTGGCCGTGCAGATCTCCCGCAATGGCCAGTTGCATCGACGCCCATGACTAGGGTGGCTCCATCTTCGCCCAGGGCCGCTCGGCGTGGTTTTCGCAGCATCACAGAGCACAGCCCCCACTGATGCTGAACACATCGCGGCGATCGCGCGCCTGCGGCGCGAGCGCAACGCCGTGATCCTGGCGCACTATTACCAGGAGGACGCCATTCAGGACATCGCCGATTTCATTGGCGATTCCCTTGAGCTCTCACGCAAGGCTGCGGCCACCGATGCCGACGTCATCGTGTTCTGCGGCGTCCACTTCATGGCCGAGACCGCCAAGATCCTGAGCCCCGAGAAGACCGTGCTGATCCCGGATCCCGAGGCGGGCTGCAGCCTGGCTGATGCCTGTCCAAGCGAACCGTTCGCCGCGTTTCGAGCTGAACATCCCGACCACCTCGTCGTCAGCTACATCAACTGCTCGGCGGCGATCAAGGCCCAGAGCGACCTGATCTGCACCAGCAGCAATGCCGTTGATCTGGTCAACCAACTGCCCGCCGACCGGCCGGTGCTGTTCGCCCCTGACCAGAACCTGGGTCGCTGGGTGCAACAGCAGAGCGGCCGCCAACTGACCCTGTGGCCCGGCAGCTGCATCGTGCACGAGAGTTTCAGCGAGCAGGCCCTGCTGCGGCTCCAGGCCGACCACCCTGACGCCGAAGTGCTGGCCCATCCTGAATGCCTGCCCCACCTGCTGGATCTGGCCGACTTCATCGGCTCCACCAGCAAGCTGCTGCAGCGCGCCGAACACAGCCCCGCCAGCAGCTTCATCGTGCTCACCGAGCCGGGAATCCTTCACCAGATGCGACGCAAGGTGCCCGGCAAGACCTTTTTTGAGGTGCCTGGCACTGACGGTTGCAGCTGCAATGCCTGTCCCTACATGCGCCTCAACACCCTGGAAAAACTTCGCCGTTGCCTGGAGACCATGGGACCGGCGATCGAGCTCGACGAGGCGATCCGCCAGCGCGCCCTCGTGCCGATCCAGCGCATGCTGGACATGAGCCGCTGACTGAGTTGCCAACTGAGTTGCTGACTGAGTTGCTGACTGAGTTGCTGACTCAGTAGCTGTAGTTGGAGACAAACAGGCTCTCGTCGTCGGAGGGTTCGCTGCCTGCCACATAGGCGCCACGGCTGGCGGCACCGTTGGCCCGTGCCCGCGCCAGCAACGCCGCCTGGCCTGCGGCCACATCGCGGCCGCCCCAGTGCTTGAGGCACGAGTGCTGCAGTGCCCGGCCAAACGAGAAACCAAGGTGCCAGGGGGCGTAGCCCACCGCCGCCGCCTCGTTGATGGCGTTAAGGCAGAGACTGGCGTCCTCCTCGCTGAGGCCGCCGCTCAAAAACAGAATCGCCGGCACAGCCGCCGGCACCGTGCGACTCAGGGTGCGCACCGTGAACTCGCCCACCTCGTCGGCGCTGGGGCGGGTGGCGCAGTCGGCCCCGGCGGTCGTCATCGACGGTTTGAGCAGGCTGCCCTCCAGGAACACGCCGTTGACGGCCAGCGCCCCATAGACCGTGCGCAGCACCCACTCCTGCACCGAGGCGGTGGTGGCGATGTCGTGGTCGCCGTCCATCAGGATCTCGGGCTCGACGATCGGCACCAGGCCGTGCTCCTGACAGGTGCGGGCGTAACGCGCCAGGCCCCAGGCGTTCTCGCGCACCGCCAGCTCGCTGGGGCAGCCGCCTGAACTGATGCGCAGCACGGCACGCCATTTGGCAAAGCGGGCCCCGCGGGCGTAGTAGCGGGCCGCCCGTTCGGCCATGCCCTTGAGCCCGGTGCACCAGCTCTCGCCGGCGAGACCGCCAGCCAGATCCTCGACCCCGAGATCCACCTTGATCCCAGGCACGATGCCCTTCTGCTGAAACAGGGCAACGATCGGCTGGGGGTCACCGCTGGACGGCTCAGGAGCCGCATCGGCGGCGGCAACGGCAGCCACCACCGGATCACTGTCCTGAAAGAGGGTCTCCTCGAACAGGATCACCCCGGAGATGTGCTCAGCCAGACCCGGGGTGGTCGCCAGCAGGGTGCGATAGGCGCGACGGTTGGCCTCACTGTTGTCGAGGCCGATGGCATCGAAACGTTTGCCGATCGTCCCGGTCGATTCGTCAGCCGCCAGCAACCCGGTCCCAGGGGCCGCCAGGGCCACGGCCGTGGCGGCCAGTTCGTCCCGAAAGTCGTCAAGCGCCATGGCCGTTGCCTGCTTCACTCCCCCTGGCTAGTGGCGTCCGCCGTCAACGTCAACGGCACGCTCCCGAAAGGCTCACCCCAGACGCCACAATCAGCCGCAATGCTTCCAACCGACGCACTGCTGCAGCTCACACCCCAGGGGCTGTACTGCGAGGCGGCGGGTGCCTGGATCGATCCCTGGCGCCCGGTGCCGCGCGCCCTGATCACCCACGCCCACGCCGACCACGCCCGGCCGGGCTGTGGCGAGTACTGGGCTACCGCCAGCAGTGAAGGCATCCTGCGGAAACGGCTTGGGGCGGGCATCAAGCTGATCCCCGTTGACTACGGCGCCCTGCACCGCATCGGCGAGGCGCGGGTGTCGTTTCACAGCGCCGGCCACGTGCTCGGAAGCGCCCAGATCCGCTTGGAGGCCGGCGGCGAGAGCTGGTTGGTGAGCGGCGATTACAAGCGTGACGCCGACCCCAGCTGCGCGCCGTTTGAGCCGGTACAGGCCGACGTGTTCATCACCGAAGCCACCTTCGGGTGGCCGATCTATCGCTGGCGCCCCGGCATCGCGGTCGCCCGCGAGATCGTGCAGTGGTGGCAGAACGCACCCGAACGGGCCTCGATTCTGTTTTGTTATGCCTTCGGCAAGGCCCAAAGGGTGCTGGCCGAGCTGGCGTGCCTGGGGATCAGCGATGAGATCCTGCTGCATGGCGCCGTTGAGGCGCTGATGGCGCCCTACCGTGAAGCGGGGGTGCAGCTCCCGCCGACACGAGCCGTCAGCAGCCTCGAGCGCAAGGCTGATCTGAGTGGACGTTTGGTACTTGCACCGCCAGCGGCGCACCGTTCGGTCTGGATGAAACGCTTCAAAACGCCCCAGACCGCCTTTGTCAGTGGCTGGATGGCCGTGCGCGGCGCCCGCCGGCGCCGGGGCTACGAACGCGGATTCGTGCTGAGCGACCATGCCGACTGGGACGGCCTGCTCAGCAGCGTGCGCGAATCGGGCGCCCGGCAGGTCTATGTGACCCATGGCAACAGCGACGGCCTGGCGCGCTACCTGCACGAGGTCGAGGGCATCGCCGCCGAACCGCTCGGTGGCGCCTTTGCCGCCGAACGCGGCGACAACGAGGCCGCCGCCAACAACGATGCGCCCGATGGAGCTTGATCTGACCTCCAGCCAGCGCCACCGTGCCGCCCTGGCCGCGCTGCTGGGCAACGCCCTCGAGTGGTACGACTTTGCCGTCTACGGCTACGTCGCCAGCGACCTCGGCCGGGCCTTCTTTCCGGCAGAGGTGCCCGGCCTGCAGACCCTGGCCGCGTTCGGTGTGTTTGCCGTCGGCTACCTGATGCGTCCGGTCGGCAGTTTGCTGCTGGGTCCGATCGGGGATCTGTTGGGGCGGCGTTTGATGCTGGGCCTCAGCATCGTGATCATGGGGCTCTCGAGCCTGCTGATCGGCCTGCTGCCCACCCACAGCCAGATCGGCGTGGCGGCCGGCACCCTGCTGGTGCTGCTGCGCATGGTGCAGGGCTTTTCGGTGGGGGCTGAGTTCACTGGCAGCATCACCTACGCCACTGAGGCTGCGGCAAAAGGCCGTGCCGGCTACCTCTCAAGCCTGGCGGTCGCCGGGGGGCTGCTGGGTTTCAGCTGCGGCTCGCTGACTGCGGCGCTGGCAACATGGAGCCTGGGGGAGGTTGCCATGGCCAGCTGGGGCTGGCGGTTGCCGTTTCTGCTGGGGGCTGCGGTGGCTGTGCTGGGGCTGTGGATGCGGTGCGGCATACCCGAAACCCTGAGCCCACAGGAGGAGGCGCCGGTTACCCGCGATCTTGGCGCTGTCTGCTCTGCGGTGCTGGCACGGCTTGGCGACGTCGCGGGCCAATGGCGGCTGGTGCTGCAGGTGATCGGCCTGGTGAGCTTTGCCAACGTGATCTTCTATCTGGCGTTTGTGTACCTGGTCGATCTGGCGGGCCAACGCAGCGGCAACACCGCGGCAGCCAACACCATCGCCACCGTGATCCAGACTGGAGGCCTGCTGCTGGCCATCGGCGGCGGTGTTCTGACCGATCGCTTCGGCATGGTGCCGGTGAACCGCTGGGGCAATGTGGCCCTGGTGCTGCTGGCACCATTGGGCCTGCTGATCGGCCAGCAGGGGCAGCTCGTGCATCTGGCTGTCGCCGAGCTGCTGCTCGTGGTGCCGGTCATGGTCACCATGGGCGCCCAGGGGGTGCTGGGGGTGCTGCTGGTGCCGCAGCGACAGCGCTGCGCCGTGTTTTCAATCGCCTATTCGCTGGCCATGGCCCTGTTTGCCGGCACCGCCCCGCTGGTGGCGACCTGGCTGGCCGAGCAGCAGTGGAGCGCCCTGACCGTGCCCTACGCGCTGATCTATGGCGCTGCGGCCCTGATCACGGTGCAGCGTCTTCGCCATGCAGACATTCGCTGAGCTGATCGAGCGGCTGGACGTCAGCCGCGGTACCCATGCCAAGGTGAGCACCCTGGTGGAGTTCTTCAACCAATGCCCGCCCCACGATGCGGCCTGGGCCCTGCAGGTGCTGCTGGGGGGCAGCCGCCGCCGGCTGATCACCGGCCGCCGCCTGCGCCAGATCTGCCTGGAGCACTCGCCGCTGCCTGATTGGCTGTTCGACGACTGCTACAGCCATGTGGGGGATTCGGCCGAAACGATCGCGCTGCTCTGGCAGCAGGTCTCAGCAGGCGGTGACGATCGATGGGACAACGCCTCCACTGCTGAGCCATTGAGCTCGCAACCACTCCATTACTGGATGGAAGTGTTGCTTCCACAGGCGGCATCAGCTCCTGATCCCGAGCAGCAGGCCGCAGCCGTGCGCCGCCTCTGGCAGGGTCTCAGCGCCCAGCAGTTGCTGGTGGCCAACAAGCTGCTCACCGGTGGACTGCGCATCGGCGTGGCCAAAGGGCTGGTGGTCAAGGCGCTGGCGCAGCTCAGCGGGGTCGAGGATGCCGTGCTGCAGCACCGGCTGATGGGCGGCTTCAGCCCCACAGCCCAGGCCTGGGAAACCCTTCTGGCCCCGACCGATGCGCTCGCCGCTGTGCCGAGTCGCCCGTACCCGTTCTTTCTGGCCTCGCCACTCGAGCTCAACGCGGGCACTGCTGAGGGAGCGCCCCTGAGCGGCCCCACCGAGCACTGGTTGATCGAGTGGAAATGGGACGGCATCCGCGGACAGCTGATTCGACGTCAGGGCCAGAGTTTTCTCTGGAGTCGAGGTGAAGAGCTGCTCAATGACGCCTTTCCAGAGCTGATCGATGCCGCAACGACCCTGGACGATGGCACAGTGCTCGATGGCGAGGTAATCGTCTGGCATCCCGGTAGCGCACGGCCGGCCAGCTTTGCGGAGCTGCAACGGCGCCTGGGCCGCAAAAGCACCGGCCGCAAGCTGCTGGCCGAGTGCCCTGCCGCGTTCGTGGCCTACGACCTGCTCGAGTGGGAGGGAGATGACTGGCGCCCCAGGCCCCTGAGCCAACGCCGGACCGCCCTGGAGACCCTGATCCAGCAGCTGCCGGTGGCGACCCAGACTCCCGCAGCAGGGCTCCTGCGCCTGTCGGAGCAGTTGACGCTCGCGCACTGGGAGGAACTGGAGCCCCTGCGCCAGCAAGCCACAGACACAGGCGCTGAGGGGCTCATGCTCAAGGCGATGGGCTCGCCCTATCTGGCGGGTCGCAAGCGGGGCCACTGGTGGAAGCACAAACGCGATCCCTACAGCCTTGATGCGGTGCTGTTGTACGCACAGGCGGGCAGCGGCCGCCGCGCGAACCTGTTCACCGACTACACCTTCGGCCTATGGGATGGCAGCGGCCAGCTGGTGAGCTTCGCCAAGGCCTACTCGGGCCTCGACGATGGCGAGATCACGGCGCTGGACCGATGGATCCGCAGCCACACCACAGAGCGCTTCGGGCCTGTGCGGGCGGTGGAGCCGCTGCAGGTGTTCGAGCTGGCCTTTGAAGGCATCCAGCGCTCAACGCGCCACAAGAGCGGCATCGCGGTGCGCTTCCCGCGCATCAGCCGCTGGCGCCGCGACAAACCCGCCGCCGAGGCCGACAGCCTGACCAGCGCCCTGGCGTTGCTGGGGCCGATAGCATGACACTGCTGGCTCCGATCGAAGCTTGGTTCAGCCAGCAGGGCTGGCAGCCCATGGCGTTTCAACGCCAGAGCTGGGAGGCCTATCTGGCGGGCGAGAGCGGCCTGATCCAGGTGCCCACCGGCTCAGGCAAGACCTACGCCGCGGTGATGGGACCCATCGCCGAGCTGCTGGCCGAAGGCAACCCCGGCGGCCTGCGGCTACTGGTGATCACCCCGCTGCGCGCCCTGAGCCGTGATCTGGCGCTGGCCATCGAGCACCCCATCAATGCCATGGACTGGCCACTGCGGGTAGGCATCCGTAACGGCGACACCAGCAGCACCGAACGCAGCCGGCAGCTGCGCACACCGCCCCAGATCCTGATCACCACGCCCGAATCACTCAGCGTGCTGCTGGCCAATGCCAAGGCACCTGAGCTGTTTGCGCGGCTGCAGGCCGTGGTGCTCGACGAATGGCACGAACTCATGGGCGGCAAGCGCGGCGTGCAGGCCGAGCTGTGCCTGAGCTGGTTGCGCCGTCTCAGGCCCCAGCTGCGCACCTGGGCGATCAGCGCCACCATCGGCAACCTAGAAGAAGCCGCCCAGGCGGCGGTGGGGATCGGCACCACGGCGCGCAGCATCACGGCCGACATCACGCGTCCAACGGCCATCCGCAGCCTGCTGCCAGACACCATCGACGGCTTCCCCTGGGGCGGGCACCTGGGCCTGCGCATGTACGAGGAGCTGGTGGCGGGCCTGGACCCGGGCATCAGCACCCTGCTGTTCACCAACACCCGCAACCAGGCAGAACGCTGGCACCAGTGCCTGCGCTTCGCGTGCCCCGAAATGGAGGAAACCCTGGCGCTGCACCACAGCGCCATTGACCGCGCCGAGCGCGAAGCAATCGAAGCAAGGGTCAAAAGCGGAGAGCTGCGCTGGGTGGTTTGCACCAGCTCGCTCGATCTGGGGGTCGACTTTCAACCGGTGGAGCGGGTGGTGCAGATCGGCAGCGCCAAGAACCTGGCGCGGCTGCTGCAACGCGCCGGCCGCAGCGCCCATTGCCCGGGCGGCACCTCGGTGGTGCTGTTCATGCCGACCAACGCACTTGAGCTGCTCGAGGTCAGTGCCATGCGGCGCGGGCTCGAGCAGGGGCTGGTGGAGCACCGGAGGCCACCAGACCTGCCGCTCGATGTGCTGCTCCAGCACCTGGTGACCCTGGCCTGCGGGCCGGGCTTCGTGCCCGAGCGGGAGCTGCAGACCGTGCGCCAGAGCTGGAGCTTTCGCGATCTCAGCGAGGCCCAATGGCAATGGTGCCTCGATTTTCTGGAGCACGGCGGCCAGAGCCTGGCGGCCTATCCCCGGTACCGAAAACTGGTGCGTTGCAACCGCAACGACGACGAGCCTGCCGCGGCGGGGCAGCCCTACCGCTACTGCGTGCTCGACAAGTCGATCGCCAGGAGCCATCGCTTCAACATCGGCACCATCACCGCCGATCGCTCGGTCACAGTGCGGTTCGTGCGGGGAGCCGTGCTGGGGCATGTCGAAGAGAGCTTCATCGGCAAGCTCAAAACAGGTGATGTGTTCTTCTTTGCCGGCCGCCAGCTCGAATTCGTGCGGCTGCGCGAGATGACCGCCCAGGTCAAGGCCACCAGCAAAAAAAGCACCACCGTGCCCGCCTGGGCCGGCGGTCAGATGGCCCTTTCTGACCTGCTCAGCAGCGCCCTGCGCGAGGAGGTCGACCGCTGCGCCCGTGCCCTTGCCGGTGCATCGGCCCTCGACACCCCCGAACTGCAGGCCCTCGAGCCACTGCTACAACGGCAGAACAACCTCTCGCGGCTGCCCCGAAGCGATGAGCTGCTGCTTGAGCACTGCAGAAGCCGCGAAGGCAGCCACCTGTTTGTGTTCCCCTTTGAGGGGCGCTTCGTGCATGAGGGCATCGGCTTTCTGTGGGCCTGGCGGCTGGCTCGGCACCGGACCAGCACGATCACAGTGTCGGTCAACGACTATGGCTTTGAGCTATTGGCGCCCAAGGGCTACCCCTTTGATGAGCTGCTCGAGCTTCATGGCGATGAGCTGCTCGACATCACAACCCTCGACGGCGACCTGGAGCAGGCGCTGAACTTTTCAGAGCTGTGCCGGCGGCGCTTTCGCGCCATTGCCCAGGTGAGTGGTCTGATCACCCAGGCCATGCCGGGCCAAAGCAAAACGGGCGGCCAGCTGCAGATCAGCGCTGCCTTGCTGTTTGACGTGTTCCAGAAGCACGAGCCCGATCACCTGCTGCTGGAGCAGGCGCGCCGCGAGGTGCTCGAGCAGCAACTCGAGCGTCCCCGGCTGCAGGCGGCCCTGGCGCGCATGGCCAGCTGCCGCTGGCAGCTGGAGCGCACCGCCCGGCCGGGGCCACTGGCATTTCCACTGCTGGTGGAGCGGCTCAACAGCCGCTTCAGCAACGAAACCCTGCTCGAGCGGGTGCAACGGCTGATCGCCGAGGCGCAGCGGGCTGAGGCTTAGGCGAATCTCGACCTGTCCACGAAACCAGGGCAACCCCACTGCCAGCTGCACGCTGTCGAAGCCACGCAGGGCGAAGGCCTCGGAGAACAGACCTGCTTTTTCGACCAGCGACTGGGTGACATCGGCGATTGCAAAGCCAGGCCAGGCCTGCACAAACATTGTGCGCCTGGGCGCTGTAAGAGGCGAAAGTCCCAGGGCTTGGTGATGGCGCCGGGGATGCTCCACACCCCAAGACGCTGCAGCCGGACCTGCGTCTCCAGTCGGCTGTAGGTCTGGCGGTCGCACCCAGCGATGTACTGCCAGTACACAAAGGCAGCCCCGCTGCTCACCAGGGCCTGGTTGACATTGCGCTTGCCACGGAGCACCTCGGCCACCAGACGGCCATAGCGGTCGGTGGCAGTGCTGCGCAGTTCCACTGCAGAACCGATGGGCGCCAAGGCCTGCAGTTGCTGCCGGGTCTGCCGGCCCCAGGGGGACTGGGCCATTTCGGGGGCGTCGATACAGGCCAGCCGCACGGTGCGCACACCACCCCTGAAGCGCACCCGCACGGTGTCGCCATCACCGATGGACACGACCGTGGCGTTCTGCGCCAGAACGGGCGACCCCAGCCCCAGCGACAGAACCAACACCAGGCAACGAACCAGCCCCTGCAGTGCCATGGCTGGATTCTGCGTCCCGAAGCAATCTGGGAGCAGCTGAACTCTGGCCATGCCGCACCCGTTGTTGCTGATCGCTCTGATGGGCACGATCACCACCAGCGGGGCCGCGCTGGCCCAGCAGCCGGTGCAGCCGCTCCCGAAAGTGGGAGGGTGCCCACTTGGTTACTACACCTCAGGGAGTTACTGCGCGCCCAACAAGAGCGGCAACACCCGCGGCGCCATCGAAAAAACAGGGAACAGCTGCCCATTGGGCTTCCATACCTCGGGCAACTACTGCCTCAGCAGCCCCAGCAACAACCGCGAGGCGATTCAGAGGACCGGCAACTCCTGCCCCCTGGGCTGGTTCAGCTCAGGCAGCTACTGCGTGAAGAGCCGGTGAAGCGCGACCTGGAGACCCCACGACTCGAGCGACTCGGCCGCTTCCTGCTGTGCAACGACTGGGCCGGGGCATCAGCGCCGGGGTGGCCTGGCTTGTGTTCCTGCAGGTGGAGCCTGAGGCCTGACCAGCCCCGCAGGGGCCGATCAGGCCTCAGCGTTCCACCAGTTGCCAGAAGCTCCACGTCTGGCCAAACGCCTCCCGCAGGCGGCCCGCAAAGCTGCTGTGGGACTCCAGTCCCTGCCAGTCGTCAATGCGGGCCTCGAGCCGTTCGCACTGACGCAGGTGCTCGACGGCGTAGCAATAGCGCTTGGCGCGGCCCCTCGCCAGCGCGAACACGACCATGGCCCGTAGCAGCAGGCTGGCGGCTAGCGGATGGTCGACGCTGAGGCGCTGGGCTGCCGGTTCGTAGATCGCATAGGCGTCGCCGTCCCAGGCCTCCAGGTGCTCGATCACGTAGCGAGCCGCACGTGACAGGGAGGGCCAGAAGACCAGGAACTGCAGCGCCGCCAGTGGCAGGGCGTGCTGCTCCGCCAGCACGAAGGCCCGCTCCTCAGCCTCCACATCGGCGAAATCATCCAGCCGTTGGAGGTACTCACGCAGCAGCGGGATCGAGAGGGTGTGACTGAACACCAGCCAGCGGTGCTGTTGCGCCTCATCGGTGCGTCCCAGGGCATCGAGCACGGCGATGCGCGTGGCGTGCCAGCCCTCGGCCTGCATGAGCTGGCTCGCATGGGCGGCGCGCTCGAGCACGGCCAGGGCCTCCTCGGCCCGGCCTCCCCGGAGCAGGTGACCGGCCACCTCGGCGGCGGTGCCGGGCCAGGCGAGCTGGGCTGGCTCGAACAGCTCCAGGTATCCCTCCAGATCGCCACGGCCCTGGGCGATCTGTTCCATGGTGAAGCGATCGACGCCACCCCGCTCGAGCAGGGCGTCCTGCAGGCGCAACAATCCCGCGTCCTCCAGCACAGGTGCCAGGGCCGGGATCAGCCCGTCGAACTGGCCATAACCGTTCTCCTGCAAGAGATCGGCGGCGTGTTCAACCAGGGCTTCTGGGTTGGTTGCGGCAGACCTGGCGAGATTTGCCAGCCCGTCGACGCCCCGCTGGAACAGCCCCACCACGGCACCGGTGGAATCGGAGCAGCGGTCAAGAACCCCCTCGCCGAGCTCCAGCAGCCGCAGCTGCAGCTCAACAGCCAAGTTCGGATCCGCCGCCGCGATCGGCCCTGTGATGGCCTGCTGCTGAGCCTCCAGATCCGCCAGCAGCGCCTTGCGCCTGGCCGAATCGATGAAGGTGGTCGACCGGCGGATCGCCGCCAGTCGCTTGCGCACCTCCTGGGCCGCCGTCTCGGCACCGCCGGCTGCGGCCAGGGCCAGCCTCAGCCGGCGCTGGATCACAGCATTGCCGCTGCTCACCTCGATCAGGAGCGTCGCGAGGGTCGCGGCGCCGAGCGCCTCCAGATTCCTGACGTTGAGGGTGTGCTTGGCAGCCATCGCCAGAGCTCTGCTGACACGAGGATGCCGCCTCCTGGCAGGGACCGGGGATGGCTGCTGCCAATGCCGGGCGCAGCCCGTGATCAGGTCATCTGTGCGCGCACAAACCCGTCCCAGAGACGCGTCGGCATCAGGCGATTGGCGACGACCGAGACCGACTGATGGCCGCACAGGTAGCGGGCCCTGGGCCGGGACGCGGTCAGCGCGGTGGCGATCGTGCCTGCCACCACATCGGCCGAGGATGCACCGCGGTAGACGTTGTCCCAACCCGCTCGTACCTTGCGCATCATGCCGCCATAGATGCCGCAGCTCTGGGCCTGCTCGATCGAGGGGGCGGCCACCACGGCAAAGTCGGTTGCGATCAGGCCAGGCTCGATCAGCACCACCTGAAGGCCGAAGCGGTGCAGTTCGAGCCGCAGCGCATCACTCAGGGCCTCGAGGGCGTGTTTGCTGGCCCCGTACCAACCCGATCCCGGACTGACCCAGCGCCCCGCGATCGAGGACACGTTGACGATGCGGCCACGGCCCCGCTCGCGCATGGCGGGCAGCAGCAGCTGGGTGAGGCCCATCAGGCCGAAGACATTGACCTCAAAGATCGCCTTGGCCTGCTCGAGCGGCATGGTCTCGAGCGGGCCCACTGCACCGAAACCGGCATTGTTGACCAGGGCGTCGAGGGGCCCGAAGCGCTCGCCCACGGTGCCCGCCAGCTGCTCCCGCGAGCGGGGATCACCGATGTCGAGGGGCAGCACGATGGCACCGGCCGCCGCCAGTGGTGCCATGGCCTCCAGTCGCCGCGCCGCCGCGATCACCCGCCAGCCCCGCCTCAGCAACAACCTGGCCGTGGCTGCCCCGATGCCGCTGGAGGCACCGGTGATCAGAACGGTGGAGCCGTCAGTCGGGGCACCCTGCTCAGGCATTCTCCAGACGGCGCACGATCACTGCCATCAGCACCAGCGAACCGCCCAGGGCAATCAACAGCGCAATCGTCATGGAGAATCCCGCCAACGACGCTGATTCTGCCGCCCGGGGGCCATCGGTCGAGCTGGTGTTCGTCTACGGCACCCTGAAGCGCGGCATGGCGAACCACCAGCAGCTGGCAGGGGCTGACTTCGTTGGCGCCAGGACGGTTTCGGGGCTGCAGCTGTATGACCTGGGACCATTTCCGATGGCGATCAGAGCCGGCGATGACCCCGAAGCCCGGCTGTGCGGCGAGGTCTATGCCATTAGCTCGGAGCAGCTGGCGGCCCTCGATCGCTTTGAAGGGGCGCCGCGGCTGTACGAGCGTCAGCGTCACCAGCTCGAGGACGGCTGCAGCGTCTGGGTTTACGTGGGCAGGCCCAACCAGGTGCGCCACGTGAGACGCCTCAGCAGCTGGCCACCAACCAGCGCCCCCCCAGGGCCAGGAGCAGGGCCAGAAGCGCGGCGCTGAGCCAGGCCAGGCGGCTGTTGGCCAGCTGTCGCCGCAACAGCACCACACTCCACAACCAGCCCAGGGCGACCGCGGCGCTCTGACAGAAGCCGATCACATGGGAATCCGCCCGCCAGGCCGGCAAGGTCGAATCACCCAGGCTGACCGGTAGCAAGGCGCCGGCTTCGCCCATGCCCAGTGGCAGGTGGCGCGCCAGCAGCAGGGCCCAGATCAGGGGCAGCAACCCATACAGGGTGCGCTGCAGTCCTGCGGCCGAGAACAGCAGCCGGCCCCCCAGAAACAGTACCGATGGCACGGCCAGAGCCGCCGTCGCCACAGCCAGTCGGGGCAGCAGCGGACCATCAACCAACGACGCCGGCGCCAGGGACCACCAACCCAGCAGCCGCTGCCAGTGATGCAGGCAGAGATCCCCCGCCAGCACCAGCAGCAGACCCGGCTCCCCGGGCGGCACCTCCATGTCGCGCTGAATATCGGCCGCCGGCGGCCTCAGGCTCAGCTGCACCGAGCGGTGGGGACAGGCCTGGGCGCAGGTGAGACACAACACGCAGTTGCGGTTGTCGGCCAGATGGGCTGGATGGGTACCCAATGGACATCCCGCGGTGGCCAGGCCCTCGCCATCAGCCGGACCGCCCTTGAAGCAGGCATAGGTGCTGCAGCTGCCGCTGCAGGTGCCCACCTGGGCCCTGAGTTCGAGGATCGAGAGCTTGGCGAACAGCCCATTCATGCCCCCCACCGGGCACAGGTAACGGCACCAGAAGCGCTTCTCAAAACGCAGCGAGCCGATCACCGCCCCTGCGGTGATCAACAGCAGCAGGCAACTGCTGAGCCAGGCGCTGTTCTGCAGGTTCCAGACCTCCTCCCACAGCAGAATCACGGCAAACCCTGCCGCCAGCAGCGGGGAGGCCCAGCCGTCACTGCTGCCGCGAGGCCAGCGCACCGGCTGCCAGCCCAGGGACCTGGCGACCCGTTGGCTGATCTCGCCCCACACCATGAAGGGGCAGAACGCACACCAGAGCCGCCCCACCAAGGGGAATCCCAGCAGGATCAGGGGCCACCACCAGGCCCAGAAGAGGGTGAGAGCGCCGTTGTGGGCCCGCTCCTGGGGGCCCAGCCAGAGCCAGAGGTTGACCAGCACGAAGACCCAGCTGACCAGACCGAACAACGCCGCATTCCAGAGCCATGGAGCGCGCATCCACTCCCGGAGTTGGGGCTTCCACCGCCAGATGTCGAAACGAGCCCGCTGTTGCCGTGGCGACGTCCAGAACACATCTTCGGGCAGGAGGGCCGGCCACTGGCTCTCCTGGCGCCGCACCTGCTGCAGGGCTCTGTAGATAAGGGTCTCGAGCTCACGGATGTTGTTGGGGAAGTCATGCCCCTGCAACCGCTTGATCACCCCCTCACACACCTGGGGTGGATGGGGCCAGCCCAGCTTGCGGCTGCGCTGCCGCACGCCGTAGCGCAGCCACTCACCCAGATCCTGCCGACGGACCCGCAGCGGCGGCACCCGGATCAGGGTGCAGCAGCGATCGAAAGCCGGCAAAGCGGTTTCAGAGGTGAAGAACACACGCCCTGCAAAGTGGCGCGCCTCCCCATCGGCTGCCGACGGTTCCCAGGACCCGCTGCGGGCCAGCTCCAGCAAACGGGCCTGCAGCGCAGGAGATACCTGATCGAGCTTGTCGATCAGCAGAGCGCCGGCCTCGAGCAGTTCGAGCAAGGGCCGACCACCATCGTGGACGTCACCAAACAGCTCGTGGCCATCGTCCCGCAGCAGGGCCCCGTCGAAACGGACCATGAGCTGGGTGCGATCGGAGGATCCGAAGTGAATCAGCGCCGCCAGATTGTCCTTTTCCAGACCGGGCTCGCCGGTGATCAACACAGGCCGACGCACCGGATCAAGAGCAGCCTCACGCACGGTTTCTCGCAGGGCACGGGCATAGCGACTGCTGCCCACCACACCGCGGCGGGCCTGGCCAACCAGTTGTGGAGCCAGGCGATTGAGCTCAGCGTTGTCGAACGACCTGATGCGCTGCACAGGACTGACGCCGTCAGTCCCACTCTGAAGCCCCGCCGGACAATCAAGAATTCCACACAAACACGCCAGTAAAGAATTTCTTATGGAGAGTTGTAGTACCTTAGTGTTGCAGCGCTTCTGCTGCACTGCTGCGGCACCTGAGCCATTCCACCAACCAAGGACCTGAAGCTGATGACGTTCTTGATCCGAACCCTTCGTCGCAGCTGGCTGGGTGCCATGGCCCTGGCGTCGCTCGCCGCAGCGGCCGCAGCGCAGGCCCAGGACGTCGCCTCGCTGAACGGCATGTCGGCCGTCAACGAGTACATGAACCAGCAGGACGTGGATCGCTTCCGCGCCTGGGAATCGAAGAACCAGGTGACCAGCGTCAACCAGTTCTCCGATGTGCG
>JAGWVJ010000005.1 GCA_018970945.1 Cyanobacteria bacterium REEB417 | reverse complement strand
CCGCAGCAAGATGAGCAAGAGCGACCCCAACGAGGGTTCGCGCATCAACCTTCTGGATCCCCCCGAGCTGATCAGCAAGAAAATCAAGCGTGCCAAGACCGATCCGCTCATGGGTCTGGTGTTTGGTGATCCTGAGCGCCCCGAGGCCGACAACCTGCTTGGGCTCTATGCCCTGCTGGCCGGACTGAGCCCTGAGCAGGCTGCAGCCGACTGTGCCCAGATGGGCTGGGGCCAGTTCAAGCCCCTGCTTGCCGAGGCGGCGGTCGCAGCATTGTGTCCGCTGCAGCAGCGCTACAGGGAACTGCGAGCCGATCCGGCAGCGCTGCTGCAGGTGCTTGAGCAGGGTCGCCGCCGGGCCACAGAGGTGGCTGATGCCACCCTTGCGCGGGTCAGGCAGGCCCTTGGCTTTCTGGCCTGAGCGGCACCGCCGGCAGCGGCACCTCGGCAAGTCGCAACCTGGCCGACAGACCCCAGATTTCCAGCACCAGGTTGTGCCATGGCGCCAGGGTTCCCATCTCCAGGGCCATGGCCGTGGGGGCAGCCTGCCGCAGGCTGCTGGCCGCGGCGAGCTCCCGGCTGGCACGGTCAAGCTGCAGGGCCAGGTCGGCCCGGGCTTCGGCTGGCATCACCGTGTCGGGGCAATGGGCGAGCAGCACCTGACCCCGTTCAAACCAGAAGCGGAAATCCTCCAGCAGCGAGCCCAGCAACCCGTCGAGCAACAGGCCGGCATCGGCCGACTCCGGCTGGCTCCCGTTGCCGGACTGCTGACTGGAATCATCTGAGTGCATGGGCTGAGCCTAGGTGGGCAGGCCGATCTGACGAGGTCCCGTAGGATCGGCCGCTGCCGATGGCCCTGCCGTGTCTGCCCCTTCAGCCGAGTCGCTGCAGCTGCCCAAGACCAGCGAGAGCGAGCAGCTGCTGAAGATCCGCCATTCGATGAGCCATGTGATGGCCATGGCGGTGCAGACCCTCTTCCCCAAGGCGCAGGTGACCATCGGCCCCTGGACCGAGAGCGGCTTCTACTACGACTTCGACAGCCCCGATCCCTTCAGCGAGGCCGACCTGAAGGCGATCAAGAAGGAGATGATCAAGATCATCAACCGCAAGCTGCCGCTCGAGCGCATCGAAGTGACACGGGCCGAGGCCGAACGTCGCATCCAGGCTCAGAACGAGCCCTACAAGCTCGAAATCCTGGCGGGCATCAGCGAGCCGATCACGCTGTACACCCTGGGAGACCAGTGGTGGGATCTGTGCGCCGGTCCCCATGTGGCCAACACCAGCGAGCTGAACCCCAGGGCCTTCGAGCTGGAGAGCGTGGCCGGTGCCTACTGGCGCGGCGACGAACACAACGCCCAACTGCAGCGCATCTACGGCACCGCCTGGGAGACCCCCGAGCAGCTGGCCGAGCACCAGCGCCGCAAAGCCGAAGCCCTGCGCCGCGACCACCGCCGCCTCGGCACCGATCTCGACCTGTTCTCGATCGAAGACGAAGCGGGCGCAGGGCTGGTGTTCTGGCATCCCCGTGGTGCCCGCATGCGCCTGTTGATCGAGACTCTTTGGCGGGAGCTGCACTTTGCCGCCGGCTACGAACTCCTTTACACCCCCCACGTGGCCGACATCAGCCTGTGGAAGACCTCAGGCCACCTCGACTTCTACCGCGAGTCGATGTTCGGCCCCATGCAGGTCGACGAGCGTGAGTATCAGCTCAAGCCGATGAACTGCCCGTTTCACGTGCTCACCTACGCCAGCACGTTGCGCAGCTACCGGGAGCTGCCGATCCGCTGGGCCGAGCTCGGCACGGTGTACCGCTACGAGCGCCCTGGCGTGATGCATGGGCTGATGCGGGTGCGGGGCTTCACCCAGGACGACGCCCATGTGTTTTGCCTGCCCGGGCAGATCACCGATGAGATCGTGGCGATCCTCGATCTCACCGAGCAGATCCTTTCCACCTTCGATTTCCGCAGTTATCAGGTCAACCTCTCGACCCGACCCGAGAAATCGATCGGCGATGATGCAGTCTGGGAGCTGGCCACCCAGGGCCTGACCAGGGCCCTGGACCGCAAGGGCTGGGCCTACACGATCGACGAGGGCGGCGGGGCCTTTTATGGACCCAAGATCGATCTCAAGATTGAAGACGCCATTGGCCGCACCTGGCAATGCTCGACGATCCAGCTCGATTTCAACCTGCCCGAGCGCTTCCAGCTTGAGTACGTCGCCGCCGATGGCACACGGCAGCGCCCGATCATGATTCACCGTGCCATCTTCGGATCGCTGGAACGGTTTTTCGGGATCATGACCGAAAACTATGCCGGCGATTTCCCGTTCTGGCTGGCCCCCGAGCAGATCCGTCTCCTGCCGGTCACCGACGAGGTGCGCCCCTATGCCGAGGAGGTGCTGGCCGCCCTCAAGGCCGTCGGCATCCGTGCCAGCATCGACCACAGCGGTGATCGCCTGGGCAAGCTGATCCGCAATGGCGAGCAGATGAAGATTCCTCTGCTGGCCGTGATCGGGGCCAAGGAAGCCGAGGCCAGGGCCCTGAGCCTGCGCAGCCGACCCGATGGCGATCTGGGCACTGTGTTCCTGGTTGACGTGGTTGCCGCCGCCGCCCAGGCCAATCAGGATCGGCTTGCGGGTCTCGCCCTGCCGGTCTGATCGCCCCCGCAGCCAGTGCCATGACCACCCTGCTGGCCGGAGACATCGGCGGCACAAAGACCCTGCTGAGCCTGTACCGCACTGGCTGTGGTGGCCTGGAGCAGCTGGTGAGCGAGCGCTATGTCTCGGCCGATTGGCCCGACCTGGCACCCATGCTGCTGGCCTTTCTGGGCGGGCCCGTCGCCGCTGCCGGCCTGGCCCAGCCTGAAGCGGCCTGTTTTGCCGTGGCGGGTCCGGTGCAGGCGGGCCAGGCCCGGCTCACCAACCTGCCCTGGCAATTGTCGGAGCCGGTTCTGGCAGCGGCCACGGGCATCGACCGGCTGGCACTGGTCAACGATTTTGCCGTGCTGATCTACGGGCTTCCCCACCTGCAGCCCGATCAGCAGGCCCAGGTTCGCCCGGGCACCGCCGTGGCCGACGCCCCGCTGCTGGTGCTGGGGGCCGGTACCGGCCTGGGGGTGGCCTACGGGGTCCCGACCCCGGCAGGCCTTGTGGCGATCGCCAGCGAGGGATCCCATGGCGAATTCGCTCCGCGCAGCGCCGAAGAGTGGCACCTCAAGCAGTGGTTGCAGTCTGAACTGGGCCTCGATCGCCTCTCGACCGAGCGGGTCGTCAGTGGCACGGGGTTGGGCCTGGTGGCCCGCTGGATGCTGGCGACCCGTGGGGCGGCCCACGGCCATCCCCTGGCGGCGGTTGCCGACGATCCAGCCCAGGATCTGCCGGCTGCGGTGGCCCAGGCGGCCACGGCCGGTGACCCGCTCGCCCAGGAGGTGCTCGCCCTGTGGCTGTCGGCCTACGGGAGCGTCACCGGAGATCTGGCGTTGGCCGCCCTCTGCCGCGGCGGTATCTGGTTGGCCGGGGGCACGGCCGCCAAGTTGCTTGAGGCCCTGCGCTCGCCGCTGTTCAGCCAGGCTTTTCTCAACAAGGGACGCCTCGGGGAGGTGCTCGAGCCGATCCCGATCACCGCGATCACCGATCCGGGAATCGGCCTCTACAGCGCCGCCTGCCGGGCCCGCATGCTGGTCGGCTGACACACTGGCCCGAGCTGAATCAACGCCATGGCTCGCCCGAGTGTCGGGCAGGGAGTGGTGGTCCATGTGCCTGCCACCACCGCGAACCTGGGTCCGGGCTTCGATTGCCTCGGAGCTGCCCTCGAACTCGACAACGTGTTCGAAGTCCGCTGCATCCCCGGAGGCAGCGAGCGCTTCGACCTGATCATCGAGGGCAGCGAGGGTGCCCACCTGCGTGGTGGTCCCGACAACCTGGTGTATCGCTCGGCCCAGCGGGTCTGGAAGGAGGCCGGCCTCGAGCCGGTGGCCCTCGAGGCCAGGGTCCGCCTGGCGGTGCCCCCGGCCCGGGGGCTGGGCAGCAGCGCCACGGCGATCGTGGCGGGTCTGCTCGGGGCCAATGCCCTGGCAGCTGAACCCCTGAGCACCGAAAAGCTGCTGGAGCTGGCGATCGACATCGAGGGGCATCCAGACAATGTGGTGCCCTCGCTGGTGGGAGGGCTATGCATGACCGCCAAGGCCGCCTCCCAGCGCTGGCGTGTGTTGCGCTGTGGCTGGTCTCCCGATGTGCGCGCCGTGGTGGCGATTCCCGCGATCCGGCTCACCACCAGCGAGGCCCGGCGGGCCATGCCCAAGGCGATTCCGATCCCGGACGCGGTCAGCAATCTCGGCGCGCTGACCCTGCTCTTGCAGGGGTTGCGCACCGGCAACGGGGACCTGATCGCCGACGGCATGCACGACCGCCTGCACGAGCCATACCGCTGGGGTCTGATTCAAGGTGGGCGATCGGTGCGCGAAGCGGCGCTGGCGGCGGGGGCATGGGGCTGCGTGATCAGTGGTGCCGGTCCCAGCCTGTTGGCCCTGTGCACGGCCGACGTGGCCGAGGCGGTCAAGGGCGCCATGGTCGAGCGCTGGCGCAGCGAGGGTGTCGAGTCACGTGCTGAACATCTGGGACTCCAGTCCCAGGGCAGCACCTGGGAGACCCTTCCTCCTCGCGAGTGAGTATTTCTACCCAGCCGAGATCGGGCGGCTGATAGATTTCGCAACAGTCAGTGGGTCCCATATGGGCGCGAATCTGCCAGCTGCAGCCGCGTCCTTCCCCTGGCTGTCGTTGATTGTGCTGTTGCCGGCGGCGGGTGCCCTGTTGATGCCCCTGCTGCCCGGCGACGGCAGTGACGCCCGCATGCCCCGCGGCCTGGCCCTCACGGTACTGGGCCTTGATTTTGTGCTCATGCTGGTGGCTTTCAGCCGCCACTACGACCCGGCGGCTGCGGGCCTGCAGCTGGTGGAGCGCGTCAGCTGGGTTTCCGCGATCGGTCTGGAATGGAGCCTGGCGGCCGATGGCCTTTCGGCCCCGTTGGTGGTGCTCTCGGGTCTGGTGACCCTGCTGACCACGGCGGCCAGCTGGAAGATCGCCCGCAAGTCCAGGCTCTACTTCGCCCTGTTGCTGGTTCAGGCCTCGGCCCAGGCCCTGGTGTTTCTCTCCCAGGACTTTCTGCTGTTCTTCCTGGCCTGGGAACTGGAGCTGGTGCCCGTCTACCTACTGATCGCCATCTGGGGTGGAAAGCAGCGTCAGTACGCTGCCACCAAATTCATTCTTTACACCGCTACCGCCTCGCTGCTGATCCTGCTCAGCGGCCTGGCCCTGGCGCTCCATGGCCCATTCACCTTCAACCTCAGTGAGCTGGCGGCCCGCTCGGCCGGAGGTGTCTTCGGCCTTCTCTGTTATCTCGGCTTCCTGATCGGCTTCGGGGTCAAGCTGCCGATGTTCCCGCTGCACACCTGGCTGCCCGATGCCCATGGCGAAGCCAATGCGGCGGTGTCGATGCTCCTGGCCGGGGTACTGCTCAAGATGGGTGGCTACGCCCTGCTGCGCTTCAACGTGCAGATGCTGCCCGAGGCCCATCTGCAGCTGGCTCCTGCCTTGATCATTCTGGGCATCGTCAACATCGTCTATGGGGCGCTCAACGCCTTCGCCCAGGACAACGTCAAACGGCGCATCGCCTGCAGCTCGGTGAGCCACATGGGCTTCGTGTTGCTGGGGATCGGAGCTGTTGATGCGCTGGGCATTAGCGGCGCCATGCTCCAGATGATCAGCCATGGCCTGATCGCAGCGGCCATGTTCTTTGTGACCGGTGTCTTCTACGAGCGCACCGAGACCCTGTCGATCCCCAACATGGGCGGACTGGCGAAGGCTTTGCCGATCACCTTCGCCTTCTTTTTGGCCAGTTCGCTGGCCTCACTGGCTCTGCCGGGCATGAGTGGTTTCGTCAGTGAGATCACCGTCTTTCTCGGAGTCACGGCCAATGACGGCTTCACCGTCGGCTTTCGCGTGGTCACGATCGTGCTGGCGGCGATCGGTCTGGTCCTCACCCCCGTTTACCTGCTGTCACTCTGCCGTCGGGTGTTTTTCGGGCCCCGCATCCCCGCGTTGGCGATCACGGGTGACATGAAACCGCGCGAGCTGGTGATCGGCCTGACGTTGCTCGTCCCCACCCTGGCGATCGGCTTCTGGCCCCGCCTCGCCATCGATTTCTACGAGGCCGGCACCAATGCCCTGGCGGCCCGTCTGGCAGCCACCCCGGCCCTGGCCCTCAGCCAGACCCTGGGCTTCGGTTGACCGTATTGCCCCTGGCCGCGCGGTCGCGGGCCCATGGGCTGGAATGAACGCAACAGCATGGGCACCATGACGGCATCTGAAAGCACGACGGCCAGCGCATCAGACCAGCGTGCTGTCCTGCCCTTGCTGGCTGGCGAGGGACTGCCCGACTTCATGGCGGTCACCCCGGAGCAGGTGGATCAGGCCATCCCCCAGCTCCTGGCTGCACTCGGCGCTGAGCTCGATGCGCTTGAGGCCACCCTTGCGCGGCGTCTGGCCCCCGGCCAGGCACCCCTGGGCTGGGCTGAGCTCATGGAGCCCCTGCACCAGCTGGGGGAACGCCTGCGTTGGAGCTGGGGCGTGGTCAGCCATCTCAACGGGGTTTGCAACAGTCCGGAGCTGCGGGAGGCCCACCAGCGGCAGCAGGGGGCGGTGGTGGCCTTCGGCAACCGGGCCGGCCAGTCCCGCCCCATCTACCGGGCGCTGCAGCAGCTGGCGGGCCACAACGGCCTCGACACCACCCAACGTCGCATTCTGGGTGCCGAGCTGCGTGACATGGAACTGCGCGGTGTCGGCCTCGAGGGTGCTGAGCAGCAGGCCTTCAACGCGACCAGCCAGCAACTGGCCGAACTGGCCACCAGCTACAGCAACCACGTGCTCGATGCCACCAATGGCTGGAGCCTGAGGCTTACCCAGGCTGACCAGGTGGCAGGCCTGCCATCCAGCCTGCTGGATCTGCTGGCCCAGTCGGCCCGCCAGGCCCTGCAACAGCCTGGTGATGCCGAGGCCAGCGCCGAGCAGGGCCCCTGGTTGATGGGCCTCGACATGCCGCGGGTGGTGCCCTTTCTCAAATACAGCGCCCGGCGTGATCTGCGCGAAGCGGTGTACCGGGCCCAGGTGGCAAGGGCCTCGCGCGGTGAGCTCGACAACACCCCGCTGATCGAGCAGATCCTGACGCTCAAGCGCCACCAGGCCGAGCGGCTTGGCTATGCCAACTGGGCCGAGGTGAGCCTGGCCTCCAAGATGGCCGGCTCGGTGGCCGAGGTCGAGCAGCTGCTCGAAGAGCTGCGGGCGGCGGCCCACCCGGCGGCCCAGCGTGAGCTGGAGGCGCTGCGGGCCATCGCCCGCCGTCACGGGGCCCCCGAGGCCGAGGATTTCCAACCCTGGGACGTGGCTTGTTGGGCCGAAAAGCTAAGGCAGGAGAGCTTTGAGCTCGACAGTGAGGCGCTGCGGCCCTGGTTTCCCCTGGAGCAGGTGCTGCAGGGGCTGTTCGGCCTGTGCCAGCGCCTGTTCGACATCCGAATCATGGCCACCGACCCCGGCGAAGCCCCCAGCTGGCACCCCGACGTGCGCTTTTTCAGGGTGCTTGACGGCGCTAGCGGCACACCCCTGGCGGGCTTCTACCTCGATCCGTTCAGCCGGCCGGGAAGCAAGCGCGGCGGCGCCTGGATGGACGAGTGCCTGGGGCGCGGCACCAACCGCAGTGGCGAGCCCGTGCTGCCGGTGGCCTATCTCATCTGCAACCAGAGCCCGCCGGTGGGGGACACCCCCAGCCTGATGACCTTTGACGAGGTCGAGACCCTGTTCCATGAGTTCGGCCATGGGCTGCAGCACATGCTCACCACCGTTGAACGCCCCCAGGCCGCCGGCATCAACAACGTCGAATGGGACGCCGTCGAGCTGCCGAGCCAGTTCATGGAGAACTGGTGCTATGACCGCGCCACCTTGATGGGCATGGCCCGCCACTGGCAGAGCGGCGAACCCCTGCCCGAGCCCGAGTACCAGAAGCTGCTGGCGGCCCGCACCTTCATGGGCGGCAGCGCCACCCTGCGGCAGGTGCACTTCGCCCTGACCGACCTGCGCTTGCACAGTGTCTGGACGGTCGACGGTGGCCAGAGCCCCGAGCAGCTGCGGCGCGAGCTGGCCCGCACCACCACCGTGCTCGAGCCGATCGACGATGACGCTTTCTTGTGCGCCTTCAGCCACATCTTTGCTGGCGGTTACTCGGCCGGGTATTACTCCTACAAGTGGGCCGAGGTGCTCAGCGCTGATGCCTTCAGCGCCTTTGAAGAGGTGGGCCTGGATGTGGAAGACAAGGTCGTCGCCACCGGCCGCCGCTTCCGCGACACGGTGCTGTCACTGGGTGGCAGCCGCGCCCCGGCCGAGATCTTTGAAGCCTTCCGGGGACGGCCCCCCAGCACCGAGGCGTTGATCCGCCATTCGGGGCTGGTCGCCATCGCCGGATGAACCTGCTGGAGCTTGCCAGTGGCTTTGCCACCGAGGGGACGCCACAGCGCGTCGAACCTCTGGGTACGGGCAATGTCAATGCCACCTATGTGGTGGAGGT
Organism: Cyanobacteria bacterium REEB417; assembly: GCA_018970945.1. Classification (GTDB taxonomy): domain Bacteria; phylum Cyanobacteriota; class Cyanobacteriia; order PCC-6307; family Cyanobiaceae; genus RGUW01. The sequence goes on along the minus strand of JAGWVJ010000005.1, from coordinate 86,190 downwards.
GACGGGGGGGCGCCGTTATGTGCTGCAACGCCTGAACACGGCGGTGTTTGAGCGCCCCGATCTGGTGATGGCCAATCTGGAGACAGTTGTGCGGCACTGCCGTCAGCGGCTCGCCGCTGACATTCCCTCTGGGGATCGTCCCCCCTGGCAAGTGCCGACTCCGGTGCCGTTGCGGGGGGGCGCCCATGCCGAGCTCGATGCGCCGCGGCATCTGCTGCATCACGGCAATGGCTCCTGGCGCATGATCACCTTCATCGAGGGCGCCCACAGCCTCGACTGCCTGCAGCACAGCAGCGAAGCCCAGGAGGTGGGTCGGGCTCTGGGGCGCTTTCATGCCCTGATTCACGATCTGCCGGCCGCGCAGTTGGCCGACACCCTGGAGGGGTTTCACGTGACCCCCCGTTACCACGCGCGTTACCTGGAGGTGCTGTCTGCCGGCGCAACCGGCGCCTCAGCCGTGGCCCAGCGTCTGTCCGATCCCCAGGCCCAGGCCTGTGTGGCGTTCATGGAGGCACGCCAGGATCTGGTGCCGGTGCTCGAGCAGGCCCGTGAGGCAGGCCATCTTCGGCTGCGCCCCATTCACGGTGACCCCAAGGTCAACAATGTGATGCTGTGCAACGCGACCGGTTGTGCTGTGGCGATGGTGGATCTCGACACGGTCAAGCCGGGCCTGCTGCATTACGACATCGGTGATGCCCTGCGTTCGGGCTGCAACCCCGCTGGCGAGGAAACCACCGATCTGGAGGCGGTCAGCTTTGACCTTGACCTCGCTGCCGCGATGCTCCGCGGCTACCTGCACGAGGCCGGCGCCGTGCTCACACGCCACGACATCGCCCACCTCTACGACGCCGTTCGGTTGTTGCCCTTCGAGCTGGGAATGCGCTTTTTCTGCGACCATCTCCAGGGTGACGTCTACTTCAGGGTGAACCACGCGCGTCATAACCTTGAACGGGCACTGGTGCAGTTCCGTCTGGCCGAGAGCATTGAGGCCCAGGAGCCAGAGCTTCGTGAACTGATCTCCATGTTGTGTGATTCATGAGCGCCATCCCAGCGCTGCCGCTCCTGCTCTGCTGTTGGGAAGGGGTTGAGGCAGGGCGCGCAGACCTGCGTGCCCTGGCTGCGATCGAGGACGGCCGACTGCGCTTGGGCTTCAACCTGGCTTGGCAGCCTTCGGTCTCGCCACTGCAGCTGCCGATTGGGCAGGGGAGCGCGGGAACACCCCCCCAGCGTTGCGATGGCCTCTGGAAGCACACCTGCTTTGAGGCCTTCATCGCTGCAGCCGGCTGCAGCGCCTACTGGGAGTTCAACCTGTCACCGGCAGGCGATTGGAACGTCTACCGCTTCGATGGATACCGCGCCGGCCAGCGCATTGAGACGTCCTATCAGCAGTTGCCGTTCGACCGGACCTGCATGCAGGCCCTGTTCACGCTGAATCTGCAGTGCCCGCTGCCACCCGACCTTCGGCAGTCGTTGCAGGGGGGGGCTGAGCTGGAGCTGGGCCTCACAGCGGTGCTCGAGCAGCGGGGAGGCGAACTCAGCTACTGGGCTTTGCAGCATCCGGGATCGGAGCCAGACTTTCATGATCGCCGCGGCTGGTTGCTGCGGCTCTGAACCGCTGGCGCCGCACCGCCACCACACCACTGAAGCCGGGCACCGGTGCGCGGCATTTGCGCAGCTCCAGCGTGATCGGCACGGGCCCATGGAGTCTTTCGGCCAGATCCAGCATCCGTTCGCTGTAGTGCTCGAGCGTCTGGCAGCGGATGCTGCGGGCCTGCTGCTGCAGGGCCGTGATCAGCTGGCCGTAGTCGAGGGTGTCGGCCAGGGCATCACTGCGGGCGGCGGCGGCCAGATCCATGCCGAGGGCCAGATCAACCTCGAACCACTGGCCCAGTTCGCGCTCGTGTTCAAACACCCCCACGTGGGCCCACAGGCGTAGGCCGCGCACCACGATCTGATCCACGATCGCCTCGCTCACAGCGGCAGGGCCCGGTGGCTGAAGCGGCGCGCGCCACTGGCATAGTCAGAGGCAATATGGCCGTCGCCCCGCAGCCGGTAGCGGTAGGTGACCAGACCTTCCAGTCCGACGGGGCCCCGCGGCGGCAGGGTCTGGGTGCTGATGCCCACCTCGGCCCCGAAGCCGTAGCGAAAGCCATCGGCAAAGCGGGTCGAGCAGTTGAGGTAGACGCCGGCACTGTCGACCGCCGCCAAAAAACGATCAGCGGCCGCCGGGTCGCCGGTGCAAATCGCGTCGGTGTGCCGCGAGCCATGGCGGCGGATGTGCTCCAGGGCTGCCTCAAGATCGTCGACAATGCGCACCGCCAGGATCAGGTCGCTGTATTCGCAGCTCCAGTCGTCGTCGCTTGCGGCCTTGCTCACCCCCAGAGCCATGGCCGCCCCATCGCCACGCAGTTCGACGCCAGCCGCCGCAAAGGCCGCGATCGCCTTGGGCATGAATGCGGGCGCGATGGCGCGGTGCACCAGCAGGGTTTCGATCGCGTTGCAGGCCGCCGGGTACTGGGTCTTGGAATCGAGGGCCAGCCGCAGGGCCATGGCGGGGTCGGCCGCGGCATCCACAACCAGATGGCAGACCCCGTCGGCATGGCCCAGCACCGGAATGCGGGTGTTGTCCTGAATGAAGCGCACCAGAGCGTTGGAGCCCCGTGGAATGATGAGATCCACCAGCCCATCGAGCCTGAGCAGGCCCAGGCTCTCCTCGCGGCTGGTGAGCAGTTCCAGGGCCGTGGGTTCGACGCGGCTGCGGGTCAGACCGGCCTGCAGGGCGGCCATGATCGCCGCGCAGCTGAGGTTGGCCTCGCGGCCGCCCTTGAGCAGGGCGCCGTTTCCCGAGCGAATGGCCAGGGAGGCGATCTGCATCACCGCATCGGGCCGCGCTTCAAAGATCACCCCCAGCACCCCAAGGGGCACGCTCACGCGCTCGAGCACCAGGCCCGCATCCAGCTCGGTGTGCAGCTGACGCACACCCACCGGATCGGCCAGCTGGGCCACCTGGCGCACGCCCGCGATGGCTGCGGCCAACTTGGGGCCGTCGAGCCTGAGCCGGGCCACGAGGGCCTCGGCCAGCCCGTCGCTGGCGGCGGCCTCCAGATCGGCCTGGTTGGCCGCCACGATCGCGCTCTGGTCGGCCTCGAGGGCATCGGCCATCGCCAGCACCGCGGCGCGTCGATCGGCGTCGCTGCATTGTCCGAGGGCCATGGCGCTGCGGCGCACGCTGGCGGCCCGCTGCAGCAGCGCGGGGCTCGGATCGGGAACGGGGGTGCTCATGGGGCCATCATCCCAAGCGCTGGGCCGCCAGCAGGGCCGCCCCCAGCCGGCCGGCGCCGTTGCCCAGCGCGGCCGGGGCGATCCTGAGGCCGTCGCGGCTGGTCGGCTGCACACGGGTTGTGACCTGCTCCCAGACCGCCGGCAGAAAGTGCCGACTCGCCCCGCCCAGGCCGCCCCCCACCAGCACCAGTTCGGGGGTGAAGAGATAGACGAGGGAACTGATGCCATGGCCCAGCCGTGCGCCGTAGCGCTGCCACACGGCCAGGGCTTCGGCATCGCCCGCGTCGGCCCTGCGGTTGAGCTCATCGGGGGGCAGGGGGCTGAGCCGGCGCAGCCCGCGGATGCTGCAGAACGATTCGAGCGAGCCCCGGTTGCCGCTGTTGCACGGCGGACCCTCCGGGTCGAGGCCGATCAGCCCGGGTTCGGCCGCCGCGCCGCGGTGACCGCTGAACAGGACTCCATTGAGCAGCACGCCCCCGCCCACACCGGTACCCAGGGTCAGCAGCACCACATCGCTGCAGCCCCGAGCGGCGCCGCTGTGGTGTTCACCCAGCACGGCGCAGTTGCCGTCGTTGGCACAGGTGACCACCCGATCGAGCATCGGCTCCAGCCAGTCGGCCAGGGGCACGTCAACCCAGCCCGGCAGGTTGATGGCGATGCGGGCCATCCGACCCGCCCCGTCGGCCGGACCCGGATGGCCGATGCCGACCCGCGCGGCCAGGCGATCGGGATCGAGCTTGGCCACGGCTTCGGCGATGGCGATGGTGACCGCCCCGGGCATGGCCGGTTGGGGGGTGGGCACCTCCAGCTCGGCCAGCAGGTCGCCGGCTTCACTGAAACGGCCCAGCTTGATGGCCGTGCCGCCCAGATCGATGCCGATGAGGTCGCCGCTGGCCTGGCTGGGGTGCTTCATCTGGGTTGCTTCACCTTCATCAGATCGGCATCAGAACCGGAAGAACAGTTGCAGCTGGGTCTGCCAGGCCCCCTGGGTGTCGACCGTGCCCTGAACCGTGAGCAGGTCGTTGGCGCGAACATTCAGGTTGATCTGGGGGGGGACGTCGGAACGGTTCGGGGCCGCCAGCACCGACACATTGAACCGCTCCGTCACATCGATGCCGATTTCGGAGCCCAGCACCAGCTGCGGCGCCAGCCGCTGCGACTGCAACGCCTCCTGACTGGTCACGTTGGGATTCACATAGGTGGGGTACAGGGCGAAGCTCAGCCGTTGCCCGAAGGCATCGCTGAGACCCCCCAGCACTGGCGACAGCAGGGTCTGACCGACCACGGTGGCGATCGCGGCGCCGGCCCCACTGCCGCTCAGGCCTGCAAGTGAGTTTCCGCCGATCAGGGCGATCAGGCGTGAATCGGGCAATGGCGGGCTGCTGCGCAGTTTCAGGTTCTGCACCAGGCGGTCTGCCGGACCGCTGACGCTCACGGTGATGCGCACCAGGTTGAGCTGGTTGAGCGAGTTCAGCCCCCCCTGGGCCTCGATCTCAGCGAGAGAAGGCGTGCCGCTCAACGCTTGCCCGGTGACCGACAGGCTGTCGGACACCCGGGTGCGCATGGCGATGTCGAGATAGGGGATCAGGCCCAGGGCCGGGGTGAACACGGCCACATTCGGGGCCTCGGGATCGAGGCTGAAGGTGGTGGTGAAGAGGTTCAGGCGCCCCTGCAGCAGGCGCACCACGCCACGGGCGCGCAGGCTCGGATCCAGGCGGCCGGTGAGTCGCAGCAGCCCTGCCGTCTGGAACGACGCCGCCCCGGGAATGCCGATCCTGAGGTTGGGTCCGAGCTTCAGCCGCAGGTCGTTGAAGCCCAGGGGCTTGAACCGCGGCACGGCATCGAGCACCGCCTGGCTGCTGTTGCTCTCGACTTCGGCACCCACCAGCAGCAGAGGCTTCTGGAAATCCCAGTTCTCTTCCAGCAGCTGGGCCACCCCTTTGCGCGGTGCGCTGGCAAGCTCGCCCGGACGCGACGGCATCAACCGTCCGCGCTGGGCATTGATGGTGCCCCGATCAATCGCCAGCTCGCCACCCATCTGCAGGTCCCGGAGGCTGCCGTCGATCTGCAGCCGGCCGTTGGCCACCCCCTCGATGCGGGGCAGGGTGAAGCCAACCTGCTCCAGCGAAACCGAGAGGGGCGGCTGGGTCGGCGTGGGGTTGAGCAGCCCGAGGTGGCCGGATGCATTCAGGCGGCCTCCCCGACCCACCCGGGCGCTCAGGCTCTGCACCAGCATCTGCTCGAAGTCGAAGACCACCGTCGCCTCCAGGTCTTCGATGGCCTGACCGATGAACTGGATGCGGCCATCGCGGATGCGCACGAAGCCATTGGCGATCGGATCGTTGACACTGCCCCGCAGCAGCAGCTGCAGATCGGCGCTGCCCTGCTGCCATTGCAGGCTGGGCTGGGCCAGGGTCGTCAGAAAGCGCAGGCCATCGCCGCGGCTGGCGATTCTGAGCTCCAGATCGGCGCGGTCGGGGTCCAGCGGCAGCAGGCCCGCCAGGTCGATGCTGCTGCTGGATCCCGCTGCTAGCAGGGCCAGATCAAGCCTGAGGGCTTCGCCCTGAAGGTCGACCTGGCCCCGCGGCATGGTGATGGCGGTTCCCGCCAATTCGGCATCGCTCAGCCCCAGCTGCAGGCTGAGTTCGCGCTGGGCCCGTCCCAGCCTGTAACGACCCGCAACGTCGAGGTTGCCGCGCAGGCTGCTGGGCACGGGGGTGAGCAGCGCCAACAGGCTCAGGGGTAGTTGCTCCAGGCTGAACTTGCCTCCGCCCTGGCCCAGGGGCCCTTCGATGCGGGCCACAAACGGCTCCTGGCTGAGCTGGGTGTCGCTGGTCGCCGTGGCCAGCCAAAGATGTCCTTTGGCGGCCAGGTCGAGCCAGGCGCGGTTGAGATGCGGTCCCCTGAGGCTGATGTCGGCGTCGACCCTGGCCTGCAGCTGCCGTAGCCGCTGGTCCAGATTGCCCTGGGGCAAGCCGCCGCTGCGGCCGCTGCTGGCCAGTTCGGCTCGGGCCTGCTCCAGCAGCAGCAGCTGTTGCTGCACGCTCTGTCCCAGGCTGTCGATCAGCAGGGTGCCCAGATCGCGGGCGCTGCCGATGGGGCTGCTTCCGGGGCCTTGCCACTGGGGCCACACGTCAGCGAGCTGCTGCAGCGTGGTCTGCTCAAGTCCACGGGCCTGCAGCACCAGGTCAACGGCGCCCTGCCAGCGCCCCCTGCCGACCAGGGTCATCTGAGCAGGGCCGGGCGGTCTGAGCAGGGCCTGCAGCTGATAGCGCCCATCCTGGTAGCGGCCCTCCAGTTCGGCCTGTTGCAGTCGCAGTCCGAGCACGGCTGGACGTTGCAAGGTGACAGCGCCGCTGAAGGCAAGCGGTTGCAACCCCAGCCGCCCGCTGCCGCTGAGCAGGCCCCGTACCCCATGGGGGCCCCCTCGGGATCCGGCCCGCCAGGCCAGTCCGTCGAGCAACAAAGCGCGTGCCTGCCAGCGGTAGGCACGCGGAAGCCCTTGCAGTGTCAAGCTCCCGGTGCCCCGCCGCAACACCACAGCGGTCGGCATCCAACGCCGGTTGAGACTGGCGCTGAGTAGTCCTTGTGGTGCTGGACCTTGGGCCGCCATCTCCAGCCGGCCTCCACCGCCCGCCTGCCCGTACCAGTGGCCGCTCCAGCGCTCGCGCAGCAGCAACGGGCCCGCCGCCGGGTCGGTGAGCTGCAGCTGCAGATCGGGCACCAGGGCCTGCAGGGCCCCGCTGATCGTTCCCTGGGCCTGGAGCGACCCTCCCAGCTGGGCACCGACCAGGGGCCGCAGCCGCTGCAGCGGGAATGCCTGCAGCGCCAGCTGCAGCTGCAGCAGACCGCTACGCAGAGCCTGGCCCGGCTGCAGCACCAGCGGCAGGCTGCCGCTGGCCTGCAGATACCTGCTGCGCAGCTGGTTCAGCCGCACGACCCCTGCCGACCAGGTGGCTTCACCATCCCAGGAACCCAGCAGGGGATCCTGGCGGCGGCGAGCGGTGAGCTTCAGTTCCGGCTTGTCCCAGCTCCCACGGGCGCTCAGATCGCCCTGCAGCGGGGCTGTTCCCAGCCAGCCAGGCACGGGCAGTGGCCCGTCGAGATCCTGCGGGTGCAGCTGCAGGCGGCTGCGCAGATCGAGCCCAGGCGCGACGGAGCCACTGGCGCTGATCCAGGAACGGCCGCGGCGCAGCGCCAGCCGTTCGACCTGAAGAGCGTCGGCTCCGCGCCAACGCAGCGATCCGCTGGCCAGGGCCTGCCAGGTGTTCCAGCGCAGCGTGGTCGGCCGCAGTGTCAGCCTCTGGCCGGAGCAGTGCAGCTCGGCCCGCTCCAGCCCCCTGACCTGCTGAGCTGTGTCGCCGCGCCAGACCAGTTGCTGAACGCGTAAGTTGCCGCCGCAGTGGGGCTGGTTGTCGGACCAGCGCAGCTGCAGCACGCCGTCCAGCGTGCCGGGCACCCGCACGCCGGGGCCGTTGGGCAGCAGGTTCGCCAGATCGGCGATCGCCAGCTGGCGCAGGGCCAGCTGCCCCTGCCAGCGTTGCGTCGTCCAGTTGCCCCGGGCGTGCAGCTGGAGCAGCCCGGTTTTGGTCCGGTTGCCCCGCTGCTGGGGCCTGAGGCTGCTGCGCAGCTCCAGCCTGGTCTGGTCGGGCCGCAGGGCAAGGGCGCTGGTGAGCTGGTAGCGGGCCCGTTGCGCCGGGATCGCCACCGCGGCCGGTTGCTGCAGACGGGCACGCAGATCCAGTCGGGGTGGCTGCTGGCCGCGGGAGCGGGCCGGCGCACGCCAATAGTGGCCGTGGGCGTTGGCCTCCAGGGTCGCGGTTGTGGGACCCAGCTCAACCAGCAGGGTGGGCACCCCCTGGCGCAGGCTCGCCAGGGGGGCCAGCGTCATGGTCAGCCGTTCGACCCTGAGGCTCGAGCGGTTGACGCCCCGCGGAGACACGCTGACCGGTCCAAGCTGCACCCCCCAGGCCCGCAGACCCAGGTAGCGCCCCAGCCTGACCTGTTGATCGAGCTGGACCGAGAGGTTGCTCTCCAGGCCTGGCTGCACCCGGACAAAGGCGTCTTCGGCCAGGCGATCGAGGCAGGCGCTGGCCAGGGCAGCTGCGCCAAGGGCTCCGGCACCAATCAGCAGAGGGCGCCTGAAGCAGGGCAAGAGCACGTCTCCCCGGTGCGAGCGGGGCCAGCATTCGGCGCAATATAAGGGGCTTGTTCCGCGACTCCCAGCCCCATGCAGACCGATCCGATCCTGCTCGAGGCCGGCCGCTGGCTGGGGGTGGCCAGCGGCGGGCTGTTCGTGCTGATGTTGCTCGGCTTCGGGCTGGGCTGGGGCATTCGTTTCAGATTGGTCGGGGTCACCAGCTTCACCACCCTGCTGGCCATCTCCTGCGTGGCCTTTGCGGTGAGCTATCGCCCGCTGCTGCTGATCGAAGGGGCGGTGGCCGTGCCCATCGTCTATGACAACGGTGCGGATCTGGTGATCGCCGCGGCGCCGGCCGATCTGGCCGAAGCGGCCGTCGCTCCAAGCCTTGAGCAGGTGGCCCGCAATCTGCGGGGCAGTGGCCGCAACACCACCGACGGCCTGGTAACCGTGCGATTGCGCCGCATCGTCCCCGAGGCCGATGGGCTCGACCGTCCAGTGGTGCTGGCCGAGGTTCAGCGCAACCTGGGCAGTGGCGAGCTGATCAACCCCGCCTAAGGCGATGGATCTGTTCCCCCTGCCGGCCCACTTCAGCCGCGAAGCTGAGCGGCTGCGGGCCGCCGGCATCGGTACCTGGCACCAGCTCGCCGACCTCGATCAGGACGCCCTGGTGCGCATCGGCCGCGGTGGCGGCGCCAGCGAGGCGCGTTTGATCCGGCTGCGGGGCCAGGCCCGACTGGTGGTCGCGCTCGACCTGCTGCCGGCAGACGCCGCCCTGCTTCTGCATGCCGGCATCGCCACCGCCAAGGGGCTGGCCAGCGCCGATCCCCACCGCCTGTTGCAGCAGATCAACCGCTTGCAACGGCAGCTGATCGGTCGTTCGGCCGTGCTGCTCGAGCTGTCCACACTGCGGCGCTGGATGCGTCAGGCAGCGGCGCTGGAGCCCGGTCGCCCCACGAACTGACCCTCGACGGCAGCTCAGGGGTGCGCTTCTGTCTGCAATAGAACAGAAGGCCTCAGTCCCTGGGACGACGATGCTGCGATCGCTCCTGCCGGCTTTGTTGGGCACCGTGTTGCCGCTGAGTGTTCCCCTCGGTTTGCCCGTGTTCGCCCAGCAGTCGGCCCTGCTCGATGCCGTGAAGCAGAACCCACAGCGCGGCAAGGCGTTGTGTCAGCAGCTGCGCCAGTACAACGCCCAGGATCTGAGCTTCACCTCGGCCCAGGTCACCCAGGCGATCGCCCGCCAGCAGTCGCTCAGCCCGGCGGATGCCGAGGTGTTGGTGACCTACGTGGTCGGTTTGTACTGCCCTGACGTGCGGTGAAGCTGATCGCCGCCGATGGCGTCGCACTTCATGCCCGGCTGTGGCAGCCCGACGGTCGGGGACCGTGGCCCGTGCTGCTGATGCGGCAGCCCTACGGCAGCCGCATCGCCTCAACCGTCACCTACGCCCACCCCCGGTGGTACGTCGCTCAGGGGTACGCGGTGGTGGTGCAGGACGTGCGTGGGCGCGGTGACTCCGGCGGAGCGTTCGCGGGCTTCCGGCAGGAGCCAGCCGACACTGCGAGCACGATCGCCTGGTTGCGCAGTCAGAGCTGGTGCAATGGACGCGTCGGCACCTACGGCTTTTCGTACCAGGGCCTCAGCCAGCTGCTGAACACCTCCGGCGAGCACCTGCCCGATGCCTTGGTGCCCGCCATGGCCGGTGTCGATGAGCGCCTGCACTGGGCCAGTGAGGGTGGTTGCCACTGGTGGGCGTTGTCGCTGGCCTGGGGGCTGCAACTGGCGGCCCAGCGGTGTCGACGGGCTCACGACCAGGTTGGTTGGCAGGCAATCCGGGCCAGCCTGGCGTCCGGTGCGTTTGTGACCGAAGGCCTCGATCTGATGCGGCGCTGGGATCCCGATGGCATGGTGCTGGGCTGGCTGGACCGGGATCCGGCCGATCCGGTCGGCTGGCTGGTGCATGAGCCCCCCCAGGCGCTCTGGCAGAAGCCCCTGCTGCTGATCGGCGGGTGGCATGACCCCCACCTGCGCGGTGTGCTCGACCTGTGGCGGCGGGCCGTGGCCGCCGGGGGCCACCCCCTGCTGCGCATCGGCGCCTGGAGCCATCTCAACTGGCAGGGGGGCATCGACCGCCTGCAGCTTGCCTTCTTTGATCGCCACCTGCGCATGCGTGAACCCCCTGAAGCGTTGCTGTCGCCCCAGCCCAGCTGGCTCCAGGATCTGGAGCAGGGCCTGTGGCTGCCGCGGCTGCCCGGGCAGGGCAGCGGCCAGAGCTGGGGCCTGCGCAGCGGCGGTCTTGCCGCTGTGGACCCTCTTGAGGGGGAGCTCAGCTCGACCGCCGCTGGCGGCACGGTGACCCTGGTGCATGACCCCTGGCGCCCCCTGCCAGGTCGGGGGGGGCACCTCGGTCTCGATGCCGGGGCTGTGGACCGGGCTGACCTCGACCAGCGCTGCGACGTGGCCTGCTTCACCAGTGCGCCCCTGCAGGCGCCGCTGGAGCTGCTGGGACAGCCGCAGGTTGGCCTGATCGCCCAGGCCGATCAGCCGGGGTTCGATCTGTGCGCGGCACTCTCGCTGCTGCGCCCCGACGGCCAGGTCAGCCAGCTCAGCACGGGGGTGGCACGGCATCGCGGGGCGGCCTGTGAGGCCCCCCAGCAGCGCTGTATTGAGCTGCAGCCGCTGTTTGCGCAGTTGCGGCGGGGCGATCGCCTGCGGCTGTCGATCGCTCTGGCGGCCTGGCCCCAGATCGCCGTCAATCCCGGTGATGGCACCCTGCCGCGAGGGGCGGTCAACACCGGTCACCGGGAGATCACGGTCGAGCTGGGGCTCGACCAGGCCAGTCTCAGCATTCAGCCGATGGTTGGGGCAAACTGAAGCCCCGAACCTTCGCCGAGATGCTGCGTGCGCCGCGTTTCACCTCCCTGGGCCCGCTGACGCTGGCTGCATTGCTGGCCGCAGCGCCTTGGGCTGGGACCCTGCCAGCGGCCCGGGCCCAGGGGTCCAGCTCGAGCCAGGCCGACACCACCGCACCAGCCCTCTCGGTGGAGCAGGCCCGCGCTGCAGCCCGACGCATTCTTACGGCGTTGCAGAACGGCGATGCCAGGTCGCGCTATGCCCAGTTTTCGCCCGAGATGCAGGCGATCACGAGCCCCGCGATGATCGCCGCCACCATGCGCACCCAGCCCAGGGTGCTCAGCTACGACCTGCTGAGCGTGCGCAGCGGCATCAACAACAGCATCGTCGAGGCAGAGCTCAGAACCCAGGCTGGCAACCGGGTCGTGTTCATGGTGCTCAACCGCGAGGGACGGATCGAGCGGTATTACATCGACCGCAGCGACGACAACGACAGCCTCGTGGCCCTGCAGTTCGTGAGGGCTGTCAGCACCGGGAACTTCATCACCGCCCACAGTTTTCTGGCCCCTGACCTGCAGAAGGAGATCACTCCCGCTTCGCTGCAATCCAAGTGGCTGGAGCTGCAAAGAGAGACGGGTCAGTTCGTGCGGGTCGGACGGGCTGTCGAAGCCGAACGCAACGACGACACCCGGCTGGTGCTGGTCAACGTGCAGTTCAACCGGCTGAGCGACAACCTGTTCGTGATCTTCAACGCCAGCAATCAGATCGTCGGGCTCGACTTTCCTGAAATCCTCACCGGACCTGCTTCGGTTCGCTGAACCGGGCCAGGCTGGTTAAAAACCGGCTTAAGCTCCCGGCTCCTCTGCTCGGTTTTCATGGCCACGCTCAGCCTCGACTGGATGGTTGAGGACGCCCATCGCCTGGCCGAGTGTCGCCATGATCACCCCTTCGCGGTGTTGGGTCCCCAGCCGCTCGAGGCAGGAGGTTGGGCGGTGCGGGTCTGGATGCCCGATGCCGAGCGGGTCGACCTGCTGCATGGGGAGCAGAGTCTGGCTCTCGAAACCCCCAACCATCCATGGGTGTTTGAAACCCGGCTCGACCACAACCCCGGCAGTGGCTACCAGCTGCGGGTGGTGCGGGCCGGAATTGAGCACATCCAGCATGACCCCTGGGCCTTCCGCGACGAGTGGATGGGGGAGCTCGATCGGCTGCTGTTTGCCGAGGGCAACCACCACCACATCTGGCGCAAGATGGGCGCCCACCTGACCGAGCGCGATGGTGTCGCCGGGGTCATGTTCTGCCTGTGGGCCCCCAATGCCCGCAGCGTGTCGGTCCTGGGTCTGTTCAACGGTTGGGACGGGCGCATGCATCCCATGCAGAGCCGCCTGGGCGGCTGCTGGGAGCTGTTCATTCCTGGCCTCGGCGCCGGCGAGATCTACAAATACGAAATCCGCACCCAGCAGGGGCATTGCTACCAGAAGGCCGACCCCTATGGCTTCCGCCATGAGGTGCGCCCGGCCAACGGCTCGATCATCGAGCCCATGGACCAGGGGCGCTATGGCTGGAGCGATGGGGCCTGGATCACCGAGCGCGACAGCCGCAACCCGCTCGAGCAGCCGGTGGCGGTCTATGAAATGCACCTGGGTAGCTGGATGCACGCCAGCGCCGACCGGCCCTACATCGAGCCCGATGGCACCCCCCGCCCGCCCGTGCCCGCGGCCGATCTGAAGCCAGGGGCACGCCTACTCACCTATCCCGAGCTGGCCGACAAACTGATCCCGTATGTGAAGGCTCGGGGTTTCACCCACATCGAGCTGCTGCCCATTTCGGAGCATCCCTTTGATGGGTCCTGGGGCTACCAGGTGACTGGTTGGTATGCCCCCACCAGCCGTTACGGCACGCCCGATGAGTTCCGTGCCTTTGTGGACCGCTGCCACAGCGAGGGCATCGGCGTGATTCTCGATTGGGTACCTGGTCACTTCCCCAAGGATGCCCATGGCCTGGCCTTCTTTGATGGCGCCCATCTCTACGAGCATGCCGATCCTCGCATCGGCGAGCACAAAGAATGGGGCACGTTGATTTTCAACTACAGCCGCAACGAGGTGCGCAACTTTCTTGTTGCCAACCTCGTCTATTGGTTCGAAGAGTTTCACATCGACGGCATCCGCGTCGATGCGGTCGCTTCGATGCTGTACCGCGATTACCTGCGCCCCGATGGCGAGTGGATCCCCAATGAGCACGGCGGCCGAGAGAACACCGAAGCGGTGCAGTTCCTGCAACAGGCCAACCACGTGCTGTTCCAGCATTTCCCTGGAGCCCTGTCGATCGCCGAGGAATCGACCACCTGGCCGATGGTGACCCAGCCCACCAACATCGGTGGCCTGGGATTCAACCTCAAGTGGAACATGGGTTGGATGCACGACATGCTCGACTACTTCGAGCTCGACCCCTGGTTCCGTCAGTTTCACCAGAACAACGTCACGTTCTCGATCTGGTATGCCTTCACCGAGAACTTCATGCTGGCCCTCAGCCACGATGAAGTCGTGCACGGCAAGAGCAACCTGCTGCACAAAATGCCTGGCGACGACTGGCAGAAGTTCGCCAATGTGCGTGCCCTGCTCGCCTACATGTGGACCCACCCCGGCAAGAAAACAATCTTCATGGGCATGGAGTTCGGCCAACGGGCCGAATGGAATGTCTGGGGTGATCTGCAGTGGGATCTGCTCCACCACGAACCCCATCTGGGGCTGCAACGGTTGGTCGACGACCTCAACGTCTTCTACAAGTCAGAGCGGGCGCTGTGGGGTGATGACTTCAGTGAGTACGGTTTCCAATGGATCGACTGCAATGACAGCCGCCACTCGGTGATCAGTTTCATGCGGCGCGAGGCGGCCACCGGCCGCTGGCTGGTGGTGGTGGCCAACTTCACGCCCCAGAGCCATTCCCATTACCGCATCGGTGTGCCGCTGGAGGGCTTTTACCAGGAGGTGTTCAACACCGATGCCGAGCGCTATGGCGGCAGCAACCTGGGCAACCTGGGCGGCAAGTTCACCGACCAGTGGTCAATCCACGGCTATGAGAACTCACTCGATCTCTGCCTGCCGCCGCTGGCGGTGCTGGTGTTCAGTCGCGATGAACTGCGCAGCCAGGAGATGCTCTGTGACGAAGCCCCTGAGGCTGCCCTGCCTGAGGCCTGAGGCCGGGGCCGCTCAGGTAGGTTCGCCCCTGATCAGGCCTTGCCCTCAGACGTTGCCATGACCAGTTCCACCCCCCTGCTGCTGCGCGCCGCCCGTGGGGAGCAGGTGGAACGGCCGCCGGTGTGGATGATGCGTCAGGCCGGCCGCTACATGAAGGTCTACCGCGACCTGAGAGATCGCCATCCGGGCTTTCGTGAGCGCTCCGAAAACCCCGATCTCTCCTATGAGATCTCGATGCAGCCGTTTCAGGCCTTCAAGCCCGACGGCGTGATCCTGTTCTCAGACATCCTCACGCCGCTGCCGGGCATGGGGATCGACTTCGACATCGTCGAAAGCAAGGGACCCCTGATCCAGGACCCGATCCGCACCATGGCCCAGGTCGAGGCGCTGAGGCCCCTGCAGCCGGCCGAGAGCATGCCTTTCGTGGGCGAGGTGCTCTCCCGCCTGCGCCAGGCGGTGGGCAACGAGGCCGCGGTGCTGGGGTTCGTCGGTGCCCCCTGGACCCTGGCCGCCTATGTGGTCGAGGGCAAGAGCAGCAAGAACTACGCGGTGATCAAGGCCATGGCTTTCCGCGAGCCCGCCCTGCTGCACCGATTGCTCGACCACTTTGCCGAGTCGATCGCAGCCTATCTGCGCTACCAGATCGATTCGGGCGCCCAGGTGGTGCAGATGTTCGACAGCTGGGCCGGCCAGCTCAGCCCGGCTGATTACGACACCTTTGCCGCCCCCTATCAGAAAAAGGTGGTGGACCTGGTCAAGCAGACCCATCCCGACACCCCCTTCATCCTCTACATCAGCGGCAGCGCCGGCGTGATCGAGCGCATGGCCGGCACCGGCGTCGACATCGTCTCGCTGGACTGGACGGTCGACATGGCCGAAGGCCTGGCTCGCCTGCCCCAGCATGTGGGCGTCCAGGGCAACGTCGACCCCGGGCTGTTGTTCGGTACCCCCGAGGCCATTCGCGATCGCATCGATGACACGGTGCGCAAGGCCCGCGGCCGCAAGCACATTCTCAACCTGGGGCACGGCATCCTGCCGGGCACCCCTGAGGAGAACGGTCAGTTCTTCTTCGAGGCCGGCAAGTCAGTGATGGAGCGCCTCGGAGTCGCCGCTTGAGCACAAGCCGCGCGGCCCGCATCCTGATCACCGGCGCCGCCGGCTGCGTCGGGCAGTACATCAGCGAGCAGCTGTACCAGCAGACCGATGCCCAGCTGCTGCTGCTGCTGCGCGATCCGGCCAAGCTGAGCGCCGTGCCCAAAGACGACCCGCGCATCACGCTGCTGGTGGGCGACCTGCGCGAGCTCGCGCCCCATGCGGCCCAGATCGCCACTGCCACCAGAGTGATTCACACCGCCACCGCCTGGGGAGATCCCGAGCGCGCCCACCAGGTCAACGTCGTGGCCGTGAAGCGTCTGCTGGAGCTGCTGGATCCGGCTGTGGTCGAGCAGATTACCTATTTCTCCACAGCCAGCATTCTCGATCGCAACCTGCAGCTGCTGCCCCAGGCGGCCGAGTTCGGCACCGAATACATCCAGACCAAGGCGCTCTGTCTGCAGCAGCTTGAGCAGCACCCGTTGGCGGCGCGCATCGTCGCCGTGTTTCCCACGCTGGTGTTCGGTGGCCGCATCGGCCCGGCGGGTCAGTGCAACGGCGGCGACACCCACCCCACCAGCTACCTGACTGCAGGCCTGCTCGATGCCGTGCGCTGGCTGCCCCTGGCCAAATGGCTGCGTGCCGACGGCAGCTTCCACTTCATCCATGCCGCCGATATCGCCAGGGTGTGCGTGCATCTGGCCACCGTCCCCCACCAGGCCAATTCAGAGCCGGGGCAGGGGGCCGTGCGGCGGCTTGTGCTGGGTCAGGCCCCGATCACCCTCAACCAGACCCTGCAACGGTTGTCACGCTGGCGCCATGGCTGGTACCCGCCTCTGGGGCTGGCGCTCAGCAGCTGGCTGATCGATGGCCTGATCAGGCTGCTGCGGCTCGAGATCACCCCCTGGGATCTGTTTTCGATCCAGCAGCGTCATTTCGTGCATGACCCCGTGAGCCCGCCCGAGCGCTTTGGTCTGGCGAGTCATGCCCCCAGCCTGGAGGCAGTCTTGGAGAGTTCCGGCGTGCCCCGTCGCGGGCGCCTCTGAGCACCGCGGCCCGGGCCCGGGTGCCCGGGTTGTGACCAAAATGTTTCGAACCGTCCCCCTGGCTGCAACATCAGGCCCTTGAGGCGGCCAGCAGCCCTATTTTTGTTCGGTAATCGTGCACTTCAGCGCTTCCCATGCGCCGTCTTCTCTCCCTGTTTGCCCTCTGCCTGACGCTGCTGCTGGGCGCGACCCCGAGCTTTGCCGCTGACGTGGCCCACGGTGGTCAGATCTTCTCGGCCAACTGCGCTGCCTGCCACATGGGCGGCGGCAATGTGGTCAACGCTGAGCGCACCCTCAAGCAGGATGCCCTCGAGGCCTACCTGGCCAACTACAGCAGCGGCCATGAGGCTGCCATCGCTTATCAGGTGACCAACGGCAAGAACGCCATGCCGGCCTTTGGTGGCAAGCTCAGCGAAGGTGACATCGCTGATGTGGCTGCCTACGTTGAAGACATGTCCCAGAAAGGCTGGGCCTGATCCTTGCGACAACCTGGACCCAGGACCTGAGCCGAGATGTCCTCGGGCTAAAACTGGTTCGATCCACGCTGAACCCCGGCAGTCGCCGGGGTTTTTTGTTGGCAGATCACGTCGGACTGGCCATGCTGAAGCCAGCGCCGGTGGGGATGCATGTCACGCCAGCAACTGCTCGCGCTCGTGGTTGCGAGCGAGGTCAACCCGGCGCTGAGGCGTCGTCTCCAGGCGTGCAGCGACTGGGAGCAGTGGTTGGATCAGGTCAACGCTCTCGGTTACGCGATCACGCGCCTTGATCTGAACCAGGCTGCGCGCGAAGCGCGGATGGCCCAGTTCCTCAGAGGATCTACCCTGGAGCCGATCAGGTCTCTGCGCTGAGGCGGCTCGACCAGCAGTCCGATGAGGTGTTGTGCCAGCACGACGCTGCAGCAAGCTGAGGCGAAGCGAGATCTTCCATGTCCCAGACCACGCTTGATCAGCGGGCCGTTCTGCTCACCACCACCCGGGGCGACTCCCAGACACAACGGCCGAACAGGGCAAGCCAGACAACACGAGGCTTCGGCAGCGATCGGGCCGCGCAAGGCCGAAAACGAAAGGTGGGCAGCCAACGTCGTCCAGCGCTCAGCAAGGCCGACTGGGGCCCGTTGGGCAAGCATCCGGACATTGATGCAATCGTGGCGCGGCAGCGCCTGCATCTCCCCCTCTCCGGCCGATTGACCGAAGCGCAGGTGAAACAGGCATGGAAGCGTTGCGCGGCTGAACACCATCCCGATCGTGGTGGTCAGCACGACACCATGCAAGTGGTCAACGGCGCCCGCGATCTGCTTCTCGGCCATGCCCTCCATTGAGTGCCATCGGTACGGGAACAGGTACCCGTGAGCGACTTCCACGGCTCAACAAGCGCATACGTTGATGTTGGGAGGAATCCGAGCGTCTCTTCTCTCCGACGCCATCTTCTCCCTTCTCTGCTAGGCCCCAGACAGGACCTGCGTGACCACCAGACACCTGACCGGATCAGCCCCCATGCCAAGGGGATGATCCGCAACCGGTGCTATGGCGCCCGATCCGGGGCGCCTTGTTCATCGGCCATGCACCATCGCGAAACAACTCTCCGGTAATGCCAACCCCATCTGAAGGGGTGCACCAGATGGGTTGCAGACCGTTACCGGCCTGGATGGATCAGCTCAAACCCTTTGCTCTGACTGCTTTCTGGCCTCCAGGACAGCCAGGTAGAGGCCCTCATCAATCTCCCGGATGTCGTATTCGCTGGGCAGCACCCCATGCACGTGCTGATGCACCGCCATCCAACAGTTGCGTTCGGGATCGGCGCCGGAGTTGTCGAACGCATGGGAGGCTTCGACCAGAGCCTTCACCAGAGCTAGATCTTCGGCAGGCTCTCGAACCATTGCAGTGGGGATCCAGAATGGGGAATCAGCATGGGATCCATCATGGCGGCTGGCAGTTGGTGGTTGGGCCTCGTGGGATTGTCACTGGCCCAGCTTGCGGTTGATCCCGCTGTGGTGCTGGCCAGTGACAATCCCGCCCAGCTTGTTCCCTGCCCCAGGATCAGCGTTCCGCCGGGCCAGTCTCTGCTGCAGCCCACCCGCTTGAGCCCTGACGAGGTGAAGGCCAAGAACCGCCTGGGGTGCCTTTCGCCCGCCGATGCGATCTACGGACCGGATGGCTGCCCCGTGCGGTTCTGTGGTGCCGACTCAGGGCTGATTCAGTTGCCGCTGCCGTAGGCCACCTGGCAGACAGCATTCAGCAGCTGCGCCTGGCTGGCGCTGTTGGGCACCTGGCCGTTGAGCAGCCCTTGCTGGCAGTTGGCGGCCCCCATCAACTGGGTGCCGTTGATCAGATAGTTGAAGCTCACGCCATAGCTGCCGACCCCTTCAACCGAGCCGTAATTGAGCTGATAGCCGGTGTTGGGCACCACAAAAACCGGTGATTGGTCGTTGGCAGCGGCATTGACCAGGCCTCCGATCACTGCACCGGTGGCCAAGCCGGCCACGCCCCAGGCCGCTGCGCTGGCACCCCACCAGCCCCACCCCGTACCCCCGCGATACCAGCCGGTGTTCCAGGGGCGGTTGTTCCAGTAGCCTCCGTTGGACCAGTTGCGATTGAAGCCGTTGTAGTCGCGGTTGTAGAAGTTGTTGTCGACATTGACGTTGCGGTTGAAGCGATCGTTGTCGAAATTCCCGTCGGTCCGGTTATAGGAATTGTTGTTGATGCGTGTGGCACTGGGATCAACGGTTGGGCGGCTCCCATAGCTGCTGCGGGTGTTGGCGCCATACATGGGGTGATATCCCGTGTAACCGGAGCGATAGGCATCACCGCCGCCCTGGTCAAAGGTGTAACCGCCGCGCCGTGCATCTCCAGCGCGGATGTCGCCTCCGCCGAATCGGGGCGCCGCCGCCAGCGGCGGGTGGGCGCTTAATCCAATCAGGGAGGTTGCCAGTGCGATCGCGAGGTGGCGTCGAAGGGTCATGGATGCTGGTCGTGAATGGATGGGATGCAGGGGTAAGGGCGGTGCGTCAGAGACCAGTGACCTTGGCGTGGTGACCGCCGCCTGGGTTGGGAGGTCCACCGGCCCGGCGTGAAGCCAGCTGCCAGGCGCCCACGGCAATCCCGCCGCCCAACGCCAGCACCAGCAACTCCCGCAGCCAGTCGGGCAGACGCCCCATCAGGCTTTCAGGCAATGGCGTGCCCTTGGGATCGGGCCCATAGGCCACCTGGCAGGCAGCGTTGAGCAACTGCGCCTGCGCTGCGGTGCTGGGCACCTGCCCATCGAGCAGGCCCTGCTGACAGTTGGCGGCGCCCTTTAGCGGTGGACTGCCGGCGACCGCATAGCTGAAGTCAGCGCCCCCAGAACCCACCGAGTCGACCGTGCCGTAGTTGAGCTGGTAGTTGCTGTCAGGGACATCAATGACTGGCGATTGCTGTTCGGCGGCGTCATTGACCAGATCGGTGATCACCTCGCCGGTGGCCAGGGCTGCCAGACCCCAACCCAGTGAGGCACCGCCCCACCAGCCCCAGGTGTCGGGACTCCAGTTGTACCAGCCGTACCCCCAGGGACGGCTACCCCAGTAGCCACCATCGCCCCAGCCGTTGTTCCAGCCGCCGTAGTCGCGGTTGTAGAAGTTGTTCTCGAGGTTGATGTTGCGGTTGAAGTCACCGCCTCCCCAGCCGCCACCGCCCCCTCGGCCACCGTTCCAGCTGCCGTCATTCATGCGGCGAAATTGATCAGCCGACATGTTGTGCCCCGTCCAACTGCTGCGCGCACCGCTGCCATAGAGGGGATGGCTGCCGCCATAACCCTGATCAAGGGATCGATCGGCAGGACGGTCAGCCCAGCTGTCGATGCGCCCACCGCCGCCTCCGCCGCCAACCGGTGCCGAAGCCATGCGAGGCGCGTTGAAGCGATAGCCACCGCCGCCGCCGCCACCACCACCAAAATCACCGCCGCCACCCCTGAAACCACCGCCAAAGCCACCGCCCCCGCCGCCACCCCCACGCGCTTCAACGGCGGGAATGGCACTCAGTGTCAGCAGGGCCCCGAGCATCAGAGGCGAGAGGCGGCGCAAGGAAGGCATCTCACGATGGTCTTAATCCCCTTTGTCGTAGCTCTGAAGAGATCCGCTGCATCCATGCTGCAATCGCTTGATGCAATTCGCCGGTGGAATCCGCCGGTGGATTCCGTCATCGACTGGCGCTGGGGCATTTGGCTTCGTTGTGTTGTGTTCGGTTCTCACGTCAAGGTGGTTCGGTGTGGTCACCATGGGGACGGCTGGCCCTACCGAGTGGTTCGGTTGGCCCGTCTGTGGGCGTTGGCACTGTGCCCATACGGTTCCATCAGTTGAAACCCCGGGAGCGACACCATGCATCCCACCGCGGAGCTGTTCACCGAAAAGGCCTGGGCCGCCATCGTGGCCTCCCAGCAGCTGGCCCAGCAACGCCGCCAGCAGCAGATGGAGAGCGAGCACCTGTTTGCTGCCCTGCTGACCCAGCAGGGTCTGGCGAGCCGCATTCTTGAGAAGGCCGGCGTTGACGTCGGTAATCTCAGCCAACGGGTTGAGGCCTTCATTGCCGCTCAGGCGAGCCTCAGCGCTTCACCCGACAACGTGTATCTGGGCAAGGGGCTCAATGCCGTGCTCGATCAGGCGGCTGAGCTCAAGGGGGCCTTTGGCGACAGCTACATCGCCATTGAGCACCTGCTGCTGGCCCTGGCGATCGATGACCGCTGCGGCAAGCAGCTGCTGAGCCAGGCCGGCACCGATGCCGCCAAACTCAAGGACGCTGTCAACGCCGTGCGCGGCTCCCAAAAGGTGACCGATCAGAACCCCGAAGGCACCTATGAATCGCTCGAGAAATATGGCCGTGATCTGACCAAGGCGGCCCGCGAGGGCAAACTCGACCCGGTGATCGGTCGCGACGAGGAGATTCGCCGCACGATCCAGATCCTCAGCCGCCGCACCAAGAACAACCCGGTGCTGATCGGCGAACCCGGCGTCGGCAAGACCGCCATCGTCGAAGGGCTTGCCCAGCGCATTGTCAACGGCGATGTGCCCCAGGCGTTGCAGAACAGACAGCTCGTCTCGCTCGACATGGGCGCTTTGATCGCCGGGGCCAAGTACCGCGGGGAGTTTGAAGAGCGGCTCAAGGCCGTGCTCAAGGAGGTCACGGCTTCTGAGGGGCAGATCGTGCTGTTCATCGACGAGATCCACACCGTGGTGGGGGCCGGCGCCAGCGGCGGCGCCATGGATGCCAGCAACCTGCTCAAACCGATGCTCGCCCGCGGGGAGCTGCGCTGCATCGGTGCCACCACCCTCGACGAGCACCGCCAGCACATCGAAAAGGACCCCGCACTGGAGCGTCGCTTCCAGCAGGTGTTTGTCGATCAGCCCACGGTCGAAGACACCATCTCGATTTTGCGCGGACTCAAGGAGCGCTACGAGGTGCACCATGGCGTGCGCATCGCCGACAACGCTCTGGTGGCCGCCGCGGTGCTGAGCAGCCGCTACATCGCCGATCGCTTCCTGCCCGACAAGGCGATCGATCTGGTCGATGAGTCGGCCGCGCGCCTCAAGATGGAGATCACCTCCAAGCCTGAGGAGATCGACGAGCTCGATCGCCGCATCCTGCAGCTCGAGATGGAGAAGCTTTCTCTGGGCCGTGAGTCCGATGCTGCAAGCAAAGACCGGCTCGAGCGGCTCGAGAAGGAGCTGGCCGAGCTACGCGAGCAGCAGAGCACCCTCAACGCCCAGTGGCAGGCAGAAAAGGGCGCCATTGACGAGGTGAGCGCCATCAAAGAAGAGATCGAGCAGGTGCAGCTGCAGGTCGAGCAGGCCAAGCGCAACTACGATCTCAACAAGGCCGCAGAGCTCGAATACGGCACCCTGGCCGAGCTGCACAAACAGCTCTCCGCCAAGGAGGCCGAGCTCAGCGGAGGCGACAGCGCCGCCGAAGGCAAGGAGAAGACCCTGCTGCGCGAGGAGGTCACCGAAGACGACATTGCCGAGGTGATCGCCAAGTGGACCGGCATTCCGGTGGCCAAGCTGGTGCAGAGCGAGATGGAGAAACTGCTCCACCTCGAAGACGAGCTGCACACCCGCGTGATCGGCCAGAGCCAGGCCGTCACCGCCGTGGCCGATGCGATCCAGCGCTCAAGGGCGGGTCTGAGCGATCCCAACCGGCCGATCGCCAGCTTCCTGTTTCTGGGCCCCACCGGCGTGGGTAAAACAGAGCTCTCCAAGGCCCTGGCTTCCCAGCTGTTTGACAGCGACGAGGCGATGGTGCGCATCGACATGTCCGAATACATGGAGAAGCACGCCGTCAGCCGCCTGATCGGCGCTCCTCCTGGCTACGTCGGCTACGAGGAGGGCGGCCAGCTCACCGAAGCGGTGCGGCGCCGCCCCTACGCGGTGATCCTGTTCGACGAGGTCGAAAAGGCCCATCCCGATGTGTTCAACGTGATGCTGCAGATCCTTGATGATGGCCGTGTCACCGATGGTCAGGGCCGCACGGTCGATTTCACGAACACGATCCTGATCCTCACGAGCAACATCGGCAGCAGCTCGATCCTCGATCTGGCGGGCGATCCGGCACGTCACCTCGAGATGGAGTCCCGGGTCAACGAGGCCCTGCGGGCCCACTTTCGGCCCGAGTTCCTCAACCGACTTGATGAAACGATCATCTTCCACAGCCTCAGGCAGGAGGAACTGCGCCAGATCGTCGAGCTGCAGGTCAGGCGCCTGGCCCGGCGGCTTGACGACAAGAAGCTTGGGCTCGAGCTCAACGCCGATGCCCTCGACTGGCTTGCCGGTGTCGGCTACGACCCGGTCTATGGCGCCCGGCCGCTCAAGCGCGCCATCCAGCGCGAACTGGAGACGCCCATCGCCAAGGGAATCCTGGCGGGCCAGTTCAGCGCCGGGCACACTATCGCTGTCGACGTTGAGCACGAACGCCTGCGCTTTGCACAGCGCGATGCTGCCAAGTTGCCGGCGTTGGTCTGATCCGTTGCCGAATCCGGGCCGTCCTCGCACAGTGAGGTCGGCTCTGGAGAACGACTCTGATGGGATCCTGGCGTCACCGCCTTCGCTTTCCTTCTCTACTGGCGTGGCTGCTGATAGTTGTGCTGTGGTGCTGGGCGCCCCATGTACCGGCCTCTGCGTCAGACGGGGCCCAGGTGGCTCTCAACGGCCATCCGATCCTGACGCTGCGTTCGGCCGCTGGAGCCCAGTCGCCCCAGCGCTTGGCGACTCACCTCTCCCATGAGCTGACCCAGCTTGCCGATCAGCCCTCTTTCAACCCTGCTGACTTCGGCACAAAGACGGAAGCGCCCTATGTGATGGTTGGCATCCGCGAGACCAACGGCGGCTTCAGGTCGTTGTTCGCCGTCGATTCGCGCGCCGCCACGCTCGCCGGCATCAGCCAGCAACAACTGGCCGAGACCTACGCCACAAGCATCAGGGCCGGCATGGAGCGCTACCGCATGCATCGATCACCGGTGGCCTGGCTGAGGGGCACTGCCCTGGCTCTGGTTGTCCTGGTTGTCTACGGGCTGTTGATGCGGCTGGTGCTGAAGCTCAATCGCCGCCTGGCCCAGTGGCTGCAGCGCCATGGACGTGCTCGCCTACCTGAGCTGCGTCTGGGTTCCAACCAGTTGGTGTCAAGTGCCTGGTTGCTCAGCAGCGTTCAGTTGTGCCGTGCCGTGGGCCTGTGGCTGGTGCTGGCGTTGCTCACATATCTGCTGTTGCCCCTGCTGCTGGGGTCCTTCCCGCCGACCATGCTCCTGGCGGCAGGGCTGCGCGGTCAGATGGTGGCCGTCGCGCTTCAGCTGGGTACAGCGCTGGTGGAGCTGATTCCCAATCTGTTGGCCCTCGCCCTGATCACGGCGCTTACCGTGATGGTGCTACGCCTGAGCGATTGGATCTTTGAGGCTCTGGAGCAGCAGCAGCTCCAGTTCAGCTGGTTCTACCCGGAATGGGCGCGGCCCACCGGACGCATTGCCACGCTCCTGATCGTTGTTGCTGCTTTGGCCCTGGCTCTGCCGTACGTCCCGGGTTCCACCAGCCGCGCTTTCCAAGGGGCCGGCGTGTTCCTTGGAATCCTGGCTGCCCTGGGCTCGAGCGCCATCGCCACCAACGTGTTGAGCGGCCTGATGTTGATCTACACCCGCGGCTTTCGTGAGGGTGACCGCGTTGACATCAATGGTGTGGTCGGCACCGTGCAGGAGCGGGCCCTGCTGGTGACCCGTATTCTCACCCCGCATCACGAGCTGGTGAGCATTCCCAACGCCACGGTGATGACCTCAGCGGTGATCAACTACAGCCTCCCGATGCGTGAGTCGCAGACCCCGGTGATGCTCGCGGTGGTGCTGACCATCGGCTACGACGTGCCCTGGCGGCAGGTGCACCAGTTGCTGCTCGAAGCTGCGGCGAGGGTCCCCGCCATCGCGGGCAAGCCCGCAGCGTTTGTGTTGCAGACCGCGCTCAACAGTTCGGATGTGAGCTATGAGCTCAACGCTGCTCTGGCCGGAGGCCATGACGTCCGTCATGCCCAGTCGGACCTGATCGCCGCCGTGCAGGACAGC
Organism: Cyanobacteria bacterium REEB417; assembly: GCA_018970945.1. GTDB lineage: Bacteria > Cyanobacteriota > Cyanobacteriia > PCC-6307 > Cyanobiaceae > RGUW01. Next base: position 61,017 of record JAGWVJ010000005.1, on the reverse strand, counting down.
TTTGCCGCGGCCGACGTTGAGATTCTGTCGCCGCTCTACGAGGCCCACCGTGACGGCAATGCCCGGGTCATTCCCCGTGCCGCTGCACGTTGATGGGCCGCACGGGTCGGCTGATCCCATCAGCGCCGATGGCTTTGACCCAGTTCAACCTGTCGGCAGTGATTGCATGTCACCACTGCGAAGGGCTCGGTCTGACACCAACGCTGAACCCGAAGCCAATCCCAAACCCGACTTCAACGTAAGTTCATCATCAATGCGTACGATTCAGGTGCTGGGAACCCCTGCAGCGAGCGCTTCGATCCGCAGGGCCAGGGCGAGGTCCAGCGACGACAGGCCACCCGTGTCATGGGTGGTGAGCTCGATCACCACCGTGTTCCAGACGTTGCTCCATTCGGGGTGATGCCCAATGGTTTCGGCGATGAGCGCGACACGGCACATGAATCCGAACGCTTCGTTGAAGTCGGCAAAGTGCAGTTCTCGGTGCAACTTGCCGTTCACCAGGCTCCATTGGGGCAGATCGATTGTGAGGCTGCTGATCTGTTCAGCAGTCAGGGGCACACAGGTCACGAGCCGATCAGCTGCAGGGCGATGCACCGGCGATGCGGAGCGTCACGATGTTCCCACAGATAAACCTCCTGCCAGGTTCCAAGCAGCAGTCTCCCGTCTGCGATGGGCAGGCTCAAGCTGGTCGCGGTGAGGGCGGTGCGGATGTGGGCCGGCATGTCATCGGGCCCTTCATCGTCGTGGGAGTAGGCACGTGCACGCGGCACCAGGTCACGCAGATAGGACTCCAGATCAGCCAGCACCCGTGGGTCAGCGTTCTCATTCAGCGTCAGCGAACAGCTGGTGTGGAGGGCCAGGGCCACACACAGACCCTGCTGCAGGCCTGCATCGGCGATCACCCGGTTGATGGCTCCCCCAAGACGGGTGAAGCCGGGTCCCTCGGTGCTGACGGTCAGCTCTCGACTCAACTGGCGCAACATGGCTGTGGGCGCAGCTCTGACTGGGATACCTAAGATGGAATCGGTTCGAATTTGGTGTTGATGGTCAGACCTGCACCATTGCGGCAGCCGACTCAACAACGGCCCCATGGACGGGTTCGTCTCGCCAGTGCTTTGTTGCTGACGGCCGCCGCCCTTGTCGGGCTCGATCCACCTGCGGCCCACGCCCAGCGTGTCGTGCGCAAGATCGGCGACATCTGCCCAATGGGCTATGTCGACATGCTCAACGGCAACTGCAGCACCCTGGGGCTGATGCGCTACACCGTGCAACCCACCAACGGCCAGCCCTGCCTGGAGGGCTGGATGAATGTGGGTGGGGGTTACTGCCGTAAAAAATGAACATTCGCGATAACGGTTGGCCCTGAATCCAGACTCAGAACCAGCGCCTGATCTGACCCGTGGCGATCTGAACCTCGCGCAGAAACAGCACCACAGCCACCATCAGACACACCATCGCCAGAACAAACAGCGGCACCACCAGCAGGGCCAGATCCAATCGGGCCACGGCGCTTACAAACACGATCGCAACAACCAGAGCCACGAGCAGGATCGTCACCGTTGCCAGCTCAATCGCCTTGAGCATGAGCCCCATGCGTCGTTTCTGGAGCTGCAGTTCACGCCGGGCGTCACGGCTGACCGCCACAGACGAGTCGCCGGCCTGCACCTGAAGCTGGCGGCCACGGTCGATGATGCGCGCCAGCCTGTTGCTCAGCACCCCCAGCAGCCCGCTGATGCCAGCCAGCAGAAACACCGGGGCGACCGACAGTTGAATCGCCTTGGCAAGACCCTCAACGGGTGCCAGCTGCAGCAGGATTGACAACGGCATGGCTGGCGCCGCAACTGGGCTCAAAGTGGCAAGGCAAACCTATCGGCCGGGAGTGCTCACGCCATGACCACCATCGCTTGCCGCTACGACGGAGACCTGCGCTGCCACGCCGTGCACGGGCCCTCGCAGTCATCCCTCGAGACCGACGCCCCCAGCGACAACCAGGGCCAGGGAGAGCGCTTCTCGCCGACCGATCTGGTGGCCACGGCCCTGTCAACCTGCATTCTGACCATCATGGGCATCACCGCTGATCGCCATGGCTGGAGGATCGACGGCACCACGGCCCGCGTCGAGAAGACGATGACCGGCAGCGGCGTGCGCAGGATTGCTCTGCTGGAGGTATGGGTGACCCTGCCTGAGCACCTCGGGGCTGATCAACGCAGACTGTTGCAACGTTCTGGCGAAGGCTGTCCGGTCAAACGCAGCCTGGAGGGCGCCGTGCCCATGCAGATTCACTGGTTCTGAACCGCTGCACCCCTGTTGGGCAGCACCCGTTTGCGGTTCTCGAGGCTCTGCAGTTCGAGGGCGATCCCCTGGATGTAGGCGCTCACATCGGACCCCGAGCGCTCCAGGCCCTTGAGCACGGTCAGATCGTCAAGCAGATGGTCGATGCGGTTGTTGATGCGCTCCAGCTGCGGGTCTCGCATGGCATGGCTCCTGGTGCTGAACGTTGACTGCCCTGATCCACAGGGTGGTTGTGACAGTGGCGCCCGACGTGCTGCTGCTGTTGGCGAACCTGCACCGGATCGGGTGCCATCGGCTGCATCCGGATGATCATTTCAGGATCCGCTCCGATCTCCATTCCGATCTCCATCGTGACGAGTCCCTCTCCACTACCCCCGGGCGATCGCCGCTGTTTCCGGGATCTTCAGACCGATCTGCAACCCCCTTGGGGCCAGGTCACCGCGGCCCAGGGCCCCGATGTGGATGTGCTGATGATTCCATCGCTGTCGATGGACCAGGGCCAGATGGCACAGATCAAGGGAGCCCATCACTACGAGGAGCGCCAGCTGTTCTCGCTGATCCGGCTGCGGGATCCCGGCGTGCGGATGGTCTACGTGACCAGCAAGCCCCTGGCCGATCTGGTGGTTGACGCGGTGCTCGAGCTGCTGCCAGGGGTGCCGGCTTCCCATGCACGCCGGCGCTTGCATCTGTTTGACACCGATGACGCCTCGGACCGTCCGCTCACCGCCAAACTGCTGGAGCGGCCGGCGCTGCTCGCCCGGATTGCCGAGCAGCTGCGGCCGGATCGTCGCTTCATCCACTGTTTTGTGGTGACTGAGCTTGAGAAGCAGCTCTCTGAGCGCCTGCAGATCCCCCTACTGGGCACCGATCCCGCGTTGGCTTATTGGGGCAGCAAAGCGGGCAGTCGTGCGTTGTTTGCCCGTTGCGGGGTGCCCCATCCACCCGGCTCGGCGCTTGTCCACAGTCTCGATGATCTGGCCGAGGTGACCACTCAGTTGTGGGAAGCGCACCCTGAGCTTCGCCGTTGTGTCGTCAAGCTCAATGAGGGGTTCAGCGGTGAGGGCAACGCCCGTTTCGAGCTGGAGTCGCTGCAACTGGCCGGGCTCAGCAGCGGCGAGCGTCGCCACCGGGTGCGTCAGGCGCTCGAGGGCCTGGCCATGCCCACCCCTGACTGGCAGGCCCAGGTGTCACAGCAGGGTGCCCTTGTCGAGGCGTGGCTTGAAGGCGGTGAAGCCATGGCCTCACCCAGCGTGCAGGGCACCATCCATCCGCCGGCCCTGGGGAGCTGCCCCAAGGTCGAGTTGCTGTCGACCCACGAGCAGGTGCTGGGAGGGCCCAGCGGCCAGTCCTACCAGGGGTGTCGCTTTCCCTGCGATGAGCCTTACCGGCTCGAGCTGCTGCATCACGGCCAGGCCATTGGCGAGGCCCTTGCCGCCGAGGGCGCTCTGGAGCGATACGCCGTTGATTTCATCGCCCGGCGCTTTGGCGAGCGCTGGGATCTTCAGGCGATTGAGGTCAACCTGCGCCAGGGCGGCACCACCCACCCCTATCTGGCCCTCAGCGCGATCACCGCGGGAGCGCTCGATCGCGCTTCAGGGCTGTATCGCTCACCCACGGGCATTCCCCTGTACTACGAAGCCACCGACAACCTGTTGGATCCGGGCTTGCGCGGCCTGCTGCCGATCGATCTGATCGACATCGTCGCCGAAGCCGGTCTGCACTTCGATCCGGCCCGTCTGCGCGGCAGCGTCTTTCATCTGCTGGGATGCCTCTCGGAATACGGCAAGCTCGGCATGACCTGCATCGGTCGTTCGCCCGAGGAGGCTGCCGGGGTCTATCGCGACACCCAGCACCAGCTGTTGCGTGGGGCAGCCGCCAGGATTTCGTGATCTCCAACGCCGCTCCCATGGCTTCAGGTCCATCCGCCTTGACCCGGCTGCACGGGCACCTGCACGAGACCCGCCTGCTGGGCTCGATCAGCAGCGCGCTCTATTACGACCAGAACACGGTGATGCCCGCTGCAGGAGCGGCCTGGCGTGGCGAGCAGCTGGCTTTGTTGGCGGCGCAGATGCATGCGCGCCAGAGCAGCGCCGCCTATGCCGATCTGGTGGCGGCTGCCGAGGTCGAGCTCGGAGCCGACGCCCCGCCCCAGCGACGCCGCAACCTGCAGCTGCTCCGCCTTGAGCTGGGGCGTCAGCGCTGCCTCGATCCGGCCCTGGTAAGCGCCCTGGCTAGGGCCCAGTCGCGCGGCAATGCCGTCTGGCAGGACGCCCGTGCCCGCAACGACTTTGCTGCCTTTGCGCCGGCACTCAAGGAGCTCATCACCCTGCGGCGCCAACAGGCCAGCCAACTGGCGGCCGCCGAACCCGTGGCCCGAAGTCCCTGGGAGGTCTTGGCCCAGCCGTTCGAGCCTGACATCAGCAAAGCCCGGCTCGAGGAGCTGTTCATTCCCCTGAAGACCGACTTGCCTGCGCTGCTGGAGCGTGTTGCGTCGGCCGTTGCAGTCCCCAGCGAGCCATCTGCCGCGTTGCCCGAAGCCTTGCAGGAGCAGCTCTGCGCCGAGCTGCTCGCGAGCTGGGGTTACAACGCCGAGCGCTGTCAGCGCTCGCGCTCGGCCCATCCGTTTTCGTGCACCGTGGGTCCGCAGGACTTCCGCATCACCACCCGGGTGGTGCCGGGGCAGCCGCTGTCGGCGTTTCTGGCCACGGCCCATGAGTGGGGCCATTCGCTCTATGAGCAGGGGCTGCCCCGTGGCGATGACCACTGGTTCCCCTGGCCCCTGGGGGAGGCCACCTCGATGGGGGTGCACGAGTCGCAGTCGCTGTTCTGGGAGTGCCGGGTGGCCCGCAGCCGCGCTTTTGCCGAGCGTTGGCATGCCCGCTTTGGCGCCGCTCTGGGCAGTGATCCGTGGGGTGGGACCTTGGGCTTCTGGCGTGCCCTCAATCCGCTTCGGCCTGGCCTGATCCGGGTCGAGGCCGACGAGCTCAGTTACTGCCTCCATATCGTGCTGCGCTACGAGCTCGAGCTGGCCCTGCTCGAGCAGGACCTGCCCGTCGAGGAGCTGCCCCAGCAGTGGAACCGGCGCATGGGCGAGCTGCTGGGGCTCACCCCGACAACGGATCGCGACGGTTGTCTGCAGGACATCCACTGGGCAGAGGGACTGTTCGGCTACTTTCCGAGCTACGCCCTGGGCCATCTGATCAGCGCCCAAGTGGCCGAGACCCTCGAGCGGACTCTGGGCCCCATCGAGGCTTTGATTGCCGCTGGCGATGAGTCCAGCTTGCGCGCCTGGCTTGGCCAGAGCGTCTGGCCCCTGGGCCGCTCGGTCAACGGTGAGCAGTTGGTGGAGCAGGTGACGGGGCGCCCTCTGAGTGCTGAACCGTTCCTGGCCTACCTGCGGGGCAAGGTTGCGTCCCTCACGGGAATGGCAACTCCTTAAGATGCCGAGCTGCTCCTGCGTGACCAGCCCCCATGGCCAACATCGACCACGCCCCCAGCCGCACCATGCTCAACCTGCTGCATGTGCTGCCGGCCTTTGCCGATGAGGCCGAGCTTCGGTTGAACGCGATCGTTGAGCTCAACTCGATGACGATCAACAAGTACGAGCTGATCACCGAAACCGGTCACCTCAAGCTCGATCGCGTTGGTTATTCCTCGCTGGCCTATCCCTTTGCCTACGGTTGCATCCCCCGCACCTGGGACGAAGATGGCGACCCGCTCGACATCGAGATCGTCGGTGTCACCGAGCCTCTGATTCCGGGCTCCCTGGTGGAGGCGCGCATCATCGGGATCATGACCTTCGATGACGGCGGCGAGGTCGACGACAAGGTGATCGCCGTGCTGGCCGATGACAAGCGCATGGATCACATCACCAGCTACACCCAGCTGGGTGACCACTGGCTCAAGGAGACCCAGTACTACTGGGAGCATTACAAGGATCTGAAGAAGCCGGGGACGTGCAAGGTCAACGCGTTCCTGGGAGCCGAGGACGCCGTGCGCATCATCAAGGAGTGTGAACAGCGCTACAGGCAGACGATCGACGCGAAACTGGTGAACTGACTGCCCTCCTGATTGGGGATCAGGCCTGAATCCTTAAGACAAACAAAATGTGATCGACGGTCTTTCTGCAGACTTTCTGCAGATCTGACCGTCATGACCCGGCGAGTCGGTCCATGGACTTAGGTTTGCCCCTTCGTTTCACCCGATTCGTGCCTTCCGCTTCCTTTCCCACACCAAGCCAGCCCAACGGCTGCTCGCGGGGAGCGGACCACACGGCTCTCAAATGGGGCTGCGATGGCGAGTTGTCTGCACCCGATCTGCATCGCATTCTTGAACGTCTCTCGGCGGTTGATCCGGCAGCTGGAGATCTGCTCAATGCCTTTGCCGCTGCCCAGGGGCAACCACCATCGTCGGCTTCTGCCTCAGCTTGAGTCCTGCCAGGGCGCGTGCCAGGCCGTCGCGGCTGGCCAGGCCCCGCAGCTCGGTGATCGCCAGACCGCCTGCAGGTAGACCCTGGGGCAGCGCAGCTGACCCGACTCCATGGCGCCCGAACACCGGCAGCTGGCGCAGACCGTTGGGCTCCAACTGATCCTCCAGCTGGGCCAGGTTGGCGGTTTCGGGCAGCCAAATCAGGTCGCCGCTGAGACAGTCGCGCACGGTTGCCGCCGAGCCCCGGTTGCTCAAGGTGCGTTGCAGATCGGCCAGGGTCACCAGCCCGATCACCCAGGTCCCCTCCACGGCCAGCAGGCTGTGGCCGTGGGCGCTGATCAGCCCCTGAAGAGCCTCAGCGACCGGCGTGTCGGCAGCCTGCAGAAGAGGAGCCTCCGGTTCCAGGGCTTCGCCCACCGACAGGTCGGTCAATTGCGCGCGGCGTTGCTCCTCCCGCAGATCCGGGCCGAGCAGGCCAGGGTCGTGCAGGCCATGCCAACGCTCCACCAGGGCGGCGCTGAGGCCGGCAGCGGCCATCAGGGGCAGCACGATGCGGATGTCACGGGTCAGTTCAAACAGCAGCAGCAGGGCCGTCAGCGGGGCGCGGGCACTGCCGGCCAGGACCGCAGCCATCCCCACCATGGCGTAGGCGGGTGGAGCTGCCACCGCCAGGTGCAGACCACCGTCGCCAAGCAGCTGGCCATAGCAATTGCCCAGCACGGCACCCAGCACAAGGGCGGGTGCGAAGCCGCCACCCACAAATCCGGTGGCGCTGCTGACACCGGTGGCCAGCAACTTGGCGCCCAACAGCAACAGCAGGGTCAGCAGCGGTATGCCGCCATCGCTGCCTAGCAGTGCTTCGATTGTGTCGTACCCCACCCCCAGCACCTGGGGAAACTCGAGCGCGATCAGGCCGACCAGCAGCCCGCCCAGGGCCCCGGGCAACCCCAGGGGCAGGGCCTGCATCAGCGCCTGCAGCCGGGGTGCACGTCCCACCTCCAGCAAGCGGATCAGCAGCCACGACATCAGGCTGGCCAGCACGCCCAGCCCCAGGTACAGCGGCAGTTCCCAGAGGGAGCGCACGTCGTAGGCCGGCAGTCTCAGGATCGGCGTATCGCCCAGGCCCACCTGCACGATCAGGGTGGAGGAGATGGCCGCCACCAGCACCGCCCTCAGGCTTGGACGCCCCCCCAGTCCGCTGAAGCTGCCTTCAAAGGCAAAGAACACCCCAGCAATGGGGGCTTTGAATCCTGCCGCCAGACCGGCCGCCACCCCCGCTGCCACCAGCGCCTTCTGATTCTGTTGGGGCAGCCGGGCGCGGTTGGCGAGCCACAGGCCGATGTTGCCGCCGGACTCCACGCTGGGCCCCTCAGGCCCCAGTGAGGCTCCGCTGCCCAGGCTCAGAGAGGCGGTCAGCAACCGCAGCCAGGGCAACCGGGGTGCCGGACTGACGGCCCCATCGGCCATCGCCATGAGGCTGGGCAGGCCCGGTCCCAGCTCGCCGAGACTGCGCCGCAACACCGCTACCAGGGCGCCTCCCAGGGTGGGCACCACCAGCACCGGCCACAGCCCAAGCCAGTCGGGGATCTGCAGGCTGGGAAGTGGGGGTGGCTCGGGCAGCGGCTGCGGTGGTGGTGGCAGGTATCCCAGGCCACCCAGGCCGATGTGCAGCAGGGTCTGCAGGGGTGCCCTGGGCATCGACGGTTCGGGCACCGGCAGCGGTGGTACGTCGACATGCTGCAGGGGGTTGCGGCCGATCGTCAGCAGGGTTTCGACGAACGGACCGAACAGAAAATTGTTGATGCCACTGAGCAGGGCGTGAAAGCCCACCACCGCCAGCCCGGTGAGCATGCCCAGCAGGGCAGCCCAGGCGAGCAGATTCCATTGAACCGGAGGTGTCTGACGCTCCCCTTCAGGCTTCGGGACGAACGGCTGCAAAGATCTCCTCCAGAATCGCCCCGGCCCCCTGCTCTTTGAGCTTCTGGGCAAGATCGATCCCGATCGCTTCAGGATCGTGCTCGGGCCCCCGGCTCTCATCGCGGATCAGCCGCACCCCATCGAGGCTGGCCACCATGCCGGTGAGGATCAGATCCTCGCCGTCAAAACGGGTGTTCACACCGATCGGCACCTGGCATCCGCCCTCGAGCTCCCGCAGGAAGGCTCGCTCGGCCAGGCAGCGCCGGGCCGTGGGAACGTGCTCCAGCACCTTGATCTGTTCCAGCACAGCCGCATCGCCGTCGCGGCACTCGATGCCCAGGGCCCCCTGGCCCACGGCATGCAGGGAGATGCCCGGATCGATCAGCTCGTGGATGCGATCACCCAGGCCAAGGCGCCCCAGGCCGGCGGCCGCCAGGATCAGGCAATCGAATTCGCCCGCATCCAGCTTCTCGAGCCGGGTGATCACGTTGCCGCGCACATCCTTAAAGGTGAGATGGGGATAGTGATGGCGCAGCTGGGCCAGACGCCGCAGCGAGCTGGTGCCCACCACGGCCCCCTCGGGCAGGGTGGCCAGGGTTTTGTCCTTGTGTCTGACATGCACCACCAGGGCATCGGCCGGGTCTTCGCGCTCGGTGATGCAGCCAAGGATCAGACCCTCGGGCAGGTTGGTGGGCAGGTCCTTGAGGCTGTGGACGGCGATGTCGGCCCGGTCCATCAGCATCTGGGCCTCGAGTTCCTTGGTGAACAGGCCCTTGTCGCCGATTTTGGCCAGGGCCACGTCGAGGATCTTGTCGCCCTGGGTGGCCATCGCTTCGATCGCGATGTCCAGCCCCGGGTGGGCCCTGGTGAGCTCATCGCGCACCCAGTTGGTCTGCACCATGGCCAGCTGGCTGCGGCGGGAGGCGATGCGCAGTTGGGAACCGACCATCAGATCTCATCACAGGCAGCGGCAGCCGCCCAATCACAGCCGCCAAGCCTAGGCATCGGCCGGACCTGCTCCGCCTGCCGCCGACGTTTCAGTCAAAGAAATTCAGTCAAAGAACGTCAGCGGTAGGGGGCCCCAGGTGTCTTCGGCGACGGGGTCGACCAGGCTGTGGCCGGTGATCAGCACCCCTTCGCCCAGGCCGCTTTCCGGTCGCAGCTGAAAGCGACCAGTGTTCTGGTTGCCTTTGAGAAAGGCAGCCCCGTCTACATCTTCGGGCCGGGGGCTGGCCGGGTCGGGCTGCAGTGCTGTCCACCCCAGTGCCGTTTCGCAGCGGCGCAGGGTCTGTACGGCAGCGGTGCCGCTGGGTGCCATCACCCCAAGGGTGAACCAGTCGCAGGCGGCCAACCGTTGCTGCAGCTCCTGGAGAAGCGCATGCAGCTGGGGTTCGCTCAGTGCGGGAGCGGTGCGCAGGCCGCGCAGATCGCGCAAGAAGGCAGCCATCGAAAACCAGGCGTGTCACGACGTTGTCGCCACACTGGCAGGGAGGCCGCTGTTCAGGGTGTGTTCCAGACGAACCGCGACGAGGCGGCATAGTTCCAGACGAATACCACCAGAATTCCAGCGAGCTGGGCCCACAAGGTGTCGCGCGCCACAAAGCTGTAGTACGCCGAGGCCAGCCCCACATTGGCCAGCACCGGCAGCGAAGCCACCAGCAGAAATTTGAGCAGTCCCTTCACCAGGGCCAGGCCGGTCAGCCGTTGAAAGCGAAAGGTGAGGGCGTTGTTGATCAGGTAGTTGGAACTGGCCGCCGCCATCACCGCAACCGGTAGGGCTTGGCCAAAAGTCAGTCCTGCCAATGCCATCAGCAGTTGGGTGGTCAGCAGTTGCACGGCCACGCCACTGGCCCCCACCAGGGCAAAGCTGATGGCGCGGCGGGGCAGCAGCCTCAGGCTCAGACTGTGCAGGATTGAGATCAGAAAGTCCCAGAAGATCGCCAGATCCAGCTTGGAGCTGCCGTAGCTGCGGGCCTGGAACTGCAGCGGCACCTCGGTGACCCGCAGCCGCCCACGGCTGATCGCCAGCAGCTCGTAGAGGAACTTGAAGCCGTTCACATCCACGGCCCGGATGAGCGGCAGCAGGGGATCGAGCTTCAATGCGAAAAAGCCGCTCATGTAGTCGCTCAGGTCCCGGTAGCGTCCAGGCAGGCTGAAGCGGGCACTGGCGTTCGCCCAGTTGGAGCCGGTCTCGCGCCGCTCGCTCAGGCCATGGATCTGTGCCTCGGGGTGAAAACGGCTGCCGATCACCAGGTCGAGCGCTTCGCCCTGCAGGGTGCTGATCGCCTGAAGCACCGAGACGGGTTCGTGCTGTCCGTCGCTGTCCATGACCACCGCCACATCACCGGTGGCGTCGAGCAGCCCTTCCTTGATGGCGCTGGCCAGCCCTGACCGACCGATGCGTCGGATCAAACGCAGCTGCGGGTGTTCCCGGGCGAGCTGCCGCACCAGCTCGCCCGTGCCATCGGTGGAGTCGTCGTCGACGACCAGCAGCTCGAGATCAAACCGCCCCTGCAGGGTGAGCAGCTGCCTGAGCAGTGCTTCGATGTTGCCCCGTTCGTTGTACGTGGGCAACACGATCGACACCCTGAGCGGCTTGCAGGCACTCACGGCTAAGGCGCCAGGTCCATGGTCTGATCCTGGCAAGGCCGGTTACTTGATGTACTCCTTGAGCACGCCGTTGCGGTTGGGGTGGCGCAGTTTGCGCAGGGCCTTGGCCTCGATCTGGCGGATGCGCTCGCGGGTCACATCGAAGATCTGGCCGATCTCCTCAAGGGTCTTCATGCGGCCGTCGTCGAGGCCGTAGCGCAGCCGCAGCACATCGCGCTCGCGCGGGCTCAAGGTGGCCAGCACCCCTTCGAGGTCTTCGCGCAGCAGGTTCTTGGCGACATCCTGCTCAGGGTTCTCGATGTCGGCTTCGATGAAGTCGCCCAGGCGGGAGTCTTCCTCTTTACCGATCGGGGTTTCCAGCGAGATCGGTAGCTGGGCGCTCTTGGCGATGAAGCGCAGCTTCTCGATGGTCATCTCCATCGATTCGGCGATCTCTTCCTCGGTGGGTTTGCGGCCGAACTCCTGGCTGAGGGTCTTGGTGGTCTTCTTGATGCGCGAGATGGTCTCGTACAGGTGGACCGGCAGGCGGATCGTGCGGGACTGGTCAGCGATCGCCCGGGTGATCGCCTGGCGGATCCACCAGGTGGCGTAGGTCGAGAATTTGTAGCCCTTCTCGTGGTCGAACTTCTCGGCCGCGCGGATCAGGCCGAGGGAACCCTCCTGAATCAGGTCCTGGAAGCTCAGACCCCGGTTCATGTACTTCTTGGCGATCGAGACCACCAGGCGCAGGTTGGACTGCACCATCTTTTCCTTGGCCCGGCGGCCCAGCATCAGGCGCCGGCGGAACTTGATCAACGGCATCTCGACCAGGACCGCCCACTCCTTGGTGTCGGGGTAGTGGCCGTGGTCGCTCTCGAACTGGGCGGCGAGCTCTTCAAGCTGGAGCAGGTCGGCGATCTTGCGGGCCAGCTCGATTTCTTCGTCGGGGCGCAGCAGGCGGATACGGCCGATCTCCTGCAGGTAGACCCGGATCGAGTCCTCGGTGTAGACGCCCTTGGGCCCCACCTTGATGCTGGCCAGGGCCTTGGCGGCCTTGTCGTCCTTGGCGTCGGCCGAGCCGGCGGCGGCGATCAGGGCATCCGCCGAAGAGTCCAGGTCCAGATCGTCATCGGCGTCGCTGGGGCCTTCGCTGACGACGGTCGCTTTGGTCTTGCCCTTGGCCGCGGTCTTCGTTGTTGCTTTGCTCCTGGTCTTGGCAGCAGCCTTCACGGTTGTCTTGGCGGCAGGCTTGTCAGCACCGTCCTTCCCGGTCTCAGCGGCGTGAGCCTGGAGCGTGTTGCTGTCCAGAATTTCGAGGATGGCTGCGGGACTCATGGGCGGACGGGGAGGAAAGACGGCAGAACAATCAAGGGGTGGGGTCGGAACCCGAGACGCTCCACCATCGGGGCTGGAGGAGAGATGAGAGCGGGGAAGCAGGGGGGTCGGGCGACCCCGGCCGTTCTGTTCCAGGGTGACCTCGCTGAGGTCAATCTCTGGTGGTCTCTGGTCATCGACAGACCCGGGTTCGCAGCTCAGGAGAATCGGCTGCACCCCGGTCAACCAGCAGGGGGGACCACATGGGTCTCCCGCGGATGCGTCTGGTTGGGGGGCAGCAGGTCCGCCTGTGCCGGCGAAGGATTGGGGTCAGGGTTCGAAAAAGATGGAGCTGGTGGAGCGCTGTCAGGGGAGATCGGAGACCGGGAGGCCAGGGTTGGACATCCTTCTTGAGAGAAGGGATGTCCAGGCGCTCTCTGCAGGTCTTCCCTCTGGACGGAACTCTGCCTCGTTCCGACGGCAGCCGATCGACTGCCCAACCTTTTCATCTTAAGAATGGCGAGACGCCTTTGCAAGGTCGGTGGGCAGGGATTCGGGCAAGGCGGTTTCCAGGTGGCTCCAGGTCTGGCTCGAAGCGGGCCGTGATGGTCAGGTGTTCACCTACGCCAATCCCCTGGATCTGGCCCTGGCTCCCGGTGATCTGGTTCAGGTGCGCCTGCGTGGACGCCGCCACTCCGGTCTGGTGGTGGAGGTCCTCCAGGACCTGCCGGCCGAGCTTGCGGGTCGCGCCCTGCAGCCGGTCGAAAGCCTGCTGCAACCGGCGGCGGTGAGCGCCGCCTGGCAGCAGCTCATCGACCAGGTGGCGGGAGACTGCCATGCCAGCCGCTTTCAGACCCTCAAGAGTGCCCTGCCCTCGGGCTGGCTCGGCCAACGCCTCCAACCCCCGGTGCGGGCGCCCCGACCGGCCTGGCAGATCGAAGGTCCGCGGGTTCCGCTCGAGGGCCTGCGCCTCACCCCTGCGCAGGCTTCGCTGTTGCACGATCTGGAGGCTGCGGGTGGGGCGAAACCCCTGGCCGAGCTCTGCGCTCCCGGCGCCCACAGCCGATCGGTGTTGACCAGCCTGGAGCGGCGCGGTCTGGTGGGACGCACAACCCTGGGCGCGGCAACGATGCCGACCCAGTCGCCCCGAGCCCTCAACAGTGATCAGCAACGGGCCGTGGCCGCCATTACCGCAGCAGCGCCTGGACAGGCCCTGCTGCTGTGGGGGGTGACCGGGGCCGGCAAGACCGAGGTCTACCTGCAGGCGGCTGCCGGATGCCTCGCTCAAGGACGCAGCGTGTTGCTGCTCACGCCCGAGATCGGCCTGATTCCCCAGCTGCTCGACCGGGCCCGCAGCCGCTTTGGAGCGGCCGTGCTCGAGTTTCACAGCGCCATGGCCGACGGCGACAAGGTCGCCAGCTGGCGTGCAGCCCTGGACCCCGAGGCCCCCAGGGTGGTGGTAGGCACCCGCTCGGCGGTGTTTCTGCCCCTGCCGCGGTTGGGTCTGCTCGTGCTCGATGAGGAGCACGATGCGTCCTACAAGCAGGACAGTCCGATGCCCTGCTACCACGCCCGCGAGGTGGCGCGGTTGCGGGCCCGGCAAAGCGGCGCGGTGTTGGTGCTGGGGACCGCTACCCCATCGCTCGAAACCTGGCTGAGCTGCAGCCAGGGCCACACGACCCTGCTGCGGTTGCCGCAGCGCATCGGTGAGCGGCCGCTGCCGCCGGTGCGGCTGGTCGACATGCGCCAGGAGCTGGCCGAGGGGCATCGACGGCTGCTAAGCCGTCCGCTGCTCGAGCGGCTGCAGCAGGTATGCCAGCGGGGTGAGCAGGCGGTGGTGCTGGTGCCCCGTCGCGGTTACCGCGCCTTTCTGAGCTGCCGAAGCTGTGGCGAGGCCGTGCTCTGTCCCAACTGCGATGTGGCCCTGACGGTGCATCGCGGCCGCGAAGGTCGCGAGTGGCTGCGCTGCCACTGGTGTGACCACCGTCAGAACTGCGGCGATCACTGCGGTCATTGCGGCTCAACCGCGTTCAAACCGTTCGGTGCCGGCACCCAGCGGGTGATTGAACAACTGGGCGAAGAGCTCAGCGACGTGCGCCTGTTGCGCTTCGACCGCGACAGCACCCGTGGCCGCGATGGCCATCGTCAGCTTCTGGAGCGATTTGCCGCCGGCGAGGCCGATGTCCTGGTGGGTACCCAGATGCTGGCCAAGGGCATGGATCTGCCGCGGGTGACGCTGGCGGCGGTGCTGGCTGCCGATGGATTGCTGCACCGTCCTGACCTGCGGGCCTCCGAACAGTCGCTGCAGCTGCTGCTGCAGTTGGCCGGCCGTGCCGGCCGTGGTGAGTTGCCGGGCGAGGTGCTGGTTCAGACCTACAGCCCAGATCATTCGGTGATCCGTCACCTGGTTCAGGGCAGTTACGGTGACTTCCTCGATCAGGAGCTGGATCTGCGCCGGCGGGGAGGGCTGGTGCCATTGGCCCGGGCCTGCCTGCTGCGCCTTGCCGGCCCGAGTGCCAGCGCCACCGCCACCGCCGCGGCGGCGCTGGCGTCGCGACTGCAGCCCGGGGTCGAGCGGGCGGGCTGGGTGCTGATCGGACCGGCACCGGCGCCGGTGGCCCGGGTGGCCGGCCGCAGCCGCTGGCAGGTGCTGTTGCACGGGCCAGCCGCAGCCGCGATTCCCCTGCCTCCCGAGCCAGACCTGCGCAGCGCCCTGCCGGTCGGCGTCACATTGGCCGTGGATCCCGATCCCCTTGAGCTTTAGCGGGGCAACTCCGGCCACCCGTACCCCAGTTGCCGCCGCAGCCCCTGCAGCGCCAGGCTCAGCATCAGCAGGGCCGCGACGGCCACGGAACCGAGGCCCAGGGCACTCCAGCGCCACAGCGCCAGCACCAGATGGTTATCGGCGCCGGCCTCCAGGGTCCAGATCAGACCGTTGTGGTGGCTTTGGGGTTGGGGCATGGCGCTGCGGACCGCCCCGGCACTTAGGGGTTCAAGCCGCACGCTCAGGCCTGCCGGCACCCAGGGCGGCAGGCGTTGCAGGTCCAGCTCCAGGCTGATGCGCTCGTGAACGCCCACCAGCCAGTTGCGGCTGTGAACTGCCAGCTGGGGTGGGGGCAGATCGAGGCCGGCCAGGACGCTCGCCCGCTGCACGGTTCTGGCCAGTGCGTCGAGGGCCTGTTGGCTGGGCAGAACAGGACTGCGCAGGGTCCACTGCGGGCCGCTGTGACGCTGGCTCCAGCCCTGGGCCTGGAGCTCGTCTGCCAACTGCGTCTGCCAGGTCTGCGCGGCCAGCCCTTCGTGCTGCAGCCCGAACTGGAGCCGCAACCGCCCGGCCGCGACGAACTGCAGTTCGGCGTCGATGGCACCGCAGCCCCCCAGCAGCAGAACCAGCAGCATCAGCACGCTGACCACCAGGGCAAACCCCAGCGGCGCCCGGGTGGGACCCACCGCCGGTGCTGGGGGAGGCGGCGGTTGGATGCGCCTGCGACGGCGCCCCTGCTCGCCCATCCGGCGCCCCATGGCGGCCTCACTGCCGCCCAGATCAGGCAGGGTGAGCGACCAGTCCCGAGGACGCTCCAGGACGGGAGCCTCGAGCACCCGCTGCAGCTCCCGCGCCTGGGCTCGCATGCTGGCGTCGGGATGGGCCCGCAGGCGCCGGCACCAGGCCAGAGCCGCTTCGCCCTGACCCTGCCCCAGCCGGGCGGTGGCCAGCATCAGCAGGATCTCGGCATCCACGCGTGAACCCTTGCCCGCCGCCAGGGGCTCGAGCAGCCTGCCCACCTGGCCGTAGTCACCGCGCTCGAGGGCAGACCGGGCCAGGGCGATCACCGCATCGCCCGCCTGAGCTCCATCGGCAGGTTCAGGCGCCACCCGCGTTCCCGGTGTCCAGGTGCCGTTGACTGCCCACCACCATCGTGCCGATGCCGGCATCACTGAACACTTCGAGCAGCAGGGCGTGGGAAACCCGGCCATCGATGATGTGGGCTGCCTTGACCCCCTGGGCCAGGGCGCGGATGCAGCATTCGGTCTTGGGTGTCATGCCGCCCTGCACGACGCCGCTGCCCATGAGTTCCCTGGCCTGACTGAGGGTCAGCTTGCGGATCAGCGATCCCGGATCGGAGCGGTCCTGCAGGATTCCGGGGGTGTCGGTGAGCAGGATCAGCTTTTCGGCCTGCAGGGCAGCGGCCAGCTCACCGGCCACCGTGTCGGCGTTGATGTTGTGGGCCTGGCCGTTGGTGTCGGCGGCCACACTGGAGATCACCGGGATGTAGCCCGCATCCAGCAGGGGCTTCAGCACGCGGGTGTTGATGGCAGCCACCTCGCCCACCAGGCCGCGGGAGCCATCGCCGTAGAGCCGGGCGGTCACGAGCTGGCCGTCGCTGCCGCAGAGCCCGACCGCTTCTCCGCCGACGCGTTGCAGGCCGTTGACGATCTGCTTGTTGACCCGGCCGACCAGCACCATTTCGACCACGTCCATGGTGTCGGCATCGGTGACGCGCAGTCCGTCAACGAAACGGGGCTCCATTGCCAGTCTCGAGAGCCAGTGGTTGATCTCGGGCCCGCCGCCATGAACCACGATGGGCTGGACTCCCACGCTGCGCAGCAGCACCAGATCGCGGAACACCGCCTCGCGCAGATCGGCCTGCACCATGGCCGCCCCGCCGTACTTGATCACCATGCGGCGACCGGCGAAGGTCTGGATGTAGGGCAGGGCCTCGCTCAGTACCGAGACGCGCAGCGCCTCATCGGGGTGGATGCTGGCGTCTAGCGTCACGATCAATCAGGCGTTGCAGGGGTGTCGGCCGAGCGGCGCAGGCTCAGCTTCAGTTGGTCGCCAGGTAGTGGTTCCAGATGGGCTTCAAGGCCCGTTCCGAAGAAGCGGCCCAGGCGCCCGGCCTGATCCTGCCAGCGTTCGGCTGACACGGCACCGCAGGCAAAGGTGAGCGTGAGGCCATAGCGTCCAGCGTCAGCGCTTTCGGTGACGCTCAACAGCTGGGGTGGGGTGTCCTCATCCCACAGTTTCAACGCCTCCAAGGAGCTCTCGAGGTGGGCCTTCTGCCCGTAGCGCCAGCGCATCAGATCGCCGAGAAGTTTTTTGAGGGCCGCATTCTCGGGTTGATCCCGCCACTGCTGAAAGGCGGGCGCGGGCGTCAGTCGCTGGGGTGGTGGCAGCTCCGATGATTTGAGGGCAAGTCCCCCCAGCAGGATCGGAATGCCATAGAAAATGGTTGGCAGGCTCAGGTTGGCGTTGTCGCCCAGATAGGCGATGGAGCCGATCACCGTGAGCACGGTTCCGGCGATGGTCACCAGGCTGCCTGGCGAAAAGAGGGCGTTCATGCCGCCATCTTCGGCCAGCAGGGTCCAGGATGGCGCCTGCACCAGCATTGGCATGGACCACGGTTCCGGCGATCACCCCGATGCCCCTGCGGCTGCCGAACTGCTCAGTCAGTTGCAGAACGATCGCCAGTGGCTGCTGCGCCAGCTCGATGCGGGGTCCTGGCCCCAGTGGCGTCTCGACCTCGCGGCGCTAGAGCGTGAGCTCGGCCAGCTGCTGGCCCAGGCCGAAGAACGCCTGGGTGGCTGAGGTTGGCTGGCTCCTGGGCTCCGCTGCAGACCTGGCTCCATCAGCGGAGCAGGCGCTCAGAACGGAATGTCGTCGTCGCCCAGGTCCGGCACCAGCGGGGCGCTGTTCCAGCTGGGCAGGTCTTCGGTGCTGCTGGCGCTCGAACTGCCGCTCGCGGGTTTGGGTCGAGGGGCTGTCGCTGCTGCAGCCCTGGACGCCGCCGGGGCGCTTTCAGCCCTGATCGGGGCCTGCGCCTGCCCCAGGGGATGCAGGCGGCCGAGGGTGAATTCAGCTTTTTTTTCCTTGACTCCGTCCTGGCGGGTGACGGTGTTCATGCGCAGTCGCCCTTCGATCAGCAGGCGCTGTCCAGGTTGCACGCGGTTGGGAAGTTCCTGGGCCAGGTTGCCCCAACCCACCACCTTGAGCTGACCCGGGGGATCGTCGGGACGCAGGCCCTCCAGACTGACCAGCATCTCGGCGATCGCCGTCTGGTCCTGGGTGTAACGCACCTGAGGTGCCTCGAGCACCTCCACTTCGAGCAGACAGTGATTCACGCCCCGACAGCCAGTGGTGGTGCCCATCCTGAACCACAGTCCTGAAATGCACCAGGGGCAGCGCCTGTGGTTGCTGGCGGGCACCGGTGAAGGGCCGTTGCTGGCCGAGCGCATGCTGCAGCGCGGTTGGCGCGTGCGGGTCTCGGTGGTGACGGCAGCGGCAGCGGCGGCCTACCGCTCCCTGGAGGCCAGCAGCCTGGGCCAGGCACTCGAGCTCGCGGTCGGTGCCCTGGCAGGCCCAGCGGGGATCACCGCGGCCCTGGAGCAGGCGCGCAGCCACGGGGATCCCTTTGCTGCCCTGATCGATGCCACCCATCCGTTTGCCCGGCAGATCAGCCACGACCTGGCGACCGTCTGCGCAGACGGCGGGGTACCGCTGCTGCGCCTTGGTCGGGCGCTGCAGCAGCCCGGAAACGCCACGGTGGTGCCCGATCTGGCTGGCCTGCAGGGGTGTGCTCTGGCAGGACGATCGGTACTGCTGGCCGTGGGAGCCCGTCAGTTGGCGGCGGCGGTGACCTGCACTCCGGGGGCGCGTCACCATGCCCGGGTGCTGCCCGCACCAGCAGCACTGCAACAGGCTCTGGTCGCCGGTCTGGACCCGGCTCGCCTCGCTGCGCTGCGTCCCAGCCGGGACTTTTCCATCGAAACGGCCCTGGTGCGCCGCTGGGCGATCCACGCGATCGTCTGCCGTCAGTCAGGAGGTCCCATTGAGGCGGGTTGGCGGCTGGTCAGCCAACGCTGCGGCTGTCAGCTGGTGTTGCTGGCCCGTCCGGCCGAGCCCCACGCCGTGGTGCCCTTGTCAGAGCCAGCCCTGCTCGCCAGGCTGGACACCGTGCTCGCGAGGGGTTGAATGGCTGCACGGATCGACCCAGAGGTGGTTCTGGCCCTCACCACCGAGGCCGGCAGCGATCAGGCCCAGGCGCTTGCCCGGGAGTTGCTTGCGCTGGGTCTGGTGGCCTGCGTCAGCCTGCAGCCCGTTGCTTCGCTGTATATCTGGCAAGGCCGGCTGGAGCAGAGCCAGGAGGTGCAGTTGCTGCTCAAGACCGATGCCCGGCGCCTGCCTGCCCTGGCCGCAGCCGTGCATCGCCTGCACAGCTACGACACCCCCCAGTGGCTGACCTGGCCGGCCAGCGCCTCCGTTGGCTACGGCGCCTGGTTGCGGGGCTCGCTCAGCCCAGATGCTGCCGTTGCAGCGCCCGCAGATCGGTCTGGGGACGCGGACCCAGCTGGGTGACCACCTGGCCGGCGCAGAGCGAAGCCAGCCGGCCGCAGGCTTCGATCGGCTGCCCCTGGCAATAGGCATGCAGGAAACCGGCGGCATAGAGGTCGCCGGCACCGGTGGTGTCCACCAGGGGGCCCAGCTGGAACGGGTCCACCCTGTGGCTGCCAGCGCCGTTGAGAATCACCGATCCCAGTTCGCTGCGGGTGAGTGCCGCCACCTTGCAGCGGCCGCGCACCTGTTCGGCCGCCTCGTCGAAGCTGTTGGCCCTGTACAGCGCGGTGATCTCCATTTCGTTGGCAAACAGGATGTCGACGTGGCCGTCGACCAGCTCCTGAAAGCTCTCGCGGTGGCGCTCGACGCAGAAGGCATCCGAGAGGCTCAGGGCCACCTCACCGCCGTTGGCTCGGGCGACCTCGGCCGCGGCGATGAAGGCCGCCTTGGCGTCGTCGCTGTCCCAGAGGTATCCCTCGAGATAGAGGACCCTGGCCTGGGCCACCAGCTCCAGATCGAGGTCGTCGGGGTGCAGCTGCACCGAGGCACCCAGATAGGTGCACATGGTGCGTTGGGCATCGGGCGTCACCAGGATCAGGCAGCGGGCCGTCGAAGGGCCGCTGCTGGCAGCCGGGGTCTGGAAGCGGGCCCCCACCGCCCTGATGTCGTGACTGAAGATCGCCCCCAACTGGTCGTCGCGGACCCGGCCGATGAAGGCGGCGCGCCCGCCGAGCTGGGCGATGCCAGCAAGGGTGTTGGCGGCCGAGCCCCCCGAGGTTTCCAGCCCGGGGCCCAGGCTGGCGTAAAGGGTTTCGGCCTGCTGCTCGTCGATCAGGGCCATGGTGCCCTTGGTCAGCTGGTGGTTGTCGATCGTGTCGTCATCGGTGCGGACCAGCACATCGACAATCGCGTTGCCGATGCCGACAACGTCAAGGGTTTTGGCAGGCATGGGATTCAGGCGCTCAACAGGGCCCGCTTGGGACCATGGATGGGATCCTCGACCACGATCGTCTGATCACGGCTCGCACCCAGCGACACGATGGCGATCGGCACCTCCATCAGCTCGGCCAGAAAGCGCAGATAGGCCATGGCCGCCGGGGGCAGGTCGTCGAGGCTGCGGCAGTCGGCCGTCGAGCTCTGCCAGCCGGGCAGGGTTCTGTAGACGGGCTTGCAGCGGGCGAAATCCTCAGAGCTGCTGGGGAAGTGCTCGATCCGTTCACCGGAGAGCTCGTAGGCCACGCAGACCTGGATCTCGTCGAGTTCGTCGAGCACATCCAGCTTGGTGATGGCGAGGCAGTCGAGCCCGTTGACTTCGACGGCATAACGGCCGATCACCCCGTCAAACCAGCCGCAGCGGCGTCGGCGTCCGGTGGTGGTGCCGAACTCGTGGCCACGGTCACA
The DNA here is from genome assembly GCA_018970945.1 of Cyanobacteria bacterium REEB417. Classification (GTDB taxonomy): domain Bacteria; phylum Cyanobacteriota; class Cyanobacteriia; order PCC-6307; family Cyanobiaceae; genus RGUW01. The sequence goes on along the minus strand of JAGWVJ010000005.1, from coordinate 39,743 downwards.
CAGGTGGTCGTTGAGGCTGCCCTCGAGTTCGGTGGGAAAGGGGCCTTCACCAACGCGGGTGGTGTAGGCCTTTGCCACGCCGATGACCCGGTCGATCAGGGTGGGTCCCACCCCAGCCCCGATGCAGGCCCCGCCGCTCACCGGGTTCGATGACGTCACGTAGGGATAGGTGCCGTGATCGAGGTCGAGCAGGGTGCCCTGGGCGCCCTCGAACAGAATGTTCTTGCGCGCCCGGGCGGCCTGATGGATTGCCCTGGTGCAGTCGACCACGTGGGGGGCCAGGCGCTCGCCGTAGGCCGCGTACTCGGCGATCACCGCTTCGGGGTCGAGCGGTTCGATGCCGTAGATGACCTGCAGCAGCTCGTTCTTCTGGGCCAGGGGCCCCTCGAGACGATCGCGCAGCCGGTCTCTGTCGAGCAGATCGATCACCCGGATGCCGTTGCGCTCCGACTTGTCGGCGTAGGTGGGGCCGATGCCCCGCCCCGTGGTGCCGATGCGACGCTCGCCGCGACGCTGCTCCATTGCCTGATCCAGCAGGCGGTGGTAGGGCATCGTCACATGGGCCGTCGACGCGAGCTGCAGACCACCCACGTCGATGCCCAGCTCCAGCAGCATGTCGAGCTCCCCGAGCATCACCTTGGGGTCCACCACCGTGCCCGAGCCGATCAGACAGATGGTGTCGGAGTAGAGGATCCCCGAGGGGATCAGGTGCAACTTGAGGACCTGGCCGTCGACAACGATCGTGTGCCCGGCGTTGACGCCCCCCTGGTAGCGCACCACCACATCGGCGGAGCGGCTCAGGAGATCCGTGATCTTGCCCTTTCCTTCGTCGCCCCACTGCGCACCGATGACGACAACATTGGCCAAGGACACAGCGGCCCGAAGCCGCTTCTAAGCACAATCGGTGAGCTTCTCAGACGGTCTGCCCTTTCGTCAAAGGTTCAGGCCCCCCTTACCACCGTGGTCTCCGCCTTCTTGAGCTCTTTGGTGAGGCGGCTTTGCAGGGCTTCGCCCAGGGGACGGTTGGGATAGTTGGCGTAGTGGCCAGCCAGGGAATTGAGCGCCGTCTGCATCGTGGTGAAGGAGCTCAGCCCGTTGACGGCACTGCGCGGGCGGTAGCGCGAGACGTAGGCACTCATCAGGGCGCGGGCCTGGGTCTCGGCTTCGGGGCGGCCGGGATCGTCACTCGCCAGACTGATGGTGTTCAACAGGCTGTCGGCGACGGCCACGGTGTCGTCCACGTAGTTGCCGGTCAGCCCGTTGGTGCTGGTGCCGCAGGCGCTGAGCAGCAGCACGCCGACCAGGCAGAGGGCCAGCAGCGCGCGATTGAGCTGACCCAGGCACCGGCTCAGGCCCGCGGCGACTCCGGTGAGCAAGACGGGCATGGGGTCTGGGCAGTTCATCGCCGATCCTAGGCGTGCTGTTCCAGCAGACCAAGGCGCTCGTTCTGGAGGGCCGGCATCAGGGAGTTCAGCAAGGCTGAAGCTTCCAGCTCCTGGCTCACCGTCCCACGGCGACGCACCAGCTCGATGCGTCCCTGGGGGGCGCCCCGGCCCACCACAACCCTCCAGGGGATGCCGATCAGGTCGGCGTCCTTGAACTTGACCCCGGCGCGCTCGCTGCGGTCATCGAGCAGGGCGTCGACCCCGGCCTGGCGGAGGGCGTCGTACAGCTCCTCGGCCAGTTGGGTCTGTTGCGGATCGTCGCCATTGGCCGGAACCACGATCACTTCGAACGGAGCGATCGTGACCGGCCAGCAGATGCCCTGGCTGTCGTGGTGCTGCTCGACCGCCGCCTGGGCCAGGCGCGACACACCGATGCCGTAGCAACCCATCCACAACGGTTCATCACTGCCGGCTTCATTGGTGAAGGTGGCCTCCAGTGCCTGCGAATACTTGCGCCCCAATTGAAAGATGTGCCCCACCTCGATGCCCCTGGCCGCTTCAAGCCTCTGGGTCGGCTCGTGCACACAGCGGTCACCCGGCTGGGCGCTGCGAAGGTCCAGGCCTGTGGGACGCAGGAACGCCGTGGGGCAGAGGTCACCCCAGCTGGCCCCCACGAGATGGCTGTCGGGGCGACAGGCCCCACAGACGAACCGTTCCAGCTCGAGCGCGGTCGCATCGGCCAGGCGCAGAAACCGGGGTGTCCACGTTCGGGCGCTCTCCAGCACCGCATCGCTGAGCTGGGGGCCCACGAATCCGAAGGGCAGAGCCGCGAGCCCCTCGCCCTGGAGCTGCTCCGGGGTGATCGGGGCGATCTCGAGCAGGGCGCCGGCGCCTGACTCGGCACGGCCGTTCACGGCATTGGCGAGCTTGACCTCATTGAGCTGCTGATCACCCCGCAGGCTGACCAGCAGCGGCTGGGGTTGCCCAGTGGCAAAGCGCGCCAGCAGCAGCAGCACCTTGACGGTCTGCGAAGGGTCGAAACCGTGGGCGCTGCAGAGCGCTTCGATGCTCCGCTGCCCCGGGGTGGTCAGCTCGGTGCAGCTGCTGGCCTGCAGGGGGATGGCAGGCGAGGGCAGCGAGACCGCGCGCTCCTGGTTGGCGGCATAGCGCCCGTCGCTGCTGGTGAGAATCAGGTCCTCTCCGGCCTCGGCGGTGACCATGAACTCCTGGCTGGCCGATCCACCGATGGCACCGCTGTCGGCCTCAACCGCCACGGCCCGCAGGCCGCAACGGGCAAAGATGCGGCGATAGGCCTGATCCATCGCGCCATAGGTCTGCCCGAGGGAGGCCTCATCGGCATGAAAGGAATAGGCATCCTTCATGATGAATTCGCGCCCCCGCATCAGGCCGAAGCGAGGCCTGATCTCATCGCGGAACTTGGTCTGAATCTGATAGAGATTCACCGGCAGTTGCCGATAGGAGCGCAACAGGTCGGCGGCCAAAGTGGTGATCACCTCTTCGTGCGTGGGCCCCAGCCCCAGCGCGCGCCCCTGGCGGTCGTCGAGGTGAAACATGATCCCCTCGCCGGCGGTGTATCCGTCCCAGCGACCGCTGCGCTGCCACAGCTCGGCAGGTTGCAGCTGGGGCAGCAGGGTCTCAAGCGCCCCGGTGGCGTTCATCTCGTCGCGCACGATGTGCTCGATCTTCTGCAGCACCCGCCACAGCAGGGGAAGATAGGCGTAGATGCCGCTGCTGATCCGGCGGATGTACCCCCCGCGCAGCAGCAACTTGTGCGAGACGATCTCCGCCTCTGCCGGATCGTCGCGAAGCGTCACCAGCAGCAGGCGGGAGACGCGCATGGCATCCACGGATCAGGTGGCCGGAAGCTATCACTCCCAGCATGGGGCGCTGGGCAGGTTCACCAGCTGGACAGCGCCGCTGCAGGGTCAGGAAACCTCTGGTAGGGTCCTGCCGTCCTAATCTTCCCAGTGCCGTCTCATGTTTGCCCAGACCATGCATTCTGGCGGCCTGGGCGTCGGCACAGCAGACACCGTGGCATCGCTGCCATCACCAGTTCCCTCCGATGCCGGTGATGGCGATGCCCTCATCGGCATTGATGACGTTCAGAAATCACTCAACCGCTCCCGGGCTTCGGTCTACCGCTACACCAACACGGATCCGCGCAACCTCAACCCGCCCTTCAACCCGCGTCGGCTGAACCCCGAATACCGCAGCGACCAGAAGGACCCCCTGTTGTTCCACCCCAACGAGGTCGCCCGCTTTGCCAGGGATGTGCTGAGGATCAAGGAGGTGACGGTTGAGGTTCTCAATTCGCCCTCCACGGCAACACAGCAGTTGCTGGCCTCGATTCTTGAGGAGCTTCGGGGGATTCGTGAACGTCTCGATCAGTTCGAGTCCCGTCCCACCGAGATCTCCATCCGGCGGGATCATCACGAACAGAGTCGCCCGGCGGCCTGAGGACCCCGTAACCCTGGGCCAGGTCGGTTGCTGTAAGGTTTCGTCCACATGAACGAAGGTCTGCCGGCAACGGCGGCAACGGCGTCAGCTCCTGCAGCGCATCACTTGGCAACCGATCATCCGATGATCTCGGCTACAGGAACGCTGATGGCTTCAGCCCCCGCGACGCCCCCGGCCCGTGATTCGAGTGACACCGTCCTGACGGAGCAATGTTCCGATTCCGATGAGGTACCTCACAGTAGGAGCCCGGTCGAAGCCCAGCTGCTGCCCTGGATCCTGGGCCCGCTGATCGCGCTGGCCACCGTGGTGGTTCCCCTGGCAACGGTGCTCGGAAGCCGGCAGCACCGAGAGTTCCCCCAGACCCTGTCTGCCGATGGTGGGCAGCGGGACAGTCGCCACGATCTGCGTCGTCTGTCTGATTGATCAGCGGTGCACACCCCTCCTCAGGGGAGCTTCTGCAGCAGGTAGCCCTGCACGCTCAGGGCCTGGAAGATCGGAGCGGGATCGCTGAACCCCGCCGCTTCGACCAGGGCGGCCAGCCGGCTACCGCCGATCGGGTGCACGCCCTGGGTGAGTCCTGTTACGGCGGCTTCGGCCAGGGTTATTCCGCTGGCCTTCTGAAATCCAACCCAGGCCGCATCGACCTGCTGCAGCAGTGGGGAGCGCTCGGGCGCCATCAGGTCCACCAGCACCAGCTGACCACCTGGCCGCAGTGCCCTCGCCAGGGCTGTCAAAAAGGCGAGCTTGGTGCCGTCATCGGGCAGTGACTGCATCACCAGCACCGAGAGGGCGCCATCCAGGCTGTTGTCCGCTTCGAGGGCTTCAACCGTGGTCTGTTGCCAGGTGATCGGGTTCTCCGGTGCAGCCAGGGTTGCAGCAGCGGCACTCGCCCCATCTGGAGTCGCTGCAGCCAGCCGTTGCTGGGCCGCCTCCAGCATGGCGGCCGAGGGATCGATCGCCAGCAGTCGCCAGTCGGGCCGCTGAGCCCTTGCCTCCAGCAGCTCGGCGCCGGTGCCACAGCCTGCAACCAAGACCGAGGCTCCGCTGGGGCCCGCCAGTGGAGAAGCCGACAACAGCGCCACCGCCAGCCGGGCCAGGCTGGCATAGCCGGGCACCAGCTGTTGAACAATCAGGTCATAGCGGCCGGGGCTCGACGCAGACACAGGGTTTTCCTTGCGTGGACCCCACGCTATCGGCAGGGCCGAACCCCGCTGAGGGCCACGCCAGATTGCAGCTGAAGGTTGCGGCTGCATCGTCGTGGTTGCGGGGGTGAGGCACGGGTGGCCTAAGTTGGGCGGCGCCCGTACTCCCGATTGCAGCCGTGCCCACCATCCGTTTCGAGCAGGAAGGCCAGCAAGTCGGTTGCATCGAGGGTGCGAATCTGCGCAAAGCCGCCCTCGATGCCGGCATCAATCCCTACAAGGGCCTCAACAACCTCAACAACTGCGGTGGCCTGGGTCAATGCGGCACCTGTGTGATGGAGGTGGTGGAGGGCATGCAAAATCTCTCCCCCCGTTCCGACGTGGAAGAGGTCTACCTCGCCGATCGCCCCGCCAACTTCCGCCTCAGCTGCCGCACCACTGTCAATGGTGATGTGACGGTGCGCACCCGCCCGGCCGAGGCCGTTGGCAAGGGATCCAACAGCCTGATCGGCGCACTCAAGTCACTTGTGGGGCGTTGAGGCTCTACAGCTATCGGGCCTGCAGCACCTGCCGCAAGGCCCAGGACTGGTTGAACGATCAACGGCTCGCCCATGATGTCATCGACATCACCACCCAGCCTCCAACGCTCGCCGAACTCAGCCTGGCCCTCGCGCAGCTGGGTCGCAAGCGTCTGCTGAACACCAGCGGTCAGAGCTACAGGGCTCTGGGAGCCCAGGCCGTTGCCGCCATGGATGACGCCCAGCTGCTTGCTGTCCTGGCCGCCGATGGCCGCCTGATCAAGCGCCCCGTGCTGATCGCCGCAGACACCACGGGTGAGCAGCGGGTGCTGACCGGTTTCAGGCCCCAGGAGTGGCAGGATCTTCTGGGCTGAGCCCGGTGTTGCGGGCCATCAGCAGGTCCAGCTCTTCGATCAACGAGGCCACCCCTGAGCGGCTGATTTGGTTCAGGTAGGACCCTTTCAAGCTCTCCAGCAGAGCGCTCAGCAGCTCCTGGGTCTGGCTGAGGACGGGGCCCTGATCAAGGGCGGCGGCCAGCTCCTCCCAGAAGCGGTCAATGGTGCGCTGCAACAGCTCCAGCTGGGCCGTATCGGTTCGTCCGAGTTGGTTGCCGGTGCTGCGTGACAGCTCCAGCAGGTTGCGGGTCATGCTGCCGGCCAGTTGCCGGCTCAACCCCGATTCCAGCTGCAGCAGCGGTTGCAACTGGCGCAGGGGAGGAGGCACCATCGCCCCCTCGAGGCTCTGCTTGAGGCTGTAAGCCAGCAGGCCCTGCAGTTCGGGCGCCAGCCGCGGAGCCACCTGGCTCAACAGCAGAGGGGCCCAGATGCGCAGCAGGGCCACCAGTTCCTGATCCTGGCCGTTGCTGACGCTCTGGTGGCTGCGCAGTCCCCGGATCCGGCGGGGCCAGTCGCGCGAGCGCAACAGCGACTGGGTGCCATCGAGCAGCTGCAGCGCCAGCACCTCAAACAGCTCGAGCGCCAGCAGCGCCACCACGGCACGGCTGATCACCGCACGCAGCGGTTCGATGTTGATCAGCTTGCTGGTCTGCAGACGCTCCACGGTGGGCAGCAACCGCAGCCAACGCCAGAACGGCAACAGCAACGGCAGGTCGATCCAGCGGCGCAGGATCGCATCGCGCCAGCTCAGGCCCGGCAACCGACGGCGCAGACGGATGACCCGCAGCAGGATGTCCAGCGCGAACACGCTCTGGAACAGCAGCAGGTCGATGCGCCAGACATGGTCGGTGGGGCGTCCGTTCTCGTCGATCGAGCGCCAGTAGTTGGTGGCCACCAGCGGCAGAATCTGCTGCCGCCAGAACCGTTGCTCCTGCTCCCAGCCCCGCTGCCGCAGCCAGGGTTCACTCAGAAGCTGGGCGGCAGCAGCTTTGGATGAATCGCGATCGGCCCTGTCCCTGAGACGGTTTTTGATCTTCTCGAGGGTCCCTGCCGCATTGGATGCCAGAAAGGGGTTGCTCTCGACCATGGCGATGGTGAGCTCCGCCTGGCGTGCCAGCAGCTGCCGCTGCCTTGGGTCGAGGGGGCCCTCCCGGGGCTGGGCCATCGCCCGCTCGAGTACCTCGAACTGCGTCAGATAGGCCTGGGTCTCGCGGTGGGGCTCGATCCCCTTGATCGGATCGATCCAGGGCGTCACATCGGGCATGAAGTCCAGAGCCATCACCACTGGGGTTCCCGGCAGGGGGTACAGGTTGCGCTGCAGCCAGAAGCTGCGCAGCGGCACGTAGCTCAGATCAAACGCCACCCAGAGCAGGTTGATGCCGGCCCAGATCGCCACAAAACGATCCCACGCGCGGGCCAGGCCGTGGCGCGGGGTGGGACGAAACCCATGCCAACGCGGTCGGGCCATGGCGGCAAAGGGGCGATGCATGCCTAATCTGCCGTCTTCCTCTCCCACAAGCGTCCCTTTCTTTGGCTGATCTCAGCGGCGATCCACCTCCACCGGTTGACGGCTCTGCAGGTGCGCAGGCCAAGGAGAGCGTCTGGCCCTTCTGGCGCACCGTGCTGATCACCCTGACGGTGGCCCTGGGCATCCGGCACCTTCTGGTCGAGGCGCGCTACATCCCTTCGGGTTCGATGCTGCCGGGACTGCAGATTCAGGATCGGCTGCTGGTGGAAAAGCTCAGCTACCGCACGCGGCTGCCCCGCCGTGGGGAGATCGTGGTCTTCCACTCCCCCCATGCCTTTGACCCGGTGCTGTCGGACGGCCGCAGGGTCAGCCCACTCGACTGTTTGACCAGCAACATTCCGTTGCTCAACAGGATTCCCGGACTCAGCAACCCTGCCTGTGACGCCTTCATCAAGCGTGTGGTCGCCCTTCCGGGCGAACGCATCAGCGTGGATCCCACCGGTCGGGTGACCATCAATGGCCAACCCCTCAGGGAGCCCTACGTCACCCGGTACTGCTCCCATGACGGCAGCAGCCTCAGCGGCTGCAAGACCCTTGATGTTGTGGTGCCCCCCGCCCATGTGGTGGTGCTGGGCGACAACCGTTCCAACAGCTGGGATGCCCGCTTCTGGCCCGGTGGCCCGTTGCTGCCCGATCAGCAGATTCTGGGACGGGCGTTCTGGCGCCTGTTCCCGTTTGATCGAGCCGGTCAGCTCTGAGCCGAGCCGCCCGGTCGTTCAGTCGAGCTGCCAGTCGGCGGGTGCCAGCGTCCCGCAGGCCCGCACCCTGCCGCAGACCCTTGTGCCGTCGTTCAGGGGTTGATTGGCCGCCAGGGAGCCGCTGCGTTCCCGGGTCCAGCACCACTGGGCCCCAGGGTCAAACAGCAGCCATTGCCGGCTGCCGCTGCTGAGCTGTTCAGGCTCCTGGCCCAGCAGGGCGCACGGCCCCCAGCAGAGGGCTTGCCAGAGTTGCTGCAGGGACCAGCCCTGCTCCACCACAAGGGCCTGCCAGAGCAGGGGCAGGGCGATGCCGTGGCCGGCAAGCCCGGCACGGCGTTGATCGATCGGCAGCAGCTGTTCTTCGGCATCGAGCGCCTGGTGGTGCACGGCCACTGCCGTAATCAGCCCGTCGGCCAGGCCCTCCACCAGGGCCTGACGATCGCCGGGCCCACCCAGGGGCGGCTCGATCCGCCAGCCCCCGGCCGTGGGATGCAACCGGCCGCTGTCATTGACGAGTTGCCACCAGTGCACCGTGGCCTGGGGTCTGACCGCACTGCCGCGCAGCGCAGCGACCCCCTCGGCTGTGGAGAGATTCATGGCCACCAGCCGACGCCGCTGGTGGGCCTGTTGCAGCTGCAGCACCGTGGCAAGGGGCAGCGTCTCACTGCAGCTCGGATCAGGAGGCCAGCCGCCCCGCAGCGCCTCGACCCGCTGGCGCACCAGGCCGCCTGCGGCAAGGTTGCGGCAGCGGGGGGCCAGCAGCAGCGGATGATCCCCGAGTTCTCCCAGTTGCAGGCTGCGCTCCAGCAGCACCGATGTGGGCAGCACAGCGGCCGAGGCCAGGCCGACGGCCCCGGCCGCCAGCAATTCGCTATGGGGCGACAGCTCCTGGCCCCCTGCGTCCCGATCCAGGCTGCCCCAGAGGTGCACCCGAGGGGCTGGCCTCTGGTTGGGCAGCTGCAGGCGATCGGGGTGGTCCCGGGGTGGATCGGCCCAGGGCAGCAGGGCCACCTGCCCGTAGCCCCCCTGGGCCGCTGCCCGCAACAGGCTGGAAAGGGTTTCGGCCCGCCCCAGCAGGGGGTTCTCCAACACGCTGTGGGGATCCACCAGGCTTGGGCCCAGCACCCAGCCTTCGGCCTGGATCGGGGTCAGTTCCAGCCGTTGTGCCTCAACGGCGGCCTCCTGATCAAGGCCCAGCAGCAAGCCGTCGCTTCCCAGCAGCGCTTCGGCGTGGGCCATGGTCTGAGCGGGACCCCGCACCACGGTGAGGTTCTGAAGCCAGAGCGGCGCTTGGGGCATTGGCTGCGGGTCGGCTGACAATCGCCGGCCGCCGCGGGCTCAGAGAGCTCCTGCGGCCGTGCGATCGAGTACACCTCCAAGATGATGGGTGAGGTTCAAGGCCGTCACCACCGGATCACCGGATGCTCCCGAGGGATAGTCGATCACGGAGATGCCGCCGTTTCCTTGCTTGATGGCCCAGATGTCTCCGGGGGCCAGCCCCAGCAGGGCGCACAGGATCGTCTTGTTGACCGCGTCATGGGCCACCACCAATGCCGTTTCATCGCAGCGCAGCCCGGCGACGATGGTTTGCCAGCAAGCGAGCGAACGGTCCCAGACCTGCTGCAGCGTCTCGCCTTCAGGCATCTCCACGGTTTCGGGCCTGACCTTCCAGTCGGCCAGCAGTTGGGGCCAGCTCGCGGCGATCTCCGCTTCGAGCTGACCCTCCCAGAGGCCATGCCCGATTTCGACCAACCCGCGGGTGCTGGTCAGGGGTACGCCGGGATGACAGCGCAGGATCGCTTCTGCGGTCTGGCGCGGTCGGGCCATCGCGCTGGTGTAGGCACGGTCCAGGTGCACATCGGCCAGACCCTGGGCCGCCGCCTCGGCCTGGGCCTGCCCGTTGGCATTGAGAGGAATGTCGATCTGCCCCTGAAAGCGACCCTGCCGGTTCCAGTCGGTCTCGCCGTGGCGCACCAGCACCAGCCGTTGCCCTGAACCCTTGGCGGGCAGCGAACCGCCCAGATGTCCGCAGCCGTTGAGTGACTCCACCTGCACGCTGCCATCGCCTGCGAGGTTGAACACCGAGATCGACGCATTGTCGATGCGCAGCCTGCGGAAGTGGCTGGCCGGCAGGCCCAGCAGCTGCAGCACCAGCGCCCGCAGAACGGCGTTATGCCCCACCAGCAGCACCGTGCGCGGGGCTGCGTCGGCTGCTGCGCCCTGCAGTGGTGCGAGCAGGCGTTGGCGCAATGTGCCGGCTTGAACCATGAGCTCGGCCAGAGGGTTGTAGCGACTGCCGTCAGCGCGGCAGAGCTCCAGATCCTGTGGCGCCGTGCGCCAGCCCTGCTCTTCGCTGGGAAAGCGCTCCTTGACCTCCTGCCGCAGCAGCCCGCTCCAGGGTTCCAGATCGATTTCCAGCAGCAGGGACTCGGCGGTGGCGACCAACCCCTGGCCCTGGGTCTCAAGCAGGGCGCTGGCCGTGTCCAGGGCGCGCCGCAGGGGTGAGGTGAGGGCGGCATCGATGGCTAGATCCTTGAGTGCCGCTCCGGTGGCGCGCGCCTGCCTGAAGCCCTCTTCGGTCAGGCAGGAGAGGTCATCGCGACCCTGGATCCGCTGCTCGGTGTTGAAGCTGCTGAGCCCGTGGCGAACCAACACAAGCCGTAGCGACACAGTCAGGCAGCTGCTGGCGCAACACTGTATGAGAGCACGTTGTGGCAGACCTCACCGCTGGCCCCAGGTCCCGTAGCGGCGGTGGAGAATCGCACGATGGGAACCCAACCGGCCGACACCTGGCGCAGCCCCAAGGGGCTGCTGGCGCTGATCAGCCTGCTGCTGTGCGGCCTGCTCTGGCTCAACGGACTGGCCGGCAGCCTGACGCGACCGTCGGTCGGCGATGCACTGGAGCTCAGGCAACTGGAGCTCGCAGCGCTGGCTGAGCCAGCAGTGCCTGCCCCCTGGCGCGCACCGCTGCTCGGCGGTGATCCGCTTGCCCAGCTCAGGCAACGGCTGGCTGCAGCAGGTGCTGCAGCCGCGACCCCATTGCCCGACCCCCAGCTCACCACCTGGGGTTTGCTCGAACAACTCATGGGTCGACCGCAGCAGGCCAGGCAGATCCTGGCGGGTCTGCCCAACGGCGAGCTGCCACCGGCGCCGCAGCTCTCGCCACTGCAGCAACGCCTGCAGTGCGAACTCGCGGGGCGCCCCAGGTCCCAGTGCTCACAACCGGTGGTGGCCGGTGCGGCCCTGCGTCGCCTGCTGCTGATCACCCTGGCACCCATCGTTCTGATGCTGCTGGGCGTGTTGCTGCTGCTGCGTCAGCTGTGGCTCTGGCGGCAGGGACGGCTGGCCCCGGTGGCTCCATTGCAGGGACCGGAGCTGTCGCCCATCGAGGTCGCTCTGGTGGTGGCCGGCGGCTTCGTGGTGCTCGGTGAGCTGGTGACACCGTTGTTGCTGGGTCCACTGCTCAGCCGAGCCCTGGCGCCCCTGGCTGATGACCCCGCGCTGCAACAGGCGTTGTCGGTGCTGCTGCTCTACGCAACCCTGATGCTGGGCCCGCTGCTGATCCTGTTCGCGTTCCTGCGCCAGCGGGGGCCGGCCCCCCGCGGCGGCTGGCTGCAATGGAACTGGCTGCCGCTGCGTCACACCATCCCCTGGGCTGGTGCCGGGCTGTTGATGGTGTTGCCGCTGGTGGCGCTCACCGGCTGGGTGCTCCAGCACCTCTGGCCCAATCCGGCAGGCAGCAATCCTCTGCTGGACATGGTGCTCACCAACGCCAATCCACTGGCGCTGGCGCTGCTGGCCTCCACCGCCCTGATTCTGGCGCCGCTGTTTGAGGAAACCCTGTTTCGTGGGGTCCTGCTGCCGGTGCTGGCCCGTCACTGGGGCCAGGGTGCGGCGGTGCTGGCAAGCGCGGCGTTCTTTGCCCTGGCCCACCTCAGTCTGGGAGAGCTGGCCCCACTGTTCGTGCTGGGGCTCGGTCTGGGCTGGTTACGGCTCCAGAGCGGTCGGCTTGGCGCCAGTGCCCTGCTGCACAGCCTCTGGAACGGCATCACCTTCGCCAATCTGTTGCTTCTGGCCGGTTGAACCCTTGCCGAGCACCACAGGTGGTGGTTCACTTGCGCAGCGCACATTGCCCCTGGTGGTCGCCTCCCAGCTCAAGCAGCCCGCGACCCCATCGCCGGTCCGTCGTGCAGGACGGGGTTCAGGCCGTCGTAACGGCCTGAACAGGCCCCTGCAGCAGCCGTTGCAATTGATTCAGGGTTCGCTCTCGGCCGGCAGGATGGTGCGGCAGGCGCCCTGGCTTGCCGGCCTGCACCGGATCGCCGATGGTGCCCTGATCGGCCTTGGGGTCTCGATGCTTGGCCTCAGCGCTCTCACGCTCCACTGGCAGAACCAGTGGGGCACCAATTACCGCGGTCTCGAAGACACCCAGAACCTGGAGCACCGTCTGCAGGAGTCCGCCGCAGTGCTCGAGCAGCACCACCTTGGTGCGGTGCGTCAACCCGGATGGCTGGTCCCCACCAGCAGCAATCAACTGGTCCACCTGGCAGCCCCGGCGCCACTGCGATCGGGCGATGGACGACCCCAGTTCCAGACCCTGCGCTGGACGCAGATCGCACCCGGCTACTGAGATTGCGATGACCCCGGGTTCCCTGCAGCAACGGCGTCGCCGCCGCATCGTCGATCTGCAGCCCGTGCCGGTACCGCGGATGCTTGCCGTCTACGGACTGCTGGTGCTTGGCCTGGGCGGATTGGCCTTGCGTCTGGCCTGGTTGCAGATCGCCGCCGGCGACAACCTGCAGGCCCGGGCCCGTGCGATCCAGACCCAGTCGATCGCGCCGATCGGTCGCCGGCGCACCATCGTCGACCGCAGCGGTCGTCTGGTCGCGCTCGATGAACAGCGTTTTCGCATCTGGGCCCATCCGCGCTACTTCAACTTTCCGGGGGATGCGCCCAACCAGGTGCGCAAACCCGACGAGGTGGCGGCCCGTCTGGCCCCGGTGCTGGCCCTGCCCGTGGCCCAGCTCCGCCAGACCCTGCTGCGCCGCAACAGCGGCATCAAGCTCGCCAGTGATCTGGATCCCGAAACGGCCCATCGCGTCAGGCAGCTTGGGATCAGTGGTCTCGATCTCGAGGCCTACCCCCATCGCCTCTATCCCCAGGGATCGCTGTTTGCCAATGTCGTCGGATTCCTGAATCTGGAACGGGTTCCCCAGGCCGGACTGGAGCAGAGCCGCGATCGCGATCTGCGCCGCCATGAGGACACCCTGCGCATGCGCCGTGGTGCCGATGGCACACCCCTGCCCGAGGGCCTTGCCGCCGGTTCGCTTTATGGCGACGACCTGCGCCTGCAGCTGACGCTCGACGCCCGCCTGCAGCAGGTGGCCCAGCAGGCCCTCACCCGCCAGATCAAGAAATGGAACGCCAAGCGTGGTGCCGCGCTGGTGATGGATGTGCGCAATGGCGAAATGCTGGCCCTGGCCTCGGCACCCACCTACGACCCCAACCGCTTCTGGGCGTTCAAGCCAAGCTTGTTCCGCGAGTGGTCCGTTCAGGATCTCTACGAGCCCGGCTCCACCTTCAAGCCCATCAACCTGGCGATCGCCCTGCAGGAAAAGGCCATTCGGCCCGGCGACAAGGTCCCCGACAGCGGCTCGCTGACCATCGGCGGCTGGCCGATCTTCAACCATGACCGCAAGGCCAACGGTGTGATCGACTTCGCCACGGTGCTTCAGGTCTCCAGCAACGTCGGGATGGTGCGGGCCATGTCCCAGGTCAAGCGCGATCGCTTCTGGTACTGGTTGCGCAGCCTGGGCATCGATGCACGCCCCGACACCGATCTGCCGGGTGCCGTGGCCGGTCAGCTCAAGGACCGCGGCGCCTTCATCGGCCAGCCGATCGAGCCGGCGGTGGCGGCTTTTGGTCAGGGTTTTTCCCTGACGCCGCTCAAGCTGGTGCAACTGCACGCCATGCTTGCCAACGGCGGCCGGCTGGTGAGTCCCCACATCACCCGTGGCCTGCGTTCGGGCGATGCCCTGGCGTCGCCGCCCGGCGCCACCGGCATCCCGCTGCTCGATCCCGCTGTCACCAGAACCGTGATGGACTGGATGGAGACCGTTGTTGAGCGCGGTCAACTGCCGGTCAAGACACCCGGATACCGGATCGGCGGCAAGACCGGCACCGCCCAGAAAGCCGAGAACGGCGTCTACATACCCGGTGCTCTGATCACCAGCTTTGTCGGCCATCTGCCGATGAACGATCCGCGCTATGTGGTGCTGGTTGTGGTGGATGAACCCAAGGGCGGCAATGTCTACGGCTCGACGGTGGCGGCGCCGGTGGCCAAGGAGATCATCGATGCCTTGCTGGTGCTGGAGTCGATCCCGCCCTCCAGGCCCAAGATCCGCCCGGGAGCAGCCTGAGCCCTGGCCGGTCCGGTTCACCAGATCTTTGCCTGGCTGCGGTAGGCAGCCGTTCAGAACTGGCTAGCGTTTGAGCGACCGGCATCGCCCCAGTCCTTCTGCATGGCCAACCTGCTTGATCAACTTGCCGCCATGACGGTGGTCGTTGCCGACACTGGCGACATTGACGCGATCCGCCAGTTCACGCCCAGGGACGCCACCACCAACCCCTCGTTGATCCTGGCAGCAGCCCAGATCGGCACGTACCAGGAGCTCATCGATCGATCGCTGCGCGAGTCCCGCGAGGTCATGGGAGCCAACGCCTCTGCCGATGCGGTCGTGCATGAGGCCCTTGATGAGATCTGCGTCACCTTCGGCAAGGAGATCCTCAAGATTGTGCCCGGTCGGGTTTCGACCGAGGTTGATGCCCGTCTGAGCTTTGACACCGACGCCACGATCGCCAAGGCCCGCAAGCTGATCGGCCTGTACAACCAGGCCGGCATCGGCAACGATCGGGTGCTGATCAAGATCGCCTCCACCTGGGAGGGCATTCGTGCTGCAGAACGACTCGAGAAGGAAGGGATTCACTGCAACCTCACCCTGCTTTTCGGTTTCGCCCAGGCGGTCGCCTGTGCTGAGGCTGGGGTGACCCTGATCTCCCCGTTTGTGGGGAGGATTCTTGATTGGTACAAGAAATCCACGGGCCGCGATCACTACCCGGGCCCGGAAGATCCGGGTGTGATTTCGGTCACCCAGATCTTCAACTACTTCAAGACCTATGGCTACAAAACTGAAGTCATGGGTGCCAGCTTCCGCAACATCGACGAGATCATCGAGCTGGCAGGCTGTGATCTGCTGACCATCTCACCGGCTCTGCTCGATCAGCTTCGTTCCAGCGACGGTGAGCTGGAACGCAGGCTCAATGCCTTTGATCCCGCGCCCACCCAGGACCAGATCCATCTCGATGAACCGGCGTTCCGTCAGATGCTGGCTGCCGATCCGATGGCGAGCGAAAAGCTGGATGAGGGAATCCGTGGATTCTGCAAGGCGATCGAGACCCTGGAGGAACAGCTCACCCATCGCCTCGCCGCACTCGAAGGCGGTGCGGCCCTGACCCATGCGGCCCACGAGATCTTCCAGCTCAACGATCTTGATGGCGATGGCTGCATCACCCGCGAGGAATGGCTCGGCAGCGATGCTGTCTTTGCTGCCCTCGACACCGACAACGACGGTCGCGTCGCCGCCGATGATGTGCGGGGGGGATTGGGTGCACCTCTGGCGATGGCTGCCCGTGGCTGATCCCACCCCACTGATGGTGGATCACACTCACTGAACGTGGATCAAACTCACTGACCTGGGAGAGGAGCGATGGCAAGTGTCAACGCCCTGGAGACCATGCGTGCTCTGTCCAGCAATGGGGAGGTCATCAGCCTTAAACCCGGCGAGATGATTTTTCGCTCGGGCGAATCCGGTGACTGCATGTTTGGTCTCCTTGAGGGAACGGTTCAGCTCAGCTGGAACGGTGACAGCGGTCACGAGGAGATCAGGGCCGGTGACGTGTTCGGAGCCGGTGCCCTGGTGACCTCGGATCACCGCCGCTATGGCAATGCGACGGCCATCACCCCGTGCCGCGTGCTGGTGATGAACCGCGAGAAGTTCCTGTTTGCGGTGCAGGAGTCGCCCATGTTTGCGATCGAGCTGCTCGGCTCGATCGATCAGCGGCTGCGGCAGCTCAAGGACAGCACGCGCTTCGAATGACCCCGGGCCTGTCGCCTGGGTTGCATGCCTGTGAGTCCCCGCGGCGTTTCACCCCTGTTGCAGCAGCAGCCGGCGGATCACCCGTTGGGCGATGTCGCCGTAGCCCATGTCGCCTGAGAGGATCTGGGCGATCCGTTGGGGTGCCGTTTTGCGTTTGATGCCGAGCTGATAGCCGATCCTGGGCACCCGGTAGAAGACCTGGGCGATGCGCCTGCCCCAGGCCATCGACTCGCCCCAGTCGTGACGGATCGCGGCGCTGTAGGTCGCCAGAGCCTGGCCGTCGCCGTCCAGCCAATGGCCCAGGTGGTGGGCGGCAAGGCTGCCGCTCAGCAGGGCCGGACGGATGCCCTCGGCCAGAAAGGGGTCGCACAGCGAGGCAGCGTCGCCGACCACCACCACTCCGTCGCCGTGCAGGCGGTGGTGGCCATCCCAGATGCGCAGGACACTGAGCTGGCGACGTCCGGCGTCACTGGGTTGCCCCAGATCGGGCAGCAGTCGCTGCAGCACCAGCTCTGGATCAGCGGCCTCGCGGCCAATGAAGCTGCCGACGCCGATGCTGTACCCGCTCTGGCGGGGGAAGGCCCAGCAGAAGCCGTGGTGCACCAAGCCAAAGTCAAAGCGGGCCGTGTCGGGTTCGTCGACACGGGCGTCGAGCTCGACCGCCATGGTGCCGGCGAACCGGGGCCGGGCAGCACCCAGGCCAAGTGGCTTGCCCAGGGTGGAGCCGCTGCCATCGGCGATCACCACAGCCCGGCTGCTGACCGAACCGGCGGGTCCATGCAACTGCCAGACCTCCCCCTGGCGTCGCATGCCCCGCACCGGCCAGTGGCGGCGCAGCTCGGCCCCGGCCGCCGTGGCCTGCTGCATCAGAAAAGCGTCGAGCCTGGAGCGCTGCACGATCCAGAAGGGTGCTTCCCCCGGCAGCTCGGCGCTGACCGGATCCTCCAGATTCCAGGTGAAGCGCACCCGGCGGATCACCTGGTCGATCGCCGGGCTCAGGTCAAAGGGAAACCAGCGTTGCACCGAGGCTGCCATGCCCCCACCGCAGGCTTTGTTGCGGGGGAAAGGACCCTGCTCGAGCACCACCACTGACCGGCCCTCCCGGGTCAGATGGGCGGCGCAGGCGGCGCCGGCAGCGCCGCCACCCACCACCGCCACATCAAAGGGGCTGCTCACGGTGGCTGTCTCACACCTTGAGGATGTCGGCTTCCTTCTCGCTCAGCTGTTTTTCGAGGTCGGCGATGAACCTGTCGGTGAGCTTCTGGACCTTGTCCTGTTCGTCGCGGCTCTGATCTTCAGACAGCTCGCCGTCCTTCTCCTGTTTCTTGATTTTGTCGATGGCGTCGCGGCGGATGTTGCGCAGGGCCACCTTGCCTTCCTCGGCGTACTTGGCCGCCAGTTTGCAGAGCTCCTTGCGGCGGTCCTCGGTGAGCGGCGGAATGTTGATGCGGATCACCTTGCCGTCGTTGTTGCAGGTGAGGCCCAGGTCGCTCATCGCGATCGCCTTTTCGATCACGGCCATGGCCGAGGTGTCGAACGGCTGGATCTGGATCGTCTGGGAATCGGGCGTCGACAGGTTGGCCAGCGACTTCAGGGGCGTGTCGCTGCCGTAGTACTCGACCTGGATCTTGTCGAGCAGCGAAGGGTTGGCCCTGCCTGTTCTGATCGTGTTGAAGGTGCGCTGGGTGGCATCCAGCGACTTGCGCATGCTGGCTTCGAGGTCCATGGCTCAGGCTCTGGGGCTCAGGGGGTGATGCGGGTGCCGATCGGTTCGCCGGCCACGGCCCGGCCGATGTTGCCGGGGCCGAACAGATCAAACACCACGATCGGAATGGCGTTGTCTTTGCACAGGGCGATGGCGGTGCTGTCCATCACCTCCAGTTCGCTGCTCAGCACTTCAAGGAAGGTGAGGCTGTCGTAGCGCACGGCACCGGGGTGGCGGGCCGGATCCTTGTCATAGACGCCGTCCACCTTGGTGGCCTTGAAGACCACATCGGCGCCGATCTCGGCAGCCCGCAGCGCCGCGGTGGTGTCGGTTGTGAAGAACGGGTTGCCGGTGCCGGCGGCAAAGATCACCACCCGCCCCTTTTCCATGTGGCGGATCGCCTTGCGGCGGATGTAGGGCTCGGCGACCTCCTGCATCGAGATGGCGCTCTGCACCCGGGTCGGAATGCCGGCCCGCTCGAGCCCGTCCTGCAGGGTGATCGCATTCATGACGGTGGCCAGCATGCCGACATAGTCGGCGGTGGCCCGGTCCATGCCTGCGGCCGAACCCTTGAGCCCGCGAAAGATGTTGCCGCCACCCACAACGATCGCCAGCTGGGTGCCGGTGGCCACGCAGGCGGCCACGTCCCGCGCGATCGATTGGACGATGGCGGGGTCGATGCCGTAGCCCTGCTCCCCCATCAGCGCCTCGCCGCTGAGCTTGAGCAGAACGCGCTTGTAACCCATTGAAGGCCCTGATTTGTTGGAGCGTAGCAACGGCCTTGCGCGCGGCCAGCTGCCCCGCTTCAGTGATTCAAAGCGGAGCAGCCATGCCCCCGGTTCACCCCCGCCCCTGCACCGTGCTGGCGCGCCTGACGCTTTCGGTCCTGGAACGGGCCAGCGCCGACTCCGCCATCTGGCGCGAGCCCGAGGTGCACCGGGCCGTGTTGATCAGTGGCCTCTCGGTGCTGGTGGGGGGGCTGGCTCAGTTGCAGGCCGATTTGGGTTAGGCGGCAGCAAAGCGGCGGTTGACCTCGTTCCAGTTGACCAGGTCCCACCAGGCGGCGATGTAATCGGGCCTGCGGTTCCGGTACTTGAGGTAGTACGCGTGCTCCCACACATCCAGGCCCAGCAGCGGCGTGCCCCGTTCGATGCCGCTGAGGTTCATCAGCGGGTTGTCCTGGTTGGCGGTGCTGGTGATCGCCAGGCTGCCGTCGCTCCTGCGGATCAACCAGGCCCAGCCCGAGCCGAAGCGCCCGGCCGCCGCCCGGTCGAACTGGCTCTTCAGCGACTCGAGCGAGCCAAAGCTGGCGTTGATCGCTTGCAGCAGCTGGGGTGATGGTTCTCCGCCCTGGCCAACGGGCGCCATCACCATCCAGAACTGGCTGTGGTTCCAGTGGCCGCCGCCGTTGTTGCGTACGGCCGCCGGAAAGTCGCCGATCTGCCCCTGCAGCGCCTCGAGGCTCAGTTCGGCCAGCCTGGGATCGGCCGCAATCTGGGCGTTGAGGTTGGCCACGTAGGCGGCGTGATGGCGGTCGTGGTGGATCGTCATGGTGGTGGCGTCGATCGCGGGTTCCAGCGCCTCGGCCGCATAGGGCAGCGGCGGCAGGCTGAACTCGGCCCAGGCCGGTGCTGCCCCAGCCATCAGCAGCAGCACCAGGGTCGCCAGGCCGGCCAGCAGCGGCCTCATGAACCAGCGAGAGGGCAGGGATCGGTCCATGGGTCGAGCTCGCGCAGCACAGCGGCATCCAGCCTGGCGGGTGGGTCGCTGAGTTGGCGGCGCCAGGCACGGAGCCCAGCCTTGATGGTGCTGATCCCGTTTGAAAATCATTAGCTATGCAATGGCCACTTGCTGTGGCATCCATTGGAATCAGTGCCATGCCGGCAATGGGTTGACCCTGCAACGATGCTCCGCGGTACTCAGAACTCAATCCCCTTTTGCGCCTTCACCCCCTGCTCCCTGAAGGGGTGGCGCACCAGCTTCATCTCGGTAACCAGATCGGCCCGCTCCAGCAGGGCGGGTGGGGCGCCGCGGCCGGTCAGGGCCACGTGGGTCAGCGGTGGGCGCAGGGCCAGGCCCTCGAGCAGCTGCTCGAGATCCAGATAGCCCAGCTTGAGAGCCACGTTGACCTCATCGAGCACCACCAGCTTGCGGCTGGCGTCGGCCAGGTAAGTGAGCGAGCGCTCCCAGGCGGCCTGCACCAGGGCCCGATCGCGCGCGCGGTCCTGGGTTTCCCAGGTGAAGCCCTCGCCCAGGGCATGCCAGTGCAGGGCCTCGCCGAACAGCTCCAGAGCCCTGGCCTCGCCCGGTTGCCAGCCGCCCTTGATGAACTGCAGCACCGCCACCGACTCGCCGTGGCCAAGGGTGCGCAGCACCAGTCCCAGGGCGGCGGTGGTCTTGCCCTTGCCATCGCCGGTGAACACGAGGACCAGTCCTTTTTCCAGGTTGCGCTCACCCACCCGCTGGCGCTGCACCTCCTGGCGGCGCTGCATGCGGGCCTGGTAGGCCTGCTGGCCCCGTTCGGGGGCCAGGTCGCCGCCGGGACCGATTTCGGCCGCCAGTGCATCCAGATCGTGGGTCGTTGGCCGGGTCTCGGCTTCGGGGGGCATGGGCAGCAGAACCACGGTGGATCCGCCTCACTCTGGCGCCTGGTTCAGCGGTTTCTGGGCCAGGAGGCGCTGCAGGGCGCCACCGGCCAGCAGCTGGCGCCGCCGCACCACAAGCCCGGCCGCGCTGGTCTCGCGTTCCAGGTCGCTGGCCAGAAAGTCGAGCGCCGTCTCGGTCTCAAACAGGGCGCAGAACAGCTTCTGGGGCAGGACCATGGGTCCCTGGGCCGGGTGCAGGTCGAGCACCGCCAGCCACCCACCGGGTTTCAGCAGACGCTGGCAGGCCCCCAGCACCGCCGCCCGTTCGTCAGCGCTGAACTCGTGCAGGGCCAGGGAGATCTGCACGCCCATCTGGCTGCCCGCCGGCAGGGGTGGATCCTCGGCCAGACCTTCGATCCAGTTGATCGCCAAACCCAGCCGCCGGCTGCGCGCCCGCGCCTGATCGAGGGCCCTGGGCGCCACGTCGAGGCCGCACACCGACAGGCCCAGCTGCGCCAGGGCCAGGGCCGCTTCGCCGCCGCCGCAGCACAGATCGAGCACCGGTGACCCGGCCGGCAGCTGCTCGGCCAGCCAGGTGGCGGCCAGCTGCCGCAACCGCGCCGGCCCGCCCACGCCCAGGGCGCTGGCGGCGGTCACCGCCTCGTAGAACCAGCGGTGCCGGTAGGCCAGGGTGCGCAGCGGACGGGTCATGGGGCCAGGCGTGCCAGGGCAGCATCAACCGCCTGCTGCTGGTCGCGGCGGGTGATCCAGTGGTGGTAGGTGCGGGTGTGGATGGCCACCGAGTGCCCCATCATCCGCGCCGCAACGGTGTCGGGCAGGCCGATGTGGATGGTGCGAACGGCCCAGGCATGGCGCAGGTCATAGGGGGTGATCGGCAGCGCGTAACGGCGAAACTGTTCGGCAACC
Organism: Cyanobacteria bacterium REEB417; assembly: GCA_018970945.1. Classification (GTDB taxonomy): domain Bacteria; phylum Cyanobacteriota; class Cyanobacteriia; order PCC-6307; family Cyanobiaceae; genus RGUW01. The sequence goes on along the minus strand of JAGWVJ010000005.1, from coordinate 18,226 downwards.
CGCCGGCCCACCTGCTGCAGGGTGGTGTGGCGCAGATCGGTGGTCACCGCCGGCAGGGCCTGGCGCCCTGCGGCCAGGGCGCCGAGGTCGAAGCGCTCGACCCAGTCGGGCTGAAACGGCCAGACCTGATGCTCGCCGGTCTTGCTGGTGGGCAGCACCCGGATCACCCGGTCACCCCCGGGCGCCAGGGCCGAAAGGTCGCAGAAGAACGCTTCATGGTTGCGCAGCCCATAGGCGGCGATCAGGCCGTAGACCAGTCGCCATGAGCGGTTGGGGATGCGTTCCAGCAGCTCCACGATCTCTCCGTCGCTGGGCAGCTGGCGGTACTGGGCCCGGTGCAGGCCGTAGCCAGACCCCCGTTCGCTCCAGTCGGGTGGCAGCGCCAGCTGGCAGTGCCGTGCCAGGGCCGCCAGGGCGGTGGAGCATTGCTGGCGGCTGCGGCTGGCCAGGTCATAGCTCTCCAGCACCGACAGCAGCAGGTCACTGCTCAGACCCGCGTTCCGGGCGTCGGCCTGGCCGATCAGTCGGCGCAGGTACGGCAGATAGGCGCCTGTCCAGGTGGTGCGGCTGCCGGCGGGGTTGCGGCGCCGGCGCGGATCTGCGAAGAACGCGGCTTCAAAGGCCTTGACCGCTCGCTCCACGCTGGGCTGCTGCCCCGGCTGGGGATCGTGGCCGGATTCTGCCGCGCGCCAGTGACCCCAGTCGAAGCATCCCTGCTCCAGCTGGTGGTGCACCTCGAGCAGCTGTCGCTGGGCCTGCTGCAGGCCGTTGGCATCGGCCGCCGCCCCCAGGCTGAGGCGCTGCACCCGTCGTTTGGCGGGGTCGTGGCGGCAGGGCAGGGGGCCGCGCAGGCCGATGCGCTGGCCGCGATGTTCGAGCCGCAACCGGATGCCGGCTGCGGCCACCATCTGATTGTGCTGCGCCAGCTGCTTCTGCAGCCAGCCGTCGGCCGTCATCGCTGGGCTGCCCCGAGTGCCTCGGCCGAACCTATCTGTCGCCGGCATGGCCGACCAGGGGCGCGGCGGCAGCGTTACGCTCGGCGCTTCCTCCTGGCACGATCACGGGCATGGCCAAGGTCGGCGTGCTGCTGCTGAACCTCGGCGGGCCTGAGCGCATTCAGGACGTCGGCCCGTTCCTCTACAACCTGTTTTCAGATCCGGAGATCATCCGCCTGCCCAATCCGGCCCTGCAGAAACCGCTGGCCTGGTTGATCAGCAGCCTGCGGGCGGGTAAGTCCCAGGAGGCCTACCGCTCGATCGGCGGGGGATCCCCCCTGCGCCGCATCACCGAGCAGCAGGCCCGCGAGCTGCAGAGCACCCTGCGCAGCCGCGGCATCGAGGCCACCACCTACGTGGCGATGCGTTACTGGCATCCGTTCACCGAGTCTGCCGTGGCCGACATCAAGGCCGACGGCATCGATGAGGTGGTGGTGCTTCCCCTCTACCCCCAGTTCTCGATCAGCACCAGCGGATCCAGCTTTCGCGAGCTGCAGCGGCTGCGCCAGGGGGATGGTGGTTTCGCCCAGCTGCCCCTGCGTTGCATCCGCAGCTATTACGACCATCCGGGTTATGTCGATGCGATGGCGAGGCTCATCGCCCATGAGGTCGAGGCCTGCCCCGATCCGACGGCCGCCCACGTGTTCTTCAGTGCCCACGGGGTCCCCAAAAGTTATGTGGAGGAGGCGGGCGACCCCTATCAGCGCGAGATCGAAGCCTGCAGCACCCTGATCATGCAGCGCCTGGCCGAGCTCGTCGGCCATGGCAACCCCCACACCCTGGCCTACCAGAGCCGGGTGGGGCCGGTGGAGTGGCTGCGTCCCTACACCGACGACGCCCTGCATGAGCTTGGTGCCGCGGGGGTCAAGGACCTGGTCGTGGTGCCGATCAGCTTCGTGAGCGAGCACATCGAGACACTTGAGGAGATCGATATCGAGTACCGCGAGATCGCCACCGAGTCGGGCGTCAGCAATTTCAGGCGGGTGCCGGCGCTCGACACCGATGCCACCTTCATTTCGGCCCTCTCGGATCTGGTGCAGCAGGCGTTGGCCGGTCCCGAGGTCAATCTCGACCAGGCGGCGGCCCTGTCCACCAAGGTCAAGCTCTACCCCCAGGACAAATGGGCCTGGGGTTGGAACAACAGCTCAGAGGTCTGGAACGGACGCTTGGCGATGCTCGGATTTTCCGCTTTTTTATTGGAGCTGATCAGCGGCCGTGGACCGCTCCATGCCCTGGGTCTGCTCTGAACCATCGCGCCGGCGGCGCGCCCTGCTGACACCGCTTCTGGTCATTGGGGCGCTGCTGGTCATCGCGCCTGCGCCAGCACTGGCCCAGCCGCAGCCCCACAACCGCTGGCGGCTTGGCGTGTTTCCGGTGACAGGGTTCCTCGGTTACACCAGCCATTACGGCAGCCGTCTCGGTCCAGGCGGCAGCGTTGAGCCCCATGCCGGCCTTGACATCGCCGCCCCGCTGGGGTCGCCGATCCACAGCTGGTGGACCGGCGTGGTGCAGGAGGTGATCAACGATGGGGCCTGCGGAGTGGGCCTGGTGCTCCGCTCCGGGTTGTACGAACACCTTTACTGCCATCTGGCCGGCACGGCAGGGGCTGATCTTTACCGCAGCGGCCCGGTGAGCCTGCGGCGCGGACAGCGGGTCAACGGTGGTCAGCTCATCGGCCATGTGGGCCTCTCTGGTCGCACCAGCGGACCCCATCTGCACTGGGGGGTGCGCTACCGGGGGCGGTGGCTTGATCCAGCCCGGGTGTTGCGCGCGATGGCCGCCAGCCGGGCCTCAAAACGCCTACCGCCGCCTAGGGTTGGGGGCAGTACCAGTGCCCCGTTGCAGCCGTGACGCTGACACCCATCACCCCTGCACCCGCCACGGCTGTCCAGCCCACCACGGCTGTCCAGCCCACGTCGGCTGCCCAGGGCCCGATGCGGGTCAAAGGCGCCCATGCGCTGATGGATGCCCTGCACCGCCACGGGGTGGAGGTGATCTTCGGGTATCCAGGCGGGGCGATCCTTCCCATCTACGACGCGCTGCACCAGGCTGAAAGCCGTGGCTGGCTGCGCCATATCCTGGTGCGCCACGAACAGGGCGGCACCCACGCGGCCGATGCCTACGCGCGCGCCACCGGCCGGGTCGGGGTGTGCTTCGGCACCTCGGGCCCGGGTGCCACCAATCTGGTGACCGGGATCGCCACGGCCCAGATGGATTCGGTGCCGATGGTGGTGATCACCGGTCAGGTGCCCAGGGCGGCCATCGGCACCGATGCGTTTCAGGAGACCGACATCTTTGGCATCACCCTGCCGATCGTGAAGCATTCGTGGGTGGTGCGTGACCCGGCCGACATCGGCCGCATCGTGGCCGAGGCCTTTCTGATCGCCGCCAGCGGACGCCCGGGTCCGGTGCTCATCGATGTGCCCAAGGACGTGGGGACCGAAGAATTCGATTACGTACCCGTGGAGCCCGGTACGGTCAGGCCTGCGGGCTTCAGCCTGCCTCCCCAGCCCGATGCCGGGGCGATCGATGACGCCCTGCAGTTGATCCGCCAGGCGCGGCGTCCCCTGCTGTACGTGGGTGGTGGTGCCATCAGCAGCGCCGCCCACGACCTGGTGCAGCAGCTGGCCGAGCGTTTTCGTCTGCCGGTCACCACGACCCTGATGGGCAAAGGTGCCTTTGATGAGAACCATGCCCTTTCGGTGGGCATGCTCGGCATGCACGGCACCGCCTATGCCAACTTTGCCGTCACCGAGTGCGATCTGCTGATCGCCGCGGGAGCACGCTTCGACGACCGGGTCACGGGTCGGCTCGATGGGTTCGCTCCCCGCGCCCAGGTGATTCACATCGACATCGATGCGGCCGAGATGGGCAAGACTCGCCACCCCGATGTGGCCGTGGTCGCCGATGTGCGCGCCGCCCTGGAGCACCTGCTCCAGGCCAGCGCCGGTGATGACTCCCAGGGCCGCACCGAAGCCTGGTTGGAGCGCATCGACGCCTGGAAGCAGCACTATCCCCTGGTGGTGCCCACCCCTGAGGGAGAGATCGCTCCCCAGGAAGTGGTCATCGCGCTGCGGGACCTGGCTCCCCAGGCCTTCTACACGACCGATGTGGGCCAGCATCAGATGTGGGCCGCCCAATTTCTGCGCAACGGACCTCGCCGTTGGATCAGCAGTGCAGGCCTGGGCACCATGGGCTTCGGCATGCCCGCTGCCATGGGTGTGCAGACCGCCTTCCCCGATGAGCAGGTCATCTGCGTGGCCGGCGATGCTTCGATCCTGATGAACATCCAGGAGCTGGGCACCCTCAGCCAGTACAAGCTGCCGGTGAAGGTGGTGGTTCTCAACAACGGCTGGCAGGGCATGGTGCGCCAGTGGCAGGAAAGCTTTTACGAGGAGCGCTATTCCGCCTCCGAGATGACCGGCGGCATGCCCGACTTCGTGGCACTGGCCGAGGCCTTTGGGGTGCGCGGCGTCCACATCCATGACCGGTCCCAGATGCGCGGCCAGCTGGCCGAAGCCCTGGCCCATCCCGGACCCGTATTCATCGATGTGCGCGTGCGCCGCAATGAGAACTGCTACCCGATGGTCCCCCCGGGAGCCAGCAACGCCCAGATGGTGGGGTTGCCCAGCCACCCCGAACTGGCCATCGACACCCGCCGCCAGTGCGGCAGCTGCGGCGCCACCACGGCGAGCTCCCACCGTCACTGCCCCAGTTGCGGCGCCAAGCTTTGAGCCGCCGTCTGCTGATCAGGGTATGGCGGGCGCTGTTGGCCCTGGTGGTGCCCCTGACGCTGGTGCTGGGCGCCGCCACCGGCGCCGCCGCCGCCGAGGTGCTGCAGGTGCGCACCGCGACATTGCTGCAGGTCGGTGACCAGAACCGCAGCTACAGCGTCGCGCTGGCCTGTGTCGATCTTGCACCTGCCGAGGCTGCAGCCGCCAGGGACTGGCTGCGTGCCGACCTGCCCCGCCGCACCAGGGTCAATCTGCGTCCCCTGGGGGCAGATCAGGGTCTGTTGGTGGCCCATGTGCAACGTCTCGATCGGGGCACCGACCTGGCCAGTGATCTGATGGCAGCGGGCTATGGCCAGCGCACCAAGGAGTGTGGGCTGTGAGTCTGAACCGCACGGCCAAAGGCATCGTGCTGGTGCCGTCGCTGTTGCTCGGCGGGGCTTTTCTGGCCGCTGCCGTGTGGGCCGATGGGCCCGCCGCCGCCAACCGTTCACTGGCCCTCGGCCTTGGGGGTGCGCTGATGGCGGCGGGTCTGCTGGCCCAGTTGTTGCCCGAGTCTCGGGATGTCCGGGGCGGGCATCATTCCGACTGAGGCTCGCGCGTCAGGGTGCGGCAGGTCGGGACGGTGCAGCTGAGCCTCCCTGCTGTTGCTGCTGTTCCTTGACCAGGGCGAAATACTCGGGCGTCGGGAAGAAGATGAACACGTCGTCCTTGGCCTTGATGATCTCCCGCAGGACGGCGGTCAGATCGGCGGCCTGGGGTTCGAGCTTCTTGGAATCCTGGACTCCAGCCAGGGCCTTTTCCATGTCGTCGTAGCGGAAGAAGAACACGCCGCGAGCGCCCTGGGGTGTGTTGATGGTGAGCAGTGGTTTGGTGAAGAACACGGGCGTGGTCAGTCCCTCTTCGACCTGTTTGTCACTCAGCCCCTGTTTTTTGAGAATGGCGATGGCCTGCTTGCGGTCCTGTTCGCGGGAGACCACCGGCGCCACCAGCGTGCGGCCGTCCTTGAGCTGTTTGTTGAGCTCCTCGATCTTTTCACTGGCGATGTTGAGGGGCAATGCCAGCACCTGGGCCTTGACCTGGGGATTGCCCTTCTGGAAGTTGGCCAGTTCCCGGTTGGCCTGGCTGCGCTCGAGATACAGGGGCAGGACCAGGGTCTTGTCCCGGGGAATCGGCAGCGGCACGCCCTGATCGTTGGCCAGCACGAAGATCGGAATCACCGCCAGCTTCTTGATGGCTTCCGCTTCCGGAATCGCCCGTGCAGCGGGGGGCAGCACCAGCGAGGCCATGGCCAGCAGTGGCCCGCCGGCCAGACTCAGGCACCGCAGCAGAGCGCGACGAAACAGGGTCAACAGAGTGGTTGCAGCCGCAGCAGCCTAAACAGCGTGGCGACGGTGCACCAGGGGCCGTCGACCGCTTCCAGTGTGGTCACAGTGGCAGCGACCTCCGTCTGTCCTGGGCCATGAATCGGTTGCATGGGACAGGCTCTCTGGTGCTTCCCCTCGAGAGCCTGAGCCTCGACTGGGTGGCCGAGGTCGGTGGCAAGAATGCCGCCCTTGGCGAGATGCTCAGCCAGCTCGGTGGGGTCGGTGTCGCCGTTCCAGGGGGCTTCGCCACCACGGCCACGTCCTACCGGCTTCTGCTCGAGCAGCCTGCGCCGGAGGGTGGCGGCAGCCTGCGCAAGCGGCTGGAGGCGGTGCTGGCGGGTCTCGATGTCGATGACCTGGCGGGGCTGCAGCAAGCCGGAGCCGCCGCCAGGGCTCTGGTGCTGCGCACAGCCCTCCCCAACGCGCTCGTTGGGGAGATCCTGGCGGCCTACCGCGACCTTGGCAGTGGTGCCGTGGCCGTCCGCTCCAGTGCCACCGCCGAGGATCTTCCCGAAGCCAGTTTTGCCGGCCAGCAGGACACCGTGCTCAACGTGCAGGGCGAGGCGGCGCTGTTGGCGGCCTGCCAGCGTTGCCTCGCTTCGTTGTTCACCGATCGGGCGATCGTGTACCGACAACGGCTCGGCTACGACCATCTGGCGGTGGCCCTGTCGGTGGGGGTGCAGCGGCTGGTGCAGGCCGGCAGTGGTGCCGCCGGGGTGTTGTTCACCCTCGATACCGAGAGCGGCTGCCGCGATGTGGTGTTGATCAACGCCGCCTATGGATTCGGCGAAACGGTGGTGCAGGGGCGGGTGAGTCCCGATGAGCTGCTGGTGTTCAAGCCCACCCTGGCCCAGGGTTTCGACCCGATCATCAGCAGGCGTCTGGGCAGCAAGCAGCAGCGCCTGGTGATTGACGCCACCGGTGAGCTGACGCTCGAGCCCGTGCCATCGGAGCTGCAGTGCCGATTCGTGCTCACTGATGCCGAGGTGCTGCAGCTGGCCCGTTGGGCGGTGCTGATCGAAGAGCACAACAGTGCGCGCCGCGGCGTGCCGACCCCCATGGACATTGAGTGGGCCAGGGATGGCGACAGCGGTGCGTTGTTCATTCTTCAGGCCAGACCCGAGACCGTGGAGTCACGGCGACCGGCCGGGCTGTTGCGCCGCTGGTGGATCGATCCGGGGGCGGCCCCTGTGCTGGCCACCGGACGTGCCATCGGCAGTGCGGTGAGCAGCGGTGTGGCAAGGGTGCTCGACGACCCTTCCCAGATCTGCCGCTTCGGCGACGGCGATCTGCTGGTGAGTCCCCGTACCGATCCAGACTGGGAGCCAATCCTCAGGCGCGCCAGCGGTGTGATCACCGACCAGGGGGGGCGCACCTGCCATGCGGCGATCATCGCCCGCGAAATGGGCATCACGGCGATCGTCGGCACCGGCGACGGCACCCGCAGGATCACCGATGGCCAGCAGGTCACCGCCAGCTGTGCCGAGGGCGAGCAGGGTCGGGTCTATGCGGGGCGGCTCGACTGCCGCGTCGAAGAGCAGGAGGTGGGGGCGCTGCCCGCGACCCGTACCAGGGTTCAGCTCATTCTGGGCAATCCGGAGGAGGCGTTCCAGCGCGCCCGGCTCCCCTGCGATGGCGTGGGCCTAGCCCGACTCGAATTCATCATCGCCAACCAGATCGGCATCCATCCCCTGGCCGTGCTCCAGCCCCAGCTGGTGGTTGATGGGGCGGAGCAGCAGGCGATCGCCACACGCCTTGCGGGCCATGCCAGCGGCAGCGAGTACTACGTCAGTCGGCTCAGTGAGGGCATGGCCCGCATGGCGGCGGCCTTCTATCCCCGGCCGGTGAACCTGCGCTTGTCAGATTTCAAGAGCAATGAGTATGCGCGGCTGCTGGGGGGGCGCCGGTTCGAACCCCACGAAGAGAACCCGATGCTCGGTTGGCGCGGTGCCAGCCGCTACACCTCGGCGGCCTTCGCCGAGGCGTTTGCGCTCGAATGCAGGGCCCTGCAGCGGGTTCGTGGCGACCTGGGCCTGATCAATGCGATCCCCATGGTGCCGTTCTGCCGCACGCCGGCCGAAGCCGACAAGGTGCTGGCGGCCATGGCCGCCGCAGGTCTGGTGCGGGGGGAGCAGGGCCTCCAGGTCACGATGATGGTGGAATTGCCCGCCAATGTGCTGGAGCTCGAGGCCTATGCCGAACGCTTTGACGGCTTTTCCATCGGCTCCAATGACCTCACCCAGCTCACCCTGGGGCTCGACCGTGATTCGGCCCTGGTGGCCGATCTGTTTGATGAAAACCATGGGGCCGTGCGTTGGCTGATCGCCGAGACGATTCGACGCGCCCACCGCTGCGGGCGGCCGGTGGGACTCTGCGGTCAGGCCCCCAGTGATGACTCGGCATTTCTGGATTTTCTTCTGGAGCAGGGCATCGATGCGATCAGCTTCAATGCCGACGCGATCATCCAAGGCTGGCTGCAGGTTGCAGCGGCCGAACGCCAGCAGGCACCCTCAGGCACCAGACCATGAGGCCATGGGCCGTGAACTGCAGAGCGCTGAGCACGGCCAGACCAACGCACAGGGGACAGTGTGTCAGCGACATGGCACCACGGTGGGTGCTGTCAGCCTGACAGTGCATCGCCTGTGGTGGGGGCTGCTGAAATGAATGCTCAGCATGGAGAGGGCGTTGTGCAGCGGAACCTCTGGCGGGTTCACCAGCTCAAACTCCCCCTCGACCACACCGACGGTGAGCTTGAGGCGCTGCTCTGCCGGCGCCTGAGGCTTGACCCGGACCAGCTGAGACGCTGGCAGGTGGTGCGCCGCAGCGTCGATGCTCGCCGTCGCGCTGCGATTCAGTTGGTGTACAGCGTCGATGTGGAGCTCGACAGCGCCCCTGCCCTGCACGGACGCCTCGCTCGTCTGGCCGCCAGGGACACCCACCTGCAGGCCACCCCCGACACCCGTTACCGGGCCCCACTGCGGCCGCTGGTTCCGGCGGACCTGACGCAGACCCACGCCCCGAGCCCCGTGGTGGTGGGGGCGGGTCCCTGTGGCTACTTTGCGGCTCTGCTGCTCGCCCAGATGGGGTTGCGGCCGGTGTTGCTCGAGCGGGGTCGCGATGTCAAGCGCCGCACGGCCGACACCTTCGGTTTCTGGCGTGGCACCCGGCCCTTTGATCCCGAATCCAATGCCCAGTTCGGGGAGGGGGGCGCCGGCACCTTTTCTGACGGCAAGCTCTACAGCCAGGTGAGTGAGCCGCCGGCCTACCAGCGCAAGGTGCTCGAAGAACTGGTGGCCTCGGGTGCCAACCCCGAGATTCTCACCCTCCACCATCCCCACATCGGCACCTTCAAGCTGGCCACCGTGGTGCGCGGGCTGCGCAGCCGCATCGAGGCTCTGGGCGGTCGGGTGCGTTTTGAGAGCCGGGTCGTGCGGGTGCTGTTGGACCCAGGCGATCGCCACATCACCGGCGTCGAACTGGCCACCGGCGAGCAGATCGCCTCGCGCCATGTGGTGCTGGCCCCCGGCCACAGCGCCCGCGATCTGTTTGCTGCGCTGCAGCAGCAGGGGGTGGCCCTGGAGGCCAAGCCCTTTGCCATGGGTGTGCGGATCGAACATCCCCAGGCGTTGATCGACCGTGCCCGCTGGGGCGCCGCCGCCGGCCATCCCCGGCTCGGCCCTGCCGAATACAAGCTGGTGCATCACTGCAGCGGAGAGGGGCTCGAGGGCCGTTCCGTGTGGAGCTTCTGCATGTGTCCGGGTGGTCTGGTGGTGGGGGCCACCTCCGAGCCGGGCATGGTGGTAACCAATGGCATGAGCCAGCACAGCCGCAATGAGCGCAACGCCAACAGCGGTCTAGTTGTCAACATCACCCTTGCTGATCTGGAGCCCTACGGGGCCCGCCCCGGGGACCCATTGGCGGGGGTGGCGTTTCAGCGGCACTGGGAGCGCCGCGCTTTTGCCCTGGCGGGGGCCTCCTATGCCGCACCCTCCCAGAGCGTGTCCGCCTTTCTGGGCGACACCGGCCAGGTGGCGGATCCGGTGACGGCGTCCTATCAACCCGGCGTCTGCGAGCGCGACCTGGCCGAATGCCTGCCCGATTTTGTGGTGGCTGCCCTGCGCCAGGCACTGCCCGCCTTTGAGGGCCGCCTGCATGGCTACGTGAGCGCTGGGGGCCGTCTCACCGCGGTGGAGACACGCACCTCATCTCCTTTGCGGATCGGGCGTGATCCGATTTCTCTGGAAAGTCTGAACACACCAGGGTTGTTCCCGGCCGGTGAGGGGGCCGGCTACGCCGGTGGCATCCTCTCGGCGGCCATCGACGGCATCAAGGTCGCCGAGAAGGTGGCGCTGGCCCTGTGCCCGCAGCGGGCTGCCAGGGGCTGACCGACGCCCAATGCAATGCCGGGAGATTCAGTGCCGGGAGCCAGAGCTGCTCACTCCTCTTCGTCGTCGCTGCCCAGGGGCACGAGTCGGATCATCTTGCGGCCGAGTTTGATCTCGAATTCATCGCCCGGCTTGATGTCGAGCATGGCCGTGTAGGCCTTGCCGACCATGAGGTTGCCATTGAACTGAATCTTGGTGCTGAAGCTCAGCTTGCGGCCCCCCTTGCGCCCCCGGGGAGACGCGCCGAAGTCGAGCCCTTTGGCATTGAGGAGTGCCTCGTAAAAGGCGGTGAAATTGAGCCGCTCACTGCCGTCTTTCTTGGTTGATACGTAGCCGCAGGCCCGCACCAGATCCGATTTGCTCGCATCGCCGAGCTCTTTGACTTTGGCCAGGAGTGCCGCACCCGTCAGCATGGCGAAATTATGCAACCTATGCATTATCCAGGCCAGCCTGCGCCCCCGCAAGGGTGAAATCCCGCAGACCTTCAGGCCTGCGACACGATGCCGCTCCATTGCACGGCTTTGTGTTGATCGCGCCGCCACGAGTGAAACAACAGCGGTTCTCCATGGGTGCACAGGGGGCAGAGCGCGATTCGCTCTGACGTCACACCAAGCCGCTGCAACTGCAGAGCAGCAGCCCGGCGAATGTCGAGCCGCCAGCGATCGGCCTGGTCGTCCGGCTGGAGCACACCGGCTTCCAGCAGCGGGGTGTTCCAGCTCGGTGTCGCGTTGCTGTCGCCATCGCCCAGTCCGAGGGATGCGGCGATGGCGGTGACCACAGGGCGGTCCACCTGGTAGGCCTGCGCCGAGATCGCCGGACCCAGGGCCACCAGCAGATGCTGCCGTCGGCATCCCTGGCGTTCGAGCCTGTCGATGGCAGCGTGGAGAAGACCGGCGGCGACCCCGCGCCAGCCCGCATGGCAGACGGCCACCTGCCCACTGCCGGGGTCGGCGATGAGCACGGGGGTGCAGTCGGCGCCACACACCCAGAGGCTCTGGCCACCTGCGTCGCTGACCAGGCCATCGGCCTCGGGCCAGGGGGCGGCCGTGGCCTGGGCGGCACCGAGCACGCGGGCGCTATGCACCTGCTGGGGCCGATGCACGCTGATACCGGCGCTCAGGTAGCCGGCCAGCTCTTCGGGTTGGCGACCCTGCCATTGGCGGGTGAAGAAGCCATGCTCAAAGGTGTTCAGCAGGTCTGCCTGCAGAAAAGTGCCGCCGTAGCAGCTGATCCAGGTCCATCCCGGGAGGGTGTTGAACGCTGCGTCCGGTCGGTCAAACGGTGGATCGACGGCTTCGGCCATGGGCTGCAGGCGGGGGAAGGTCAGCTGTCGGGCAGATCCCGCAGCATCCAGAAGCCGGTGAAACGTTGGTCGCTGGGACCTTCCTGCACGGCCAGAAACTGCAGTCCCGCCGCGCTGTCGCGTGCCGTCTGCAGGGCCGCGATGGCGGCCCCGGTGGCCTCGGTGTCGAGATCGCTGAGCAGCCAGCGGTCGTCGAGGCCGGCCTCCAGCACGAGCTGCCGTCCGCTGATCTCCAGCCGCACCGGTTCGAGGCCGGCCAACCAGCCGGCGATCGCCAGGGCCCTGGCGCCACCGAACAGGCGAATGCCAGGAATGGATGCCGCTGGGTCCAGCTCAGCGGGCAAGGGACCAAGCCCGGCAAAATCGACCTCCCATAGGGCGGCGTCAGCGAGTTCCCCTGCAGTGAGCAGCGCCCAGGACCAGCTCTCGCCGCGGGCGGCTTCAGGCAGGGGCAGGGGCACCGGTCTGATCGGTTCGGGTGGTGGCGCCAGCGGGCCCGCCAGGTAGCCCTCCTCGTGGGGATAGACCGAGCGTTCGCGCTGCTGCAGCCAGGTCACCAGGCTGTAGCAGCGGCGGCTGGGCACGAGTTCAACGCCCAGCCCCTCGGCAGCCCGCTGCACCATGGTGCGCATCGCGCCGCGCCAGCAGCGCAGCCGCCGCGGCCGCGCCAGGCCTGTCTCTGCCGCTGCAGCGATGGCCTGTTCAAGGGCTTCCCTGAGCCACATCGAATTGACACTGCCAGCGGGGCAGGTCTGGATCCAGCGGAACGCGGGCTCCTGTTCAAGGGCCGAAGGGGTGCTGCAGATCAGCAGTTCCCAGCGTTTCTTGCCATCGGCTTCGACGATCGGGCGCGTGTAGTAATCGAGCTCCCAGTCGGGCGTGCTGGGCACGGACACGCTCATCCCGCGGCCTGTTCCTGCTGGCGCAGCAACGACCGGGCCCGGTTGGCCCGGTCTTCGGCTTCGGCCAGGAGCTGCTCCTTGGCGATCAGAATTTCGCCTGGCTGGGCTTCCAGCAGGGCGGTGTTGAGGGCGATGCGGCCGCGCCCGGGATCGAGCTCGGTGATCAGGGCCCGAACCCGATCGCCGCTGCTGAACACCTCCCGCAGATCGCGCAGTTGCCCGCCTGTCACCGAGCTCTGGTGCAGCAGACCACTGATGCCACCCAGGTCGACGAAATAGCCGTAGGGCTTGATGGATGCGACCACCCCTTCGACCAACTGGCCCACGGCGAGCTCGGCGAAGCGGGCCGCAGTGGCTGCCTTTTTCTCACTGAGGACCAGTTTGCGGGTCTCGGCGTTGACCTCGATGAAGGTCACCCCGAGGGTCTTGCCCACCAGCGCCTCGTGCTGATCACCGTCCTGCAGCTGCGAGCGGGGGATGAACGCCCGCAGGCCTTCGAGATCGCAGGTCACGCCGCCACGGTTGAACCCGTTCACCTTGACCTGAACCACCTTGCCGTCCTTGGCAAGGTTGCGCACGGTCTCCCAGCTCTGCCGCAGGGCCAGGGCTCGGGCGCTGATTGTCACCATGCCGTCGGCGTTCTGCTCGCGGGTGACGAGCACCTCGATTTCAAGATCCTTGGGGAAGCGTTCCTTGAGGTTGGTGATAACTCCGAGGCCGGCTTCCTGCTTGGGCATGAAGCCCGGTGCCTTGCCACCGATGTCGACATAGACGCCGTCACTTTCGACGCCGATCACCACACCCTTGACCACTTCGCCGGTGGTGCCCACCGGCTCGTTCTCATCGAGGGCGGCCAGGAAGGCCTCTTCGTCAAAATCAAAGTCATCAACGCTGCGCCGCACCGCCTGGCTCTGGGGTTCAGGGCTGGAACGGCGTCGGGGGGCCTGATCTGCCGGGCCCAGCAGGTCGGCCATGGTCATCCCTTCAAGGGCACCCATGCCAAAGCGGTCCTCCTCAGCGAGGGGCACCGACGGCTTGGGCGCCGCTGCCGGGCTTGCTGCCAGCAATGACGCTGCCGCAGGGGGCTCAATGGGGGCTTCTGGTGGCGTCGAAGCGTCCTTCTTGAGCATCATCACCTGGGGGGGCCGGCGCTGGGGAGCTTCGGCCGGCCTGCGCAGCTCACCAGGGGGAACGGGCCGAGGGGAAGGGGCAGAAGGGGAGGTGCCGGATCCGGCCATCGCCACGTTCACATCTGGGGGATTCACACTGTAGGGATCGAGTCAGGAGCCGATGCCCCGCTGTCTCAGCCACTTGACCAGTCCCGAACTGGCTGACGCAGCGGGGCGACCCGGCAGCACGGTGGTGTGGCCCTGGGGGGCCTGCGAGCAGCACGGTCCCCATCTGCCGCTGGCCACCGATGCCCTGTTTGCCGACCAGCTGCTCGATCAGGTGCTGGACCGTCTGCCATCCGATCGGCCGATCTGGCGGATGCCACTGCAGCCGTTCGGCTGTTCGCCCGAGCATCAGGGATTTGCGGGAACGATCACCCTGCCGGCCACGTTGCTGATCGATCAAGTGGTTGCGGTGGGCCGCCAGCTGGCAGCCGCTGGCTTTCAGCGCCTTGTGCTGTTCAACGCCCATGGCGGCCAGATCGGACTGCTGCAGGTGGCTGCCCGCGAGCTGCGGGCCGAGGTGCCCTCCCTGGCTGTGTTGCCCTGCTTCGTGTGGAGCGGTCCGACGGGGATTGCTGAGCTGATTCCGGAGCCCGAGCGCAGAGGGGGCCTCCACGCCGGACTGGCCGAAACGAGCCTGATGATGCACCTGCGCCCCGATCTGGTGGGCCCCCTGCCCCCGGCCGATGGCCATCGCGGGGGCACCCCTCCAGCCGGCTGGAGCCTGGAGGGCGCGGTTCCCACGGCCTGGATGACCCGAGAGCTCAGTGCTTCAGGGGTGATCGGTGATCCCCGCCAGGCCACCGCTGCCCTGGGCAGCCAGCTTGCCGCTGCCCTGGTGAACGGCTGGTGCGAGCTGTTGGACGCTTTGCTGACCAGCGACTGGCCCCAGAGCGGCTGAAGGTCGTTAAAGTCACGAGATTCGAGCCCGAAGCTGTAGCTATGGCGACCCTGGCCTCCCCGCTGGCAGCCTCTCCGGAGGAATCTGCACTGCCCGATTTTGCAAGTGAGGCCTACAAGGACGCCTACAGCCGCATCAATGCGATCGTCATCGAGGGGGAGCAGGAAGCCCACGACAACTACGTTGCGATCGGCACGCTGCTGCCTGATCAGGCCGAAGAGCTGACCCGCCTGGCCCGCATGGAGCTCAAGCACATGAAGGGCTTCACGGCCTGTGCCGCCAACCTTGGCGTCACCGCTGACATGCCCTTCGCCCAGGATTTCTTTGCGCCACTGCGCAACAACTTTCAGGCTGCGCTCGCCGAGGGCAAGGTGGTGACCTGCCTGCTGATTCAGGCGATCCTGATCGAGGCTTTTGCCATTTCGGCTTATCACATCTACATCCCCGTTGCCGATCCCTTCGCCCGCAGGATCACCGAAGGTGTCGTCAAGGATGAATACACCCACCTCAATTACGGCCAGGAGTGGCTCAAGGCCAACCGCGAGACCATCCGCGACGAGTTCGAGCAGGCCAACCGCGACAACCTGCCCCTCGTGCGCACCATGCTCGACGAGGTGGCCGCCGATGCCGCGGTTCTGCAGATGGACAAGGAGGACCTGATGGCCGATTTTCTGAGCTCGTACCAGGAGGCCCTGCTCGAGATCGGTTTCACCGGTCGTGAGATCGCCCGTTTTGCCGCAGCGGCGCTGGTCGGCTGAGCCGGTTCCCAGGCCGACCTGAGCGACGGGTTCAGGGGACTGGCCCCGAGGTCTCAGTGATCATGTGCTGTGTTCGCCGCTACAGAAGCGCGTGGCAGGATGCACCTCTCGATGGGCCCTGGCCCCGTTGATGCCTGAGCCATGTTCGGTCTGATCGGCCATTCCACCAGCTTTGCCGACGCCCGGGCCAACGCCCGCAACCTGGGCTACGACGACTATGCCGAGGGGGACCTCGACATGTGGTGTGCGGCACCGCCCCAGCTGCTGGAACGGGTCAGTGTCACCAGTCCCACAGGCACCACCATCACCGGCGCCTACATCGACTCGGTGTTCGTGCCCGAGATGCTGCGCCGTTTCAAGACGGCCAAGCGCAAGGTGCTCAAGGCCATGGAACTGGCCCAGAAGACGGGAATCGACATCACCGCCCTCGGGGGATTCACCTCGATCATCTTCGAGGACCTGAACCTGCTCAAGGAGGAGCGGGTCAGTGCGGTGCAGCTCGACTGGCAGCGCTTCACCACCGGTAACACCCACACCGCCTGGGTGATCTGCCAGCAGGTCGTGCAAAATGCCCCACACCTGGGGATCGATCTGGCCAACGCCAGGGTGGCCGTGGTGGGAGCCTCTGGCGACATCGGCAGCGCCGTCTGCCGCTGGCTGCAGCGTCAGGGTGTGGGTGAGCTGCTGCTGGTGGCCCGCCGGCCCCAGCCGCTCATCGACCTGCAGGCGAGCCTCGGCGGGGGGCGCATCCTGCCATTGGACGAAGCCCTGGGCGAGGCTCAGGTGGTGGTGTGGGTGGCCAGCCTGCCCGAAAGCCTGCAGATCGACCTCGCGGCATTGCCACGGCCGTGTCTGATGATCGATGGTGGCTACCCCAAGAACCTCAACAGCAAGGCGGCTGCTGCCGATGTCCATGTCCTCAAGGGCGGCATCGTCGAGTTCTGGCAGGACATCGGGTGGCAGATGATGGAGGTGGCCGAGATGGCCAAGCCCCAGCGTCAGATGTTTGCCTGTTTTGCCGAGGCGATGCTGCTCGATTTCGAGCAGCGCCACACCAACTTCAGCTGGGGACGCAACAACATCAGCCTCGAGGCCATGGACTGGATCGGCGACGCATCGCGTCGCCATGGGTTCAGGGCCCTGGCCCTTGAGGATCAGCCGTCATCGACCGCTGCCCTGGCCCCCGCCTGAGCTTTCGTTTCCGTACGCGTCCCGAACCCCATGGCCCGTCGCGCCCTGCTCGAGTTTGAAAAGCCCTTGGTGGAGCTGGAGGAGCAGATCGAGCAGATCCGTCAGCTGGCCCGCGATTCTGAAGTTGATGTGAGCCAGCAGTTGCTGCAGCTCGAGACCCTGGCCACCCGGCGCCGCAGTGAGATCTTTGCGGCGCTCACCCCGGCCCAGAAGATTCAGGTCGCCCGCCACCCCCAGCGCCCCAGCACCCTGGACTACATCCAGGTGCTCACCGATCAGTTTTTTGAACTTCATGGTGACCGCCGCGGCAGTGACGATCAGGCCCTGGTCGGCGGTGTGGGCCGCATTGGCGATCAGGGGGTCGTGCTGCTGGGCCACCAGAAGGGCCGCGACACCAAGGAGAATGTTGCCCGCAACTTCGGCATGGCCTCTCCGGGGGGCTATCGCAAGGCGATGCGCCTGATGGACCATGCCGACCGCTTCAACCTGCCGATCATCAGCTTCATCGACACCCCTGGTGCCTATGCGGGCGTGCTGGCCGAAGAGCAGGGTCAGGGTGAAGCGATCGCGGTCAATCTGCGGGAGATGTTCCGCCTGCGGGTGCCGGTCCTGGCCACCGTGATCGGTGAGGGTGGCTCCGGCGGGGCGCTGGGCATCGGCGTCGCCGACCGCCTGCTCATGTTTGAGCACAGCGTCTACACGGTGGCAAGCCCCGAGGCCTGTGCCTCGATTCTGTGGCGCGATGCCGGCAAGGCCCCAGAAGCTGCGGTGGCCCTGCGCATCACCGGGGCCGACCTGCAGCAGCTGGGCCTGGTCGACCGGGTGCTGCCCGAACCCTGCGGCGGCAACCATTGGGCTCCCTTGCAGGCGGCTGAGACGCTCAAGGCCGCCCTGCTCGAAGAGCTGGCAGCGCTCCAGGCCCTGCCGGTGGCCGATCTGCAGCAGCGGCGCTACGAGAAGTTCCGCCGCATGGGTCGCTTTCTTGAAGATGGGCACAGCCAGCCCCAGGCTTCCGGCGTCGTGGGTTCTGCAGCATGACCACAGCGTTGATCACCGGCGCCTCCCGCGGCATCGGCGCCGCGACGGCCCGCGTGCTGGCCGCCCATGGCTTCGACCTGTTGCTGCTGGCCCGATCGGCAGCCGCGCTCGATCAGCTCGCCTCCGACTTGCGGCCGCTGGGCCCGCGCATCGAGGTGGCGGCCATCGATCTCGCAGATCCTGCAGCCATCGAAGACCCCCTGCGCGCGCTGTGTGAGCGCGCCGAACCACCTGACGTCCTCATCAACAATGCCGGGGTGGCCTACACCGGTGGGCTCACCGCCATGCCTGTGGCCGATTGGCAGTGGTTGCTGCAGCTCAATCTCACCAGTGTGTTTCAGGTTTGCCGCACGGTGGTGCCATTGATGCGGGCCCGGGGCGGTGGCCTGATCATCAACGTCAGCAGCCATGCGGCTCGCCATGCCTTTCCCGACTGGGGCGCCTATTGCGTCAGCAAGGCCGCTCTGGCGAGTCTGAGTCGCT
>JAGWVJ010000054.1 GCA_018970945.1 Cyanobacteria bacterium REEB417 | reverse complement strand
CCGAACCTCCCAGCCGACAACGCCGAAGCGCTCGCGGAACACCCAGCCCAGCAGCGGCACCGTGAGGATCGCCAGCAGGGCGGCTCCCACCTGCAGCAGCGCCGCCAGCTGATGGTCGCCGCCCACCTTTCGGGCCTTGCGCATCGCCAGCGGCGCGCTCGGGCAGAGGGCCATCAGGGCGATGGCGGTGCGTTCATCGCGCTCGATGCTGAAGCTCCACGGGGTCTGCAGCAGCAGCAGACCGAGCAGGGGCACGAGCACACAGGATCCCAGCAACACTCTCAGCGGCAGACCCGGCCGATCCAGCCAGCCGCGCAGCATCTCCAGCCTCAGGCTCAGGCCCAGGGCCAGCATCGTGCTGAACAGGGTGGCGGTGATGAACAGGCCGACCGGGACGGGCATGGCTCAGGCGCGAGGGCCTCAGGGGATGCCCAAGGATTGAGCGCTGGAGCGCCGCTGGCAACCAGCAGGGCGGCGAAGCCGCCCCCATGGCGAGTCGTCTGGTGGGCGTTGAGGCGATGGCTGCTCAGGGCAGCAGGGCTCCGGCCAGCAGCAGGGCGAGGGCCACCAGGCCGATCAGACTGATCATCACCGCCGTTCCGGCGGCGAGCGAAGGATCGTCGTGATAAACGAAGTCGTCGCGCAGCAGACGGCTCAGATTGCGCCGGTGCTGGCGGGTGGCGGCGGCCATGGCGACCACCCCTGTGAGCACGAAGGCCATCGATACCAGCCGCACGCTCAGCTCGGCATGGCCAGCGCCGGAGCCGCGAGCATTGATCGCCGCCACGATCTTGTCGAGTCCGAAGCCGAAGCTGATCAGCGACAGACAGGTGCGGATCCAGGCCATCAGCGTGCGCTCGGCCGCATCGCGGTTGCGCTGACGCGCCAGCTGATCGCCGAGGGGAAGGGCCATGAAGGTGGGGTTTCCAGAAGCATGCCATCCGCCGACGCGGTGCATTGCGCGGGCAGCAACAGAGCATGAAGCCTTAACCCATCAATAATCCGCCCTGGATTGACTGTGAATCTGGGCAATGTTCCCTCCCCCAGTTTTGCTGCGCTGGCCTTGCCATGCTGTGCCTCCCTCCCTTGCTGCGCTCGCTCCTTCTCGGCGGCCTGGCTAGCGGTGCCGCTCTGCTGCCCCACACCCCAGCGGCAGCCCAGACCGTCTCCGCGCCAGCCACTCCAGCAGCCTCCGCTCCCGGTGCAGACCTGATCCGGATCGGCGGCTCCAGCACCGTGTACCCGATCCTGGTTGAAGCGATCAAGGCCTACCGGGCTTCAGGCCAGCAGGCCCGCATCGATCTGCAGGAGAGCGGCACCAGTGATGGACTCCGGCGCTTCTGCAGCGGCCAGCTGGTGATCGCCAATGCCTCCAGGCCGATCAGCGCCAGGGAACTCAAGGCGTGCGAGAGCAAGAACATCCGCTTCATCGAGTTGCCGATCGCCTTTGATGCCCTCTCGGTGGTGGTGCATCCTGCCAACCGCTGGGCGAGCGTGATCAGCACCAGCGAGCTGGCCAAGCTCTGGGGCCGCCAGGCCCAGGGGAAGATCACGCGCTGGAGGGATGTCAACGCCGCCTGGCCAGATCGCCCGATCAGCCTCTGCGGACCTGGCAAGGATTCGGGCAGTTACGATTATTTCAACAAGGTGATCAATGGCCAGGTGGATAACTCCAGGCAAGACTACACAGCCAGCGAGGATGACAATCAGCTCGTCAGCTGTGTTGCCAGCCAGCCCAATGCCCTTGGCTACTTCGGCTTCAGCTATTACCAGGCCAATGCCAGCCGCCTCAGAGCTGTGGCGATCGGGTCGGCCAGCGCTTCGGTGCTGCCCAGCACTCAGAGTGTGCAGAGCGGGCGCTACCAGCCCCTGTCGCGTCCGCTGTTCATCTACGTCAACGACCAGGCGCTCGGCCAGCGCCCGGAGGTGCAGAAGTTTGTGAGCTACCTCGTACGCAGGGGCCTCACGCTCGTGCAGCGTGCGATGGTGATTCCGCTGCCCTCCAGCACCTATCAGCTGGTGGAGACCAAGCTCTTCAAGCGCATTACCGGCACAGCCTTCGCCGGTGATCTGCCCGTGGGCCTGAGCCTGGGCGAGGTGTTGCGGCGCAGCCTCGACCAGCACAAGCAACCGCAGTTCCGCTGAAGGCGCCTGGGCTTGGCGCCACGCCTCCTCCACCTCGAATCCTTCCCTTCCCGCCATGGTTCCCCACACCAACCCCGAACTCACCACCATCGCCACACTCGCCGGTGATCAGGCCCGCCGTCCTGTCAAGGCCGGCGACGTGATCTTCCGCTCCGGCGAGTCCGGCGAGAAGCTCTACGGCGTGCTGTCGGGTGAGGTGCGCCTGAGCTGGGAGGGCGACCGCCAGGAGACCTTCGGCGCGGGCAGCTGTTTCGGGGTCGGCGCCCTGGTGGATCCTGAGCATCGCCGCTTCGGCACCGCCACCGTCACGGCGGATGGGGAACTGGTGGAGATGAACCGCGAGCAGTTTCTGTTTGCCCTGCAGGAACTGCCGATGTTTGCCCTGGAGATGCTGCACGACCTCGAAAACCGCCTGCGTGACCTCAAGCACGCCGATGCTGCCCACGGAGCCCTCTGAGCCCACTGATGCTGAACAGGCCTCGGCGCATGGTCATCGATCCGGGCAACGCTCGAACCAGCTGATGCAGCGGCGCACCCTGCTGCTGCAGCTGCTCGGGGTTGGTGCCTCGGCAACGGCAGCGCCAGCCCTGGCGCTGATCAACCGCCATGGCGTCACGGGGGCCTCGGGCCCTGCCTCGGCGGCCAGCCCAGCCGCAGCGTCCACGGTCGCTTCCTTGCCCTTCCGACCCCTGATCGGGCCCCTGCCGCTCCCTGGCGATGGCCTCAGCGCGGCCGAGCAGCAGCGCACTTACACCCGAGTGGCCCTGCGCGATGCGCTGCTGGTGCCGGATGGCTACCAGGTGGAGCTGTTGCTGCAGTGGGGCGACCGGCTGGGGAGCGGTCGCTTCGGCTTCAACAACGACTACCTCGCCTTCACGCCCCTGGAGGGCAATCGCTCTCTGCTGACGGTGAACTTCGAGTACATCAGCCCCCGTCTCTGGGTGGAGGGCTACCGGGAGGCGATGGGACGCGATCTGCCCTTCGAGCCCCTGCGGCTTGGCCTGGCAAGGCTCGGCGGCAGCGTTGATTCTGGCGCGCTCGCCCCGGAGGATCCCCTGCGGGAGCCCCTGCTCGCGGTGGCCAGGGCCGCCATGGAGGATCTCGGGATCGGGGTGGCCGAGATCGAGCGCGACCCTTCGGGACGCTGGCGCCCCAGGGCCGGACGGCTGGATCGCCGCATCAGCGGCATTAGCGGCCTGAGCGATCCCGACCAGCGGCTGCATTGCAGCGGCCCTGCCAGCGCGGTGTTCCGCCGCCGCCAGCGGCTGGGTTACGACGATCGCCTCGGTGATCGGATCATCGGCAGCTTTGCCAACTGCGCCGGTGGCCAGACACCCTGGGGCACGGTGCTCTCCGCCGAGGAGAATTTCCAGAGCCAGGTGGTGGAGGCGGTCTTCGCCGATGGCAGCTCGCCCCCGCCGGCCCAGCGGCCCTTCCGCTTCGATGGTGAGCGGCTCGATGGCCTGGGCAATCCCTTCGGCCTCTGTGGCAACAAGTATGGCTGGATGGTGGAGATCAACCCCCGCCGGCCGCAGGAACCGGCGGTGAAGCACACGGCCCTGGGCCGCTTCCGCCATGAGGCGGTGGCGGTGCGGGCCCGCGCCGGTGAACCGCTTGTCGTCTATTCAGGCTGCGACCGCCGGGGCGGCCACCTTTACCGCTATGAGAGCCGCGGTCGCGTGACGGACCCCACGGACCGGCGCAACAGCGACCTGCTGACCGACGGCACCCTGGCCGGTGCGGTGTTCCATCCCGACGGCACCGGTGAGTGGCGCCCGTTGCGGCCTGACACGCCGGTGGCCCCCCTGGCCGGGCCGGTGCTGCTGCCCCACAGCGACCGCCGCCGGGGGGGCGTCGAACGGCTGGAGCAGGCCGAGGCCATCGCCGCCTACGCCCGCCGCTTCCCCACCCTCGGCGATCTGTACGAAGGAAGCGATGACCAGGAGACCCTCGGGGCCCTGCTGATCGATGTCCACTACGCCGCCAACGCCGCCGGCATCACCGGCACCGCACGGCCCGAAGACACCGAACTCGACCCCCGCAGCGGTGATCTGCTGGTGGCCTTCACCTCGGGCCTGGCCAGCGAGGAGGGCATTCCCGATCCCCGCATCTTCCGGGGTCCCCGCGGCCGCACCCCCTGGAACGAAGGCTGGATCATGCGCCTCAGCGAGACCGGTCCCGGCCGGTTCCGCTGGCGGATGGTGGCGACCGGCGGCGCCCCCGCTGACGGTGGCCTCGGATTTGCCAACCCCGACAACCTGGCCCTCGACCCCGGCGGCGAAGCCCTGTGGATGGTCTCGGACATCGGCACCGGTGAACTCAATGGCGATCGCAACGGTGGGGCCTTCGGCAACAACACCTGTTGGGTGATCCCCCTGGCGGGCCCCGGGGCCGGCCAGGCCCACTGCTTCGCCAGCGGCCCGATGGAATGTGAACTGACGGGGCCCGAATTCAGCGTCGACGGCCGCAGCCTGTTCCTGGCGGTGCAGCATCCGGGCGAAGCCCATGGCCGCCGCCGCGCCATGGCCCGCGAGGGCCGGGCCTTCAGCGTCACGACCGGTGACGGCCGCCCCCTCGAGCAGCTGCGCTGGGTGCCCCTGGGCTCCAACTGGCCTTCGGGGGCGGCCGATGCCGACCCACGCCCCGGCGTGGTGGTGATCCGCCGGGACGATGGCCGGCCGCTGCTGGCGCCGTTCAGCTGAGCCGCAGGGCCTCGGCCTCGAGGCTGGCCTTCTGCAGCAGTTCCTGCAGATGCGACTCGTCCTTGTGGCTCAGGTTGGTGCGCAGCAGCCGGGCATGGGGGGCATGGCGGCGCAGTTCTTCCACCACCCGGTCGACGGTGGCTTCTTTCACCAGCAGGCACAGGGCGGCGGTGCCGGCGGTGAGGGTGTCGCCCACCTCCCGCAGGAACCCATCGTTGATGCCCAGGTCGGTGAGGGCCCCGGAGGCGGCACCGACCCCGGCACCGACGGCGGCGCCGAGCAGGGGGTTGAGGAAGATCAGACCCACCAGGGTCCCCCAGAAGCCACCGCTGACGGCGCCGGCGGCGGTGAGATTCACGGCCTGGCGCAGCTCCACCTTGCCCTCCTCGCCACGGACGACGACGACGGCATCCTCCAGGGCGATCAGGTGCTCCTGCTGCAGGGCCGCCAGTTCACGGCGGACGTCTTCGGCTTCCTCGGCCTTGTCAAAGCCGAGCACGATCAGCTGACCCATGGGTGATGCGGCGGTG
>JAGWVJ010000053.1 GCA_018970945.1 Cyanobacteria bacterium REEB417 | reverse complement strand
AGGGCTTCTTTTGCCTGCCGCATCGTTGGCAGGAGTTCGGCCCTGCCCAGGCAGGCTCCAGGCCAGGGCCGCATCCTGAGCCGTTCCGCCGGAAGCCAGCACAATTGCCAGGGCGAGCAGAAGTCCCAGGCATCGTGGGATCACCTGGCCCCAGGCGCAGAGCACGTCACGCTGACGGTGTCGATGACCCCTGGGCGCCATCTGCAAATGCTCCGTCGCCGCTTCCTCAGCCCTGCCGCTCAACTGCCTCTCCAGGGTGACCATTGCAGGTGTGGTGGCATTCTGCTGCGCGACCTGCCCAGAGGCAGCCCGATGGCCTTATTGCAATCAGGCCTGCAAATCTCCCTGGGAAAGCCTACGTATCCGCGCTTACAACGGTCTGCTTCGATGTGAGCGAGCCACCTCCAGACCCCAGTCGCAGCCTGGTGATCGCGGGGATTGAACCTTTGTAACTGCCGACCGAATTCGCTTGATTTCGGCCCCTATACTTCCGCCAGCGGTCCCCTTACGGGGCCCAAAGCTCCAGTCGCGGCAAGGGTTCTGCCCTCGTCCGCGCTGGTGCCCGTCGCCCGGCAGCCAGCGGTTTCCGTCTGGTCAGGGCACGGGGTCCCACCGGTGGTTGCGGGTCTTCCCGCTGCCGCTGCAGGGGTGGACCACCACCTCGATTCCGTCCCTCGAGGAACCTCTCGATGACCATCAGCCCACCAGAGCGTGGGAAAACGGCGAAGGACATGGTCGACCGGAACCCTGTTCCGGCCACGTTCGAGCTTTTCGAAAAGCCCGGCCATTTCGACCGCACCCTCGCCAAAGGTCCCAAAACCACCACCTGGATTTGGAACCTCCACGCCAACGCTCACGACTTCGACAGCCACACGAGCGATCTTGAAGAGGTCTCACGCAAGATCTTCAGCGCTCATTTCGGCCATCTGGCCGTCATCTTCATCTGGCTGAGCGGCGCCTTCTATCACGGTGCCCGCTTCTCCAACTACTCCGGCTGGCTGGCCGATCCCCTGCACGTCAAACCCAGTGCGCAGGTGGTCTGGCCGATCTTCGGCCAGGAGATCCTCAACGGCGATGTGGGTGCCGGCTTCCACGGCATTCAGATCACCTCCGGTCTTTTCCACGTCTGGAGGGCCTGGGGCTTCACCAACGAGACCCAGCTGCTGGCCACGGCCATCGGCGCCCTCGTGATGGCGGGCCTCATGCTCAATGCCGGTGTGTTCCATTACCACAAGGCCGCTCCGAAGCTCGAGTGGTTCCAGAACGTTGAGTCGATGCTCAACCACCATCTGGCCGGCCTGCTCGGACTCGGTTCCCTGTCGTGGACCGGTCACCTCCTGCACGTGTCGCTGCCCACCACCCAGTTGATGGATGCCATCGACGCCGGCAAGCCGCTGGTGCTCAACGGCAAGACCATCGCTTCGGTGGCGGACATCCCCCTGCCCCACGAATTCCTGAACAACGGGCTGATTTCTCAGCTGTTCCCGGGCTTCTCGGCAGGAACCTCAGCGTTCTTCACCGGCAACTGGGCCGCCTACAGCGATTTCCTCACCTTCAAGGGTGGTCTGAATCCTGTCACCGGCAGCCTCTGGATGACCGACATCGCTCATCACCACCTGGCGATCGCGGTGTTGTTCATCGTGGCCGGTCACATGTACCGCACCAACTGGGGCATCGGTCACAGCATCAAGGAGATCCTCGAAGGTCAGAAGGGTGATCCCCTGCTGTTCCCGGCCACCAAGGGCCACGACGGTCTGTTCGAGTTCATGACCACCTCCTGGCATGCCCAGCTGGCCGTGAACCTCGCCCTGCTCGGATCGCTGACCATCATCGTGGCCCACCACATGTACGCGATGCCTCCGTATCCGTACATCGGTGTGAGCTACGCCACCCAGCTTTCCCTCTTCACCCACCACGTGTGGATCGGGGGCTTCCTGATCGTCGGCGCCGGCGCCCATGCCGCCATCGCGATGATCCGCGACTACGACCCCGCCAAGCACATCGACAACGTGCTCGACCGGGTGCTGAAGGCGCGCGATGCCCTGATCAGCCACCTCAACTGGGTGTCGATCTGGCTCGGGTTCCACAGCTTCGGCCTGTACATCCACAACGACACCATGCGTGCCCTGGGCCGTCCCCAGGACATGTTCAGTGACTCCGCGATCCAGCTCAAGCCGGTCTTCGCGCAGTGGATTCAGGGTCTGCACGCCGCCGCCGCCGGCACCACCGCTCCCAACGCCCTCGCCGGCGTGAGCGAGGTGTTCAACGGTGCTGTAGTGGCCGTGGGCGGCAAGGTGGCCGCCGGGCCGATCCCCCTGGGAACGGCCGACTTCATGGTCCACCACATCCACGCCTTCACGATCCACGTCACCGTGCTGATCCTGCTGAAGGGTGTGCTGTATGCACGCAGCTCCCGGCTGATTCCCGACAAGGCGAATCTCGGGTTCCGCTTCCCCTGCGACGGCCCCGGCCGTGGCGGTACCTGCCAGGTTTCGGCTTGGGACCACGTGTTCCTGGGTCTGTTCTGGATGTACAACTCCCTGTCGATCGTGATCTTCCACTTCAGCTGGAAGATGCAGAGCGACGTGTGGGGCACCGTCAATCCCGACGGAACCGTTCAGCACATCACCAACGGCAACTTCGCCCAGAGCGCCATCACCATCAATGGCTGGCTGCGCGATTTCCTGTGGGCTCAGGCCGCCCAGGTGATCAACAGCTACGGCTCCAGCTCCAGCGCCTATGGCCTGATGTTCCTCGGGGCTCACTTCGTCTGGGCCTTCAGCCTGATGTTCCTGTTCAGCGGCCGCGGCTACTGGCAGGAGCTGATCGAGTCCATCGTCTGGGCTCACAACAAGCTGAAGGTGGCTCCCGCCATCCAGCCGCGGGCGCTCTCGATCACCCAGGGCCGCGCCGTCGGTGTCGCCCACTATCTGCTGGGCGGTATCGCTACCACCTGGTCCTTCTTCCTGGCCCGCATGCTTGCGGTCGGCTGACCTCCACCTGACCTTTCCCAATGGCAACGAAATTTCCTTCGTTCAGCCAGGGTCTGGCACAGGACCCGACAACCCGCCGTATCTGGTACGGCATCGCCACGGCTCACGACTTCGAGAGCCATGACGGAATGACGGAGGAGCGGCTTTATCAGAAGCTGTTCTCCACCCACTTCGGTCACCTGGCGATCATCGGCCTCTGGGTTTCGGGCAACCTGTTCCATATCGCCTGGCAGGGCAACTTTGAGCAGTGGGTCGCCGATCCTCTGCACGTGCGTCCCATCGCTCATGCGATCTGGGATCCCCACTTCGGCCAGGGGGCCATCACCGCCTTCACCCAGGCGGGCGCCTCCTCTCCGGTGAACATCGCCTATTCCGGTCTGTACCACTGGTGGTACACGATCGGCATGCGCACCAACGCCGAGCTGTATCAGGGTTCCATCTTCATGATGATCCTGTCGGCCTGGGCCCTGTTCGCCGGCTGGCTGCATCTCCAGCCCCGCTTCCTGCCTTCTCTGGCCTGGTTCAAGAACGCTGAATCCCGTCTCAACCACCATCTGGCGGTTCTGTTCGGCTTCAGCTCCATCGCCTGGACCGGTCACCTGGTCCACGTGGCCATTCCCGAATCCCGGGGTGTGCATGTCGGCTGGGACAACTTCCTGTCGGTGTCTCCCCACCCCGCCGGTCTGGCTCCGTTCTTCACCGGCAACTGGGGCGTCTATGCCCAGAACCCGGATACGGCCAATCAGCTGTTCGGCACCGCCACCGGTTCGGGCACCGCGATCCTCACCTTCCTGGGTGGTTTCCACCCCCAGACCGAGGCGCTCTGGCTCACGGACATCGCCCATCACCACCTGGCGATCGGCTGTCTGTTCGTGATCGCTGGCCACATGTACCGGACCAACTTCGGTATCGGTCACTCGATCCGCGAGATCCTCGAAGCCCACAACCCTCCCAAGGGCACTCCTTTCGGAGGCGCTCTCGGCGCTGGCCACAAAGGTCTCTACGACACCATCAACAACTCCCTGCACTTCCAGCTGGGTCTTGCTCTGGCGTCCCTCGGTGTGGTGACCAGCCTGGTGGCGCAGCACATGTATGCGCTGCCGTCCTACGCCTTCATCGCGAAGGACTACACCACCCAGGCCGCCCTCTACACCCACCACCAGTACATCGCCATCTTCCTGATGTGCGGTGCCTTCGCCCACGGTGCGATCTTCTTCATCCGTGATTACGACCCCGAGGCCAACAAGAACAACGTTCTTGCTCGGATGCTCGAGCACAAGGAAGCGATCATCAGCCACCTGAGCTGGGTGTCCCTGTTCCTCGGTTTCCACACCCTGGGCCTCTACGTCCACAACGACGTGGTGGTGGCCTTCGGCACCCCCGAGAAGCAGATCCTGGTGGAGCCCGTGTTCGCCCAGTTCGTGCAGGCCGCCTCCGGTAAGGCCATGTACGGCTTCGATGTGCTCCTCTCCAACGCCGGCAGCGCCGCCAGCAATGCCAGCGCCGCCTACATGGGCGGTTGGATGAATGCCATCAACGACGGTGGCAACGATCTGTTCCTGCAGATCGGCCCTGGTGACTTCCTGGTGCACCACGCCATCGCCCTGGGTCTGCACACCACCACCCTGATCCTGGTCAAGGGTGCGCTGGATGCCCGTGGTTCGAAGCTGATGCCCGACAAGAAGGACTTCGGCTACTCCTTCCCCTGCGACGGCCCCGGCCGTGGCGGCACCTGCGACATCAGCGCCTGGGACGCCTTCTATCTGGCGGTCTTCTGGGCCCTGAACACCGTGGGCTGGCTGACCTTCTACTGGCACTGGAAGCACCTCGCCATCTGGCAGGGCAACGTGGCTCAGTTCAATGAATCCAGCACCTACCTCATGGGCTGGTTCCGCGATTACCTGTGGCTGAACAGCTCGCAGCTGATCAACGGTTACAACCCCGCAGGCAGCAACAACCTCGCCGTCTGGGCCTGGATGTTCCTGTTCGGGCACCTGATCTGGGCAACCGGTTTCATGTTCCTGATCTCCTGGCGTGGTTACTGGCAGGAGCTGATCGAGACCATCGTCTGGGCTCACCAGCGCACCCCGCTCGCCAACCTGGTGGGCTGGCGTGACAAGCCTGTGGCGCTCTCGATCGTG
Organism: Cyanobacteria bacterium REEB417; assembly: GCA_018970945.1. Classification (GTDB taxonomy): domain Bacteria; phylum Cyanobacteriota; class Cyanobacteriia; order PCC-6307; family Cyanobiaceae; genus RGUW01. Next base: position 287 of record JAGWVJ010000053.1, on the reverse strand, counting down.
CAGGCCCGTGTGGTGGGTCTGGCTCACTTCACCGTGGGCTACTTCGTCACCTACGCCGCCTTCCTGATCGCCTCCACCTCTGGCAAGTTCGGCTGATTCACCGCGAATCACCGCTTGCCCCTTGAGGGACGACCCCAACCCCCGGCTCCGGCCGGGGGTTTTTTATGGCTGCCCCCGGCCCGCCAACACCCAGGCGGCAACGCCCAGGGCCAGCCAGGGCAGTGCTGGCAGTTCCAACAGCGCGGTGATGGCCTGCACCGTGGGCTCCAGCAGCCAGGCATGCAGGC
>JAGWVJ010000052.1 GCA_018970945.1 Cyanobacteria bacterium REEB417 | reverse complement strand
CGCGCTCCAGGGAGCTCAGGGCCTGCAGCCGTGCGCCAAGGCCAGCATCGGCCTGCGCGCGCGCGGCCAGCTCCTGGCGGATCAGGGCGATGCTGGCCGCAAAGATCGGATGATCCAGCCCCGGATGATCAGGCACCGTCAGATTCCGTACAGCCTGTACAGTACAGGCTGCAACGTGAACCTTTGAAGGCATGGAAACCCTGGGATCCGAAGCGGCCAGGCGGCGCCTGCCCGAGCTGCTTGACCGGGCTCAGCGGGGCGAACAGACCCTGATCCAGCGCCATGGCGTCACCGTGGCGGCGCTCGTGCCGCTGGACCAACGCCAATCAAGCCGCAGGTCCCTGCTCAGCCTGCGGGGCAGCGGCAGGGGCTGCTGGAGCGGCGATGCCGCCGAGCACATCGACGCGCTGCGCAACGCGTGGGGCTGATGGCGCTGCAGCCGCTCGACCTCGAAGCCCTGCCACCCGACAGCCTGATCGCCATCGACAGCGCACCGCTCATCTACTGGCTGGAGGATCATCCCCGCTGGGGAGGCGCCTATGCAGGCCTGTTGGAAGGCATCGCCGAAGGGCGCTGGCGGGGCCAGATCAGCACCATCACCCTGGCCGAGGTGGTCACAGGACCCCTGGCCCAGGGCCGGGAGCAACTGGCTGAACGCTATGAAGCGATCCTCGGCGACCCCGCCAACCTCGCCCTGGTGAGCCTGTCGCCCGCCATCGCCATGGGAGCGGCGCGGCTGCGGGCCCGCTACCGCCTGCGGCTCCCCGATGCGATCCAACTCGCCACCGCCCTGCACGGCGGCGCGGTGGCGCTGGTCAGCCACGACAATGACTTTGCCGGCTGCAGTGATCTGCCCGTGCTCACGGCCTGCAGCTGATGCCGATCCATCTGTTCTGGGGCGACGACGAGGCGGCGCGCAACCGGGCCGTGGAGGCCCTGATCGACGCCAAGCTCGACCCCACCTGGGCCGCGATCAACCTGAGCCGGCTCGATGGCAACGAGCCGGTCCAGGCGGCCCAGGCCCTGGAAGAGGCCCGCACCCCGCCCTTTGGCAGCGGCGCCCGCGTGGTGGTGCTGCAGCGCAGCCCCTTCTGCAACCAGTGCCCGGCGGAGCTGGCCGCCCAGCTCGACGCCAACCTGGCGCTGGTGAACCCCGACTGCCACCTGCTGCTGGTGAGCAGCGGCAAACCCGATGCCCGCCTGCGCACGACCAAGGCCCTGCAGCAGCTGGTCAAGGAGGGGCTGGCGAGCGAGCAGAGCTTCGCGCTGCCGCCCATCTGGGATGGGGCCGGCCAGGTTCAGCTGGTGACCCGCACCGCCAGCGACCTGGGGCTGACGCTCGAACCCGCCGCCGCCGAGGCCCTGGCCGAAGCGATCGGCAGCGACAGCGCTCGCCTGGCCAGCGAACTCGAAAAACTCAGCCTTTACGTCGGCAGCCCTGATGTCAGCAGCCTTGAGGACAACAGCCTTGAGAACAGCAGCCTTGGGGTCAGGAGCGGTACCAGCAAGGCCGCGCCGATCACCCTGGCGGCCGTGCAGGCCCTGGTGGGCGGCCGCAGCACCAGCGCCCTGGCGGTGGGCGATGCCCTGCTGGCGGGGCGCCCCGCCGACGCCATCGCCCTCTGCGATGCCCTGCTCGAGACCAACGAACCGGCCCTGCGCATCGTCGCCTCCCTCAGCAGTCAGATCCGCGGCTGGCTGTGGGTGGCGCTGCTCGAGCGCAGCGGCGAGCGGGATCCGGCGGTGATCGCCAAGGCCGCCGGCATCGGCAACCCCAAACGCATCTACGTGATGCGCAAACAGATCCAGGGCCGCAGCCCCGATCAGATGCTGAAGCTCCTCGGCCAGCTGCTTGAGGTCGAGGCCGCCCTCAAACGCGGCGCCGACCCCGGCGAGGCCTTTCGCGACGGCTTCCTGCTCAGGGTCTGACGGAAGTCACGGGCTCCGCAGGTGGGGCCAACCTGAAAGGTGGCGCGATCCCAGACAGATGCACGACAGGACTGCTCTGCCACTCCTGCCTGGCACGCCCTGCAGGGAGATGTACAGATGCACATCGAGGCAGAGGGACATTCGGGCAAAGAGACATTCAGTGAAAGAGACATTTAGGCAAAGAGACATCCGGGCACAGAGACATCCGAGCAAGGGGATACCCAGAAGAAGCCCCCCACAACCTGCGCAGGAGCGGCACGAACACAGCCAGTCACCCCCCCGGCCAACGCCCGGCCAGCGCCAGAGCGGGCTCTCGCGGATAATCGACGATTCAGAGTTGCTCGCTGCCGCCGCGCATCCCGCCATGGCCCTGCTGGTTCAGAAGTTCGGGGGCACCTCGGTGGCCGATGTGGAGCGCATCCAGGCGGTGGCGGCACGGATCGCCGCCAGCCGCGACGAGGGCCACGAGCTGGTGGTGGTGGTCTCGGCCATGGGCCACACCACCGACGAACTCACCGGCCTGGCCCGTGCCATCAGCAGCAATCCGCCCCAGCGGGAGATGGACATGCTGCTCGCCACCGGTGAACAGGTTTCGATCGCCCTGCTGTCGATGGCGCTGCATGCCCTGGGCGTGCCGGCGGTGTCGATGACGGGCACCCAGGCGGGGATCATCACCGAATCGGCCCATGGCCGTGCCCGCATCCTTGAGGTGCGCAGCGAACGGCTCCGGCGCCTGCTGGATGCCGGCCAGGTGGTGGTGGTGGCCGGGTTTCAGGGCACCAGCGGCGGCGCCGCCGGCACCCCCGAGATCACCACCCTGGGCCGGGGCGGTTCCGACACCTCGGCGGTGGCGCTGGCGGCGGCCCTGGGGGCCTCGGCCTGTGAGATCTACACCGATGTGCCCGGCGTGCTCACCACCGATCCCCGCAAGGTGGCCGACGCCCAGCTGATGGCGCAGGTCAGCTGCGACGAGATGCTCGAGCTGGCCAGCCTGGGGGCGGCGGTGCTGCATCCGCGCGCCGTGGAGATCGCGCGCAACTATGGGGTGCCCCTGGTGGTGCGCTCCAGCTGGAGCGATGCTCCGGGCACCCGCCTCACCAGCGGCGCAGCCCGGCCGATCGGCCATGGCGGCCTGGAGCTGGGCAAGCCGGTCGACGGGGCCGAACTCGATGCCGACCAGGCGGTGCTGGCCCTGTCCCACGTGCCCGACCGTCCGGGGGTGGCGGCCACCCTGTTCGAGGCCCTGGGGGCCGCGGGGCTCAACGTCGACCTGATCGTGCAGGCCACCCACGAGGGTGCCAGCAACGACATCGCCTTCACCCTGGCCGCCGCCGAACGCGACCGGGCCGAACTGATCTGCCGTGAGGTGCTGCTGACCATGGGCGCCCAGCTCGCCAGCACCGCCGACGGCGACGGGGCAAGGCTCAGCGCCGAGGCCGGCATGGCCAAGCTCAGCATCTCGGGCGCGGGCATCATGGGGCGCCCGGGCGTGGCGGCGCGGTTGTTTGACACCCTCGCCCGCTCCGGCATCAACCTGCGCCTGATCGCCACCAGCGAGGTCAAGGTGAGCTGCCTGGTGGCCGGTCACCAGGGGGCCAAGGCGCTGCGGGCCGCCGCCGAGGCCTTTGAGCTGCACGACTCGCAGCTGCAGCACAATCCCCAGATCTGCGATCTGGGTGATCCGCCGGTGCGGGGGGTGGCCCTGGATCTGGGCCAGGCCCAGGTGGCCGTGCGCCGGGTGCCCGACCGCCCCGGCACCGCCTCGTCGGTGTGCCGTGCCCTGGCCGATGCGGGCCTCAGCCTCGACGCGATCGTGCAATCCGAGCGCACCCACGACGGCGCCAAGGACATGAGCTTCACGCTCAAACGCGAGGAGCTGCAGCGGGCCGAGCAGGCCCTGCAGCCGCTGCTGCTGCAGTGGCCGGGCTCCCACTTCGAGCAGGGGCCCGCCATCGCCCGGGTGAGCGCCGTGGGTGCCGGCATGCCCTGCACCGCCGGCACGGCGGCCCGCATGTTCAGAGCCCTTGCCGATGCCGGCATCAACATCGAACTGATCGCCACCAGCGAGATCCGCACCAGCTGCGTGGTCGCCGAGGCCGACGGCGTGCGTGCGCTGCAGGCGGTGCATGAGGCCTTTGGCCTTGGTGGCTCGGTGAAGCACGAAGCTCAGGGAACGGAAGCCCCTGCCGGCTGAGCCGGCGGCCTGGCTGCTGGCAGCAAACGAACCGGAGGATTGCCTTTTGGGCGGGTTCGACAAACCATGAGGACCATCACAGGCGCTCCGGCATGACGCTTCGATCGATCGCAGGACGCTGGCTGCAGCGGTCAGGGTCCTGGCTGCACGGGCCGCGAACGCTGAGAAGTCAGTTGATCGTCAGTGTGTGGCTGAGCATGGCTGTCGTGATCGTGCCGTTCAATCTTCTGACCATCAGAACCGAAACGACGAAGGCGGTCCGGGGCGAACTCTCCGTGCTGAAGGATCAGGCACAGATCTCGCAGTACATCGTCAAACAATGGATCACATCGCTCGATGATCTGCTCGGTGCCATCGTCAAGACAGAAGCGATTCAGACGCTGAACCGACAACAGGCCCAGCTCCTGTTCGATCATCTGGCCCCCATTCATCCAGATCGCGGCTGGGGTCTGATCAATCAGAACGGCGTGCTGGTCGCCAGCAGCGGAAGCGTGAAACGACTACAGCCCAGAGAGAATCTCAATGTGAACTGCGTGCGCCAAAGCCTGGCGGGTCAACCAGCCGACTGCATCGACGATCGCCAGCTGACCAGGACACACTCCTATCTGTTCAGCGTGCCGGTTCATGCACCAACCTCCGCCTCAACAGACGCAACCGGCAGACCTGGCCAACGCACTGTCGGCGCTCTTGTGCTGGCCATTGAACTGCGGAACACAACCCGTGACATGCAGATGACCGGGGAGCACAGGTTGATCGAGATCGGCGAATCCCTGGAGACATCCAAACACAGAACACCCAGCACGATTTCCTTTCAGAATGGCCAGACGGTCGGCAGTGAAGTGTTACTGCTCAGCGACGACGGACACGTGGTGTTTCCACTCTCAACCGTGAACGATGGGTTGTCGGTTCAGTCACCACAACAGTTGCTGCAGGGCCCCTGGGGAGCGGTGATCAAAGCGGGCCTGCGGGCCAGGCCCCAGCCGAGCTTTGGCCGAATCCAGGTCGCAGGGGAATCATTTCTGAGCTACACCGAGGCAATCAAAAACAACTGGACGCTGATGGTGATCAGCGATCGGGCAAGCATCGAAGCCAAGGTCAGGCGACAAATCCAGGAACTGGTCATCAAACAGCTGATCCTGCTGATGGTGGTCAGCGTGGTACTGGCGGTTGTCTGCCAGCAAGCGATCAAGCCGATCCGCCGCGCGGCCGCCACCATTCGCGACTTCAGCAAAGGCCATTTCGAATCACGACTCGAATCCGACAGACCCGATGAAATCGGAGCGCTCTACAGGGACATCAAC
>JAGWVJ010000025.1 GCA_018970945.1 Cyanobacteria bacterium REEB417 | reverse complement strand
CCAGGAGCCATCATCTCGGTGCACGGCGACCAACGGGCCAGCGCTGCATAGGCGCAGACAGCCCACCGGTTTGATGGCGACCGGCTCAGTGCCCCCGGCGTCCTGGACGGCTCTGGCCTGACCCAGGGCTCGCCGCAGGGGGCCCGCCCCCGCCAGCCGGCAACCGGTGGCACTGCAGCAGAGCAGCGCGGCCATCAGCGCAGCACCTGGCCATCGAGCAGCACGACCGGCGCCTGGCCGCAGGCTCCCACACAGGCCAAGGACACCAGCTCCCATCGTCCGCTGCCGGGGCCACCATCAAGCTTGAGGCCCAGACGGCGCTGCAGGCCCTCGGCCCGACGTTCAGCCCCCAGTAGCCAACAGGCCGTACCCAGGCAGATCCCGCAGCGGTGTGCGGCCCCGGGCCGCAGCGCAAACAGGCGATAGAAGGTCGCCACTCCTTGCACGCGGCTGGCGGGCACTGCCAGGTCGTGACTCAGCTGAACCAGCTGGGCCGAGCTGAGCCAACCCTGCCGCTGTTGCAGGCGGTGCAGCGCTTCGATCAGCCCATCGCCCGGAGCTTCGGCAGACACGGCAGCAGCGCAACAGGGGCCGGGTTCTGCTTAAGCGTCAGGCTGATGGGTGATCGGGCGCTGCAGCAGATGAGCTCACCAACTGCCGCCACCCAGCATCTGGTCGTACCCCCCGTAAGGGTTGTATTCGGCCCAGCCGGGGCTGGCCTGAACAAACAGGCCATAACGGGAAGCCTGGTCGTCGAAGAGGGTGTTGCCGGTGGGCCGGGTGTCGCAGCTGACCGCGCCATCGGGGCCAGTGCTGCAGTTCTCAAACACCACACCTGACCGGGCCGGCAGGGCGACCAACAGGACAGCCGTCGTGAACGCTGCCAGCCCGATGGGATGATGGGCCGAGAGGTTTGGCATCAACCGATGTACACCGACTGGACTGCCGTGATTCTGCTGCTGCTGACCGCAGCACCCCTGGCAGCGGTGGTGGCCACCACTGCTTTCTTCATCTGGCGGCAGAAATCCCGGCGCTCCTGAGCTCGCGCGCGTGCGCGGTGCAATCACCGGTCAAGACAGCAGCCGACCCTGGCAGAACAACCTGTGTTGGCAGAACTGCCGTTGTTGGCAAAACAGCCGTTGTTCGAGCTCCTGCAAGAGCCGGCAGGCTGCCCTGGCCCAGACAATCAAGACAGGTGCGAAAACTCTGATCTCCCAACCGCAGGGTGCCGCTGCCACCACAGGTCGTGCAGACCACCCGATGCTCGGGGGAACTTCGCTGCGGGGCATGGGTCATGGCAGAACAGTCACAACAGTGATGGCAACCACTCTGGGGTGTTCCGAGCCTGTTGATCCCGAAGGTTTTGTTAAGCCTTGGGCCAACGCCCCCGCAGATGCTGCATCAGTTCTGGGGCCGTGAGGCGGGAACCGGGCGGCACCAGATCAAGACTGGCTGCCAGTTCGCCGACCACGGCAGCGGCGTCGAGCCCCCGCTGGCGCAACACCGCCAGCCCCTCGGAGCCGTCGCGCTTGCTGAGGCGCTGGCCTCCGGCATCGCAGAGCACCGGCACATGGCCATAGCGGGGCGGGTCGCAGCCGAGCTGCTGCATCACCGCCACCTGGGCTCCGGTTGAGCTCCACAGATCGGCCCCTCGCACCACATCACTGATGCCCAGATCAAGTTCATCGAAGGCCGTAGCCAGGTGATAGGCAATGAAACCATCGGCGCGGCGCAACACCACATCGCCGACGGCCATGGATCCATCGAGCCGGCCGGCGGCGCCGAACCGCTCTGGCCAGGTGAGCGGGCCCCCAGGGAGACGCAGGCGCCAGCTTGGCAGGCGGCCCTGACACGGTCCCCAAGCCAGGGTGCGCCCGCGGCAGAAGCCTGGATAGACGTTCAGGGCACCGTGGGGGGCCGAGACATCGGCCAGCAGACGCCGTGAGCAGCGGCACGCATAGAGAACCCCTGCGCGACGCAAGGCCGACAGCACGCTGCTGTAGAGACCGCGGCGCTGGCTCTGGCGCAGCACCGGACCATCCCAGCTGAGGCCGAGCCAGCGCAGATCGTCCAGGATCCGCTGCTCGGCGCCAGCTACAACGCGGGGGGTGTCAAGGTCATCGAGACGCAGCAGCCAGGAGCCACCGGCCAGCCGCGCATCGAGCCAGCTCAGCAACGCCGTGCGCAGGTTGCCCCGGTGCAGGGCACCGCTGGGCGACGGGGCATAACGACCGCGATAGCCCCGGCGGCGCAGCGCCAAACCCCGCGCCAAGCGCGCCTGCAGGTGGCATGGCAGATCACCCAGCAAGGCCAGATCACCAACAACAGCCATCACAAAAAAGGCGGCCTGCGGGCCGCCTCTCGGCATGGCGTTGCCGCTGGACCGGGGGGACCTCGGCGATCAGCCCTGAACGCGATCCTTGAACATCTTGCCGGCGGTGAAGGCGGGCACCCGCTTGGCGGGGATCTTGATCTTCTGGCCGGTCTTGGGGTTCAGGCCCTGACGGGCAGAACGCTCACGGGGTTCGAAGGAGCCGAAGCCGAGGATCGACACTTTCTTGCCCTCAACCACCGAATCAATGATGGTTTCGATGGCGGCGTCGACAACGGCAGAGACATCGGTCTTGGTCAGCTCGGTACGAGCGGCAACCAGATTGACGAGATCAGCTTTGTTCATGGTGAAGGAGTGTCCTCAGTGGATCTGGGGTGATGGGGCCGGCCGGCAGAACCGTGACGCGAAGCCGTTGGGTTCTGCAGGAGGCGAATCGGTGATCCCCGATCGCCAGAGGAATTCGGCGCGCCAATGGTATGGAGCCTCGGTGGGGTGCGCAACACAAAAAGGCCTCAGCGCAACGGTTTTCGCCGTTTGTTGCGGAAGCCGCATCAACGTCGCATCGACCGCCGGATCAGAGGATTTCAGCAGAACCCTTGGGCCGCAGCGGTTCTGAGCCAATCGGTCCGGGTCTCGACGAGAGCCCCGCCGCGCAGGGCCCCCAGGCCCGCCCCAGTGGCGATCCAGCTGGGGGATGCCGGCGGCAACCAGTCCAGCAACCGCCTGAGGCTGGCCAACTGCCGTGGCCAGTGAAAGGTGGCCGGCGTGCGCAGGGGGGCCAGGGCACCCGGCGCCACCGGCACCAGCAACCGACCACAGAACAGGCCATCGAGACCGGGGCGTCGCACATGCAGCACGCAGGCTCCCGGTGTGGGCCCTGGGGTCCACAGCAAGCGCACCCCAGGCAGCAGTGTCACCGTGTCACCAAACGGCTGCAGCCGCTCGACGCCCGGCAACAGATAGGCCTCCTGCTCCTGCACCACGACCGGCCAGCCCAGCAGGCGCTGCCAGCGGCGCAGCTCACCCGGCGTGTCGCCGTGCCCGTGGCGACCGGTGAGCACCAGGTAGCCACCGGCCTCGCGCCGCTGGCCCAGCCAGGCCAGGTTGGCGTCGCTGGGGCTGGGGCAATCGATCAGCAGGGCGGGCTGGCCCGGCTGTGCATCGGCATCGACAAACCAGCTGCTGCCGCCCCGCGCCGCCAGCAAGTGCACCCCTGCGGCCACCGGCCGGGGCGCACGGCCAGCGGCCGCTGGCGACTCACCGGGGGCAGACGACTGGGTCAGAAAAGCCACGCGAGAATCTCTCGAGCCTGCCATCCCCCGTAACTTGTGGGAACTGCAAAGGTCTCTCCTGTTGCCCGAGGCACCATCGCAACTGGCAGGCAGCGTGTCGGGCACCGGCATCAAGGTGAGCATCGGTCGGCCCTGGCCGCTGGGGGCCTGCCCCTGCGGTGATGGGGCGGTCAACTTTGTGGTAGTGGCGCCCGACGCCACCCGCATTGAGTTGGTCTTGTTTGAGCACGGCGAGGCCCGCGAGCCGTTGGCCACCGTCGACCTCAACCAGGAGTTCCGCTCCGGCGATCACTGGCATGTGCAGGTCCAGGGTGAGGGCATCGGTCTCGGCACCTGCTACGGCTACCGGGTCTATGGACCGTTGCAGCCCGGCGGGCACGGCTTCAACCCGTCAAAGCTGCTGCTCGATCCCTGTGCCCGCGCCATCTCCGGCTGGCATGGCTACCAACGCAGCCTGGCGGTGGGGGCCATGCCCAACACCGCCAACGCCCTCAAAGGGGTGGTGACCGAGCGCGACCGCTTTGACTTTGACGCCGCACCCCGGCCTCGCCACAGCTGGCAGCGCACCGTGATCTATGAGCTGCACGTCGGCGGCTTCACCCGCGGGCAGGGCTCGCCGGTGCCGGCGGAGCGGCAGGGCACCCTGCTGGGCCTGATCGAAACGATTCCGGCGCTGCAGGACCTGGGCATCACCACGATCGAACTGCTGCCGGTGATGGCCTTTGACCCGCAGGATGCGCCCGCCGGCCGACACAACCACTGGGGCTACAGCCCCCTGAGCTGGATGGCGCCCCACCCCGACTACCTGATGGGCACCGATCCGCTGCAGGCGCGGGCCCAGGTGCGCGAGCTGGTCAGCGCCGCCCATCAGGCGGGCATCGAGGTGCTGCTCGATGTCGTCTACAACCACACAAGCGAGGGCAACCAGGCGGGTCCCACCCTGAGCTGGCGAGGTCTGGCCGACAAGCTCTACTACCAGCAGAACAGCCGCGGCGATTACCTCGATGTGAGCGGCTGCGGCAACACCATTGCCGCCAACCGGCCCCTGGTGCGACGTCTGATTCTCGAATCGTTGCGCTGCTGGGCCGTCGAACTGGGCATCGACGGGTTCCGCTTTGACCTGGGCATCGCCCTCAGCCGCGGCGACGACCTGGCGCCCCTCGACAACCCGCCGCTGTTCGAGGAGATGGAAGCCGACCCTGATCTGGCCGATCTCAAGCTGGTCAGCGAACCGTGGGACTGCGGCGGACTGTACCGGCTGGCCGACTTTCCGGCACGGCGCATCGCCCCCTGGAACGGCCGCTGGCGCGATGACGTGCGGCGCTTCTGGAAAGGCGACGAGCGGAGCTGCTGGGCCCTGGGCCAGCGACTCGCCGGCAGCCCTGATCTGTTTCACAACCGCACCACCAACACCGGCGCCTGCATCACCTTTCTGACCGCCCACGACGGCTTCACCCTGGCTGACCTGGTCAGCTACAACGGCAAGCACAACCTCGCCAACGGCGAAGACAACCGCGACGGCGACAACCACAACAACAGCTGGAACCATGGCATCGAGGGCCCGAGCAGCGACCACGCCGTCACCGCCCTGCGCAACCGCCAGCTGCGCAACCTGCTGGCGACGCTGCTGCTCTCCCCCGGGGTGCCGATGCTGCTGATGGGCGACGAAGTGCGCCGCAGCCAGGGGGGCAACAACAACACCTGGTGCCAGAACAACCCCCTGGGCTGGATGCACTGGCAACCCGACGCCGGCGATCTGGCGCTGCGCACCTACCTCAAGCGGCTGCTGGGCCTGCGCCAGCGGCTGGCGCCCCTGCTCAACCCCGACCACCCCTGCCCCCACTGGCACGGCGTCGAGCTCAACAAGCCCGACTGGGCGGCCTGGTCGCACTGCCTGGCGTGGAGCCTGTACGGCACCCAGGGCCAGCCGCTGTTGTGGTGCGGCATGAACGCCTACCACCGGGCCATGCACTTTGATCTACCGGTGTCACCATCCGGCTGGCTGCGCCTGATCGACACGGCCCTGCCCGCCGGCGACGATCTTCCCCAGCATCCCGAGCGCTGGGAGCCCCCCGGGGCGCCACTGGAGAGCCGCAGCCTGATGCTGCTGATCGCCCCTGGTGTGCTCGACGTTCAGATGTAGAACATCGGCTGGGGTTGCCTCAGCGAGTCGCGCTGCTCGAGCAGGTCAGCCAGGCTCATGGCTGCCAACACAGACTCGCGGGCCTGGTCGACCTTGCGGGTCAGCACGCTCAACACCTGAAACTCCGCGGAATCGGGATTCCCCTTGCGCTCGCTTCGGCCCTCACCCTCGAGGCAGGCCTCGACCGCCGCAACGCTGATCTGAGCAGGATCAATCGCCAACTCAAAACCACCTCGTGGCCCGCGAATGCTGCGCAGCAGGCCCGCCTTGCGGAGCGCTGTGAGCATCTGCTCGAGGTAGCGCTCGGGGATGCCGTGACGCCTGCAGATTTCAGCCGTCTGCAGCAATTCACCCGAACCGAAAACAGCCGCCAGGTCGATCAGGGCCACCAATCCGTATTCGGTCTTGGCACTGAACGCCATGGCAACCCCTTGCACAGCGCCATTGTGGCAGACAAACACCGGTTAACCGGTAGGGAATAGGTTACCCCAATGGAGTCCCGGCCTTCACACCCCACCCTGGCCAGCGCCTCGCGCTTCTGGTTGCGGCTGGGGCTGGTGAGCTTCGGCGGGCCCGCCGGGCAGATCGCCCTGCTGCATCGCGAACTGGTGGAGCGGCGCTGTTGGCTCAGTGAACGGCGCTATCTCCATGCCCTCAACTACTGCATGCTGCTGCCGGGCCCCGAGGCCACCCAGCTGGCCACCTACCTGGGCTGGCTGCTGCACGGGGTGCCCGGCGGCCTCATCGCCGGCGGCCTGTTTCTGGCGCCATCGGTGCTGGTGCTCACGGTCCTCTCGAGCGTGTATGTCGTCTGGGGCCAGCTGCCGCTGCTGGCAGCGGTGTTTGCGGTGCTCAAGCCGGCGGTGCTGGCGATCGTGATTGTGGCCGCCTGGCGGGTGGGGCAACGCACCCTGCACACGCCTCTGTTGCAAGGGCTGGCAGCGGCGGCCTTCGCCGCCCTGGCGCTGCTCAGGCTGCCCTACCCGCTGGTCGTGGCGCTGGCCGCCCTGGCGGGCGGTTTGGCGGGGCGGTTGGCTCCCCACTGGATCCAACGCCCCCGCAGCACCCTGGTCGTTGGGTCAGAAGGTGGATCAACAATGCAACAGGCAGCGAGCCAACCGGCCGCTGTTCACGACGACGACACCCCCACCCCGCCCCATGCGCAGCCGTCGCGCCGCCAGCTGGCGCTGGCCCTTCTGGCCTGGGGGCTGGCGACGCTGCTGCCCCTGGCGGTCCTGGTGCTGTGGGGTGGCTGGGACGGCACGCTGGCCACCATGGCGCGCTTCTTCAGCCGGGTGGCGCTGCTCAGCTTTGGCGGCGCCTACGCGGTGCTGCCCTACGTGGCCCAGGGCGCAGTGGACAGCTTTGGCTGGCTCACGGCGAGCCAGATGGTCGATGGCCTGGCGCTGGGTGAGACCACGCCAGGCCCCCTGATCATGGTGGTGGCCTTCGTCGGCTTCATGGGCGGCTGGCACTCGGGCCTGGACGGCACCGCGGCCAGCTGGCCGGCAGCCCTGGCGGCCACCCTGGTGACCGTGTGGTTCACCTTTGTGCCCTCGTTCGGATTCATTCTCGCTGGGGCACCCCTGGTCGAGGCGACCCGCGAGGATCTGCGCCTCGGGGCTCCGCTCACGGCGATCACCGCAGCGGTGGTGGGTGTGATCGCCAGCCTGGCGGCGTTCTTTGCAGGGCCCGTGCTGTGGCCTGCGGGCAGCTGGAGCCCAGATGCTGCCCTGGTGCTCGCCCTGGCTCTGGTGGCCCAGCTGAAACTGGGATTTAGCGTGTTGCAGGTGATCGCCGCAGCGGCCGTGGGCGGCGTGGTGCTGCAACTCCTGATCGGCTGACCCTGAGCGGCTGGCCCTGAGCAGCCAAGGCTGCCAACATCGGTCGATCGCCTCCCGGGTGTGATGGTTCGACTCTCGCGGCGCCGCTGGTTGGCGGCAGCCATGGCCCTTCTTCTGGGCCTGAGCCTCAGCGTGCTCACTGGACTGCCCGGCTACGCCCAGCTGCGACCCGATCGGGCCAGTCGCATCACGGCGGTGCCCCGGCTGGGCGTTCGCCTCGAGCAGCAGCCGTTCTACGACGAGCTGCTCGCGATTCGTGCCGAATGGCAGAAGCACGAGATCGGCCAGGTGGTGACCGACAGCCCCCGCGGCACCGTGCTCAATTTCTATGCGCTGATGGCCGAAGTGGCTGCCCGCTGCAGGGCCATCGAACAGACCGCCGCCACACAGCCGGGATGGACCTGGAGCCCAGAAACGAAACAGCGCATCCAGGATGTCGAAGATCTGTTTGAACTGACCGTTAGCGCCCTGGATGCGTCCCACTTCCCGGCCAGCGTGCGGCAAGACATGGCCCACGAATCAGCTCTGAAGCTGAAGCAGGTTCTTGACTATGTCTTCAATTTCAGCAACGCACCGATCAACCTGCCCAACAGCAGCGAACTCAAACAACTGAGCGAATCGCGCAGCAGCACGAACAACTCCTGGCGCATTCCAGGCACGGCCCTAACATTAACAAATAAAATTGATAGCAATCCCGTAAATAGCGACTTCTTCTTCTCAGCCGAATCGACAAAACGGATTGAGCAGATGTACAACGAAACTGCCCATATTAAGGCCCCAAAAAACGATTTTACAACCCCTAATCTTTACAACAACTTCAGCCTCACCCCAGGCTTCCTGATAGCACCACTCTGGTATCTCAAACTTCCAACATCGACCCGGTCATTTCTCGAAATCAGCTACTTCAACCAGACTTTGCTTCAAATCGCGGCAAGCATTGCGCTGATTGCTGCCAGTCTCAGTCTTGGCGGGTACCTCGCAGTCTTACTAATCAGAACCTACCGCTTCCGCAATGGCGACCTGAAACAGCGGCTACCAACCACCGAAGACGACAACATCGCCTGGCTTCGGGTGGTGTTGGTATTACCAGTGCTGCCGCTCGCCCGATTCAGTCAGTTGTTTCTGGATAACTACGTCAATCTCACCGGCCTAGCTCTTGAGCTGGTCACCTATCTCTTTTTCGTCATCTGGTTTGCAGCGGCAAGTCTGCTGAGCTTCCTGACCTTCGAAGCCCTGGGACGATCGGGTGCCGAGTGGGTGATGAAACTACGGGGCAGCAATTCGCAGATCACCCTGCAGCGCATGAACAACCTGTTCATGCCGATCTGCAGAAGCGTGGGCGTTTTGACGTCCCTATTTTTGCTTTATGAACTGCTGATTCAATTGGGCCTACCGTCGGCGACGGTCCTGGCCTTCTCGGCGGTACCGGGCCTGGCGATCGGCCTGGGGGCCTCCAAGCTACTGGGCAATCTGTTTGCCGGCCTTTCGATTCAGACCGACCGCCCCCTGCGGGTCGGCGAATTCTGCAAGGTGGGCGACAACACCGGCTTCATCACCCGCATCGGCCTGCGTTCACTCGAACTGCAGACGCTGGAGAGCCGCATCACAATCCCCAACTCAGTTGCCGACGAAGCCACCATCGTCAACTTTTCACGCCGCACCCACTCGGCCGAGACCACCCCAAGCCAGGGGCTTGACCTCAACCTGATGGTCAACGACCATCTTTCACCTGACCAGATCGACGATCTGCTCCACTACACCCGCAGAATGCTTGAAGCGGATCCCGACCTGCAGGATCCAGTGGTCAGCATCGAACAACGCAGCAGTGACGATCTGATTCTGATCTGTTTCGGCACCGTGACCCTGCATGGCTGGAAGGCCTACCTGCTGGTACGCGAGCGGATCCTGCGCCGCCTGCAGGAATTGCTCGATGTGGTCAACAAATCACGCATCGTGATTGGCGTGTCTTACGACACCCCCGAAGAGAAGCGACGGGCAATCCCCGAGCTGGTACGCGAGCTGGTATGCAGCGACGCCGATTTCAGCTTCAGGTCATGTCGCCTGATGGCGATTTCAGAGTTCAGCTACGACTACGTCTTTGATTTCCGATCAAGCCACAGCAGTTACCGCGGGTTTAAAGATGCCATCAACCGACTCAACCAAGATCTGCTCGCCTGCTTCGAGGCCCATGGCATCGAGATCCCCTTCCCGACCCAGATCGAAATCCAGAAAGACTGATTCAACATACTAATTCAACACACCGATCCAGCAAAAGCCCCCATCTCAAAGGACGGGGGCAAAGCGTTCTCACAGACAAAGCAACTGGCAAGGCAATCAACAAGTCAACCGGTGATCAACCCTCAACCTGCACGGTCACACTGGTCACGTTGTGAGCCTTGGGAGCGCTGACAGTGAGCAGGCCATCCTTGTAACGAGCCTGCAACTGCTCACGCTCGATTGGCTGGGCAAAGCGAAAGCTCCGGCTCCAGGTGCCATAGCGAAACTCACTGAGGAGCGCAGCGGGCTCGCCAGCCTGTTCACCCGCTGCCTGCTGGCGCGGGTTGCGGCGTTCGGCGCTGACCACCAGGGTGCGATCGGTGGCCTTGACGTCGATTGCGTCCTTGTCGACGCCAGGCAACTCAAGCACCAATACATAGGCCTCGGCGGTTTCATGCACTTCAGCGGCAGGAACACGCTCGGCAGTCTGCAACTGCTGGCTCAGCTGTGCCTCGAGCCGATCGAAGATTTCGAATGGAGACGATGAACGAAGGGTCAACATGATGCGATTGGCGAAGGATCAGGTGGCGGGGTGTCGTTCGCCCCGGTGCACACACTGTCGCCGCGCCACCGCGCACCAGGGATCAGGAGAGCCGAACCGATCGGTACGGCGCACCTCACCGGATGCGGTAGACCGAATCCAGCTGCCGTGAGAACCGCCCAACAGCATGCGTTTGGCTCGCCGATCGCAACCCCAGCAGGTACCGACCGAGAGCAAACCTTGAGAGTGCGGCTTGAGTGCGCGACCATGCCGTGGCGCTGTAGCTAGCCATGACGCACCAACGCTTAGCGCTGTATCGACACTATCTAGACAGTACTTTGACAAGCACGTAGCACCCCTGAGCCACCCCAAGGGTCTGGACACGATTCGATGCCTTAAATCAAATCCTTGAATCAAATCCTTGAATCGAATCTTTGAATCGTTTCCTTGAATCAAAGCCTTGTATCAAGCCCTCGATGAACTGCTAGTCGGCACCTTGATCATGGCCTTGATCAAGGCGGCTGTGAATCAGAAGTCGCCGCTCCGCAGTCAGTGCTGAGTTCCATACCTTGGAACCCAATGTCTTCAGAAACTCAGCCGCCAAATCGATAAGTGGCGGGCAACTCGGTAAGCGGGCGGCGGGAATCGAACCCGCATCATCAGCTTGGAAGGCTGAGGTTTTACCACTAAACTACGCCCGCGGCATGGATGCAAAACACTTGCAGTGCCAAATCCCGGAGTGCTTGCTCGCGGAACCTGCTGCATTATGACCTGCGTTTGGACGCAGCCCCTTGGCCGCTGAGCTTCTCGACGCCGCCGACCTGCGCGGCGCCGCCCGACAACGGTTGCTGTGGGCCTATGGCCTGGGCGACGTGGGCACCGGCATGGGGGCAGCCCTGATCGGTTTCTACCTGCTGCGCTTTTATGTGGCGGCAGGCCTGCCGCCTTGGCTGGCGGGCCTGGCCTATGGCGTGGGCCGGCTCTGGGACGCTGTCAACGACCCCATCGTGGGCTGGCTAAGCGATAAGACCGCCCACCACCCCTGGGGACCTCGGGTGCCCTGGATTGTGTGGAGCGCCGTGCCGCTGGGCGCGGCCATGGCGGCCATGTGGTGGCTGCCGCCATGGAGCGATCCCTGGCTCCGCTTCGGCATCTTTGTGGCGATCTCGGTGGTCGCCAACAGCCTCTACACCTGCGTCAACCTGCCCTACACGGCCCTGGCGGCCGAGCTGAGCGAAGAGGTGCGGCTGCGCACCCGGCTTAACACAGCACGATTCAGCGGTTCGATTCTGGCGACGATCACCGCCGCCCTGCTGGCGGGCGTGCTGGTGAAAAACCTGGGCGACCCGCGCACCTACCTGCCGGTGGGGCTGGTCTCGGGACTGATCATCGCGGTCACGGCGCTGTTGTGCGGGTGGGGCCTGCTGCCGCTGGCGCGCAGCTGCCGGCGGCCCGACAGCAGCCACGGCACCACCCGGCGCCTGCTGCAACGGGTACGCCGCAATGGACGCTTTCTGATGGTGCTGGGGCTGTACCTGCTGCTGTGGTGCGCCCTGCAGCTGATGCAGGCGGTCTCACTGTTCTTCCTGCCCGTTGTGCTGCAGGTGCCCGAAGGCCTCAGCAAGCTGATCCTGCTGCCGTTTCTGCTCAGCTCGCTGGCGGGGCTGTGGCTATGGACCACGGTGGCCCACCGGGCCGGGCGTATCACGGCGCTGCGCTGGGGCGGCGGTCTGTGGGCCACCGGCTGCCTGCTGGTGATGCTGCTGCAGCCGCTCGACCCGTCTCTGGGGGTGGTGGGCTCAGGCGCCAACGCGCTCAAGCTGGGTGCGCTGGTGGCCACGATCGTGCTGGCCGGGGCGGGAGCCTCGACGGCCTACCTGATCCCCTGGTCGCTGCTGCCCGATGCGATCGATGCCGACCCCGAAAAACCGGCCGGCCAGTACAGCGCCTGGATGGTGCTGGCCCAGAAGGTGTGCATCAGCGCCGTGATCGCCCTGCTGGGGGTGGTGCTCAGCGCCAGCGGCTACAACGAAGCACTGGCCGCCAGTGCCCAGCCGGCCAGTGCCCTGCAGGCCATCCGCCTCTGCATGGGTGTGATCCCGGCGGTGTTGATCGTGTTGGGCCTGGTGGTGATGCGACGCTGGCCCGAGAAAGGACTTCACCTCCACCGCCTGCCACAGCAGCCATGAGCGCACCCTCCCCCAGGGACCTGCACCAGCGGCAACCACGGCCCTGGCGTTCGCCCCGCTGGCTGAAACGCCTGGGCGCCAGCTGCCTGATCGGCGGCCAGGCCCTCAGCGCCCTGACCAAGGGCAAGGTCAACAGCAACGACCTGATGGCCGAGCTGCTCGAAGCCGGGCCGGCCAGCTTTCTGATCGTGGTGATCACGGCCCTGGCCGCTGGCACCGTGTTCAACATTCAGGTGGCGGCCGAGCTCACCAAGCAGGGGGCGGGCGCCACCGTGGGCGGACTGCTGGCCCTGGGCCTGGCAAGGGAGATTGCCCCGATTCTCACGGCCACCCTGCTCACCGGCAAGGTGGCCACGGCCTATGCGGCCCAGCTGGGCACCATGAAGGTCACCGAGCAGATCGACGCGATCACGATGCTGCGCACCGACCCGGTCGAATACCTGGTGGTGCCGCGGGTGCTGGCCATGGTGATCATGGCGCCGGTGCAGTGCCTGCTGTTCTTCTGGGTGGGCATCTGGTCGGGCCAGATGAGCAGCACCCTGCTGTACAACATTCCACCGTCGGTGTTCTGGAACTCGGTGCGCACCTGGATGGAGCCGTCGGATCTGCCGTCCATGCTCGTCAAGGCGTTGATCTTCGGGTTGCAGATCGCCGTCATCGCCTGCGGCTGGGGGCTCACCACCAAGGGCGGCCCCAAGGAGGTGGGCAGCAGCACCACCGGCGCGGTGGTGATGATTCTGGTGACCGTGGCCCTGATGGATGCCCTGCTCACCAAACTGATGTTTGCCTGATGGATCCCCAACCCCTTGACGACGTCGTGCTAGCCCCGCGCTTCTGGGTGCCCCTGGGGGTGGTGCTGCTGGGTCTGGCGGTGCTGCCGCTGCAGCTGCTCTGGGGCCCGTTCCTCTGGATCGGCCTGGTGGTGAACCTGTTTGGCCTGTTTCTGACGCTGCAGAGCATGCTGCTGCGGCTCAGCTTCACGGCCGAGGCTCTGCTGGTGCTGCGACAGGGCACCCTGCTGCGCCGCTTTGCCTATGGCGAGTGGCTCGGGTGGAAACTGTTCTGGCCGGCCCTGCCGGTGCTGTTTTATTTCCGTGAACGCCAGAGCCTTCACCTGCTGCCGGTGTTGTTTGATGCCACCGCCCTGCGCGAGCAGCTGGCGCGGCGTCTGCCCGAGCTCCCTGCGCCATGAGTGAGACCCCGCCCCCCACACCGCCAGCAGCCGAGCCGCTGCTCGAGCTGGCCCTGAGCGAACTGCGCGCCCGCCGCCAGGCCCTGCTCGACGAAATCGTTCAGCTCGAAGCCCAACGCGAGCAGATCAACCAGGAGCTCAAGGCCAGCTTCAGCGGCCAATCGGATCAGATCGCCCGCCGGCTCAAGGGCTTCCAGGACTATCTGGTCGGCGCCCTGCAGGACCTGACCGTGGCGGCCGAGCAGATCGAGCTGGTGCCCCAACCGCTGCTGGTGCAGCCCTCACCCCTCGACCAGGCAGCCGCTGCCGCATCCGCCGACAGCTCCACTCTTCCCCCACCGGCGGCCGCAGGGCTCTTTGCCGCAGACGCCGAGCTGGTGCGCGAGCGTTTAAGCAGCTTTGGCGGCCAGCCCGACTTCTATGCCGAGCCGTGGTGCCTGCGCCGCAGCCTCGAGCCACGCGGCGGCGAGCTGCTGGCCGACTGGTTCCTGAACCAAGGGGGCCGGGGCGCGCAAAACAGCACCGGCAGCCGCAACCGCAATGCCCTCACCGCCGCTGCGGCGATTGCCATCCTGAGCGAGCTCTACGGCGAACGCTTTCAGACGCTGGTGCTGGCGGGCGAACCCGAACGGCTGGGCGAATGGCGCCGCGGCCTGCAGGACTGCCTGGGCCTGAGCCGCGATGACTTCGGGCCCAACAGCGGCATCGTGCTGTTCGAGCGGGCCGACGCCCTGATTGAGCGGGCCGACCGCCTCGAAGAGCGCGGCGAGCTGCCCTTCATCGTGATCGATGCGGGGGTAGCGGCGGTCGAGATCGCCGTGCTGCAGTTTCCGCTGTGGCTGGCCTTTGCCGCCGGCCCCGGCGAACTGGTCGACGAGCTTCCTCCTTACTGAACGTTCCGTGATGACTCCCGGATTGATCGCCCTGGTGCTGCTGGCCAGCTATCTGCTGGGCAGCATTCCCAGCGGCTACCTGGCGGGCCGCTGGCTGCAGAGCCTCGACATCCGCCAGCACGGATCGGGCTCCACTGGCGCCACCAACGTGCTGCGGGTGCTGGGCAAGGGCCCGGCCATGGCGGTGTTTGCGGTCGACGTGCTCAAGGGCACCGCCGCGGTGCAGCTGGCCCAGGTGGCGCTGCACGCTCAGGGCTGGCAGGTCGACAGCGTGGTGGTGGCCTGCGGCCTGGCGGCCCTGGCGGGGCACAGCTTTCCGCTGTGGCTGGGCGGCAAAGGCGGCAAGGCGGTCGCCACCGGGCTCGGCATGCTGCTGGGCCTGGCCACACCTGTAGGGCTGGCCTGCTTTGGCGTGTTTCTCACGGTGCTGAGCGTCAGCCGCATCGTGTCGCTCTCGAGCATCGCTGCGGCCCTGAGCCTGCCGCTGCTGATGTTCGGCTGGTTCAACAGCAACGGCATGGGCCTGCGATGGCCCTACCTGATATTGGCCTTGCTGACAAGCGTGCTGGTGATTGTGCGGCACAAGACCAACATTCAGCGCTTGTTGAAGGGTAACGAGCCAAAGATCGGGACAAGCACCAACAAGCCAGGCAACTGATCAATCAACAAGTCAAATAATGTGATGGCCATCAAGCCAAGATGTCGACACTTGGAACGTTAATCCTGAACGCAGCATTGTTAAGATGGGGCACCGCCGCCATCATCGCCTGAGACTGGGGGTCAATGTTGAACAAGGTGGCATCATTAACAACAGGGAAGGTTAACTTGGGGTCTAAGGTAAAGGTCAAATCCCTCAGCAGTGGCCTTGAGGTTGGTGATCTTGGTTGTCGTATCCAGATAAAAAGGCTTGACCGGGATCGAAATCAATCCGGCATTCGGCCTGATCTTCTTAGATGTGATGCGAATCCCGGAGGGACCCGCGATTCCGGTTGTGGGGGTAGATCTAGCCACGGTTCTGCATCTCTTACCTACAAGTCTACGTTCAATTTTGACGGCCAGACAACGTCACCGTTCAACTAGGCGCTGACGACAGGAATACACAGCACCCACACCGATCCAAGCTCCAATCGCATGCTCAGGCGATCGCGCCTCAACCCAGTTGGCGGCTGCGCTCGGCTGCGGCCAGCACCGCTTCGATCAGGGCCGAGCGCAGGCCGCCGCGCTCGAGGGCCCGCAGGCCGGCGATGGTGGTGCCGCCCGGGCTGCTCACCATGTCCTTGAGCTGGCCGGGGTGCAGCTGCTGTTGTTGCAGCAGGGCGGCGGTGCCCGCCAGGGTGGCGGGCGCCAGGCGCAGGGCCAGGTCGCGCGGCAGTCCGGCGGCCACGGCGCCATCGGCCAGGGCTTCGACCACCAGCGCCACAAACCCCGTACCGCTGCTGGTGAGCGCCAAAAAGGCATCGAGCTGGGCCTCGGGCAGGGTGAGCACCTCCCCCACCGCGCCGAACAGTGCTTCGAGCCACTGGCGATCAGCCAGTTCGACGCCGGGGCCATAGGCCAGGCCGGTGAGACCGCTGCGCACCAGCGCCGGGGTGTTAGGCACCGCCCGCACGCAGCGCCAGCCGGCAAACAGGCTCTCGAGCCGCGCCACGGTCACGCCCGCCAGCACCGAGACCAGCAACCGCCCCGTGGGGCCGGGATGGACAGCCTGCTGGGCGGCCACGGCTTCGAGCTGCTGGGGTTTGACCGCCAGTAGCACCACGTCGGACCCCCAGGCCGGTGCCGGATCGGTGCCCACGGCACAGGGCAGATCGGCAGCCAGTCGGCTGGCTGAGGCGTCACTGGCTACCACCGCCTGCAACTGCCCAGGGCGCACCAGGCCCAGCTGCAGCCACGGACGCACCAAAGCCTGGGCCATGCGGCCCAGGCCCACCACCCCAAGGCTGGGGGTCACAGGGCGCCAGCCATCTCCTGACGGCCCCAGGCCGGGCTGGGCGCCGCATCCTGAGGCTCAGCCAAGCTGCCGGTGCTGTGGTTCACCACGGTGGGGGAGGTGGTCTCCTCACCGCCGGTGGTCGTCACATTCACGCAGCTGGGGGCAAACAGAAAAATGCTCTCGCCCACGCGCTCCTGGTGGCCATCGATGGCGAAGGTGCCGCCAGCCACAAAATCGACCGCCCGCTGGGCCTGGTCAGGATCCATCATCGTTAAATTGAGAATCACGGTTTTGCGCTCACGCAGGGCCTGGATGGCGCGGGGCATCTCGTCAAAACTGCGCGGCTCCATGAGCGTGACCTCAGCGGCGGCCGTGGCGATGCCGGGCATCCCGATCACGTTGGTGCCAGCAAAGGGATCGTCGCTTCTGAACTCGCTCAGGGGCGCCAGGGCGCTGCTGCTGGAGACGGGAGCGGGCTCATTGAGATCGCCGCCGTCGTAGTCGAGCTCGTCATCAAAGTCGCCGTCGTAGTAGTCATCACCAGAGACGACAGCGCGAAGGCGGGAGAACAACGACACGAAGCAAACCTCAAGGTCCCTGGACCCTAAATAGCGTCTCAGGGTTAGCGCGGCAAGGGTTTCAGCGGGCGATCTGTTGTCATTCAGCCAACGGGCGGCCCTGGTGCAGGTCGTTGCTGGGCACCCTGCTGCCGAACAGGCCGCTGCCGATGCGCACCCAGGTGCTGCCGGCGGCCACCGCCTGCTGCCAGTCGCCGCTCATGCCCATGGAGCAGCCGGGCAGGCCGCAGGCATCAGCCAGGGCGCGGCAGGACTCAAACACCGCCCGGCTCTGCTGGGGGCTGAGGCCCAGGGGAGTGATCGTCATCAGCCCGACCGGCCGCGCCGGGGCCAGATCGCGCAGCTGGGTCCAGAGCTGCTGCAGCTCCTCGGGGCTGAAGCCCCCCTTGCCGGCATCGGGCAAGAACTTGACCTGAAAGAACAGCTGGGGTGCGCGGTTTTCCTCGGCGGCGATGCGCGCCACCCGCTGGGCCAGCGCCAGGCTGTCGATCGCATGAACCGTACCGAAGCTGCGCAGCACCGGCCGCACCTTGTTGGCCTGGAGCCGCCCGATGAAATGCCAGTCGAGTGGTTCCAGATCGGCCAGCAGAGCCTGCTTGGCCTGGGCCTCCTGCAGGCGGCTTTCACCGAAGCTGCGCTGCCCCAGGGCCACCGCCTGCCGGATCAGGCCGGCGTCATGCCCCTTGCTGACCGCCAGCAGCGCTGTGCCGGGCGGAAGCTGGGCTCGAATCTGCTGCAGCCGTGCCGCCAGGGGGGCATACGGATCACTGTTCACATGAACGTCTGGTCAAACAACTGGCGCCAATGGGCGTGGGCTTCGGGGCTCACGCGCCGGGCCCTCGTGAGGTTCTGCTCGGCCAGGTGGCGGGCATCCATGAGCGGCACCACCTCAAAGGTGGCGCCCCGTTGCTGCAGCGACACCACAAAAAAGATGCGCTGGGCGTAGAGCGTCGCGTAGAGATCCTTGCCCTCACCGGCTGTCGCGACCCGGTAGAGCATGCCAAAGGTGGGATGGTTGAGATAACGCTCTGCGCTCAATTCACAGGGCGCCGCCGCGCCATCCACATCTGGCCATTAAAGATCACCGAGTTTCCAGCGCAACACCATCAGTAACAGCAGCGCAACGGTGGCGCCGCCATTGAGGCGGCTGCAACCGGCCTGGACCTGGTGCAGCGCCATCGGGTCGAGCCAGCGGCCGCCGCGGGCGACCAGGGCATCGGCCCCCTGCTCGGCCCGCAGCAACACGTTGGCCAGCAACCGTTCGCCGACCGCCAGCACCAGGGCCAGCCCCCCCTTGAACCCCAGCCGCTTGAGCACCACCGCCCGGGTGGCCAGAGCGCGCAGCAGGTTCTGCAGCTCTTCCTGCACCAGCGGTAAAAAGCGCAGAGCCAGCAGCAGCAGGAAGCCCAGCCGCTCGACCGGCAGCCCCAGCCTCCCCAGCGGCGCCAGCAACCAGCTGATCGCCCACACGAGCTGCTCGGGCGGGGTGGTCAGCAGCATCAGGTTGGCGCTGTGCACCAAAGTGACCAGCAATGTGCCACCGCTGATGCCCAGCTCGAGCGAACGGCGGGTGATCTGCAGGGGCCCCAGCCGCAGCAGCTGCCAGGCGGCACCGCTTCGTTCGGGCGGTGGGTCCTGGGGTCGACCGGGCTCGAGCCGCAGCTCGGCCGGGGGCCGCTGCAGCGGCGCCGCCGGCAGGTTGCCGGTGGGCAGCACCGCCGCCAGCAGCCCCAGGGCCAGGGCCACGGCCAGCAGCAGCGCCACCCCCCGGCCCCACAGCCGCAGCGGTAGGCCGCTGCAGGCCGTGAGCAACAGCAGCAGCGCTACCAGGGCGAGGCGCCACAGCGGCCCCGCCAAAATGGGGGTCACCAGAAAGGCAACGGTCCAGGCGAGCTTGAGCCGCGGATCAAGCCGCACCAGCCAGCTGCCCGAGCCATCGACAAACTGTCCGATCGGCAGCTGACGCAGCCAGTCCATGGCTGATCAGCGGCTGCGGTTCTGCTGGCGGGCCAGGTCGCGCTCGGCGTCGCGCTGTTGCTTGCCCCGCCAGAACAGCTTGATCGGCGTGCCCTCAAACCCAAGCCCCTCGCGGATCTGGCGCTCCACATAGCGGCGGTAGGTGTCGCCGAAGAGCTTGGGGTCGTTGACAAACAGGGTGAAGCTGGGGGGCCTGACGGCCACCTGGGTGCCGTAATAGAGCTTGCCGCTGCGGCCGCCGCGGGTGGCGGGGGGCGTGCGCCAGCTCAGGGCCTCGGTCAGCACTTCGTTGACCACCGAGGTGCTGACGCGGCGGCGGTGCTGCTCCACCGCCAGCAGCGCCAACGGGAAAATCGCCTCAACCCGCTGGCCACTCAGGGCCGACGTGAACAGCATCGGCGCCCAATCGAGAAAGTAGAGCTTGGACCTGAGCTCCCGTTCCATGGCGGGCATGGTGTGGGAGTCCTTTTCAATGGCATCCCACTTGTTGACCACGACCACGCAGGCGCGGCCATCCTCTTCAATGCGGCCCGCCAGGCGCTGGTCCTGCTCGGTGACACCATCCTGGGCGTCGATCACCAGCACGCACACGTCGCTGCGCTCGATCGCCTTGAAGCTGCGGTTGATGCCGAAGAACTCGGGGCCGTAGTTGACCGAGCGCTTACGGCGGATGCCCGCGGTGTCAAGAATCTTCCAGGTCTTGCCCTCGCGCTCGATCGTCGTGTCGATCGTGTCGCGTGTGGTGCCGCGTATCGGGCTGACGATCGCCCGCTTCTCACCGCAGATCGCATTCAGCAGGCTCGATTTGCCCACGTTGGGGCGGCCGATGATCGCCAGTTGAATCGCCGCTTCGGCCCCGTCATCACTGGCCGGCGGCAAAAAGCTGATGACCTGATCGAGCAGATCGCCCGTGCCAGCCCCGTGGATCGCCGAGATCGGCTGGGGCTCACCCAGGCCCAGGCCCCAGAACTCGGCCGCCATCGAGAGCCCCTGCTCGGGCGACTCGCACTTGTTGACCGCCAGCAACACCGGCACCTTGTGGCCGCGCAGCCACACGGCGATCGCCTCGTCGGCCGCGGTGCAGCCCTGTTTGCCATCGACGATGACCAGGGCTACCGAGGCTTCAGCCAGGGCAAGGTTGGCCTGTTCGCGGATCTCGGGCAGAAACTCGCTGTCGTCGTCAAACACCAGACCCCCGGTGTCAACCACCATGAAGGTGCGATCGCGCCAGAAACCCTCCTGGTAAGTGCGATCGCGGGTGACCCCGGGTTCGTCGTGCACGATCGCCTCACGGCTGCGGCACAGCCGGTTGACCAGAGTCGATTTGCCCACATTGGGGCGGCCGATGATGGCCACAACCGGAAGCGCCAAAACCGCTTATCGCAACAACTGTCGTGTTTTGACCTTACAGGCCGGCCGCAGCTCAACGCCGCTGCAGGTAGGCCAGCATCGTGTCAGCATCCGAAACCTCCAGCGGATCGCCAGGGGCATTGTCAGTCAGCCCGGCTTCGACAAAGGCTTTCTCGATGCGCAGGCCATCCAGCAGCAGCGAGTAGCGCCAGGAGCGCAGCCCCATGCCCAGCTTCGAGCGATCGACCAGCATGCCCATGAGGCGGGTGAACTCGCCGTTGCCATCAGGCAACAGGTGCACCTGCTGAACGCCGACCTTCTTGCCCCACTGGAACATCACGAAGGCGTCATTCACCGCCACACAAACGATCTGGTCGATTCCCAAGGCCTTGAACGACACGGCCAGGGCCTCGTAACGCGGCACATGCTGGTCCGAGCAGGTCGGCGAAAACGCGGCCGGCAGCGAAAACAGAATGCTGCGGCGCCCGGCGAACACGTCCTCGGTCGTGCGGTCCTGCCAGCGAAACGGGTTGTCGCCGGGGATCGAGTCATCTCGCACCCGGGTTCTGAACGTGACCGACGGCAGCTGGTCAACAAACATGGAGAGGGCTCCGCCAGGCAGTTCAGGCTAGGGCGCCCGATCGGCTCAGGCCACCACCTCTGTTGCAGCCAACGTCTGGCTCAACACCCCCAGCCTGCTGGTGATGTCGCTGATCAGCCGGTGGATGCGCGGCTGATCGACCAGGGACCGCAGCACCACCAGTCTTTCGCTGTAGGGCCATTGCAGGTCGTGGCGCAGCTGTATCGCGCCGGGCAGCAACCGGGCCATGACCGGGGTTGCAAAGGTCAGCCGATGGTTGCGCTCTGCGGGTCGGTGGTCTGCATGGTGACGAGCTTGTGGGCACCTCAATCCAGCGACCAGTTTCTTGAAGCGCTGTTGGGAGGAGCGCTTGCACGACAGCGGCAGAAACGACGCCAACGCCAGCCCGCCCGTGGCCACCAGCTCCATCGGATCACCGAGAACATCCGTACCCAGATCCACGGTGCGATCGATCAGGCAATACAGATGAATCGGGACGGAATACAAATCAATCTGAACCAGATCATCTGAAGATTCGCCAAGCATCTGGGTTGGCGTCACCACACAGGCGTCAATCACATGAGAGCGCAACAATTGCAGGGGATTGTCACAACAAAAGTTATCTTCTGGGTTGCTGCAGATCTCATGCTCAGCCAGAAGATCAAGAATCTGCCGAGAACTCCAGACTGGAAGATTGACGCGGATGCGCCCGTTGCTTCCCAACCGATGCAACTGATGAATCTGGCGCTCCATGATCAACAGATCATCGCATTCTGACTGCACATAAAGGCCCCGATCATCGCGACAGATCTTGCCGTTGAAGACCTCCAACACACGGCGAATTCGGCGCGACACCGTTGACTGATTGCAATGCATGACATGACCTGCGGCCTGACCCGTGCGCAGCCAGAGGGCCAGATCCAAGGCCTCCAATTCATCCAGAGAAATCAAAGGCAATCAACAAAGCGCATTAAAATTATAAAAATTCTCGACGATGCGTCAATGGTCCAAATGCATCAACACTGCGATCTTCATCCCCCCTGCTATTGCGTCAGCAGTGTTCACCGCGCTCCCCACCGCCGACCTGGATGACCTGACCTGACCTGGGGGAAAGTTTGCCCGCTCAGCTCACCGGCAGATCGCCCGGATGACCCACCACCGGATCGGCTGGCACTGCCAACAAGGTCGGCAGGGGGCCGGAGTCGGCCAGGGGTTCAGCGAGCGCGGCCAGGTGGGCCAGCAGCCAGTTGACGGCCGTGGCCCTGCGGGTTCGACGCGGATACAGCTCGGCGATCGTGTAGCCCCCGAAGCCCAGTTGCTCCTTGAGCAGCTGCTTGTGCTCTCTGGCGATCGCGCGGGTCAAGGCCACACTCGGCGGACGCTGGGCGATGAACTGCGGCTCGATCGGAAAGGACTCCAGCCACAGCGCGGCCGCAGCCGGGCCCGCGCTCCAGGTGCCGGAGCCGTCCTGTTCGTACCCCAGGCGCGGCCAGATCAGTTCACACACGAACCGATCGCTGACGCGGTCGGCCAGCACCGCTTCCAGCAGCGCGCGGCTCAGGGGGTAGGCGACGGGCGCAGTGGCGTCCTGAACATGCGCCATGGGTGGGGAGTGGCTCCGGTTCCGAAGGACCTTGGCAGTGATGCCATGCAATCACCACCGGGGCATCCCAGCCGACCGTCACGATCGAGACATCCCAATTGAGACAACCCTGCCAAAGCAGGACAGAAGAGTGGAAGTGTCCGCCAGTCAGTGGCTCCCAGTCAATGGCCGGCAGTCAGCCCTGACCCTGGCCTGGTCCGGTGGTCAGGCAATCTGGGCACCATGGTTCAGGCCCCATTGCAACCGAACCGCGCCAGCGGGCAACGGGGGCTGCACCTGCCGGGCAACGGCACACCGCGCACGCTGCACATCCGGGTGCTGCAGTCGCCGCTGGCGGGGGTGAGCGATCGCATCTTTCGTGCACTGGTGCGTCGCTGGGCGCCCGAGGCACTGCTGTTCACCGAGATGGTGAACGCCACCAGCCTCGAGCTGGGGCATGCCACCCACAAGGTTGCCGAGCTGGCCCACGAGGTCGGGCCCATCGGCGTGCAGCTGTTTGACCAGCGGCCCACCGCCATGGCCGACGCGGCACGCCGCGCTGAAGCCGCCGGTGCCTATCTGATCGACATCAACATGGGCTGCCCGGTCAGAAAGATCGCCAGAAAGGGTGGCGGCAGCGGGCTCATCAACAACCCCGAGCTAGCCGCACGCATCGTTGAGACCGTGGCCGCAGCGGTTCAGATCCCTGTCACGGTCAAGACGCGGCTGGGCTGGTGCGACGGCAGCGAGGCGATCAGCTGGTGCCGCCGGCTCGAGGCCGCCGGCGCCCAGCTGCTCACGCTGCACGGCCGCACCCGCGAGCAGGGGTTCAAGGGGCGCGCCGACTGGGGTGCCATTGCCGCTGTCAAGCGAGCGCTGGCCATTCCGGTGATCGCCAACGGCGACATCAACACCCCCGCCGATGCCCTGGCCTGCTTCGAAGCCACCGGGGCCGACGGGGTCATGGTGGGGCGGGGCACCATGGGCGCCCCCTGGCTGGTGGGGCAGATCGCCGCGGTCCTGGCGGGGCAGCCCGTTGTGGCCACGCCCGGCGCTGCCGAACGGCTGGCGTTGGCGGCCGAGCAGCTGCAGGCCCTGGTGATGGCCCGCGGCGATCACGGCCTGCTGATCGCCCGCAAGCACATGGGCTGGCTATGCACCGGCTTTGCCGGTGCACCCCAACTGCGCCACGACCTCATGCGTGCTCCCACGCCTGCCGAGGCCCTGGCGCTGCTGGCGGGGGCGGCCGAGGGCCTGGTTCAGGGCATCACCGCCGGCCAGCCCAGGCGGATCAGCAGCAGCGAGAA
Source organism: Cyanobacteria bacterium REEB417 (assembly GCA_018970945.1). Taxonomy (GTDB): domain Bacteria; phylum Cyanobacteriota; class Cyanobacteriia; order PCC-6307; family Cyanobiaceae; genus RGUW01. The sequence continues at coordinate 6,284 of JAGWVJ010000025.1, read as the reverse complement.
GTAGGGCTGCTCGCTGGCCGGCACCGCCGCGGCGGGCGCCAGCAGCTGCTCGGGCCAGCCCACCCGCTGGGCAAACAACGCCTGATCGAGCAGGCCTCGGGTCTCCAACAGTGGTCGTACCCAGGTCCAGCGGTGGCCCAGCTTGAGCAGGGCCAGGGTGGTCCTGCTGGTTGCCGCCCAGTCGAGCAAGACCTCAAACTCTGCAGCGCTCTCGGGGGTCGGGCGAATCAGCAGCCCTTCGCCCTGCAGAGCCAGCGGCCAGGCTCCCGCAGCAGCAGCAGCAGCCACAGAGGTGACTCCTGGGAGCACCCGCACCGGGCAGGCTGGATGCCGCTCGGCGAGGGCCAGCAACACATAACTGCAGCTGGCAAACAGCGAGGCATCGCCCTCGCACAGCAGCACCACCGCTTCGCCTGCGGCCACCTGGGCAGCCAGGGCATCAGCGGCGGCATGCCAGGCGGCGATGCGCGGAGCGGCCTCGCCCACCATCGGAAACAGCAGCGGCAGCTGCCGCTGCGATGCTGCGATCCAGGGCGCCGCAATGGTGGCCGCCATGCCGGTCGCCCCCTCGCGTGCCACCGGGTGAGCCACCACGGTGGCGGCCTCGATGGCCTTGACGGCCGCGACCGTCAGCCACTGCGGATCACCAGGACCCACCCCCACCAAGGTCAGACCGGGGGTGCCGTTGCTGGTTGCCATCGGCACTGCCGCCACTGGCCTCTTCCTACTGTGACGGTGTCTCGCCACTGCTGCAGGGCTCCCTTGTCGTTGATCTGGCCCTGGCTGCTGTTGCTGGCGATCGTCCTGCTGAGCCGCCGGCCCGAACAGACCTATGGCCCCTGGGCCCGCCGCGGCGTGCTGCTGGCGCTGGCGGCGCTGACGCTGGGTTACCTGCACTGGCGCGTGACGGACAGCCTCAACCTGGCCACCGCGCTGAGCACGGGCCTGAGCTGGCTGCTGCTGGTCGCCGAAGCCTGGCTGCTGCTGAGCGGCATGCTACCGCTGCTGCTCAGCTGGCGCCGCTTTGACGATGGCCGTGCCGCGGCCGATGCCGCAGAAGCCAAGTGGCGCGACAGCAGCTGGCGCCCCCGGGTCGACGTGCTGGTGCCCACCTGCGGCGAACCACTGGCGGTGCTGGAGCGCTGCCTGCTGGGCTGCAGCAGCCTGAACTACCCCCACACAACGGTGTGGGTGCTCGACGACAGCGATCGGCCCGAGGTGCGCGCGCTGGCCGAACGCCACGGTTGCCGCCATCTGAGCCGCCGCGAGCGACGCCACGCCAAAGCCGGCAACCTCAACGCCGGCCTGGCGGCCAGCAGCGGTGAGCTGGTGGCAGTGTTTGACGCCGACTTTGTGCCGCAGGCGCACTTCCTGGAGCGCACCATCGGCCTGCTGGCCGACCCCAATGTGGGCCTGGTGCAGACGCCCCAGGTGTTCTTCAATGCCGACCCGCTGATGCGGAACCTGGCAATGGAGCGCTGGATGCTGCCCGACGAAGACAATTTTTACCGCTGGATCGAACCGGTGCGCAGCGCCTGGGGGGCCGTGGTGTGTGCCGGTACGTCATTCGTGGCCCGGCGCCAGGCCCTCGATCAGGTGGGGGGCTTTGTCGAAGCCGCGCTATCAGAAGATTTCGTGACTGGAATTGCGCTGCTGGGGCGCGGCTGGCAGGTGCGCTACCTGGGCGACCCGCTGAGCGCCGGGCTGGCCGCCGAGACGCTGCTCGATTTTGTGCGGCAGCGGCAGCGCTGGGCCGCCGGCACCCTGCAGAGCCTGCGCCTGCCCCAGGGCCCACTGCGCCAGGGCGGCCTGGGGCTGGGGCAACGGCTGGCCCTGCTCGAGGGCTGCTTGCACTGGCTCAACACCCTGCCGCGGCTGCTGGTGCTGCTGATGCCCTTGAGCTACGGACTGCTGGGGGTGGTGCCGATCAGCATCAGCGCCCACGGGTTGCTGCAGCGGCTGCTGCCGCTGTGGCTGGCGCTGCTGATCAGCGTCGGCTGGCTGAACCGCCGCAGCCGCCACGCCCTGCTCAACGAACTGCCCAGCTGGGTGCTGACGGTGCCCCTGGCCACCACGGTGCTGGCCAGCCTGGTGGGGCGTTTCGGCGGCTTCCGCATCACCCCCAAACAGCAGCCCCGCAGCCGCGGCGGCAGCTCCTGGCTGCTGGTCACGCCCCTGGCAGTGCTGTTGGCCCTGCAGCTGATCAACCTGGGGCGCCTGGCCTGGGCGCAGTACCCCGCTGGTGCCGCCGCCGCCCTCAGCGCCGACCCGGCCCTGCAGCTGGCCCTGGTGTGGGGGGGGCTCACCGTCCTGGGCCTGGTGGTGGCCCTGCGGGCCTGCTACGACTGTGCCGATCCCGAGCCGGTGCCCTGGCTGGCGCTGCCGCTTGCTGTGCAGCTGCACGACGCAGCCGGCCAGAGCTGGTGCGCCGTGGTCGAGGCGATCAGCGAGCGGGGCATTGACCTGCTGCTGAGCGGCGATCCCCCCGGGGGGAATCTGCAGCTTCAGCTCAGCGTTGACGGCGCCCCGATCCCGGCGTTGCAGGCCAGGATGGTCGACTGTCACTCCACGGGGCCGAAACGGTCACGGCTGAGCCTGCGCTGGAGCGACGGTCAGATCCCGGCCCTGCAGCAGCTGCAGCGCTGGCTGTTCTGCAGGCCCGGCTGCTGGCTGCAGCGTCAGGCGGCCGGCGAATGGTGGGCCCTGGTTCAGCTGCTCAGGCAGGTGATGACCCTGCCAAGGGCCCTGAAGGCGGGGCAGCGAAGCCTGGTGCGTCAAGCCGACCCTGGGATCCCATGGACTGGGGGCAGCGCCGGGCGTTGAAGTCACAGCTGTAGATCGCCGGCTTCTGCCAGCTCAGCGGAATCTCCAGCAGATCGCGGCTGCCGGTGATGGCCAGCACGGCCAGCAGCACGGCCATCAACACCGAGGCGCTCACATGCAGGCGGCGCAACTGCAGCCGCCGTGTGATCTCGGGGCGGGCCGCGGTTGTGCCCAGCAGCAGGCCGGTGAGCAACACGCCAGCCCAGTAATGGGAGGCCCAGAAACTGCCGCTCAGCGGGTTGTCAGACAGCCGCCAGATCTCGGCCTGGCTGCCCAGACCCAGCACCCCGGCCCAGCAGAGCAGGGCAAAGGTGCCCCGCCACAGCGGACGTCGCACCCGCCACAGCGCCAGCAGGCTCACCGCAACACCAATGGCCACCAGGCCCAGCTGCAGCAGCCGCGGCAGACCACCGGCAAACGCGGCGGGGTCGGCAACAAACTTGCTGCCAAACGAATAGAGCAGGGCGATCAGCACGGCCACCACCACACCGGTGGTGATCCAGCGGCCGTGGTCACTGTGCTCCTGGGCCACCTGCACCGGCTGCTTGGTGATGCCCAGCCTGCGCTCGCGCACCCGGATACCGAGATGCACCGCGGCCCCTACCACCGGATACACAAACAGAATCATCAGCACCGGGTGAACCAGGGCCAACCAATCGATCGTGGTCACAGGACGCCGTGTGGAGGTGTCCCTAGATTGCATCGCATCGGATGCATTGACGACCCGGCGACCGATGACCCTTCTGGCGATCTACGACCACAGCAACACCCTGGCTGGCGGCCAGATCGCGCCGCTTCCCCAGCTGTTCACCGGCAATGCCGAGCTGATCGCCAGCGAACTGGGGCAGCGCGGCATCGGCTTCGAGCGCTGGCCGGCACGCGCCAGCCTGGCACCCGATGCTGATCAGGCCGCGATCCTGGCGGCCTATGCCCCCGAGATCGCCCGGGTGCAGCAGGGCGGTGGCTACGCCACGGTCGATGCCATTCGCCTCAATCCCGAGCACCCCGACCGGGTCGCCCTGCGCCAGAAATTTCTGGCCGAGCACACCCACAGCGAAGACGAGGTGCGCTTCTTCGTCGAGGGCCAGGGGCTGTTCTGCCTGCACATCAAAGGCGAGGTGCTGCAGCTGGTCTGCCAGCAGAACGACTGGATCGCGGTGCCGGCTGGCACCCGGCACTGGTTTGACATGGGGAGCGAGCCCCGGTTCTGCGCCCTGCGCTTCTTCAACAACAGCGAGGGCTGGGTGGCGGCCTTCAGCGGCGATCCCATTGCCCAGAGCTACCCGTTCCTCGATGCGCTGCTGCAGCCCCAGGGAGCCCCATGAGGCTCAACGCGAGGCGCCTGCGGCAGCTGCTGGTCTGCGTCGGCTGCCTCGTGCTGCCCGGCATCCTTGCCCGGCACGTGGGTCTGAGCGAGGCCTCGGGGGTGGTGACCATGGCCTGCCTGGGGGTGCTGGTGACCTGCGCGCGCCTGGGCTGGCGCCAGGCCATGGGCGGCAGCGTCGCACTGGCCCTGCTGAGCGCACTGGCCCTGCTGAGCCAGCACGCGGTGGTGCCGGCCACGACACTGCTGGCGCTCACCGCCGCCCTGCTGGGCCTGGCGGGTCGCTGGCAGCAGCAGCCCAGCTTCTGGCTGCTGATGGTGAGCTTGGTGATGCTGATCACCGACATGCCCGTGCCGCAGAGACTCGCAGCCGAAACCGGGGCCAGGCTGTCGGTCCTGCTGATGCTCAGCTGCAGCCTGACGACACTGGCCCAGAGCCGGCTGGGAACCTGGGCGCCCGCGGCTGATCCAGCCGCGATCACCGTGCAGCACAGCTGGCGCCGCAGCGCGGCCTACGGCCTGATGCTGGCCGCCACCACGACCATCACCACCCCGATCGCCCTGAGCCATCACTGGCACACCATGGGCTTCTGGATGATCCTCAGCCCGTTTCTGGTGCTGCGCCCCCATACCCGGGATGGCTGGAAACCTGCTCTGCACCGGGCCCTGGGCACCATCGCCGGCGTGCTGCTGGTGCATGGACTGGCGCTGGCGCTGCTTCCAGAAACGCTCCTGAAGATCCTGGCCATCGTGCTGGGGACCGGCTGTGCGCTGACGGCCCTCAAAAAAGGCCATCCGGCGCTGTTTGTGCTGCTATTGACCATGACCACCGTGCTGTTCAACAGCGACACCACCACCCTGCTGTTGATGGCCAATGAACGGCTGCAGTCCAATGCGATCGGCATCGCCATCGCCCTCGGCGTGATGGTCCTGGCCGAACCACTCGAGCGGCGGCTGGCGCAGCGGCGGCTGGGATGAGCAGGGACTGGAGCTCATTGAAAAGCGTGACAGGCATCCCGGTGAACGTCACGTCCATCTAGAAATCCTGCAGTTCAACACCAAGCCTCTGATGCCGGTGACTGCCCAGAGCTCCAAGGGCCTGACGATGGCGATGATCTCCGACACCGGAGGGCCGATCGCCTCAGGCACGAGCTTCTACTACAACATCGGCAGTCTCAATGGCAGCTTCAAACGCGCAGTGGAAGATCGTCACGGCCCACCATCCGGTCTATGCCTCAGGACGCTGGAAAGACGAACAGCCGGATGACCACATGAGCAACGCCTACCTGCAACGACTTCTCAAAGCGCTGCCGGCAGGCTCCTTCGATGCTTACTACAACGGCCACGACCACTTCTACGAACGAGTTCTTGAAAGCAAACCGGGCGGCATCGGCCTGGGTATCCCGTTCATCACCAATGGCAATTCGGGCCGCAATCTTGAAGCCAAGATGCAGCTTCCCAACGGAACCTTGGTCTACACACCGCCAACGGATGGATCATTCAAACAAGACCCCAATAAACAAGCACTTCCCTACCTGCTGGACTCAGGCCCAGTGCTCGTCGGCGCAAGCGGCCTGAGCGGCTCCCCAGATCAAAACAGCAGAAAACTAGCCAATGGACTTTATGGCTATGGATTCGGCGCGGTAAGGCTCAACATGACTGATGAGCACCTGTTGCTGGCCTACGAAGAAGCACCCCTGATCGATCCCGCCATCGCCAACCATCTGCCAGGCGGGATCGCGCCTGAAGTCGGATTCGCTAACACCACAAAGAACGACTGGATTCCCTACCCCAACGGCACGTACGATTTCAACAAAGATCTGGCGATCTTCCAACTTTCGATCATAAACGGCATTGTTACGCATGTCAACAAAGTAGCAGGCGGTGCAGGGTATATGAGCTCCAAAGGTGGCAATCATGTCGTGCGTGGTTTCAACATCTATGGCAACAACATTGATCTGCTGCAGCCCTGGCTCAACACTGCTCAGGTTGATCTCACCTTCGAGGGCGGCAGCCTGAGCAAAGTTGAGCTCACCGATGGAGGCCGGGGCTATGAATTGGCCGTCCAGTCTGCAGCTGACCGAAACGACGCCACGACCACGAACACTCTCTCAACTGAGCAGGCGATTCTTGTCGC
>JAGWVJ010000051.1 GCA_018970945.1 Cyanobacteria bacterium REEB417 | reverse complement strand
CGGCGGCGGTGCGGTAAAACCACCCTTCACAGCCCTGGGGCGCCACCGCCAGCAGAGTCTCGATCACAAAGCCCTCCCAGCTGGCCCCGGCCACCGGATGGCCCAGCACCGCATCGGCATCGCCCAGACCGAGCAGGGTGTGCACAAGGCCGCTGTCGCGCACCAGCAGCAAGTCCACCAGCAGGTCCAGGTAGCGGCCCACCGTTTTCCCGTCCACACCCAGGGAGCGGCCCAGTTCGGCTGCATTGAGCAGCGAGCCCTGGCCATGGGCGAGCATGGTCCAGAAACGGCGCAGGGTTTCCGCCGGCACGCGAGGCCCTAGCTGGGGGATGTCGCGATCGTTGGTGGCGAGCGCACTGCCTGGGAAGCCGCCGCGGATCCAGAGCGTGTCGAGGGCATCAGCCGCCAATTCCAGAGGATGCAAGCCGCCGAGCAACAGGAAGCGGCCGTTGGCCTGCCCCTGGCGGCGGCCAGCTGCAAGGCCAGGGTGGTTTTGCCCACCTGACGAGGGCCGCGCAGGGCCACGGCTGGAAACTGCTCCAACCGGTGGCGCAGCAGGGGCTCCTGCAGACGAGGAATCCAGCCCGCCAGCCCTGGCCACGGCTTCATTCCTCGCAAAACTGCCATGCCGTGCCGTAATTGCAAGGAAGAATCGGGTGTTGCGGTGTCTGGCGGTTCGGTTCCGGCATGCCGCACATGCCCCGGGAGATCCTGTGCGGATCTGGGGCGTTGCTGATCGACGCGGAGGAGTCTGTGATCGATGCCCAGTCGTTTCCCGTCAGGGTGCCTGAAACGGATTCAGCAGCCCCACCCCGCACCCGGCGAAATCATCGGTGTTGCGTGTCACCACCGTGAGGTCATGCAGCAGGGCGATGGCGGCGATCTGCTTGTCGATGGCGTTGTGGGGATTGGGCACCCGCAATCGCCCCCAGATCTGGGCCGCATCGCCATCGAGCTTCAGCACCCGATCGCCGTAGGTCTGCAGCACCTCCTCCAGCCACTGCTCCAGCAGCTGCGCTTGCGATTGATCGCCCCGGTGACGGATCAACTCCACGCCGCGGCGCAGCTCACCGATGGTCACCGCAGCGAGAAACAGCGGGGTGTCGTCGCGCGCGGCGGCAGCCCAGAAGGCCTGCACACCCGCATCAGCGCGCTGGCCTTTGCGCGCTTCGCTGATCACGTTGGTGTCAATCAAAAACATCAGCGGCCGCCACTGGCTCGTGCTGGCGCTGGAAATCGGCGTCCACCCCCACATCCGGCATGGCCGCCAGCAGCTCCGCCAGCTTGCGGCGCGGTGGGCTCAGCAGCGCCGCGGCCAGGATGGCCCTGAGCTCAGCTTCCTGGCTGCGGCCATGGGCCCCCGCCCGCTTCTTGAGGGCCTGCACCAGGGCGTCATCGACGCCGCGCACCAACAGGTCGGCCATGGCAACAGCCAAGAGCTGATAGCAATGCTATCGCCCTTGGCTGGGTGGCCATGGCCTCGATGGCATCAACCCACCACGTTCACGGTGGTGCCGTAGCGCTCCAGTTGGCGGTCCGCTGTGAGCAGCAGCATCGGTTCCGTTCGGCTCTGGCACACCAACAGCCGATCAAACGGATCGCGATGGTCGCCACCGGACTCCAGCTGCGCCACCGCCAGCAGGTGACTGTTGTGGATCGGTAGCCAGTGGAAGCCCTGAAGCGGCACCTGGCGCTCCAGCGCCTGCAGATCCACCTGCAACCGCCCGATCGACACCTTGATCGCCATCTCCCACAGCGACGCCTGGCTCACAAACACCTCCGCCTCCGCTGCCTGCACCCGCTCCACCACGGGCTCCGGCAGGCGCGGATCGCCCTTCAGCCACCAGAGCAGCAGATGGGTATCGAGCAGCAGCCGCGTCACTGCAGCGCCTCGAACAGCCCATCCAACGGGGCGTCGAAGTCGTCGCTGAGCTGGATCTGGCCGCGCATCGCCCCGGGCGCTGCCACCGGCCGGGCCGAAGCTTTCCAGCCCACCAGCCGCGCAATCGGTACGCCCGCCCGGGCGATCACCACCTCCTCCCCCTGCTCCACCATCTGCAGCAGCTGGGACAGCTGTGTTTTGGCCTGGTGGATGTTCACCGGCTCCATCGCCACCCCACTGAACTAAGGCTTAGTTTAGTTCGCCCATGCACTGGTGAACGCATGGGCAGCACCCTGGATCTGGCGGGGCCAACGCCAGACGTTCCGGCCGGCGCGGCCGAGGCGCCTTCCGTAAATCCTCCAGGCGGGCGAGACTGTGGCTAGCAAGGTCGAGCGGACGGGGTAGGGGGAATGAGCCAGAACGATCACGCCAGCGGAGCGCTCCCGCTCACCAAGCCCCAACTCGCGCTGATCACGGCAGCCTGCAGCCAACACCACGTTTCACGGCTTTATTTGTTTGGTTCGCTCCTGCGCCCCGACTACCGCCCAGGTCAGAGCGATATCGACCTGCTGGTGGAGTTCCAGTCGCTCGAACCCACCGAACTTGTGGATGCCTACTTCGGGCTCGAAGAACAGCTCACGGGCAGCCTTGGCACTCCGGTGGATCTGGTCATGGCAACCGCCAGGCGCAACCCCATCGTGCAGGCCGACATCGACGCCACCAAGCAGTTGCTCTATGCGGCGTGATTGCAGGGTGTTGCTCATGGCTGTCGTTGAATCGGCAGACGCCATTAACGAGGCGGTCGAGGGCATCGGTTTCGATGACCACTGCAACAGCCGCTTGATCCGTGCTGCCGTTGAGAGGGAGTGCATCACCATTGGCGATGCACTTGTTTGGGGTGTCATTCAAAAATCGCTCTCGCCGTTGCGAGCCACCTGTGCTGCATTGATTGACAGCCTGCAACGCGAGGAGAGCTGAATCGTGACTTTCAACGCCACAAGCGCCGCCGTGCGTGACCAGCTGATCCAGGCCCTGGAGCTCGATCTGGTGGGGCCCACCCCTGCCCTTCTTGCTCAGCTGGAGGCCGAAGGTCGAGATGAGGAGGCAACGGAGCTGCGCGAAGAGCTGCTCGATCGCCCCCCAAACCGCTGGTACCAGACCGGTTTTCTGATCCCCAGTGAAACCAGCCTCGGCGACCGCGCCGATGATGCCGCCGACGACGAGTTCGCCGGCCTCGATGGCCAGAACCTTTCTGCCAAACGCAAGAGCAACGCCAGCGGCGATGACACCGGCGCCAGTGAAGTGGGGCCGGCGCGGCGGGTGTTCTTCACCTGCTCCGTTGGCTTGAGCCTGCTGATCCCGCCAGCCACCGGGCTGGAGGTCACGGTGCACTGGGCCAGCTACAAGCCCACCGCCCCGCCAGAAGGCAGCAAGGCCGACGAAGCCTGGTGTCGCGAACCCCATACCGAGCCGATCAGCATCCCAGCCGAATGGCTGGCACCCAGTGGCCGATCGGCCCAGGCCAAGCCTGTGCCCGGCAGTGACGGCCTGATGCTGCGTTGGCATCTGAGGCCAGCGCCTGCGGATCAGGGCTACCCCACCGGCGCCGTGGCCGTGAGCTTGTTCCTCACCAACGAACGCCGCTTCGACGGGCGCAGCGCTGAAGACCGCGATCGTGCCAGTGCTTATCAAGTGCAGCTGGATGTGGCCTGCAGCGCCGGCTTCCTGGAACGCCGCGACCCCCGCGCTGCTGATCTGGCGATCAACGCCAACGATTGGGACCATCGCGTCAACAATCTCCATTACCGGGGCGACCACGAATTCGCCGTGGGGCACAACATCTCTGTGGCCCCAACGATTGATGCCAACGGCCGCTGCCTTCTGATCAGCACCACCTGGCTGCCTCAGGCCACCGTGGAGAAGGTGCTGCCCAGGGTTGGGGAGCTGGAAGCAGCCGGCCTGGTGCTGTCGATGCCGGAGCTGGATCGGCTGGCAACCGCAGGGGCTGAGCCTGTGCAGGCGGCGTTAAGCCCTCTCGTGACGGCCTACACGAACTGGATCGAGCAGCAGCGCCTGGCCACGAACATGCCCAGCAAGCAGCAGCAGGCCACGGCCACAGAGCTCCTTCAAGAAGCCACCAAGCAGGCCCGGCGGATCGAGCGTGGCATCGAAGCCCTGGAGAACGACCAGGTGCGGCTGGCCTTTGCGATCGCCAACCGCGTGATGGCCGCCGCTGCGCGTCAGCGATTCGGTGTAATGCGGAACCAGAACCCCGATGCCGTCAAACCCCGCTGGCGTCCATTCCAGCTCGCCTTTCTGCTGATGAACCTCGTGGGGATGACCGAGCCCACCGATGCCGATCGCGACACCATCGACCTGCTGTTCTTTCCCACCGGCGGCGGCAAAACCGAGGCCTACCTGGGTCTGGCGGCCTACACCCTGGTGCTGCGCCGGCTGCGCCATGGGGGGTCGATCGCGTCGGCCGGCATGAGCGTGTTGATGCGCTACACCCTGCGCCTGCTCACCCTCGATCAGCTCGGCCGCGCCTCCACCTTGATCTGCGCCCTCGAACTGGAACGCCGCAACGATCCCACGCTGCTCGGCCCGTGGCCCTTCGAGATCGGCCTGTGGGTGGGGCAGAGCGGCACCCCCAACAAGATGGGGCACAAAGGCGATAACGACGACAACAGCGCCCGCTCCCGCGTCCTGGCCTGGACCGGGGGCGACAACAAGCCGGTTCCGATCGACAACTGCCCCTGGTGCGGCACCGAGCTGGGCAAGGCCTCCCTGAACGACGACCGCCCGGCCGTGGCCCGCGGCGTGTTCCGCCTGCTCCCCGATGCAGATCAACCCAAGGAGCTGCGCGTCTGCTGCCGCAACCGCCAGTGCCGCTTCTCCGGCGACAGCACCCTGCCGCTGGTGGCCGTCGACGAGATGCTCTATCAACGGCTACCGGCCTTCGTGATCGCCACAGTCGACAAGTTCGCCGCCCTGCCCTGGGTGGGAGCGACCGGCAAGCTCTTCGGCCGCGTGACCCACGTTCAGCCGGGCAAGGGCTTCTTTGGCCCCAGCGATGGCAGTGATCAGTCTGGAGGGCTGCTGCCCCAGGGGCTTGAGCCCCCCGATCTGATCATCCAGGACGAACTCCACCTCATCTCCGGGCCGCTTGGATCGATGGGAGGCCTCTATGAAGCCGTGATCGACGAACTCTGTGCACGCCAGGTGGAGACAGCTAACGGAGCCAAGATCGTGCGGCCCAAGATCGTCGCCTCCACCGCCACGGTGCGCCGGGCCAGCCAGCAGATGCAGGCCCTGTTCGGTCGCTGCAGCGCCCCAGCCGTCTTCCCCGCTCCGGGCCCCGATCGGCGTGATTCCTTCTTCTCCTACACCGCTCCAGTCACAGAAGCAGAGGGTCGTCTCTATCTGGGGGTTTCAGCGCCGGGCCGCAACATCAAGGCGCTGCTGCTGCGGGTGGGCCTGGCCTTGATGAGCACGGCCCAGAAGCTCTACGTCCAGGCCGAAAAGGAACGCAAGGCCCGCGAGAAACGAGGCGAAGCCAAGGGGCCCAACCCTGTTGACCCCTACATGACGTTTCTGGGCTACTTCAACACCATCAAGGAGCTCGGCATCACCCGCCGCCTGCTGGAAGAAGA
>JAGWVJ010000024.1 GCA_018970945.1 Cyanobacteria bacterium REEB417 | reverse complement strand
TTGATGCCTCCGACCGCATCAAAATCATCGGTGTCGACTCCAAGGACATCTCCATTCGCGCTGGTGCCACCGCCCATGGCATCTCGGGTATCGGCATCTACGCCGCTGGTGCCCTAGAAGCTCTCTACACCGGTGGTGACCTCTCTGTCGCTCAGCTCAGGTCCATGACCTCCGGTGATGCCTCAGCCGCTGCCATGGCGAATCAGGTCTCCTCCTATGGATGGGCTGGGGTCTAAACGGTCAAACCTCTTGAAGGTCAGCTCACTTCAACCGTGAAATGGATCGCCTCTGGCGTGGGGCGGAGCTGGGGATCAACGAGAAACTTGCACGCAAGCTGGCGGCAAACCGCTTGCGCGGCGGCAGTGGGGTGCGGAGGGAGGTCGTAAGGGGGCTGAGAGGGGCTCAATTGGGGTGCAGGTGCCTTGAGCGGCTTGAGGGTGTGGCTGCTGAAGTGACCGCCATACCTCTGGAACTTCAGTGCATCCCAACCTCAGGCATCAGCCCAGGATCGTGATGCCTGAGGAGTCGGGCTGGGGTGCTGAACCCTGATCAGCAGCTTCTTGCCCGGATTGCGACTCGCGCTGGCTCAGCAGGCGGTTGAGGAAGCCACCGATTGCCTTTAGAAATACCAAGGGTTTCATGCGGGTACGCCCATGAAACCAACCATGAAGGCCTTGTCCAGCCCTGTGGTGACGGCTATTGCCACAGGGCAGTTATGTCAGATTGAATCCATGACAACAGGCTTGCTGACCGCTGTGAAGACCCAGACAGACACGCTCCCCCACGGCGCCACCCTGGATGCCATTCAGCTGATGCTGCGCGATCTGCACACCCGCCACGATGAGATTCGCCATCGCGCCGCCTTTCGTGGCTGCACCAAAGAGCTGCTGGAGGTCCAGCAGGAACTGGTCGACTACCTGCTTGCCAAGCAACGCCAGCTGCATGGGGTTGAGGGACCCTGCCCAGACGACACCGTGCGCAACTACAACTCCTTTCTCTAGACATCCCTCTGCCATGCCGAAGCCCCTTGCCCACCGGCGGCTGTTCGAGGCGATGACCCTCGCATTGGGCTTGCTCGGTAGCCCCCTGGCCCAGGCCCAGCAGACCGGCAGCTTCAAGCCGACTGAGTTTCCGCCCGCCGAGCTGTTCCGACAGCTGCAGCTGGACACTCTGGCCTGCGGCCGCGAGAACACCGCCGCCACCTGCAACAAAGCCCGCGGCATCGCCGACCCCCTGCTGGATCACCCACTGCTGCCGGCCTCCTGCAAGGACAACCTTTGGAACATTCGTGAGCGGGCAGTGGTGAGCCCGAACAACAGCTACGAGCGCCGGGAGCGCCTCAACCGCGAGGCCGCCGATGTGACCGTTCTGTGCAAACCGGCGACCAAACCCCTGGGCAGCGGCAGCAGCCAGACCCAACAGAACCCTCAGCGCCAGGGTGGTCTGGGGGGGTTCCTCAAGGGCATCACCGGCAACACCGGCGAGGGCCGCTGATCCGTCAACCAGGGTTAGTTTGGGCACGCGTCCAGGCTCGGAACCCAGCTGATGGCAACAAGCACCGGCCTCCAGATCGGCACCGTGCCTCTGGAGCAGCCCTTCAGCGATCAGAAACCCGGCACCTCGGGGCTGCGCAAGAGCACCCGCACCTTTGAGATCCCCCACTACCTCGAGAGCTTCATCGAGGCAACGTTGCGGGTGGTGCCCGGTGTCGCCGGTGGCACCCTGGTGGTAGGGGGCGATGGCCGCTACGGCAACCGCCGGGCCATCGATGTGATTGTGCGCATGGCTGCGGCCCATGGCATCGCCCGGGTGATCACCTGCACCGGGGGCATTCTGTCAACACCGGCCGCGTCACTCCTGATCCGTAGCAGCGGGGCCATCGGCGGCATCATCCTGTCGGCCAGCCACAACCCCGGCGGACCCGATGGCGATTTCGGCGTCAAGGTCAACGGCGCCAACGGCGGCCCTGCGCCCGAGGCGATCACCGAGGCGATTCATGCCAGCACACTCACGCTCAAGGGCTACCGGATCGCCGAAGCGCCAGACGGCTGGGCGCTCGCGCTCGACCGGATCGGCAGCACCGAGCTCGGGCCCCTCACGGTCGAGGTGATCGACGGCACCGCGGGGTACATCACCCTGATGCAGCAGCTGTTTGATTTCGGCGCCATCGCCGAGCTGCTGCGCGGTGATTTTGCGATGGCCTTTGATGCCATGCACGCCGTGAGCGGCCCCTACGCCCAGGCCTTGTTCGAGGGTCTGCTGGGTGCACCGGCTGGCACCGTGCGCCACGGCGTCCCCAGCGAAGACTTCGGCGGCGGCCATCCCGACCCGAACATGACCTACGCCCATGAGCTCGCCGAGCTGCTGCTGCAGGGCGACGCCTACGCCTTTGGCGCGGCCTGCGATGGCGATGCCGATCGCAACATGATCCTGGGGCGCCACTGCTTTGTGAATCCGAGCGACAGCCTGGCTGTGCTCACCGCCAACGCCACCCTGGCTCCGGGCTATGCCCAGGGCCTGGCAGGTGTGGCCCGCTCGATGCCTACCAGCGCAGCCGTCGATGTGGTCGCCAAGGAGCTGGGCATCGCCTGCTTCGAGACCCCAACGGGTTGGAAGTTTTTCGGCAACCTGCTCGATGCCGGCCGCATCACCCTTTGCGGAGAAGAGAGCTTCGGCACCGGCAGTGACCACATCCGCGAAAAGGACGGCCTCTGGGCCGTGCTGTTCTGGCTGCAGATCCTGGCCAAGCGCCGATGCAGCGTTGCCGAGATCATGGCGGAGCACTGGAGCCATTTCGGCCGCCACTACTACTCACGCCACGACTACGAAGCGATCGCCAGCGAGGCCGCCCATGGCCTCTACGACCGCATGAAGGGGATGCTCAGCGCGTTGAACGGGCAGTCCTTTGCCGGTCGCACCATTGCCATGGCCGATGACTTCGCCTACACCGACCCGATCGATGGCTCCACCACCACCGGTCAGGGCCTGCGGCTGTTGCTCGACGATGGCAGCCGGGTGGTGTTGAGGCTGTCGGGCACCGGCACCCAGGGAGCAACTCTGAGGGTCTATCTGGAAAGCTATGTGCCGCCCGGCGGCGACCTGAACCAGGATCCCCAGGCAGCCCTGGGGGATCTGATCGAAGCGATCGATACCCTGGCCGAGATCAAGGCTCGCACTGGCATGGATCGGCCCACGGTGATCACCTGAAAGGCAGCGTTCAGGCGCTCGGCATCTGGGGCTGCTCCTTGGGCGCTTCGGGGAACCAGCGAGCCTCAAGCGTCTTGATCGCCACATAGAACGGCGGCACCACGCCAAGCGAGAGCACGGTGGCGACGAGCAGACCGCCAAAGATCACCGTGCCAAGCGACTGTTGGCTGTTGGCGCCGGCAGTGGTGGCGACCACCAGGGGCAGGAATCCGGCCAGCGAAGCGATTGCCGTCATCAGGATGGGCCGCATGCGCGATTCGGCTGCCGCAATGGCGGCCTCGGTGATCGACATGCCGGCCTCAAGATGCTGTTCGGCCACCTCGACGATCAGGATGCCGTTCTTGGCAGCCAGACCGATCAAGGTGACAAGACCCACCTGGGCATAAATGTTGAGATCGATCGAACGCAGCGCCAGAAACACCAGGGCTCCCAACATGGCCAAGGGCACGGTCATCAGAATGATCACCGGGGTCACGTAGCTCTCGTACTGGGCTGAAAGCACCAGGTAGACGATCAGCACACCAAGACCGAAGACCAGCACACTGGCGCTGCCTGCCGACAGTTGGAGCGCCGCCAGACCGGTGAACGCGTAGCCGATGTTGTTGAAATCCTGCTGCTTGAAGATCTGCTGAATCGCCATGAGGGCCTGACCCGAACTCTTTCCGATCGCCTCGGCACCCTGCACAAGAATGGTTCGGTACAGGTTGTAGTGACTGATGACAGGCGGTGCACTGGTCAGATCGCTGGAGGCAAACTCACTGACCTGAACCAGTTTGTTGTCCTTGTTGCGTACGTAGTAACTGAGCACATCCTCGAGGCCGCTGCGTCCGGAGGCCTCTGACTGCACGTAGATGTTGCGCACCTGCCCATTCTCATAGGTCAAACCGGAGTAGTTCCCACCGGCCAAGACTGCAATGGTTTGCATCGCCTGCTGGAAGTCGATGTTGAGCGCCCCCATGATCGAGCGGTCGATCGTGAGACCGAAAGCGGGCGCACTGGGGATGAACTGGGTGTACAACGAGGAGAACTCACCTGATGACGTGCCGGATGCAACAAGCTGCTGGGCCAGTTCGTCGAGCTGATTGAAGGTGTAGGCGCCGTTGCTCAGATCGTTGAACTGGAAATAAAAGCCACCCTGTGCCGAAAATCCCGGGATAGCGGGGGGCTGAGCCGCCACGGCCAGGCCACTGCTCAGCTTCGAGAGCTTGGAATTGAGCCGGCCCACGATGGCCGGTGTCTTGTTCTCAGTGCCGCTGCGCTCCCCAAGGGGCTTGAGTCCAAAGAAGAAGACTCCCTGATCAGGGCTGGAGCCGTTGAAGCCGTAGCCGCTGATCACCGAGGCCGCGATGATGTTTGGTTCACCCTTGAGAACTTTGGCGATTTCTTGACCCGTTTTCTGGGTCTGGCTGAGAGAGGCACCGTTCTGGAGCTGGAAGATGCCCATGCCGTACCCCTGATCCTCTTCAGGAATGAAGGCCGAGGGCAAGGCCGAAAAAGCCAGAACGGTTAGCACAATGCCCCCTGCAAGACCAGCCAGGATGTAGCGCCGTTTGACGATGAGCACCTTGAGCAGGCTCACATAACTGGCCTGCAGCCAGGCAAAAAAACGGTTGAAGCGATCAAAGATGAGCGCCAACCGGCTGCCGGCAAGGCCGAACAGGACAATCCCAAACACATAAGCTCCGATGCCGAATGAGGCAGCGCTGAACTTGCCGAAAGCCAGACCCACGATCACACCACCGATGGTCCAGGCCCAACCCTTGGGCTTGGGGGGCAACTCGGACTTAAGAATCAGGGCCGACATCATCGGCGAAAACGTAAGGGCGTTGAAGGTCGAGATCGCAATGGAAAACGCGATGGTGAGAGCAAACTGCTTGTAGATGATGCCGATGCCCCCTGGGTAGAAGGCCACCGGCACAAACACAGCCATCAACACCAGTGAGGTGGCGATGATGGCGCCGATCAGCGTGCCCATGCACTCCAAGGCAGCCTTGCGCGGGCTCATACCGTCTTCGAGATTCTTGGAGACGGCCTCGATCACCACAATGGCGTCATCCACCACAAGTCCTGTGGCCAGTACCAGTCCCAGCAGGGTGAGTTGATTGATCGAGAAGCCGAAGACCTTGATGAACGCAAATGTTCCGATTAACGAAATCGGAATCGCAAGACTGGGAACCACCGTGGCGCGCCAGTTTTGCAGAAACAGAAACAGAATCACCAGCACCAGCACGATGGCCAGGCCCAGGGCATCGGTCACGCCGTCGACGGCCGATTCGATGAACTGACCGATGTTGTAGATCTCGGTTACCTTGACCCCGGGCGGCACGGACTGGGCAAACGCATTCATCACCGAGACCACCGCCTCGGAGACATCGAGCGCGTTGCTCTCGGGAGTCTGAAAGACACCGATGGTGATCGAGGGATAACCGTCGAAACTGACTGCTTGCTGAGCAAAAGTGTTGAAACCGTAGCTGGCCTGGCCCACATCGCGCAGACGCAGCAGATTGCCCTGGGGTGATTTGCCGATGATCAAATTGTTGAGCTGATCGACCGACACCAGATTGCCGTTGTCATTGACCAGAATCGGGTAGGCGAATTTCTGATCACCGCCAGCTGGCGGTCCACCCACAAGACCACCAATGGCCACACTGTTCTGAGATTTAACGGCCGTGACCACCTGATCGGCGGTGAGCTGGTTGGCCGTGAGCTTTTCAGGATCGACAAACAACCAATAGGCCGGATTGCTGCCGCCAAGAAGGTTGACCTGGGCAACACCTGGAACCCGTTCGAGCTGGTAGTAGAGATCTTCGTAGATCAGGCCGTTGAGATAGGCCGAATCGAACTGACCCTGGCTCGAAGTCACCTGATAGGCCAGGAGAATCGACGGCGTGCTCTGCATGACCGAGACGCCGGTTGCCGACACCTGCTGGGGTAGCTGAGGCATGGCCAACGACACCCTGTTCTGAACATTGACCTGGTCAATGTTGATGTCAGTATCCTCGTCAAAGTAGACCTGAATGATGCTTTGACCGGTGTTAGAGCTGGTTGATGAGATGTAAGCAGCCCCAGGAACACCGTTGATCTGCTGCTCCAGCGGATTGGTCACTGCCTGCTCTGTGACCAATGAATTGGCACCGCTGTAATTGGAGGTGACCTGAATCAGCGGTGGCGCAATGTTGGGCAGGTTTTCAATCGGCAGAGTTGGAATCGCAATGAGACCAACCAGCACGATCAGGATGCTGCAGACCGTGGTCAGAACCGGCCGCTTGATGAAATTGTCGGAAAGAGACATCGAGCGGTCCTCAGTTGGCGCTGGCGATCTTGACCGGCATACCTGAACGCAACAGGGCCGTGTTGCTGGTCACAATGCGGTCACCGGCACTCAACCCTGACATCAGGGGATAGCGGTTGTTCTGCAAGGTGCCCAGCTTCACGGCGGTCTGCACCACGATCGGCGTGGCAGCGGGGAGCTTCTCCAGCCTGGCCTTGGTTGCGTCGGGTATCTGGGTGGAGGCCTTGATCTTCGGCAACGCCGCCGACAAGGGCACAATCCGGTAAACGAAGGGTTGCTGGGCCTGCATCATGACGGCCTGCACAGGCACCGAGAGTTGGCGGGTGGTGCTGGTGACGATGCGGTTGCGCACAAACTGACCGGTCTTCAGCTTGCCTGTGAGATTGGGAAATTCAGCCTTGACCAGCACGGTGTTGGGCGATGACTGGTCACCACTGACGCCGAAATAGGGCGAAATGAAGACCACCTTGCCGCTGCCGCTCACCGGCGGATTGCCCTGGGTCTTCAACAGCACCGTTTGGCCCAGGCTGACCGCAGACGCCTGGGTGGCGGGCACATCCATCAGGGTCCAGAGGGTGCTGTTGTCAACGATTCCGGTGATCGCCTGGCCCTGGCGCACGTAGTCGCCCAGCTTGACCGAATCGAGGTCACCGATTTCCCCGGCGATCGGCGAGGTCACATATTTGTAGCCAAGGGTCGCCGCGTCAGCCTTGACCTGATCGGCACTGCGGATCGCTTCGGTGACGTAATAGTCGCGCTGCCGCGCCGAGATGGCGCCCTGCTGGTTGAGAAAGATATAACGCTCGGCGTTGATGCGATCTCGGCGGGCCTGGGCCTGGCTGGCGTTGAGATTGGCGCTCTGCTGCACGTTGTCAAGCACCAGGATCGGCTGGCCGGCTTTCACCCGTTGCCCCTGCAGGGCCAGGATCTTGACCACCCGTCCATCGACCTCGGGGCGCAGGGCCACGTTGGTGGTCGATTCGAGCCGGCTGATCACTTCAATGCCAGGCATGAAGGTGGCGTCGCCGACCTGCTCAACCTGCACCACCAGTGGCGGCCTGCCCTGGGTCTGGGGGGAGCAGGCCAGCAGGGCGAACACCGGCAGCAGCGGAACCAGGTTGATAGGCGAATGACGCACAGCCGCGGCGCATATGGGCGCAAGTTACCCCGAATCTGCCCTGGCTGTTCAGCGCGGTTGCACTGGCATGCCATGACGCAGCTGCACCAGACCCGATGTAATCACCCGCTGACCGTCGCTGAGACCTGCGAGCACCGGGTAGCGACCGTTCTGGAGCAGTCCCAGTCGCACAGGAACCTGCAGCGCAAATCGCGTGGCAGGGGGCAGGGCCGCCAACGCGGTCAGGTTGGCCCGGCCAGGGCGACGCCCGAGTTGCTCGCGGCTACCGACCACAAATACGAAATTTTGGTCAGCCAACCGGGTGACCGCGGCAAAGGGAACCGCCAGTTGCCGTCGATTGCCCAGCAGCACGTCGGCCCGCACCCGCATGCCACTGCGCCACTGCGCCGATGGATCGCGCACAGGAGCCTGGGCCATCAACAGCTGGGTGGCCGCCGCCACCGACGGCTCGATGGCGCTGATGCGTGTTCGCAGCATGGTGGCGCTACTGCCCGGGGCGTGCAGCTGCACCGGCAGCCCGACCCGCAGCAAGCCCGCCAGATTGGCGGGCAGCTCAATTTCGGCGATGAGAGCGCTATTGCTCACCAAACGGCTGAACGGCACCCCGGCCTGCAGCACGTCGCCGGGTTTGAGATTGATCTCGCCGATGACTCCTGCCTGGGGAGCGCGCACGTAGCGAAAGGCCAGATCGGCCTGCCTGGCCAACAGGGCCTGACGCGAGGCGATCGCCGTCTGGCGAAACTGATCGCGCTGAATGGCGCTGGCCGCCCCCTCGCGCACCAAGAGCTCGTAGCGTTCGGCGTTGAGCCTGTCGGTCAGCATCTGGGCCCGCAGCGTGGCCAGTTCGGCCTGCAACTGGCTCTGATCGAGCACCAACAGCAACTGCCCCTTCTGCACCAGCTGCCCCTGGCGAACCAACAGCTGAATCACCCGACCGTTGACCTGGGCGGCCAGTTGGACCTCGCGCTCGGCCTCGAGGGTCGCGATCGCCTCGACCCTGTCGGCAAAGGTGGCCTGCGTCACCGGCTGGGTGGCGACCGGAAGGGGGCGTCGACCGGTCTGCTCACCCTGGCCTGTGCAGGCCGTCATGGTTAGGGCCATGGCAAGAAGGAGCCCGAGTCCTGACAACCCTGGCTGACCGGCAGGCATCGGCCCAAAGCATTGATGATGGTTGCAGTCTGACTGCCCCGGTGAGCGATCTGTTCAGCCACCACGGCGACACCCTGCTGCGGGAGCTGGCCCCCCTGGCCGACCGCATGCGACCCCGCAACCTCGACGACTTTGTTGGCCAGGAGGCCATTCTGGGGCCGGGGCGCCTACTGCGGCGTGCCATTGCAGCCGACCGGGTCGGCAACCTGATTCTGCACGGCCCGCCGGGTGTCGGCAAAACCACCCTGGCCCGCATCATCGCCGGCTGCACCAGGGCCCACTTCAGCAGCCTCAACGCTGTGCTGGCCGGGGTGAAGGACCTGCGTGCCGAAGTCGAGGCCGCTCGCTCGAGGCTTGAGCGTCACGGTCTGCGCAGCACCCTGTTCATCGATGAGGTGCACCGCTTCAACAGCGCCCAGCAGGATGCGCTGTTGCCCTGGGTGGAGAACGGCACCGTCAACCTGATCGGCGCCACCACTGAAAACCCATTCTTCGAGGTCAACAAAGCCCTGGTGAGCCGCTCGCGGCTGTTTCGGCTGCAGCCGCTCGAAGCGCTGCATCTGCGGCAGCTGCTGCAGCGTGCCCTGAGCGACAAGGAACGGGGCTACGGCAACCGGCAGGTCGCCATCAGTGTCGAAGCGGTCGACCATCTGGTCGATGTGGCCGGCGGCGATGCCCGCAGCCTGCTCAATGCCCTGGAGCTGGCGGTCGAAACCACACCGATCAATGACAAGGGTGTGATCGCCATCGACCTGGCCATCGCCGAAGAATCGATTCAGCAGCGGGCGGTTCTCTACGACAAACAGGGTGACGCCCATTTCGACACCATCAGCGCCTTCATCAAGTCGCTGCGGGGCAGCGATGCCGATGCGGCCCTCTTCTGGCTGGCCCGCATGGTGGAAGCGGGAGAGAACCCGCGGTTCATCTTTCGGCGCATGCTGATCGCCGCGGCCGAAGACATCGGCCTGGCCGACCCCCAGGCGGTCGTGGTGGTCGAGGCCTGCGCTGCCGCCTTTGAGCGGGTGGGACTGCCCGAGGGGCTCTACCACCTGGGCCAGGCAACCCTGGTTTTGGCCGGCGCCGACAAGAGCAACAGCGTGCTGGGCTTTTTTGATGCCCTCAAGGCCGTGAGGACAAGCAGCAGGCAGCAGGTGCCAGCCCATCTGCGCGATGCCAACCGCGACGGCGCCGCCTTTGGCGATGGGGTCGGCTACCGCTACCCCCATGCCTACGCCGAGCACTGGGTGGCCCAGCAGTACCTGCCCGATGGCCTGCAGGGCCAGGTGTTCTGGCAGCCAGGGAGCCTGGGCTGGGAAGGGCAGCTGCGCCAGCGCCTGCAGCAGCGACGGGCAGCCCAACTGGCGGCCGCCGCCGAGACGGCCGCCGACCAGGCCGAGGTGCTGAGCCACAGCCCCGCCGAACCCGAGCTGCAGCGATGGCTGGCCCGCAGTGCTGTCGCCGAGGGCGAACGGCTCGACCGGCTGCGCCGTCGTTTCTGGCAATCGAGCGCCTGGCGACGGCACGAACGGGTGTTGATTCTGGGTGCCCGCTCCCTGCTGTGGGCCCTGGATCCCCTCGAGCAGACCCCCGAGGGCCAGGTGGTGATCAGTGTGAACACCCCTGAAGACGAGCAGCGGCTGCGGGCCCAGCTGCAGGTGCTGGATGCCCTGCGCCAGCCCGAGGTGGTGGTCGGCCTGGCGGGGCTCGAGGGCCGTTTCGAGCGGGTGGCGGGCCGCCAGATCCAGCTGCCCGACGACCCTGCGGCGCAGCAGCAGTGGCTGCAGCAGATCATCACCCTGCTGGCACCCCAGGCTGAACTGCGGTTGCTGCATAGCACCCCCCTTCTGGGGCCGGTGGGCGGCCTGCTGGAGCGGGGCGGCCTGAGCACCGATGCCCCGCTGCAGCGCAGCCTGGAGCGGCTAGCTGAAGCGGAGACCGACTGGTTGCAAGCAGACACGATCAATCCAACCAATCTGCTGAATGAGCCGCCCTGGCAGCTGAGCCGCGACAGCTGGGACGAACCGCTGCAACTGGAGCTGCAGCCGCCGATGCTGGCGCGCTGGTTCGGGGTTGATCAGCCCTATGGCGCCCTGCTGCGGCGATCACTGAAGCCTGCAGCCCAGCGCCGCTGGCTGGAGCAGCAGTTTCAACAGGTCCTGGGCACGGCACTACCCCAGCGGGTCAGGCACACCCTGCTTCAGGCCAGACGCACGAGCTGACCTCAAGGGCCGCATTCAACGGGCGGTCGCGCCCGCCTGCAGGCAGGCGATCAAAAACGCGAGGTGGGCCAAGGCCGAGCCGCCGCATCCGGGTGGGCAGCCACAGCTGCCATCAGGCACCGCCACCGCAGCTCCGGTGGCCAGCTCAAAGCGCACCGGCAGGCGCTGCAACACCCCCAGCAACGAGATCGCGCCATCGCTGCTGTCGGCCACGATGGCTGCCCTCAGGGCGGCCGCCTTGACCGGATCGCTCAGTTCGGCTGACCACCAGCCCAGCTGCCGCTCGACCAGGCCGCGGCCCTGGGGCGTGGCCAGGAACCGTGCCATGGCACCGGTTCTGAGGCCGTAGGCACGGGCCATTGCCGCGCGCAGCTCCTGAACCGACCATGACGACCGGGCCAGGTCGAGCTTGAGTCGGCGGTTGGTGATCTGGCCGCTGGTCACAAACTGCTCAAGGGCCGGGCGGTCATCAAGGCCCGCGGCCAGAACGGGCGGCTGGAGCAGCAGGGGCAACAGCATGGCCCCAAGCGGCAACCAGCCCCGCAGCTCCCGACGCACCACCCCTGCCACCGGATCAACCAGCTTCAAAGTGCCAAGTTAAGGGGCCAGGTTGCTGGGGCCGAAAGGCTTCACCCACCACCGCCCATCGCCAACCCGGCAGAGCGCCCTCCAACGGCCTGACCACACGACCAGTCGCCAGATTGTGCAGGCTGCCGCCAGCGTGATCCAGCCACCAGAGCGGCAGTTCTCGTGCCAGCGAGCTGTGGTGCGCCTTGATCACGGCCTCCTTGACCAGCCAGCTGCGCAGCACGGCCGTGCGCAGGGGCTCGCCATCGAGAGCGGCGAGCTGGCGCTGCTCAGGGTCGGGGTAGAAGCGCTGCATCAGGGCGCGGGCAGCCAAGCGGCGATCGTCCAACTCCAGATCCACCCCGACCGGGTGCGGCGACCAGGCGATCAACAGCGCCCCAGCGGCATGGCTCAGGCTCACCCATCCCAGCTCTGGGGGCAGCATCGGCGGCAGTCCAGGTGGACTGTGCAGCGGCAGCTGCCGCGGCTGCCGGTCCAGCAGCGGAGCCACCAGCTGGCGCAGGGCGGCCCGGCTGCGCCAGTACTGCTGCCGGCGCGCCAGGGGCAGCGCCTCACCCCAGCGCTGTTCACGGTCGGTGCTGCCGAGCAGGGGCCCCGGGCCCGGAGGCACGAACCACAGCTGCGACTTGGGCTGCACGGCGTTTGCGCCCATGGCGCCCCTAGGCTCTCGCCATTGTTGCCTCCGCCCCACCATGGCCCTGCAGGTCGGCGATGCCGCACCCGATTTCAGCCTCAACGATCAGAACGGTCAGGCCGTGAGCCTGAGTCAGTTCAAGGGCCGGAGGGTGGTCATCTATTTCTATCCGAAGGACGACACGCCGGGCTGCACCAAGGAGGCCTGCAACTTCCGGGATCAGTGGAGCGTCTTTGCCGAGCAGCAGATTGTGGTGCTGGGCATCAGCAAGGACGGCGCCACCAGCCACGGCAAGTTCATCGCCAAGTACGACTTGCCGTTCACCCTGCTCACGGATCCCGAACCCTGTGCCGTGGCCGCCGCCTACGACAGCTACGGGCTCAAGAAGTTCATGGGCAAGGAATACATGGGCATGATGCGACACACCTTCGTGGTGGACCCCGAAGGCCGCATTGAGAAGGCCTACACCAAGGTCAAGGCCGAGACCATGGCCGACGACATTCTGGCTGACCTGGGCCTCAGCTGAGCGCCGCAGCCCTGGCCAGGCCATCAAGGCAAAGCCCCGGCGCCAGCTGCCAGCCAGACCCCTCCGGATCGCTGGCGATCAGTCGCTTGTGCAGCGCCTCGGCATCACCGCCGGTGAGCCACAGCTGCAGGTCGGGCTGGCGCTGCAGCAGCTGGCCTGCAGCACGCTGCAGGGCTCCGGCGAGGCCCTCGAGAATCCCCGCGACCATGGCGGTTGCCGTGTCAGTGGACCAGTCACCGAGAACATCCATCGCCCCCAGCGCTGAGCGCTGCACCGCGGGCAGCTGAGCCGTGCCCTGGTGCAGCGCCTGCAGCTGCAGGGCGGCGCCGGCCTGGAGACGCCCGCCGCAGAATCGGCCCTGGGCGTCGACCCAGGTGAAGCTCAAGGCGGTGCCGGCATCAGCCACCAACACGGGCCGCTGGCAACGCTGCCAGGCTTCATAGCCCCCCAGGGCCCGATCGACGCCCAGCCAGGGGGGCAGGTTTTGCAGAGGAATGTGGGCCAGTTCCAGACGCCCTGCGGACGGCAACCCTGGGGGCACGGGCCCCACCGCCGCCCAACCGCTGGGCAGCTGCGACAGCACCGTGGCCGCGGCCTCACTCCAGTAGCGACGGCCTTTGCCCTGGCCATCCTCGGCCCAGTGCCAGCGGCTGTTTCCGATCAACAGCCAGCGGGACGCCCCGCCTGCCACCTCAAATGCCCTCGCCCATGAGCCCTGGCAGGTGAATGCCGCACTCCTGCTTCAGCCCGCCGAAACGGGTGGCCCGACCGCTGATGCCACCGTCGTCGGGACCGCTGGAATGCCAGTCGCCAACGGTTGAATAACCTTTCTCGAAGAGTGGATGCTGGGGCAGCGCGTGCTCCTGCATGTAGTAGAAAACTTCTCGCCTGCTCCAGCTCAGCAGGGGCCGCAGCGACCACAGCCCCCTGACGGGATCCAGGGTCTGCATGGCACGGCGGTGATCGGTCTGACTGCCCCGCACGCCACTGGCCCAGCAGCGCACCTGCAGCTCAAGGAGGGCCCGATCAAGGGGCTCCACCTTGCGAAGGCGGTGGTACCGCTCAAGGTCTCCCACTTCGCCGCTCTCCCACAGGCGGCCATGGCGGGCTTCCATGTGGGCCGGGCTGATCGCTCCCTGGGCCACATGCAGGCTGAGCCTGAGTCGCTCGCTCAGCTGATCGGCGTAGTGATAGGTCTCAGGCGGCAGGTAGCCGGTATCGACCCAGATCACCTGAACGGGTTGGCCGCTGCGCTCCGCCAGCTCACTCACCATGTGCAACAGCACCGCTGACTGAATGCCGAAACTGGTGGTCAGGGCAAAGCCTGGGCCAAAGGTGTTCTGGGCCCAGGCCAGACGCTCCTGGGCCGACAACGGCGTGAGCAGCGCGCGCGCAGCCTCGAGATCGACCGGTTCACCGTGGCGATCGCGGGGCAGGGATGCGGCGGGGGCACTCAGCATCAGGCCATCATCACCCCTGAGTCGGACCTGCCGTTAGGGTTCGGACCGCTGCCACAAGGCTTGCACCATGGCAACAGAACCAACCGCACCCGTGGTGATCGTGGGCGGTGGCTTCGGGGGGCTCTACACAGCCCTGGCCCTGGCCGAGGTGCGCCACCACCAACCGATCCTCTTGATTGAACCGCAGGAACGATTCGTCTTTCTGCCCCTGCTCTATGAGTTGCTCAGCCATGAGCTGCGCAGCTGGGAGGTGGCACCGCGCTACGACACCGTGCTGGCCGGCCGCGGCATCGCTTGGCTGCAGGATCGGGTCACGGCCATCGACGCCGCGGAGCGCACCCTTACTACGGCCAGCGGTCGTCGGTTGCCCTACAGCCAGGCTGTGATCGCCACCGGATCAACCACCCAGACCTTCGGCATCCCCGGGGCCGCCGAACACTGCCTGGCCTTTCGCAGCCTGGGTGATGTACACCGGCTGCAACAGCTGATTGCAACACTGCGCAAGCGTCGGCGTCCGCTGCAACGCCTGGCGGTGGTCGGAGCGGGTGCCAGCGGGGTCGAACTGGCCTGCAAGCTGGTCGACGAACTCGACGGCTGTGCCGTGGTCGAACTGCTTGAACAGGGTTCGATGGTGCTTCCCCAGGCCCGCAGTTTCAACCGCGAGCAGGCTCTGCTGGCGCTGCAGAGGCGCGATGTGCGGGTGCGCACCGACACGGCGGTTCACGCCGTCGGGGCCGATCAGCTCAGCATCGGCTCCGCGGGAGAAACCCTGCCCGTTGACGGCACCATCTGGACCGCCGGAATCCGGGCCCAGCCGCCGGCGCTGAGCGCCGGCGGCGATCGGGGGAGCGCAACGGGCCGCGGTCAGCTGGCCTGCAGCACCGATCTGCGCGTGATCGGGGTCGACAATCTGTTTGCCATCGGCGACGTGGCCCAGGTGCCCGATGCCACGGGCGACCCCCTGCCCTGCAACGCCCAGGTGGCCTTTCAGCAGGCCACCTGCCTGGCCGCCAACCTGCGCAGAGCCGCGGTCGGCGAGACGCTGCAACCGTTCAGCTACAACGATCGAGGGGAAATGATGAGTCTGGGGCGCCAGGAGGCCAGCATCACAGGAGGGGGCCTCACCCTGGCAGGCCGCGCAGCCTATGAACTGCGCCGGCTGGCCTACCTGACCAGGCTGCCAGGCACAGGGCACCGGCTCAGGGTGGCGGCAGGATGGTTGTCGGACTGGTGACTGTGCAGCGGCAGGCAACCATGCAGACCCCCCCAACCCATCAACAGCCATCCTGGCCGAGACCCAGGGGGTTGCTGCTCGATGCCATGGGCACCCTGATCGATCTGCGCGACACGGTGGGCAGCGGTTATGCCGCGGTGGCCGAGCGGCATGGCCTCCGTATCGCAGCCGACGCCATCGATGCGGTCTTCCCCGCCATCTACCGCCAGGCGCCGCCCCTGGCATTCGGCCTGCTCGATGACGCGGACCTGCTTGAGGCTGAACGCAACTGGTGGAGCGAACGGATCAGGGAGACCTTTGCCGCGATAGGGGCACCTGCCGCCCAGCCCGACCTGCAGCGGGACTTGTTTGATCACTTTGCCGATCCGGGCCAATGGCGCGTCTATGACGATGTGGAAGCCCAGTTGAACCGCTGGCATGAAACGGGTCTGCGGCTGGCCGTGGTCAGCAATTTCGATCGCCGGCTGCATGGTCTGCTCGAGGGGCTGGGCCTGAGCCCCCTGCTCGATGCTGTGGTGGTGTCCTCGTCGGCGGGGGCCGCCAAACCCGATCCGCGCCCGTTTGCCCTCGCCCTGGAGGCACTGGAACTGGGCCCTGAACAGGTCTGGCACGTGGGCGACAGCCCCGAAGATCTTGAGGGGGCAAGGGCCGCCGGCCTGCCCTGCCTGCTGCTCGAACGGCGGAGTACAACCAATTCCCGATCGGCTATGTCAAGATAGAGTAGACAGCTGTTCCGGCTTCCTCGTTTCTCCCGCCTTTCCTGCCATGGCTCTGCAACTGGGCGACACCGTGCCCGACTTCACCCAGAATTCCCAGCTGGGCCCGATCAATCTGTACGACTTCGCTGGTGACAGCTGGGTGGTGCTGTTCTCCCACCCCGCCGATTACACCCCGGTGTGCACCACCGAGCTGGGTGAGGTGTCGCGCCTGCGCTCCGAATGGGAGAAGCGCAATGTGAAGACCATCGCCCTCAGTGTCGACTCGGCCGAGAGCCACCAGGGCTGGATCTGCGACATCAACGAGACC
The DNA here is from genome assembly GCA_018970945.1 of Cyanobacteria bacterium REEB417. Lineage (GTDB taxonomy): Bacteria > Cyanobacteriota > Cyanobacteriia > PCC-6307 > Cyanobiaceae > RGUW01. The sequence goes on along the minus strand of JAGWVJ010000024.1, from coordinate 14,438 downwards.
CAGAAAACCACTGTCGATTACCCGATCCTGGCCGACGAAGACAAAACGGTCAGCGACCTCTACGGGATGATCCATCCCAATGCGCTCAACAACCTGACGGTGCGCTCGGTGTTCATCATCGACCCCAACAAGAAGCTGCGTCTGCAGATCACCTACCCGGCGAGCACCGGCCGCAACTTCGATGAGATCCTGCGGGTGATCGATTCTCTGCAGCTCACAGACCACCACCAGGTGGCCACCCCGGTCAATTGGAAGGACGGCGACGACTGTGTGGTGGTGCCGTCGATCCCCACCGACGAGGCCCGCGGCAAGTTCCCCAAAGGCGTCACCGAGATCAAGCCCTACCTGCGCATGACACCCCAGCCCAACCGCTGAGCCCCCAGGACCCGCCGGTGGGGCCAGAATCAGAACACCTGGTTCCCCGGCATTCCTGAAGCGATGAATCAGTGGTGGCAATGGCAGGGCGGCACGCCCGCAATCAGTGAAGGGTTTGCGGTGATCGGCGTCGGACGCTTCGGCAGTGCCGTGTGCATGGAGCTGCTTCGTTTTGGCGCCGAAGTGCTGGCCATCGATGCCAGCCAACGAGCCATCGACGAACTGCGCCAACAGGCGCCCTCAATTGAGGCTCGAGTCGTGGATTGCACCGACGAAGAAGCCCTGCGGGCCGCCGGCGTGCTGGATGTGGCCACCGTGGTGGTCGCCATCAGCGAACCGATCGAAGCCAGCATTACCGCCACCCTGATCGTCAAGGACGGTCAGGGCAGCCGTGTGAGGCAGGTGATCGCGCGGGCCACCAGCGACCTGCATGAAAAAATGCTGCGCCGCGTCGGTGCCGACAAGGTGGTGTTCCCCTCAAAGATGCAGGGCACCCGCCTGGGCATGGAGCTGGTGCGCCCCAACCTGCTCGAACGGCTGCGGCTCGATGACCGCAACAGCATCGAAGAGATCAAGGTGCCCAATGCCTTCGTTGGGCAGTCCCTGCGGGATCTCAATCTGCGCAAGAACTTCAACGTCAGCGTGCTGGCGGCAGGGCCCGAAAACAGGCTCAGGGTCAACCCGCCTGCCTCCCAGATCCTGCAGGCCAAAGAGTTGCTCGTCGTGATGGGCACCAGCGAAGCCCTTGAATCCCTGCCCAGCAACTGACAACAATGCGCGTGCTGGGGCTGATGAGCGGCACCAGCGCCGATGGTGTCGATGCGGTGCTGGCCCGCTTCAGCGGCCCCTGCGCCAGCCCCCGCTGGCAGATCCTGGCGAGCGCCAGCAGGCCGTATCCGGCCGCACTGCAACAGCAGCTGATCGAGGCGGGACAGGGCGCGGCACTGGGTGCCGCCGCGCTGTTGGCCCTGACTGAAGCGGTGACCGAACAGCAGGCCCTGGCCGCGCGGGCCTGCGACCCCGATCGGCAGGCCCAGCTGGTGGGCTGTCACGGCCAGACCGTCTGGCACCGTCCACCGCGGGATCGGCAACGGGGCGCCAGCCTGCAGCTCCTGCAGGGACCCCTGCTGGCCACCCTGCTGGGGCGGCCTGTGGTGTTTGACTTCAGGGCCGCCGACCTGGCCCTCGGAGGCCAGGGTGCGCCACTGGTTCCTGCGGCTGACCAGGCCCTGCTCGGCCGCAGCGATGGCTGGCGTGGGGTGCTCAACCTGGGCGGCATCGCCAACATCACCCTGATCCCGCCGCGGTCGGGTCCCGAGCGGCACGCCCGCCTGCGGGGCTGGGACTGTGGCCCGGCCAACAGCCTGATCGATCTGGCCGTGCAGCAGTTCAGTGGCGGCAGCCTGCAGTACGACCGGGGCGGAGCCTGGGCGGGCCGCGGAACGGCCGATGAGGGCCTAATCCAGGCCTGGCTGCAGGAGCCCTACCCCCAGCAGCGGCCGCCCAAATCGACCGGGCGCGAGTGCTATGGCCGCAGCGATCTGCAACACCGCCTGGCCCAGATGGAAAGCCGCGACCCCGCCGATGTGCTGGCCACCCTCACGGGGTTCGCCGCAGCGTGTGTGGCCCAGGACCTGCAACCGCGGCCCATTGAGCTGCTGGTGGCCGGCGGCGGAGCGCGCAATCAAACCCTGATGGCCGAACTACGCCGCCGCACCCGGGGCACGGTGGTGCGGCCGCTGGAAGAACTGGGCATCGGCGATCTGCAGCGGGAGGCCCTGGCCTTTGCCCTGTTGGCCTGGTGGCAGTGGCGCAACCACCCCGGCAGCGCGATCAGCATCACCGGAGCCTCATCGGCGGCGGTGCTGGGCCTGCGGGTGGATCCGGCGGCACGCCTTAGCGCGGCGGACGCAGGCGCAGGCGACGGGGAGCGCCCCGCAACCGCTGGGGCCGAGCCTGCTGCTGCTCCAGGGACTCCCTGAAGCGATCGGTGGGCTCGAACTGCCGCTCCAGCCGCTCCACACCCTGCTGGATCAGAACCCTGGCCATGTTGCTGACCGTGCGGGCCTCACCCTCAGCCAGATGGGCAAGACGCTGGCAGAGATCCTCGGGCAGCACCACCTGGATACGGGGCGACTTGGGCCGGCCATTGGAGGAGTTCTGGCGGGTTGCCACGGCCGGCTCGGTCGCCTCAGGGATACCAGAAAGTGTACAGAGATGCGCAAGGGTAGTATCCATGACTATGCTTGGGGCACGACGTCTCACCGTCACCATGGCCACCCTTTCCAGACAGGCCCGCCCCACCTCGGCTTCGCCCAGCCGGGCCAGCCGCAAGCGCCGCACTGCCGAGCGCAGTGACGTGCTCGTTTCGGCGGTGATCAGCACCTACCTGCTCACCCACCTGCACCACGTGCTGCAACGGGCCGAGTACGGCGCCCAGCAGGAGGGCAACAAAGCCCTGGCGGGCAACTATGCCCAGCTGCGCAAGGTGCTGTGCCTCGATGCCCGCAGCATGGAGGACGCCTCAGCCTGCGGCAACGCCGAGACCGAGCGCCCTCAGGCCGCCTAGGCGATCGGGCCCGACGGCTGCGGCAAGCTGCAACAGGTGTTGGTCAACCGCTTCAATCCCCCATAAGGTCGAAGCACCACGGCCGAGCACCATGACCGCCAGCAGCAGCGGCAATGCCGCAGCGCTCTATGAACTGATCCGTGCGGACAGCGACCTGACCCAAGCCCTGTTTCGCCAGGCCCTGCAGGATCCCTCAGGCGCCCTGGCACGCATCGTGGCCCTGGGCGACGACCACAACCTGCCGGTGAGCGCTGACGAGGTGCGCCGCCACATCGCCTCGCTCGACGATGTGGCCAGCAAGCAATGGCTGCTCAAGGCGCGGGGCGGCCTGTGAGCGGCTGGGCGGGTCCCGCCGTTGCGAACCGCCACCCTGGGCCCAGCTGAAGAACAGCCAATAACTGACGATCGCCAGGCCGGCCGCCACCACCAGCGCCGCCACCTGCTCGAGCCGTTTGATCATCGGGGCGCCGTGACGTGCAGCAACCCGCAGTCTGGCCGAGCGGGATGATGGCGGCCGGCGACACCCAGGCGCCGACTGCTCCTGTGCCCCTGCTGCCGTGCTGCGCCTCGAAAAGATCAGCAAGATCTATCCCACCGGCGAGGTGCTGCGCGAGGTGACCTGGGAGGTCAGGGCGGGCGATCGCATCGGACTGGTGGGCGTCAATGGCGCCGGCAAATCGACCCAGATGCGCCTGATCGCCGGCCTCGAAGAGCCCAGCAGCGGTCAGATCGTGCGCCAGGGCAATCCCCGCATCGCCTACCTGCAGCAGGAGTTCGACGTCGACCCCCAGCGCTCGGTGCGGGCCGAGCTGTTTCAGGCCTTCGGTGAGGCTGCCGACGTGCGCAACCGAACCAGCGCGGTCGAGCAGGCGATGGCCAGTGACCAGGCGGCCGCCGATCCCGACCACCTCGAGGCGCTGATCCACGAACTGGGCCACCTGCACGAGCGCTTCGAGGCGCTGCATGGCTATGAGCTCGAGGCCCGCATCGACAAGCTGCTGCCCACGATCGGCTTCAGCGCCGAGGGGGCCGAGCAGCTGGTGGCCGACTATTCAGGCGGCTGGCAGATGCGCATCGCCCTGGGCAAGATCCTGCTGCAGGAGCCCGATCTGCTGCTGCTCGACGAGCCGACCAACCACCTGGATGTCGAGACGATCCAGTGGCTGGAGGGCTACCTGCTCGAGCAGAGCGCGGCGCTGGTTGTCATCAGCCACGACCGCACCTTTCTGGACCGGGTCTGCAACCAGATCGTCGAAACCGAGCGCGGCATCTCGCGCACCTACCTGGGCAACTACAGCCAGCACCTTGAGCAGAAGGCCCTCGAGCGCGAGGCCACCCAGGCGGCGTTCGAGCGCCAGCAGAAGGAACTGGCCGAGCAGCAGGCCTACATCGACCGCTTCAGGGCCAGCGCCACCCGTTCCACCCAGGCGAAGAGCCGCGAGAAGCTGCTCGACAAGGTCGAGCGCATCGACGCCCCGATCGAAACCGTGGGCGGGCCGCGCTTCCGCTTTCCGGAGCCGCCGCGCTCCGGCCGGCTGGTGGCCGAGATCAAAGGGCTGTGCCACAGCTATGGCGAGCAGATTCTGTTTCTGGGGGCTGATCTGGAGATCGAGCGGGGCGACCGCATCGCCTTTGTGGGCCCCAACGGCGCCGGCAAATCGACCCTGCTGCGGCTGGTCATGGGCACCGAAACCGCCGACGAGGGGGTGGCCCGGCTGGGCGAGCACAACGTGATCGCCGGCTACTTCGAGCAGAACCAGGCCGAAGCCCTGGACCTGAGCAAAACCGTGATCGACACGATCTTCGAGGCCGTTCCCGACTGGACCCAGACCCAGGTGCGCAGCCTGCTGGGCAGCTTCTGCTTCTCCAACGAAAGCGTGTTCAAGGAGGCCGGCAAACTTTCAGGTGGCGAGAAGGCCCGCCTGGCACTGGCGCTGATGCTGCTCTCGCCCTGCAACCTGCTGGTGCTCGATGAACCCACCAACCACCTCGACATCCCCGCCAAACAGATGCTCGAGGACGCCCTGATCGCGTACGAAGGCGCTGCCCTTCTGGTCAGTCATGACCGCTATTTCATTTCGAGGGTGGCCAACACCATCGTGGAGCTGCGCGATGGCGAGCTGGTGCGCTACCGCGGCGACTACGCCTACTACCTGCAGAAAAAAGAGGAAGAGGCTGCGGCCAGCCGGGCCGCGGCCGAGGAGCAGACCCGCGCCCTCAAGCGCGTCGCCAACCGCGAGAAACAGAAGGCCAGACAGATGCAACGGCAGGGGAAGGCCTGAACGGTCGACAGCCTCGCCAAGAAACTTCACACAGCATTAGGCAATGAGACTCATTCTGCTGGTGTCAAGTGTTCTGTGTGCATAGGCTGACCTCAAGGACCTCGGAGGGCTCGTTCCATGGCACACACACAGTTCGGCCAGGGCGGCATGGGGACTGTCGTCGGCACCGCCATTCAGGCCGGCGCCCAGAACGAGCAGCAGCAGCACCAGACCTGGGATGCCATGGAGACCTACTTCGAGTGCATCACCACCTGCTCCCTCGACGACGGGGAATGCGTGACCCGCTGCGTCGAACAGCTGCGGGAGCAGGGGTGATCCCGAATCAACCAGGGAACCGACACGTACGGGAAGCACGGTCGCATCGGCTACGGAGAAGCTCGAAACATTTTTTATCATTGGCGCACTGCAGCATCCCTCAGCGCCATGAGCGAACCCCTCACCCTCAGTCTGGGCCAGCAGTTTGAGCTGGAGCGCATGACCCGGGCGATCGAGGCGACCGACGATCCCCAGACCCTGCAGAAGCTGGCCAAACAGTTGCTGCAGGCCTGGCACAGCCAGAAGGCCGCCACCCAATGGGTGATGCGTCAGCAGTTGGCCGGCCCGCTGGCCCCATCCCTGCGACCCGAGGGCTGACCCATCGCCACGCTGCCGGTCAACCCCGGCTGAGCCGGCCGAGATCGGCTGGTGTCACCTGCAGTTGCAGGATCTGGCCAGCGCGATTGACCGTCAGCGCCAGCCCATTACCAACCCCTGTGCGCTCGACGGCAGTGACCAGCTGGCTTGCGCCCTCGAGGGTCTGGCCACCGGCCGCCACAATCACATCGCCGGGGCGCAGACCGCCCTGGGCCGCAGGACCACCGGGTGCCACAGACACCACCCGGACCCCTGGCAGGACTCGCCCCTCGGCCGAGCGCACCGGCTCCAGGCCCACACCGATCATCGGATGACTGGCCCGACCCTTGCTGATCAGCTGGCCGGCGATGTCGCGGGCCCTGTTGATCGGGATCGCAAACCCCAGACCTGCCCCCGGCCCTGAGCGCACCAGCGTGTTGATGCCGATCACCTCACCATCGGCGTTGAGCAAGGGCCCACCCGAATTACCGGGATTGATGGCCGCGTCGGTCTGAATCAGATCAAGCCGCTTGTCGGTGATGCCGAGCTTGCTGGCATTGCGGTTGAGATTGCTGATGATGCCGAGGGTCACGGTGTTGTCGAGACCGAAGGGATTGCCGACCGCGATGGCCCAGTCCCCCACCTGCAACCCATCGGAATTGCCGAGCGGCGCCAGGGGCCAGGGGCCCGAACCAGACAGGCGCACAACCGCCAGGTCGGTGATCGGGTCGAGACCCACCACGGTGCCCTGGACCCGTCGCCCGTCCTGCAGCCCGACAGTCACCTTGTCGCTCTTCTCCACCACGTGGGCGTTGGTGAGGATCAGCCCGCCGGCATCGAAGATGAAGCCGCTGCCCTGGCCGCGTTCAGTGCGCTGCGACGGCGGCACCATGAACTGCGGCAGGCCGAAAAACTGGCGGAAGAACGGGTCGTTCATCAACGGCGCCGGCAGCGCCGCCGCCCCGCCCCTGACCGTGACGGTGCGCTCGGTGTCGATGGTCACGATCGAGGGCCCGGCACGACGGACCGCGACCGCAACAAACGACTGGCGCCCCAGGCCAGAACCACCCGCGTTCGCCGCTGCCTGACGTGACGGCTGGCTTTGAGCCTGCGCCGCTGGGAGCACGGCCAGGGGCAGCACAACCTGGGGGAGCAACAACAGCAGGGAACCCGCTGCAGCCAGTGAAGGAGCGTTCAGACCTCTCATCAGCTCTCAACCATCTCGAGTCACGCTAAGAGCCACGAAGGGAAGGCCACAGCAGGGAAAGCCAAACAACACTAAGATTTGTAAACACGCAGACGATCATGGGCTCCGTTTCTCTGCTGCTTGCCTTCCTCGCCTTTGGCGCAGCCTGCACAACCCTGTGGGCCTGGATGCTCGCCACCACAGGCCAACAGGTCAGCAGGGGCGAGCCATGATGGGGGGTGGCCATGGCTTGCTGACGGTGTTTCCACTCCTTTACGGCGCCTGCTTCATGGTTCTGCTGTGGCAGGCCTTCCGGGTGATGGGGCAAGGTTTTCGTGCGGTACCTCCCGCCATGCGCGAGCGTTCTCCTGACGACCGCACCGGTCGCCTCACGATCCATCCGGAGCTGCTCGATGGAGACGGCCAACTCACCCGCGAAGACCTCCTGACCGTTCGTTTTGACGGCGACTCCGCCCCCACTGAATAGGCTCGCTGACGAGACCCAGTCATTCCGCGGAGTTCGCCGGTGGATCAGAGGACCAGAATTGTCGGCGCTGTCCTGCGCAATCTCAAGCTGCCGCCGCGTTTTCGGCTCAAGCTGATCAAGGAGGATCCCGTGCGGCTCGAGCTCAGCCTCACCCCTGCGTACGGCAAAGATCCGATTTTGGTGGGGCTGGTCGAATCCCAGGACCTGGTCGCCCGGCGCGACCGCGAAGGTCGCATTCCTCGGGACCTGCAGGGCACCTGGGACTGGACCGTGCGCCACGGCAAGGTGAGCACCGGCGGTTGGAATCCTTACCTCAAGGAAGCGCTTCAGACCATGTTTGAAACGGGCCTGCCCGCGATCGTCTACGAGGAGACCACCGGCGAGCCATACCACCCTGTCGATGGGGCCCGACACGTGCGCTGAGGCACCCCAGGGGCTGCCGATCGATGGCCAGCTGCCGGCCATCTGCACAGCCCTTGCACCGCCCGGCTCAACCTTGCTGTTGCAGGCCCCTCCTGGCGCCGGCAAGACCACAAGGGTCCCCCTGGCCCTGCTGCAACGCCTCAGCGGCCGGATCTGGATGCTCGAGCCCCGCCGGCTGGCCACCAGGACCGCCGCCCAGCGCCTGGCCGCCGAACGGGGCGAACCCGTGGGAGAAACGGTCGGCTACAGCGTGCGCCTCGAATCGCGCACCAGCCCAGCCACCAGGCTGGAGGTGCTCACCAGTGGCCTGTTTCTGAGGCGGCTCCAGTCCGACCCAGAACTCACGGGGCTGGACTGCGTGATCGTCGATGAATTCCACGAGCGGGGAGCCGACACAGAGCTGGCAGTGGTGCTGCTGCGTCAGGCGCGGGAGCTGTTCCATCCGGATCTGCGCCTGCTGGTGATGTCGGCCACGCTCCAGGTCGATGACCTGGCGGGCCGATGGCCCGACGCCCAGGTGCTGCGCAGCAGCGGGCGCCAGCATCCGGTCAGCGTCTGCCATCAATCGCCACGGGGCGACGAGCCCCTGAGCGACCAGCTGCTGCGCGCCCTCGAGCGGCATTGGCTGCCCCAGGCGCACCCCCGCAACACCGTGCTGGTGTTTCTGCCAGGCATGCGGGAGATCGTCGACAGCCAGCGGGCCCTGGAGGCGACCAGCTGGGGCTCCGAGGTGGAGGTCACCCCCCTGCACGGCAATCTGAACCTGGCGGAGCAGGGCCTGGCGATCAGCCCGGCACGCAGCTCCCACGGCAAGGTGGTGCTGGCCACCAGCATCGCCGAGAGCTCGCTGACGATCGCCGGCGTGGACCTGGTGATCGACTGTGGTCTAAGCCGCCGCAACCGCTTTGACCCGGCCAGCGGCATGGACGCCCTGGTGACCGTGGCCGCCAGCCAGGCCAGCGCGACCCAGCGCCAGGGCCGGGCCGGGCGCCTGGGCCCTGGCCGTTGTATCCGCCTGTGGTCAGCAGCCGACCATGGGCGGCGGGCGGCCTTTGACCCACCCGAGTTGCTGGTGGCCGATCCGGTGCCACTGGCCCTGCAGCTGGCCCTGTGGGGAGCACCCCTGGGCGAAGGGCTGAGCTGGTTGACCCCACCGCCGGAGGCACCCCTGCGCGAAGCGCGCCTGTTGCTCAGCCAGCTGGGGGCGCTCGATGACCGCGGACGCCTCACCCCCCATGGCCGGGCCATGGGTGAGCTGGGCGTCCATCCCCGCCTCGCCCACATGCTGCTGCTGGCCGCCGACCACGGCTGGCAGCAGCAGGCCGCCGACCTGGCGGTGCTGCTCAGTGAGCGCGATCCGCTCAACCGGGCCGAGGCCGGTGCCGATCTGGGCGCGCGGCTGGCCTGGTTGCAGCACGGCCGCGACAACGACCGCCTGCGGCAGCGGCTGCGGCAGCAACGCGTCGCCCTGACGCGCCAGCTCAACTGCACCGCAAGCTCCCGGGCTGCCGCCCCTGCCACCCCCCCTGCTGCTGCCCTGATGCTGAGCTGGGCCTACCCCGAGCGGGTGGCCCTCAACCGCGGCGACGGTCGCGGCCGCTTTCTGCTGCGCAATGGCGTCGGTGCGATCCTGCCCAGCCACGACTCCCTGGCCGGCCAGCCGGCTCTGGCCGTGGCCAGTGTCGATGGCCAGGGCAGGGATGCCCGCATCCTGCTGGCCCTGCCCCTGCCCGATGCACAACTGCAGGCACTCGCCGAAGAGCAGGGGCACGATCAGCCCCTGATCAGCTGGGACGACGAGGGCCAACGGGTGCGCTGCGAGCAGCAGCGGCGGCTTGGCGCACTGGTACTCAGCCGCCGCCCCCTAAACGATGCCGAGCCAGGAGCCGTGGCAGCGGTGCTGCTGGCGGTGCTCCGCGATCGGGGTCTGACCCTGCTTCCCTGGTCTGAGCAGAGCCGCCAGCTGCAACACCGTCTGCAGCTGCTGCACAGCTACTGCGGCGCCCCCTGGCCCCGGCGGGATGACGCCAACCTGATGAAGGAGCTGAACACCTGGCTGGGGCCGAGCCTGCTGGGCGTGCGCAGCCTGGACGGGCTGCGGCAGCTCGACCTGTGCGAAGCGCTCTGGGGCGATCTGCCCTGGGAGCGGCGGCAGGAGCTGGAGCGCCTGTTGCCAGGCAGCCTGCCAATCGCCTCCGGGCGCCGGGCCCGTCTCGACTACAGCCAGGGGCGACCGGTGCTGGCCGTCAAACTGCAGGAGCTGTTCGGCACCTGCAACCATCCGACGGTGCTCGACGGACGCCTGGCAGTGCGCCTGGAGCTGCTCAGCCCGGCTGGCCGCCCCGCGGCGATCAGCGAAGACCTGATGCACTTCTGGCAGCACACCTATCCGGAGGTGCGGCGCGAGCTGCGCGGCCGCTACCCCAAGCACCCCTGGCCGAGCGACCCGACCGAGGCGGTCGCCACGGCGCTCACCAAACGGCAGCTCAACAGAGGCTAGAGGTCCTCGAGCAGGGCGCCGTATCCAAAGTGGCGCAGGCCCTCGACGATCCCCTCACAGCCGCTCGCGCGGGCCCGGTAGGTGCCCGGTAGCCGGGGCAGTTCGGCCATCAGCGCCGGCTCGGCATTGCCCACCATCACCCCCGCCAGCCCCGTCTCAAACATGGCCAGATCGTTGAGGGTGTCACCGGCAGTGACCACCCGGGCCCGGTCGAAGTCGAGCAGCTCCAGCAGGGCGAGTAGGGTACTGCCCTTGTTGATGCCGGCCGGCAGCAGATCGAGATAACGGTTGTCTGAGAAGAGGCAATCAACACCATGGGCCTCGAGCTCGTCCACCAGATCGTGCGCAAAGATCTCTGGGTCGTAGTAGTAGGCGAGCCGACGATCGGAGCTCAGCGGCTGGGGCGACAGACCCGCCACCCCGTCGAGCAGGGGCAGCAGGCGCTCGGGCTTGCCAACCCAGAGCCGATCGATCGGCTCGACGGCCAGCGGCACCGGCTCCAGGCTGTGCCCGCAGGCGACCGTGCAGCCCACATCACCGATCACCAGGTGGGGCGCCACGAGCCCATGCTCGGCATCCTGCTCGAGCAACCGGGCGATCGAGCGCAGATCACGGCCCGTGCAGAACACGTGCAGCACCTGCTCGCGGCGACGCTGCAGCCAGCCATAGACACGGCGACGCCAAGCCAGGGAGCCCCCCAACAGGGTGCCGTCGAGATCGGTGACCAGCACCAGCTGCGGATCGGCCGGCAGCGGCGCTGCCAGTTGCTGCTGCAGACGCTGGCGAGGGGTGGCCATCGGGCTGGCGGCGGTGCAGCGGACCCTACGGTGCTGGAGAACCTACGGAGCTGCGGGCCTTTAATGGAAGGAAGCATCTCGTCATCCAGCCCTGCCTGCCCATTGACCCGTTTCTATGTCCACAACCGCCGCGATGGCGCCCGGCTGCTGAGCAGCGCCCTGGTGATCACAGGCATCGCCCTCGTGCGCATCGACCATCCCGCCGGTCAGCTGGTGGCCGTGGTGGGCGGGTTGGTCAGCCTGTACTGGTGGTTCTGCTACTGCCAGCTCAAGGCCTGAACCGGCGGCCGTGACCTCAGCGCCGATTCCCCGGTACAGCATCAGCGAGCTCAACCAGGCAGTCGGAAACCTGTTGGAGAGAGGTTTTGCGCCGCGCTTTCTGCTTGATGCCACCGTGATCAAGCCCCAGCTCAAGAAAGGCCACCTGTGGATGACCCTCAGCGATGGCGAGGCCACGATCGGTGCTGTGGTCTGGGCGTCGCAACGGGCCAGGCTCAGCCATGAGCCCCGCGATGGCGATGGTGTGGTGGTCGTCGGCAAGCTCAACTTCTGGGTGAGCCGGGCCAGCCTGTCGGTTCAGGTGCTGGAGGTGAGACCCAGCCTCAGCACCGTGCTGCGCCAGTTCGAACAGGTGAGCCGGCGGCTCGCCGGCGAGGGACTGCTGGATCCAGCCCGCAAACGACCGCTGCCCCAGGCTCCCGGCCGCATCGCCGTGCTCACCAGCGTGCCCAGTTCGGCCCTGGCCGACCTGCTGCGCACCGCCGCCGAACGCTGGCCGGCAACCGCCGTGCTGGTGGTGCCGATCCCCGTGCAGGGTGCCGTGGAAGGCGCTATCGCGACGGCACTCACAGCGGTGTCGCAGCGGGCTCAGGGCTGGGGCATCGAAGCGGTGGTGCTGGCCCGGGGGGGAGGCAGCCGAGAGGACCTGGCCGTGTTTGATTCGGAAGCCGTCGCAAGGGCTGTGGCGGCCTGTGCGGTGCCTGTGGTGAGCGGGCTTGGCCATGAGGATGACTCCACCGTGGCTGATCTGGTAGCCGACCGGCGGGCCGCCACCCCCACCGCGGCGATGGTGGCCCTGCTGCCCGACCGGCTCAACGGTCGCGACACCCTGGCACGATTGCGGCGCCACCTCGGCGAGCAACTGCGCTGGCGGCTGAGCGCTGAGCAGCGGGCCGTGCAGCAGCTCAAACGGCTGCTCACCGAACTGCACCCCAGCAGACTGATCGAACGCCGACGGACAGACCTGCAGCAACGGCGGCGTCTGCTGGAAGCCCTGTCGCCCCAGCACTGGCTGGCCAGGGGTTTTGTGCTGCTGCACAACAGCGATGGGGAGCTGGTCAGTAGCGTGAATCAGACCAGGACGGGTGATGTGGTGCGTGTGCAGCTGACCGATGGCGTCCTGGACGCCCTGATCACCACCGTCACACCAGGACCATGACGCCTGCCGGTCCCGGCCGCCGTTCGGCCAGCCGCAGCAAAGGCGAGGCCACCCTTGCCCAAGAGCTCAGCTACAGCGAGGCCCATACCGCCCTGGAGCTGGCCCTGGCCCAGCTTCAGTCGAGCGACCTGCCGGTCGAAGCCATGGCCGATCTTTACCAACGAGCCCGGGGCTATGCCGAGCGCTGTGAACAGGTGCTCGAGCAGATCGAGCAGACGATCGAACTCTGGGATCCTGAACACCCCGAGTCCCCCCCGTCTCGGTTTGAACCCTAAGCCGCAGCAATGACCACCGATTCGCGTTCTGCTGGCTCAAGCGCGGCTGGCAACCAGCCAGCCCGGCAGCCCTGGTTGCGCTGGATCTACCTGGCTCTGGCGATCGCCGGGGGAGTGCTGCCCTGGCTGGCCAATCTGGAGTTCATCCAAAACCAAGGCGCCGCCTTCGACCTTGGACTGTTTGTGCAGCTGGCCAATGCCAACCCCGCAGCCCGATCGCTTTCACGCGATCTGGCCATTGCCGCAACCGCCGTCAGCATCTGGATGGTCAGCGAAGGGCGCCGGTTACGGCTCAAGGGACTGATTTGGGTCCTGTTGAGCTGCGTGACCATCGCCTTTGCGTTTGGCTGCCCGCTGTTTCTGTATCTGCGCGAGCGACGCCTTGACGAACTGGCCGCTGAGGGTCCCTGAACGATGGCATGCTCAACGCTCCTGATCGACGTCGGTGGCCGTGACGTCAATGGTCACGTCACTGGCATCAAACGCGGTCTGTGCAGTTTCAGAACCTGTGCCTTCACTGGCGAAAAGGGTGCCACAGGCAGGGCAAACCTCACTGCCGAAGCTGCGGAAGCCGCAGGCGGGGCAGGTGCGCAGTCGCCGTTGCAACAAGACCCAGCCCAACCATCCGGCGCCGCCCAGCAACAACGGCACCAGCAGAGCCACCAAGGTGAAGCCACCGACGATGTCGAGCAACACGCGGCTTGCGGGCCCTGGGGCCAACAGCAACAGCGCCAACACGAGGAACCACCACCAGGGCAGGCGACCTTGCATCGGCGTGGGAGGTGATGGCGATCCCATCCTGACGGCAACGACACCGCTGCGTCAGGGCTGGAGACGATCAGACACTGGATGCATGGCTGAACGCCGGCCAAGGCCACGCGCTGCAGCAACGAAACTGAAGCACTGGGCGTAATAGAGAATCACGCCAACCAGCCAGACCCAGAGGGTGAGTACGAGGATGCCACCGACAACGCCATAGGCCTGAAAGCGCAAGCCCAGGACCAGAAGCACCCGACCCAGCAGGAGATTCAACAGGGTAAGCGCCAGCGAACACAACGCGGCACCCGGGATCAGGGGGCGCCACGGCAGGCGCCGCGACGGAAGCCACCACAGGAACAGCAGCGAACCGGCAAACGTGAGCAGCAATGAAACCAGCAGGTCCAGCCCCAGGGTCACCGGTCGCTGCCACACCAAGGACCGGGGGAACACCTGCAACAGGGCAATCCGCAGATCAAGCGAACCGAGCAGCCGCCAACTGCTGATCAGTTGATCCAGGGCGATGAACAGACCCATCAGGACGACCCAGACCATGCCCTTGAGCCGCAAGCGCACGTAGCGCATCACCAACTGTCGCCATGGAAGCCGGCGTCCGTTGAACGGACGGCGCCACCAGATGCGATCGGCACCGCGTTGCAGCGTCAGATACGCATTGCTGGCTGTCAGCAATAACACGGCGACACCAAACAAACCGGCCCCAAGACCCTGCTGCAGAAA
>JAGWVJ010000023.1 GCA_018970945.1 Cyanobacteria bacterium REEB417 | reverse complement strand
CTGTCCGCGATCGTGGACAAGGTGGGGATCGATGCGGCGGGAACCACCAAGGAGGTGGCTCAGTTGGCCCTTGAGCTGGTTCGCGGTGGCCTCACGATTGCCCAGGTGAATGACAGCCTTTCCTCAATCGTGCGGGGAGCTGAGGCCACCAGTACGGGATTCGCCCAGATGGGCCAGAACGTGACGGCAGCCATGAAGATTTTTTCCTTGCCTGCCAGTGAAGCCGCTCGGGTTGTAGATGCCCTTTCGCAAGGTGCCAACAGCTCCGCTTCCAGTGTGGAAGGGTTGGGCAATGGCCTGGCCTATGCGGGGCCTGTTGCCAAGCAGCTCGGGATGGACGTAGAGGGCACGGTGGCCATCCTCGGGCTACTCACCAACGCCGGCATTGATGCCAGCAGTGCCGGGGTGACGCTGCGCAACGGCCTCACGCAGCTCTCAACCGCGGCGCCGGTTACTGGAGGGCGATTTCGCGAGCTGACCGGCCAGGCGAAGATCGCCAGCGAGACAATGAAGCGGCTGGGGATTGACATCTTCGATGCCAGCGGAAAGCTGCTACCGACCGAAACGGTGCTGCTCAGGCTGAAGGCGGCCTTTGACCAGCTGGAACCAGCCTCCCGCATGCAGATCGCCTCCAACATGTTTGGTGGCGCTGATGACGGCAGCCGCTGGCTGGCCCTGCTCGGGCAGTCCACGGCGGACATCACGCGGATGACATCGGCGATGCAGAACACAAAGGGAGCGACCGATGCCGCCCGCCAGGAGATGACCGGCATGGGCCTGGAGCTGCGGCAGCTGCAGGGCACCATGGACAGCCTGGGAACCACCATCGGCGGCGTGATGGCTGCAGGGCTTCGGCCGCTGGTGGGCCTGGCCAACGCCGCTGCGGGGGCGGTCTCGGGGCTGCCGGCTCCGGTGAAGACGACGGGTGCGGCGCTGATCGGGCTGGGGCTGGCCGCTACCGGGGCCAGCGTGGGGATTGGAGCCCTGAACCTTGTCGTGGCACAGGTCGGCGGGTATGCCGCGCTGCGGGCCTCGATTGCGGGCGTGGCTGCCGTGATCACCGGGCCGCTCGGGTCGGGCCTGGTCATCCTGCTGGGCGTGGTCGCGGCGCTGGGAGTGGTCAGCGGAGCGTTCCGCGAAACCGATCAGACCACCAAGACCCTGATCCAGACCGCCGTTGGCCTGGGGACGTTCGTTGCCGTCCTGAAGGGCATCACGGCAGCGCAGGTTGCCTGGAACAACGCCACCAAGGCGGGGGCCGCGCTGCAGGCCTTCCTGGTGGCGCTGACACCGGGCGGTATCGGCAGGATCGCCCTGGCTGCAGGCGCCGCAACCGCGGCCTACCTGCTGATGGGACAGGCCATCGGCGTTGCCGGTCAGGACACCGCCGAGCTGTCCGACAAGGCCCGCGGGCTGAAGGATCAGATCAAGACCCTGCAGGATCAGATCGCCGAACAGAAGCGCCTGGGGCTGGATACCACCAGCGCCGAAAAGCAGCTGGCAAGCCTTCAGCTTGAGCTTCAGGCAATCGAGGCACCGCTGGACATCAAGCTGAACATCCAGAAAGCCCAGGGCGAAATCAAGGCCTTAAAGGAACAACTCAGCAAGCTAGGGGACGGCGATTCCGGCAAGGCTGCATTGTCGGCGCAGATTGAGGGCTTGAAGCAGTTTCAGGCATTGCTCAAGGCGATTGATAGCGGCAAGGGACTGGAGAACTTCAGCAGGCCATTCCAGGCTGCAGCGAAAGAGCTGCAGAGTATCAATGCCCAAATCTTGAGCCTGACAAGACAGAAGAACCTGTTACCCGAAAACGCGATTCAGGAGATCAACGCGATAGATAAAAAGATCAGCAATCTCTATCAGTTGGTGGAAAAGAAAAAGCTCCTGCTTCGCGTCAACCTAGAAGAAAAGTCGCTAAGAGAGGCGCTGCAGAAAATCAACGATGCAACAAAGGGAACGCAATACAACGGCGAAGAAGCCAAGTTGCAGATTGCCTTAGCGCAAGTGCTAGAGCAAAAGCGCAATCTTAGCAATGATATTCTGCAAATCGGGAAAGAAGAGGTGAATACAGCCAGAAGCCGCTTGCAGTCTGCAAAGGAAGAGCTTGAGGCCAAGAAGGGAGCTTTAGAGCTTGAAAGCGCTCAGCTATCGGCGAGCAACGAACAACTTGGGCTGATGGGCAAAAGGATTGCCATGCAGCAGGAGCTTGGCGCCGCGCTTCAGAATCTTGTAAAGGCCCAAGCCGACTATATGCAAAGCGGTTTTGAGCTTGAAAAGGCAAGGCTTACCCTCAGGTTGAACGCTGAGCAGCAAGTCCTGGAGGCAATGATAAAAGGTGGGGCAACGCAAGAGGCGATCTACAACCAAATGACTTTGATTGCAGAGCTTAAATCAAGGGAGATACAGCTTGAGGTGCAGTCTTCTCGCGATCGTATAGAAACTTTGGCGAAGACCTTTGAGATGGAGCGCCAGGTCTTGGCACTGAAACAGGAAGGGCAGCGGCTTGAGCAAGAAGCCAGGGTCAACCAGGCGCAGATGAACGCACTTGAGCAAGAATCAAAGCTGATCGAGTTGAGGGCCAAACTTGCCGAAGCAAACAATAGCCCGGCGGAGCGAGAAAGACTGGAGGCGCTGATAAGCGCCAATGAGCGCAGGCTTGAGATCGCCAACGAAATCACCAATAGCGAAAGCATTAGGCTGAAAAATCTTGATGTTATCTTTGGTCTGGAGAAAGAAACAATGAGCGTCACGCAGCAAACCCAGGCAAACAAAGAGCGAACGGCAGCGGCGCAGAGTGGATACGAAAAGCAGCTAGAGAACTCCCTGACCTTGCTGGACAAGTCAGCGCAAGGCTTCGCCGGAGCTCAAGGTAGCTTCGACAACCTCAAGAAGGCAGTGGCAGATGGCAGCCAGCCGATCGAGAAAATCTATGAGACAACAGACAATCTTCCGTCGCCACTTGAGAGCGCACGAAGAGGTGCCGTAGAGCTCACAAGAGAGTTTTACAGGGCCGATGATGCAGCAAGAACTCTTCTCGACACACTGATCAAGCTCTCCAAGGCTCCCGCCGCACGCTGGGCCGGTGGTGGGGTGGAGCCCGGCAGCAGCTATCAGGTGAACGAGCTGGGAACCGAGTCGTTCCTGTCGCGCTCGGGCGCCCTGTCGCTGATCCACGCCCCCGCCTACGGCTCCTGGAGCCCCCCATCGGCCGGCATGGTGCTGCCGGCGGGCCTCACCGCTCGCCTGGGGGCCATGGGCGCGTTTGACGGCGGCGGCGGCTTGGCAGCTCCGCGGCTGGCAGGGATCGCCCCTTCTCTCTCCAGTGGCGCCGGTAAACAGGTGGCGGCCCTCGGGCGCCTGCAGCGCTCAATCGATCGCCTGGAGGGCACCATGCGCAGCTACAACCCCACCGTGACCGTCAACCTGCCGAACAACGCCGGCCTGCTCCACACCCTGCAGAGCTTCCGCTGATGATCACCCTCTCCTACAACAGCGCTACATACACCTTCCCGAACCTCACGGATCACCCGTATGGCTACGACGAAGGCGAGGTGCGGCGCGGCCGGGCCGTGCGGCGCTGGTCGCTGACAGGGATCATCGCCCGCGAGGATGCCGCCACGCTGGCGAGCCTGTTCGAGGCCTGGAACGCCGCGAAGTTCCTGGAGGACGACCCGGCGCGGACGGGCGTGGTGGGCGCCACCGTGGCTTTCACCGGCAAGGCGCCAGGTTTCAACTGGAGCACGCCTGTTCCCTGCTGGTTCTCTGGAGCGCCATCCATCCAGATGGCCGGGATCTACTGCCGAGTGAGCGCCACGGTGGTGGATGCCGCCGCCGCTCTCGCGGTGATCCTGCGCCAGGGGGAGGAAGAGGCCGAGCAAGCCGCGCAGCTCAACCTGGGAACGCTGACCTTTGGTGGCGCCGTGGTGAACCTGACGGCTCGCCCTGATGGCTTCACCGATCTGCCCGCCTTGTCCCTGACTCCTTCCGGCGGGCACATGGTCACCGGACCACTGCAGCCCACCCAGACCCGCCGCGTGCAGGGCTGGGTCACTCCAGCCAATCTGACTCTTCTGGAGAGCTGGCTGAGCGCCACTGCCGCCGTCAGCCCCTCCACCGGGGCGTGGTTCCCGGTTGAGTGGAGCGAGCCGGTGGCTCAGCGACGGGCTGACGGCGGCACCATCGGCACCTATTACGACGTGTCCTTCACTGTGGCGAAAATCCGATGAGCACCGACGCCCGCGCCTACGCCTGGTGCAACCTCGGCCTTCTAGCCCCAGAGGGGAGCAGTGTTGCCGAGAGCCACGTGCAAGGCTCTGGAGTGATCACCTATCGAGGCACCATCAACCTGTCGGGGGTCTATCGGCCCGCGCCTGGCACCGTTGTCGAGCTGGCCTACAGCGATGGGCAGAACTGGATCGCCCGGCTGCCGGTGCGCCTGCGGGTGCTGAGCAGTTTCGCCAATCCCCTGCAAGGTAAGACCACGGCGGTGAGCGTGGGCTGTGACTTGGCTTATTTTGAGGACCGTAAGCGTCCACCGAATAGTTATACAGCTCGCGCAGCAAATCCAAACGTCCCCGACTCGGTATGGCGTTGGGTGCCGCCCGCTATAAGCGCATTTTATGTAGCGGGAAGGATTCTCTCAGAACTGGGAATTGAAGCAGCCAATGGGATCCCTCTCACAAATCGGTACGTCCGAGAAGAGTTTGACATGTCGGAGGGGTACGTCGAGGAACTGGGGAAGCTGGCTGCAAGCGAATGTTATGCGGTACGCATGAATCCTGATGGCCTGCTTGAGTTTATCAAAAAGAACCCCACTGAGCTTGGTACAAGTGTACTAATTCTCCAGGACGATCTTATTGATTTCAATCAAATAAACTCTGGGGATCTCCCTGGTGATGTAGTAGAGGTGACTTCAGACTCCAAGAGCCTCAAGAATCCCGAGTTTGAAGTGGAGTACGACCTGGATCGTACAGGCACTGGGTCATCGCCAAGCAATTCGGGTCAGACACTTGGGTTTACCGGCTCCCTGAGTGCAGCCGGTGGATCCGAGTTTCCTGGATCTGGCGCTATTAACCTGCCAGGAGAGCCAGTTCAATTTGCGCCAACCGACCCACTTCCTCCGTTTCCGAGTGGCAGGGTTCTGCCAACGGGAAACAGGATTGCTGGCCCAAACGATAAGAAGCGAAACTGGGAAAAAGATGAAACGATTGGCAGAAAAGAGGTGCATGTGCACAATTACACCAAATACATAACGACTCCTACTGGGGCTGTCAAGCAACGAAAAAATAATCTTGGCTGGAAACTCTTTGTTGGAGGCGGTGATGGCGAGGTGTCAGACATTCCACTTGTTGATCCTGTCTACGAAACGAAAGCCGCACAGTACAGTGAAAAAATTTCGTACTACAAAAAGATCACAACTGAAACAACTTATGATGAACTGGACAGGGTTTTAACAAGGGTTACTAAAACACAAGGCTTGTGGACAGAAGAAGTTACCATTACAGAATTTGAGTACATTACGGAAATTGAAACATACGTTGAAGGCAACGCAAGTTCAGCCGTGACATACCTGAAAGATCGCAAGAAGGATGGTGGAATAAAGCGCGAGATCACCACTGTATTCAGCGCTGTTGCTCCTGTGATGATGGCGTGTGGTTTTCAACTTTCATACTCTGAACTGAAGGATGGATACAATGGCTACACTATTTATCCGTCATCAATCACAGAAGTTCTGTATGAAACAAATAATGAGGAAGGAACTACAAAGACGACGACGCTTTCCTCGGTCGCTTACTATCAGACGCCTAATGGTGCAGAGCAAATCGGACGACTTAGGGATGCCGCCGACGAGCGATTTAGCCGCAATCAATCAACGGCCGAGTATTATCGTATTCTTCAGCAAGCCATGCGTCTTACTGATGAAGGAGTTGAAATCCGGCTGCATACTTCCAGAAACTTTGGCGTACAAAAACGGCCATCAGAAATCAATAGAGTGCTTGCTAGGAATTACAAAGAGACGCCAGCAGAAAAAAAGGAGGTTCTAAAGCTCAATGCCGGACTTGGATCTGCTCCTAACAAAGCTGAAACCATAGTTCGATTACAACCCCCGTATTCAAGCGATGATTACTCGATCTATGATTTTACGCAAACCGGAGTCGAAAACGGGAAGCCTCTCTGGGCTACGTCTTATGCAGTTGTTAAGGGCAATGGACAGCAAAAAGCACTTGAATACGCTCGCACGGAAAACCGCTTACTTTTTGGCCATCGCAACGGGGCAGGGATTCAAGTGCTTCCTGAGCTGTTGCCAGCTGTTCCGCTGGGACCAATTTACATACGACTCAACAATGCAACAGCGCTATTCAGGACAAACGGCACCACCTGGAACATTGACCCGCAGGGGGTGACCGCCACCACAGATGCCCTGTTCTGGGGCGCGATTGATGGGAGCGCGGCAGACGCCTGGTTTCCGCTGCCTTCTGTTATCGCGACTCTGCAGGCCTCTGTCTCGATCAGCACCAACAGCAACCCCAAGCCGGCGAACGCCATCGCCATCCCCAGTGGCTTCAGCTTCACGGCTCCGAACCTGTCGAGCCTGTTCAGCTCCCTGCCCGCCGACACCGCGCCAGTGTTCCCGCGAACTGTGACGCCTGGCGTCCTGCTCAAGCCCTACCACGAAGCCGTGGGCTTCGCTGCTGGCGGCGGCGGCGGCGTGATCGTGACCACGCAGCCATGGGCACCGCAGACCGTCGGCCTGATGGCCGGCAGCGGCGCGGGAGCAGCGCTGGCTCGATCCCTCGGCACGGTTGCCGGTGGCGGAGCGGGAGCCATCGCGAGCGTCATGCCCGGCTACAGGCTGCTGGCCGGAGGGGGTGGGGGCGTGGTGGCTGCAGTTGAGGAAGCTACAGGGCCAATCCTCACCTTCACAGGTGGATCTTCCATGGCCTGGGACGTTTCCAATGGCGACAACATGAACTACGGATACAGTTTCACTCTCAGTAGCGCAAGGCAGATCAAGGGGTTTGGCATCTACGATGCGGGTGGAAATGGATTAAATTACGGCTTTATTGTATTCATAGTGCAAAATCTTGGGGAGTTATGGGATACGGTTGGCCTTGAAGGCGAAGGTCAATTCTACGCTGAGATACCAAATGGCACCACGGCTCCCCTTGTTGGACCGTGGCGAACAGTGATGCTTGAGAACGGCTATACGCTCCAACCTGGAACCTATGGCATTGTGGCAAGATGGGATGCTGCAGTAGAGCCGCTAAACATCAACGCACCCGTTGACAGCCTTATCAAGAACGCATCAACGGTAACGCCAACGGGTGGTGTAACTATCAACGGACCACTCGCGTTATACTACGGCAATCCGATCAGCACAACAGGCGACGGCCCTGGTTACTTCGGCCCTGTTCTGTTTCTGTAGTCGCACCGGGAAAACTGAGGGTGATCGCATAGGCGCAGCATGCCAGCCATGACACAGACCCCGTATGAAGCGGGTCGAATGTTCGCCAACGACTATGCCGGCAAGCGAGCCAGGCTCTGCCTGGCGAACAACGCTGGATCCCTGGGGGTCAACAGCACCACGGCGCAGTGCGATGCGGCCGAGATCAGCGGCAATGGGTACGCTCGGGTGGAGTGGACGATCCCATCCGGGGCCTACAACAGCACCGCCGAGCGCTTTGAGGCAGCGGTGCAGGCTGCTGTGTTCACCGCCTCCAGCGGCGGCACGGGCCTGGCCTGGAACTTCGCCTATCTGGTGCTGGGCACGGTCTCTGGTGGCGTCACCACCTGGAACACAGGTGTCTCTTATGTGCTGGTGGAAAGTCCATCGGTGGCGCTGGCACCCGGCGAGCCACGGACCTACAACATCACCCTGTTTACTGACGGGTTCCTGGTGACTGCCTGACGATGGCCAGCCGCGTCAACCTGAACCTGCCTCCATGGCTGATCGAGTCCGCCAGGGCGGCGCAGTACGCAAACCGCGAGGCCCTGGGAGCACGGTCGCTGGAAGCGCAGATCAAGGCCAAGGTCAAGCAGCGCAAGGAGGCCGAGGAACGCGCCAAACCCCTGCAGACGCGGCAGCGCGAGGGTGGGTTGCTGGAGTTTCAGCGAGAGCCGACGCAGCGGATCTGGAGGCGGCCGAGGGTGCGGGGGGAGGTGGATGTGGGGGTGGGGCTCAGTCGATTCTCCGTAAGACCGGGAACTATTGCAACACGTACAGAAAATGATTATGAGGACTTTAGGTATTACGGAACAGCAAACGGGGATAAGTGGTCAGAAAAAGTACCTAATTTTGGCATTAAAACAACTGTAACAAATCTGTCCGGCAGCGCCGATGGAGGTGATGCCAGCTCCGATAGCTTGAGCAAGCAATACAGTACCCTAGAGATTGTACTGCCTTTAGGCAATAAGCTGCTTTTAATCTTAGTCATAACAGTGCACGTTACTGTACAGACTGTGATCAGAAATAATGAAGTAGTGGCTGAATCATCCTTCACAAACGTCGAAAGGTATTCAGCCCGTGCAATAACTATCAGTGATTTCAGTATTACTGATCAGAGCATTGCGGTGCCGTCATTCGTGCTAGACGCCGCTCCGCCAACTGGTGTTTATACAGATTTGCATTTTGACCCATACCCGAGTTTTAGAAATGTTTTAGGTGATTACATCACGGGAAAAGTTTTCGGCTTTGGCTTTATAAAGTATGCGAATTGGGAACCACTTAAAGCTAGTAGTACTTTGGGTCGAGTTTATGTTTCACAAGAAGGGTTTGCAACCTCAAGCGCTTATCAAGCGCTTAAAAGTCAGCTACAGATACCTTTTGATCAATACCTTTCGCAGTTTAAGGCCTACAAAAATGACGAAGACCCTGTACCGTTGAACCTTGTATTTGAGGGCTATCCGTTTCCTCCTTTTTTTTCGGGCTTGTTTTATAGGCTTGATAATCTTGCCAATACAAGAATAGGCACTTACGGAGAAGATCCCGATGCGCAGGTTCTAAGTGATTTGCAACCGCGTATCCCTTTGCCAACTGAAAACGAGATTTACCACACACTTGGCGAGCTGACCAATTTACCCAGTTCGTTTTACGAGCTTGCCGCAAGTCCTGAAGCTGACAGGCTCCTGATTGCCTACGACATGCACGGCGGCACCTACTGCCGCGATCAGCTCGCTGCCCTCGGTATCACCCTGCCATGAGACCTCTGTTCACCGCTCCAGCCAACCGCCAATCTGTCAATGAGCGACCTCAATTTGCCGGTTTCGCCGGCCGTCAGCCCATGGTTCAGCGAGCTCAGCTCATTGCCCTTGCCAATCGTCAGCGCCTGCTAGACCGCCAGGCTGAAGCCAGGGTGATCTCCAAGGCCGTTGCGCGAGCCCTTAAAGCATCGGGCTGAGCCGGGAAAACTGCAGGGCAACTTGCACCGGCGGCGCGATGCCCCGGTAACGCATGAAAACGCATCAGATCAACCGGCTGCTCAACACTGCCGACGAATGGCTGCGGCCATGGGCCACTGTGACCCCTGACCCTGCTGGAGACGGCGAGGGCGGCGGTGGTGACAGCAGCGCCGAGGACGGCGACGGAGCCCCCTTGGGTCCCGCTGGAGAGAGGGCGCTCCGCGAAGAGCGAGCACTTCGCAAGGCCCAGACCCAGGAGCTGGAGGAACTGCGGGCGCAGATGGAGCAGATGAAGGGCCTGGTGGACCCGAAGGTTTATGCGCAAGCCCAGGAACAGGCAACCGCCCTCCGGCGGCAGCTCGATGAGAAAGAGCGCCTGACGGCCGAGGAACGCCAACGCCTGGAGGCCAAGGCCAACGAACGGGTGAGCAAAGCCGAGGCCCGCGCTCAGAAGGCCGAAAACGATCGGATCGCCCTGCAGGTCAAGACCGCCGCGCAGAGCTTGTTCCTGGCCACCGATGGCCGCGATGGGGGCGACGCCACCGGGCAGACCTACTTTGATGCCTGGTTTGCCTTCCACGGCCGGCGCCATCTCCGGGTGGATCCCAACTCCGGGGCCGCCTACGTGGTGGACAGTGACGGCGATCGAGTGAAAACCGCGGACGGACAGGACGTTAACCCGGTGGCCTGGCTCAACGAACAGGCTGACAACTCGGCCGTGGTCGGCAGCTTCTTCAAGCCCCGGGGCGGCGCCGGTAGTGGCGGCTTCACGGGCGCCCGAGGCGTGCGAACCACGCAGGGGCTCACGCCTGAGCAGGTCAAGTCCCTGTCGCCAAGCCAGAAGATGGCGCTGCACCGGGAGGCGGCAGGCGCTCGCTGAGGCTTGCCGGTCGAACCGGGAAAACTCCGGGTGACCTCAAGGCGCGATGCCGCGGGGTCACCCCTCAAGCGCGATGCGGCGGGGGCAACTGAATCCCTGAGCCCTGAATCTGTGCGGCGTGGCGCGATGCCTGTCTGGACAGCCAGCGAGCAACGGAACCGCTCACCCTTCACCCCGTTTCAATCGTGGCCGTCACCACTTACCACCAAGTTTTTGAGCAGAAGTCCTTTGAGGCTGCTGCAAACATGCAGGAGCTCGCCGTCCTGCAGACCATGCTGGACAACGGCCCTCTGTTTGCGGCGCTGCCGTTCAAGGACATCGTTGGCGCTTCCGAGGTGTTTAACCTGGAAGATGAGCTGCCCATCGTGAATGCTCGCCTCCTGGATGAAAATCCCAGTAACACCCGTGGCTCCAGCATCCCGCAAAGCGTGATCACCGCCATTTACACCGCGGACATCAAAACCGATGTTCAGAGGTTGGCCCGCGAAGGTCGCGGAGCTCACGACACGGAGGTACTGCGCACCGCCAGGGCCTTGCGCATGCAGATCGAGAGCGACTTTGTGCGCGGCAGCCTGGAGTCCTCCAGTGGGCGATCCTTCAATGGCCTCTCCACCCTGATCCCGGCCGTCTCCACCAACAGCCAGGCTGTCGCGAACCATGCGACCGGCGCAGCCCCGAAGCTCTCGGCCCTGGATGACATGCTCAATCAGGTCGATGCCGCGCCCAGCCAGAAGGTGATCATCATGCCCCGCGCCTTGCGTCCTGCCCTGCAGGCCCTCCGGCGCGATCAGTCGCTCACTGGCAACCTGCAGATCGAGACCAATGCCCTCGGTCAGCCGGCCATGTTCTACGACGAGGCCGAGATCATCCTGACGGATGTAGACCCCTACAACACGCCGATCCAGGGCTTCACCGAGGGGAGCGGTAGCAACACCTGCTCTATCTATTGCGTGGCCCTTGGCGAGGATTCGGTCTACATGGCCCAAGGCCAGAGCATGGTCAACGGCGAGCTTCAGCCCGGCCTGGTGGTCTATGACGTGGGCGAGTCCTTCACATCGACTCACTACCTGACCCGCATCAACCTGGACTGCGCGGCGGTGATCAAGAATCCCCGCAAGGCCGCCCGTCTCTACAACGTGACCAAGGCCAACTTTGCGGCCTGATCAGCTTCAACCCGTTCCCTTACCCCTGATTCATCATGCCCGCTGCAGTTGGCTACAAGTCTCAACGAGCTGTCCGCATCGATCGCGACAGCATCCTCCTGGGCGCCGTACAAGCCGGCGTCAACGGTGCCGGCGATCTTGAGGCCGCCAGTACTCGCGACGGCTCCGCCCGCCTCCTGGAAGGCCGCATCAACCCCTACGACAGCTGGAAGGTCGTCGCCGTAGGTGGCCAGTCTTCCTCGGCCGGCGGCTATCTCGTCCAGGCCGCCCACGTGGCCCAGGGGGCTGCCCTTAGCACCGCCAGCGCCTGGACGACCATCGGCGTCATCACTTTCGACGGCACCAAGCCGACCGAGCTCGGTTTCACTGGCGCTCAGGTCGAAGCCTTGGTAGTGGCCGCCGCTGCTGCCGCCAGCGCTCCCATCACCGGCAAGGTGCGGGTTCAGGCACTGCGCCTGGTCGCTGGGACCGGGACCGCCAGCAACCAGAACGGCGTGGTGGTCCCCGCCGGCACCGGCAACCGCATCCACCTGCAGCGCACCTGATCGGGCCGCTGCGATCGATCCCGGGAGGCTTCGGCCTCCCTTTTTCTTTGGAACCCCCCCATGCAACTCTTCTCAATCAGCTCGGGCAGCACTTATCAGCCCGGTGCCGCCTGGTCCCTTCCGCCGGAGCCAGCACCGCCAGCGGAGCCCACTGACCCCGCAGCGGAGGATCCCGCAGTCGAGGTCCGGCGGCAGCGGCGCTGGAGTGCTGGGGCCAGGCGCCGCGCCAGAACTGCGGACGGCCGGCTGCGCGGCGACGATCCGACCACGCCCGAAAACGAGGCCTGGGAGGACGCCGGTGAGCCCGTTGCTGAGCCCGCCACCACCGATCAGCCGGCCGAGACGAGCCGGGAAAACTGAGGGCACAGGAGGTGGCCGATGGCTTGGGTGGAGGGTGAGGCCGTGACCCTGGAGCAGGGGCTGGACGGGCTGATCACGTTCGAGCTGTTTGGCAACTCGGCCCTGACGCAGCCGTGGCCGTTCCCCGGATGGGACGTGAACGCCGTGCTGGCCGACGAGAAGGGCAGGACCAGCTACACCCTCACCACCGTGCTCGATGCCATCAACGGCGTGGTGAAAGTGATTGTCCCCGAGGCCATCGTGAACACCCTCAAGACCACGAAAACGTGGTTTCTGAATGTGCTGATGGTCGCTCCCGGCAACGTCCAGGCCGATGACCACCACCTGGCCTATCTGCCCGTGACTGTGGCCGCCAGGCCCGCCAGGAGGGATCCATGAGCTGCCCCACCGTCATCCGTGTCGCGACCGGCACCGGGCCGCCGGGCATTGGCCTGCCGGCTGGGACCGCCGATGCGGGGAAGTTCGTGCAGAAGGACGGCGCCAGCCCGTATCAATACCGACTGGTTACACCCGATCAGGTGGGCCTGCCGCAGGGGCTTGCGCCTGCCAGCTCCCCCACCTTCGCCGGTCTCACGCTCTCTGGCCAGGCCTCAGCGTTGACCCGCCTACTGGTGGTCGGCAACAGCGGCCAGGTGGTGAGCCTGGCCATCGGCACCAACCTGGCCATCATCGAAGGCGCCCTGGTCGCAGCTGGGGGGAGCGGCGGTGGGGGTGGGGGCTTCCCCAGCCTCTCAATGCCGCTCGGCTTCAGTGTCTCTGGCTCTGGAACCGCAGCGCTGGCAGTGACGTTTGCGCCTGGCTACAGCCTGCCGACCAATGCCGCGCAAGCCTCCTGGACTGCGGGCGCGGCGCTGGCGGCCACGTCGGTCCAGGAGGGCGACGTTCGCCTCGCCGATTCCCGCGAGTGGTCCGCCGCAACCATGACGCAGGCGGAGGCCGAAGAGGGCCTGAGCACGGTGCGGCGGGCCACCAATGCCCTGAGGCTCAGGCAAGCAGCAGCGGCGTGGTGGGCGGCGGCATCGGGCGCGGTCGGCAAGTTGCTGGCAGCGGCAACGACCCAGGCCGAAGCGCGGTCGCAGCTGGGGCTGGGCACTGCAGCCGTGGCTGCCGCAACCGACTTCGCAACTCCTGCTGCTCTGGCCTCGGGCCTGGCGGCAAAGGCCGATCTTGTCGGCGGGGTGGTTCCGACCAGCCAGATCCCGGCCATTGCGATTTCGGAATACCTTGGGGCTGCGGCATCGCAGGGCGCAATGCTCGCCCTGGTGGGGCAGCGCGGCGACTGGTGCATCCGCACCGATTCGGGGGCCGGCGCCGGAGCGTGGATGCTTGCTGGCGAGCCATCAAGCCTGCTGGCGAACTGGGTCCAGATCCCGATGCCGGCAGTGCCGGTGCAGAGCATCAATGGCCAGGTGGGCGCCGTGGTGCTCGGGCCTGCCGATGTTGGCGCCGCCACCGCCGCTCAGGGCGCAAAGGCCGACACCGCGATCCAGCCAGGCAACGCAGCGCTGAGCGATGCGCGGGAGTGGAGCGCGGAGACGATCACTCAGGCCGAGGCTGAGGCCGGGACTACCACGACGCGCAGGGCCTTCACGGCGCAGCGGGTGCGCCAGGCCGCCGCCGCCTGGTGGTTGACGGTCAGCGGCGCCGTGGGCCGAAGCGTGGCGGCGGCCACAACCCAGGCCGAGGGCCGCACAGCTCTGGGGCTGGGAACTGCAGCCACAGCAGCATCGGGCGACTTCCTGCCGCGAACAATCGAAACAGTTGATGTTGCATACGCCGCCACAATCAACATCGACTTTGCTGCCGACAACGGCAAGACTCTCGCTGTTGCAACACTGACGGGTCCAGTTACGTTCACATTCTCAAACATCGCGCAGGGCAGGGCTGTCTCTGTTGACCTGCTGTGCGATGGTACGCAACGGGCGCTGACATTTCCTGCAGCTACGCCGTTTATTGGATCGAAACCGTCAAACATCGCCGCCGGCAAAGCAGCTTCGCTTTCGTTCGAGTGCCGCCGCAGTGGCACGACAGACGCCAGTGTTCGCGCCGCCTACGGGGTGCAGTCATGAGCACGCTCGGCCTGCGGGATCTGGCGTTTCTGGCGGCGGGGCAGGCGGCGATGGGCAGTGGTGTGGCTGCCACTGGTGGCACGGAAACAACAATCAGCGGGTACAAGGTTCATACGTTTACATCATCCGGCACTTTCGCTGTCTCAACGGGCGGCAGCATTGAGTATTTGGTCGTTGCCGGCGGCGGCGGCGGCGGGACTTGGGTGGGTGGCGGTGGTGGCGGTGGTGGTGTTAGGTCTGGCTCACTAACTGTTACAGCACAAAACTATTCAATAACCGTTGGTAATGGTGGCGCGGGTTCTACCAATAGAGACAACTCGGGGACTAAAGGCCAAGATTCTATTTTTGCGACTATTACGGCGAGCGGCGGCGGCGGCGGCGGTTCGCTGAAAGGTTCTGGCTCTGATTCAACTGGTGGTACTGGCGGATCAGGCGGTGGCGGCAATGGCTTTAACGGAACAGGTGCCGCTGGCAATACGCCTTCAACAACGCCACCGCAGGGCTATAACGGCGGGAATGGACAGAACGCATCACCGTCCTATTCTGGCGGCGGCGGCGGCGGTGCGTCAGCCGCTGGTCAGACAGGACAAGCAAACGTAGGCGGTGCCGGTGGCGCTGGCGTGTCGTCATCCATCACGGGCACCGCGAAAACTTACGGCGGCGGCGGCGGCGGCGCGCCTACGAGCGGAGGAAGTTACACGGGCGGCGCGGGTGGTAGCGGCGGCGGCGGCGCGGGTGGCGGCACAGGTGCCGCAGGGTCAGATGCAACCGCCAATACAGGCGGCGGCGGCGGCGGCGGCAGCAACGTGTCTGCCAGTACAGCCGCTGCCGGCGGCTCCGGCGGCTCCGGCATCGTCATCATCCGCTACACAATCTGATCGCCATGACCCCCCTCCGCCTCCGCCCCGATGGCCCCCAGTGGCCGTACTCCATCGCGCAGCTCCGCGTCGACGAGCCCCAGCTGTCGATATCCGCAGCCCCCCACGCGGGCGAGATCGCGAGCTGGCTTGAGCTTGAGCCGCCCGTCGTGTTCATCGAGCCGTCTCCCACCGACCCGCCTCCCTACGATCCGACCACGCATCGAGTCCAGGAGGCGATGCCGATCCAGGGCGACGATGACGTCTGGCACCAGGCCTGGGAGCTGATCGAACTGCCCCCACCGCCGGAGCCGGAGCCACAGCCGGACTGGGCGCAGTTCAGGCAGGCGCTGATCAGTGAGAACGGCTACGCCGGAGCGTTTGCCGCCATCGGTTCAGTCAACCCGATGCTCACCGGCCCCCTGCCCGCCCGACTCGACAGGTTCGAGTTTGAGGGCCAGTGGCAGCCGTTCCTCGATTCGCTCAGCATCGCCCTCGCTGCGTTGCCGACCGATCCAGTGGATCCCTCCTTCACCGCCGGTCACATCGCCATGGAACTCCTTGCCCTGGCTGGCCGCTGCAACTTGCCCATGCCGTTCCGGGAAGCGCTGCAGGTACTGCTGGAGGAGGGCTAGGACCGGGAAAACTAGGGCAGATCCGCTGCAGCTATGGCCGCCTCCCAAGCGCCTAATCCGCCGTCTTTCTGGGCTCCGGTAACGCAACAGTTCATTGCTGGTCTGCTGCTTCTGGGTGTTGGCGGAATCACTGCAGGAGTGATCTACATCGGCTACACGGTGCCAACGCTTCTCAGAGAGATCATTGCCAACCAAGCCGCAACAGAAAAGCGGATGAATCAGTTTGATGGACGCCTTAATAATGTGGAGGGTCAAGTAAAAAAGCTGGATAATCGAGTCTCAGGGGTTGAGGTCAGACCGTGACCTGCCGCGAGCTGATCTGCGGCACCGTGGCCCTGTGCCTAGGGCTGGCAGCGGTCGGAGGGTTCGGAGGGGCCATGCACTGCCAGCTTCGCGGCGGTGACTGCCTGGAGCTGTGGAAGGCGGCCGGGGCCGGGGCACTGGCAGCGGCGACCACGGGCGGCACCCTGCTGGCACAACTGGATGGCCGCAGGCGCCCCGAGGATGAGGCGGCTGGAGTGCCCGAGGGTGACGGCGGCAGGGGGTGATCCCTGGCCGGCGATGGGCGAGCAATGCACCATCCCCGAGATCCACTGCGGTAACTGGTTTCGCACTACGACATCCGCGAAATTGACGAGGATTTGTATCTTGCCGTCCTGGCCTGTCGTCGCAATGAAAACGCAGGCTAGGACAGCGACCTGAGCGCCACGGCGCCATGACCTCAGGTGACAGGAAGGGACTGCAAGGGACTCGAAATGCGTAAGTTATGCACGGCCCGTGCATCGCTGCCAGGTCGGCTCCCCGGACGTTTCGTATTCGCTCATGGCTTCGATCAACAGCCAGCGGGGTCGGCTCTACCTGCTGGCCAGGCTGCCGCGCCGTGATGGGGCTCCAGGGCTGCAGCAGGCCCGGATCGCCCTGCGGCTGGACGACACTCCGATCAACCGCCGCGCCGCAGCCAAGCAGCTGCAGACCCTGGAGCGGCAGCTGGAGGCCGGCACCTTCGAGTGGGCTTACTGGCTTGACGAGGCCCCTGGGGGAGTCACGTGGCGCGAGGCCATTGCACGGCTCTACCGGGCGCGGGTGGTGCTCGGGCGCACGGGGCAGAGCACCTGGGAGGTGAACTACCTCGGGCGGCTCCGGCAGATCCCACCGACCAGCGCCTGCACAACCGAAAGCATGGCCACGGCACTGGAGCGCTACGACCGGGGCACCTGCTCCTACAAGGAGCTCTACTACCTACTGCGGCACGTATCACGGCTGGTGGGGGTTCCGTTCCCCGAGGTGCCGGTGCCCACCTACGCGCAGGCGCAGCTGGTGGCGGTGCCCACCGATGCCGAAATCATCGCGTGGGTGGAGGGGGCGCCCAATCCGGTGCGCTGGTACTGGGGGATGATGGCCTGCTACGGGCTGCGCCCCCATGAGATCGAGGGAGCGGTGCTGATCGAGCGCGATCTGTGCCAGGTGGCCGAGGGCACCAAGACCGGGTTTCGCACGGTGGTACCGCTGCCCCGCGAGTGGGTGGATCGCTTCGGGTTGCGGGATCGGCGGCTGCGGCTGCGCCTGGAGGGGAGCACTGACAGACCGGATGCGGTGAGCAAGTGGCTCAGCAAGGAGCTGCGGCGTCAGGGGCTGGCGTGGCGCCCCTACTCCCTGCGCCACGCCTACGCCGCCAGGCTGTGGCGGAAGGGCGGCAGCCGGCTCGATCTCTACACCGCGGCGCGGCTGATGGGGCATACCGCGATGCAGCACGCCCGCACGTACCGCGCCCACATTCAGCCTCATCAGGTGGCCGAAGCGGCGGAGAGGGCCTTAGGGGGTGGGTGAGGGCTGCCCCAGGCCCGGCGCCACTGCTGCCAGGTTGATCCGCACGCACCGCCTGCTGCTGCCCACGGGCGCCAGATCGATCAGCTCGCGCCCCCAGCGCCAGCGGCTGCGGCGGCTGGCATCGGCCTCGTGGATGAGGCGCTTGATGTGCCGATCGGTGACCCCCAAGGCCTCGGCCGCCTCTGCAACCGTCAGCAGCACGCGGGCGACGGCCATCAGAAGTGCGCCTCCGGGTCGCCCTGCAGCCGCGCCAGCTCGGCCCGCAGGCTCCGAGCCTCCTGCTCCGCCATGGCCCGCAGGCTGTGAGGGGATGCGCCGCCGGGGCGCTGCACCGTGACCAGGATCGGCCCCTCGGGAGAGCCGAAGGTCAGCTGCAGATAGTTGACGGCTTCCGGGTGCTCCTGCAGGAGCCCCATGAACATGCCGGCCAGTAGCTGGGGGCCGGAGCCCCGCATGCCGGCGGTAAACCCGGTTTCCCGGCCGATCTCGATGCCGGCCAGCATCGGATTGGCCAGCACCTGCTCCAGACGCTGCACGGTGGCCTCCAGCCGGCGGATGGTGCGCCAGGGGGCCAGTAGGTGGGCGAGGGCGCGGAGGGTGGGGCGGTTCATGCCTGCCCCCGCGTCAACAGGTGCCGGCCCCAGGCCACGGCAACCGCCACGGCCTGATTGTTGGGCGGCACCCCGTAAGATGCCCCCCACCAGGCCCGATACTCCGCTGCCACGGCCTCGTCGCTGATCGCGGCATCGGCGGCGCGAACCTCGGCCACGGTGGCCGGGCGGCTGGTAGTGATGGCAGGCGCTGGCAGTAGGGCGGCGTGCTCCGGTGGGGTTTCAATGCGCTGCCAGTCGCGGCACGAAAGATCCCAGTCGGTGCCCTCGTGCGGAGCCGACCAGGCGCTCTCGCGTGGCCTGCTGCTGCGGCCGCTGACGATCCAGACCGTGGGCACGGTGCCGATCCAGAGGAGGGTGATGCGGGCTTCATGCCAGTAGTCGCCGACATACCCGCGGCCTTGAATCGTGTCGCCCACCGCCAGGCCCAGCTCACGGGCCTGTTCGGCGGGAAGGCTGTCGGGGTTGGCCTTCACGCCCCCACCTCCGCCAAGCGCTCCATGCGCTGGTAGGCGTAGCCGGGCAGCTCCAGGGGCTGCGCGGCCGAGTCGTAGCCAGGCCACCACCCGGAAGCGTCCGCCTGCACCGCCATGTCCAGCGCCCGGCGGGCCATGCGGCGACCCAGTTCGGCCTGCTCGTCGCTGAGGATGTAGCGGCCGATGAACTCCGGCCGGGGGTGTGCCTTCTCGGCGGCGATCCACTCGAACTCATAGCCCTTTGGCGCCAGGATCAGCGCCCCCTCAGGTAGCCCCAGCACCCGCTCAACGCCGGCCCGACAGGTCTGCGCGGCATCGCGATACCACGCGGCCGAGAGCACGTAGAAAAACTTCGCGGCGGCTTGCCCGAAGTGATCGGGGCCAGGGCCGGCATCCATGGCGCTCTTGAGGTCGCCGATCCAGAGGCGATCCCCGAGGAAACGCACCGCATCGAGGCGGGCCTTGCAGCGGGCGCCGGTCAGGGCATCCAGCCAGGTCAAGGTGAGCTCGTTCCCGGCGCGGTTTTCGGGGGTGTCGGCAAAGCGAGGCCCCAGGACTGGGTGAGCGAGCACGGCGCCCGCAAGAGCGTCGCCGAGGGCCAGATCCTTGTCGCTGACGTTCTGGGCGGTGTCGGCGCCGGGATGCTCGGCCAGGAAAGAGCGCCACCAGCCTTCTCGCGCCATGGCGTCCCGCCAGTTGGCATAGGCAACCGTCTCCGTGTTGATTGAGCCGTCCTTGCGAGGCTTGGGGCCTTCCAGCTGCTTCGCCGTGGGGCGCTTGGGAGCGTTTGGCGGCAGCACCAGATAGCGCTGATCGAACAGCTCGGGCTCCAGGAGGCGGCAATGAAACAGGTTGCCGATCAGGAACTGGCCGGCGTCCTCGGTGATCTCTCGATCGGGATTGATGAACTCAGCCCAGGCGTGGGCAGGGGTCTGGCTGAGCACCACCTTCAGGAGACTGGCGTTCCAACCTGGAAGCTCGTCGTAGGCCTCGCGGGGGAGGCCGGAGAACACCTGAGGGGCATCGGTGAGCGTGAACCCCCAGCGGATCTCCCAGGCGGCTTCAGGGCTCAGCAGGGCCTCGCCGATCGGAGCGGGGATGGGGGTCTGGGCAGGCGCCGTGGTGGCGATCGTGACAGGGGCGGGGGTTGTCGTGGTCATTGACGGCAAAGCGATGGGTTGCGTTCAGCAGCGGTCAGGCTGGGGTGGTCGTCGTCAGGATCGGGTTCGTCGTCGGGCTCGCGGTCGTAGCGGTCGTCGTCGTCCCAGGAAAGCCAGTCAGTCACTGCCCCATCCCTCGAACTGCATCGGCCGCCGTTTCCAGCTGGCAGACGATCTGCTGAGCCGTGGCACCCGCGCCGGGCTGCAGCTGCTCCAGGATCACGGGGTCAAGGTTGAGCCGGCGGAGATCGGCGGCCACGGCCTCGGCCTGGCTGCTGATCAGCTCAAGCTCGGCCAGGAGATCCAGCGCCATGGGGCGCGGCTTCGGCGGTGCCGCCGGAAAGGTGATGGTCATGGGGGGTTTCGCTGGTTGTTCGCCCTTGTCAGGACGTGGGTTAAGCATAGTCACAGGCTGCGCTCTAGCCTCTGGATTGTGTCAATCGCTGTAATGGCTCTTAAGGCAAGTTCACTGGCCTTTTCGTGGTCGTAATCGGCCACTGGCGTGAGAAACGAGTACCGAAGCGCCTCGGCTGCCAGGCCCAGGGCGTCGGCCTTGTCGCCGCCGGTCACGCCAGCGGGAAGCGGTTGCTCCCTCGGAAACAGGCACAGATCCAGGCGCCCGCCGTCGTCCAGCTCCAGGCAGCTGGCCGTTGCGGCTGGCACCGGAGGCGCGGCCAGGTCGGGAAAACGATCCCCGATCAGCACCCTTGTGGGCTTGCCATCGGCACCGCGGCGCGGCCACTGATTCAGCAGATCCGCCAGGGCGGCCACGGTGACTTGGTGATTGCGTGGGCTCATTTGCTGACCGCCTCCGTTGCGGTTTCGGACCAGAACAGAAGCTGGGCCAATGGGTTGACCATTTGCTGCCCGTGCCAGACCAGGCACAGAGCGAAAGGGATCGAAGCGATAAAGCCAAGCAGAAAGTTGATGTTCATGACGCTGCGGCAATGGGTGTGAGCTGTTGAGCGAGGCAGTAGCGCAGGCGCCGGAGGGCTTTGCCCTCGACCTGGCGGATCCTCTCCCGCGAAACACCGCGCTTCTTGGCAATGGAGGCAAGGGTCTTGGGCTCCCCGTCGTTCAGCCCAAAGCGCTCGGTGATGACATCCACCTCCTGTTCGCTGAGCCAGTGCGTGCTGACATAGCTGCGCACCTCGGCGGACAGCAGTGGAAGCCCGTTGGGCTCCTCTTCCGGTTCGCCTGGCATCAGGTCGATCAGCTCGGTTTCGCTGCCGGTGGCAGTGGCGGCCGGTCGGTTGAGGGTTGTGACCGACTCGGCACGAATCGCCAGCTCCAGCGTCTCCAGCTTCACCCCCACGATGGCTGCGGCCTGCTTCAGGGTCATAGCCTCACCATGGGCAGCAGATTGAGCCATCAGATGCTTCACTCGCGCATAGTCGTCGTGAGTGTGCTGTGGCACCCGGATGATGGTGTCGCGGGAGACGATGGCACGATTGATTGACTGCCGAATCCACCAGTAGGCGTAAGTGCTGAACTTGTAGCCCTTGGTATAGTCGAACTTCTCCACGGCAGTGCTCAAGCCCAGCAGAGCCTCCTGCACCAGGTCGCTGAGCTCCAGGCTGCGACAGCGACGCAGGTACTTCATGGCCACATTCACCGCCAGCCGTTGATTGCCGCGGATCATTCGCTGCCGTGCCCGCTCACCGATGCGCTGCTGCCGCGGCGTGGCCTCAGGCGCTCGGCCCTGTTGGATCTGCCGGGACAGGATCAGCTCTTCCCTAGCTGTGAGCAGCGGCTCTCGGCCGCAGTTGTTCAGATACCACTGGTCGATGGGCTGCAGGCTCATTTCGGGCCTCCAGCCACGGCAAACCGCCGGATCGAGGCCTCCAGGTGGACAACCCGACGCTCCAGAAAATCAACGCGATGCTCCTGCTCACGCCGCCCCTGATGCAGGCCCTGCTGGCGAGCCAGGCGCAGATCCTGATGGTTGACCCGTTTGGTGGCAAGTGACCCAGCAATGGCCCCCAGGGCGGCACTGACGATGCACAGAGAGATTGGATTCATGGCTCAATCGCGACGGGTGCAGGTTGCGTGACCCGGACTACTTCATCCAGGTCTTGACAGGCAAGGCGATAGCCGAACGCAGCGGCCAGCTTCAGGGCAGCCGACTGGCTGCCTTCTGCTTGCTGCAGGATCTTGGCCTCAGGCAGGGTCAGATCGGGGATAGCGGGAAGCGTGCCCATCAGACCAGCTCCCCCTGCAGATCGTCGCTGCCGTCATCCTCGGGCTCTGCGGTGGCCTGAGGCTCTGGTGCTGCTTCTGGTGCAGCGGCGCGGGCCTGGCGGGTGCGCTGAGGGGCAGGAGCCTGCTGCTGCACGGGCTCAGGGTCCGCCTGAGGGGTCAGCTCGGCGATCTGCTCAGCGCTCAGGATCGGCTCGCCGTCCTGGTGGCCACAGCCGCGGTTCCAGCGCTCCCGGTTGCCCGCGTTCGCCAGGCTCTGCATCAAAGCGGTGTGCTGCTCGGCGGGGATCTGAGAGGGCTCAGCAACGCCGAACGCTGCGCAGGCATCTGCGGTGAACGCAGCGCGGCCCACGGGGCTCAGCTGCCGCTCCAGGGCGGTTCCCAGGATCATCAGTTGCTGCTCGCTCAGAGTTGCGACTGGAGCGGCGGCGGCTGCCAAGGCGGGTACGGGGTCAGGGGCATCTGCGGGCAACAGGATGTGATCCAGGTCGCTGTCCTGACGCTGACCCCGATCGGCACGCTCGTCCAGTGAGGCGGCCCGAGCAATTTCCACTGAAACGGGCAGATACTTGAACAACCGGCGAATCAGCGTCTTGCGACACATCTCGTCAAACGAGGTAATCCACGGATTGTCTTTCTTGTTGTACTTGATGGCGGCCTGGTAACCCTGACTGCCGTCCCTGACCTCCTCCAGCTCAAAGCGGTCCATCACCTCAAACTGCACGCCGCCATCCTTCAGCTTGGCCACGGCATAGACGTGGGTCAGCTCGCCGCGATTACCAATAACCGGACGATGCACAAGGTCTTCATGCAATCCGTAGCTGTACTCAAAGGCGTCGTTTTCGTAGACGCAGCGAGCGCTGATGCTTTCAATCTCGCCGGAGCGGCGAGCAAGCTCGATCATTCCTTTGTAGCCGATCTGAAACTGGCACTCATCCCGATAGGGGATCAGGAAGGCATGCCCGAGCGTGCCGCCGGGCTCCAGGCCCAGCTGGGCGCAGTTGAAGATTGAGCTGAGCAAGCTGGCAGCACTGCACTGCCCCAGGCGCGGGTTTCGCCGCACTTCCGAGAGAGCAATGCGCAGCAGTCGCTCAGGAGTGACGTGCTGTGGCAGGGCCATGGCGATCTCTGGCCCGTGCTTCTTGAGCAGGGCGTCAATCGTGGCTACGGCTCCACCTGTTTGCCCTGGCCTTCCTCCGGCCTGTTGGCGCTGCATCGGCTTCGCGCCGTTGCTGCGCACCATGGAACTGGTCATGGGTCTTTCGCTGGTTGGATGCCCTTTCGGGCTCGCTCAGCCTACCCAGCCCGTGTCCAGACCGCGAGCGGGCATGTCAAAAACCGTCATAAAAGGATCGGCTATCCTGATGGGGATAGGCTCAGCAGATCAGCCGCAAGTCTGCTACAGGCTGCCTACCTCTTATGTGCCCCCCCCCGCGAAGCTCCGGTGCAGATCCTGATCGCGACCGAACGAGAAGCCAGGGCCATTGAGCCTCGCCTCCGCGCCCTGGCCTGGATCCTGGGGCCGATGATCGAGCTTGAGGTTTGCTTCCCGAGTGGCCGGGTGCTTCGGCTGGCGGGCGGGGCTACGCCTGCCGCACAAGCGCAGAGCTTCAGCGAGCGCCTGGACGATGCGCTGGCCCGTCAGGGCTCCTGCGGCAGCCGGTAGAGCCTGGCCCGCACGTCGCCTGGTTCGATCACCCGCCCGCTGTCCTCCATGGCCCCCAGCACGGCGCCCAGGGCTGGCAGTTCCTCGGAGAACTCGGCCCCGGTGTACTCCGTCAGCCCAACGACCACCTCGCGCAGGCGCCTCTGTCGGCGCTCGTCATCAACCCCGTAGGCCTGCAGCAGCTCGTTCATGGCCTGGCCGATCGTCATCCGGTGATCCCGCGCCCACGCCTGTGCAAGCCTCGCCAGGTTGGCGCTCAGGCGGCGGGCTTCCATGTCGGACACGTGCCCATCGGAGACCCCCTCGGGCTCCAGGCGCCCCAGCCAGATCAGGTAGAGGCCACCTGCATCGATCGGCTCGCCGCTGTTGGGATGGCGCAGGTAGAAGGGCACCTCCGGCAGGCCCAGGGTCTTTGGGATTGGCTCAAAGGGTGGGAGCTCTGCAATGAGCGGCCCTGTGGCCCCAGCAGCCTCGGCGAGCCGCAGGTTCACCTGACCGAGGGCATCGATACTTCCGGGTCCGATTTTCTTGGTGGTGCCGGTTCGCAGGTAGCTGATTTGCGAGGTGCTGAGCCAGGTCATCCCCCACGGGTTGCACCACTGACTGAGTTTCACCAGCTGTTCGTGGGTCAGATCGTTGCGAGACAGCAGCATGCGGATGCTCTTCGCCATGGTCTGCACCCCTCGGGCCAGCCGATCCAGCCCATGCTCTGTTCCGCCCCAGTCCGCCCTAGCCATTGCCTGCCCTTGTCCTGATTGCTCACGCACGATCGTGGATAGGCTATACCTACGCCACCATCTGCAGCATCAAAGCAGCGCAATAGCGTATGGCAAGCGCACAGCAGAAGGCCCCCGTCAACCAGCGAGGAAAACCGGGGGCCTTCTGGGCGGCGAACCGCCAGGAGCAGGATAGGGGATGCACTGAAAAGGGGCCAGAGACTCCGTAGTGATTCAACCCTGTCCCTGTCGTGACGAGGATCAATCCTCGGACGATGCCTCAGTATCGCTGGAGCGAATCAGGCGAATCTGCCCGCGCCCCAGCTTGATCTCGAACTCTTCACCGGGCTGCAGACCCAGTAAAGCGGTGTAGGCCTTGCCCACCATCAGGTTGCCGTTGAATTGGACCTTTGTGGAGTAGCTGAGCTTGCGGCCAGGCTTGCCGGCTTCCGCGTTGCCGTCAAAGGCCACGCCCTTGGCGCTCAGCATGGCTTCATAGAAAGCGGTGAAGTTCAGGCGCTCCGTGCCGTCCTTCTTGGTGGAGACGTAGCCGCAGGCGCGGACCAGATCAGTCTTGCTGGCATCGCCCATCTCCTTGACCTTGGCGATAAGGTCTGAGCCGGTCAAAGGGCTACCGGCCACAGGTGTTGCAGTCATGTGCAGTCGAATTGCTCAAGCAATAGCAATCTTAGTTTGCACTGACACGGTAAGCAATCACTTTTTACGCCCCTTCCTCGGGCCTGGCTTGCTGGCTTTGGCCTTCTTGCTCAGGGCAATGGCTACTGCCTGCCTCTGGGACTTCACCACAGGCCCGCCCTTACCGCTATGGAGTGTCCCAGCTTTCCATTCGTGCATCGTGCTCTGAACGGCCTTCTGGCCTTTGGTGAGCCTCTTCCTGGCCATCGGTGGCGGGCGATCCTGCAGCAGTTTTCCCTGCCGCCATGGCCTCGATCCGCTCCAACTCCTCCAGTAGCGGCACCAACGGCGCCACCAGGGGCCACAGGTCCAGATCGGCCTCCACAGGCGCTCCGCATGGGAACGCATGCTGCGGGAGGCCGAGGGCTGGCGTCAGGGTTTGCGGCGGATCAGGGGCGGGGGAGCCTCAGCCCTCAATCTCCACCATGGCGGGCCAGTCGGGCATGGTTGGGTCGTAGGCGGCTTCCAGGGCTGTGCGCAGCTCACTGGCCGGCACCGTGATTTCGCCACCATCGGCGCGCCAGGCCAGCAGCTTCTCTTGCATGTGGCGAGCGCCACGAAAGCCTGACCCAAGCCAGCCGCGGTGTTCGCAGCGGGCCAGGATCTCGTCAACAGTGGGGATGGCTTGAGTCATTCAAGGGTCTCAGCGGGGTGTGCTGCCGGGCACGCGGCGCCCGGCGGGCCGAGCGGATCAGGCCGCCACCTTCTTGCGGGCCTTCGGCGCCGTGGGCGCCTTCGGCTTTCTGTTGCGGGGCTTGGGCGCCGGAGCAGTAGGGGCAGCCGCAGGCCTGCACTGGCGGGGAGCTCGCGTCGGCCTGGCGGGCACCGCGGCGGGGCACAGCAGGGCGATCGGCGCAGAGGAAGCGCTGAGCAGCAGCACCGGGGCAGCGGCGGGCTCGGGCCCTGGAGCCGCAGGAAAGGCGGGCGTCAGCCTCAGCACGCCAACCCACCAGGCGGCGATCTGATCGTTGCGGGCCTCGATCGCCAGCCGTAGCTGACGCCCAAGGGAATAGGCGCAGCCACCAGCCACCAGAGCGATGGTGATCAGGAAGGCGGCAACGGTGCCGGCCACGCGGGCGGCGCGATGGAGCAATGGCCCCCAGTCGGAGGCGGTCAGGGTCTGGATGCGGTTCATGGTTGGTTCGCTGGTTGTGCCGCGGGGCCTCACAGGGCCTCGCCGCGGCGGATTGGTTTGTGGTGGGCTCATTGGCCATCGCCACACCTGGAGAATAAGCGGCGAATTGGATAGGCGTCAACAGGTGTGTTTCCGATTGTGTCGGCGGCGACTTTCGCCGTGTGGCAGAGCCTATCCCGGTTGAGACAGGCATAATGCACGGGACCAGCGAGCACGCCATGAGCGACAACGCACACGCTTTCCCAGGCCAGGCCGATCAGGAGCCATTCGACGCCAGCGAGGATCTGGAGGACGAGGGGATCTCCCCAGCCGTGGCCCAGGTGATGGACGCCGCGGCACAGGCTGACCTCAGCACCGACGAGATGCTGGAGCTTGCCCTGTGCGCCATCGGAGAGGTGGCGGCTGATCTCACCGCCGGAATCGACGACGAGACAGGCCCGGACCCCATGACTGTCGCTGCCCTTGAGCGGCTGCAGGTGGCGGCCGAGGTGCTGGCAGGCATCGCCTTTGGTGGCGACGATGAGGATGGTGGCGACGAGGCCGAGGCTGCCTGAGCCCCTGCGGCAATCAATCATTGAGCCGGCCCTGTGCCGGCTTTTTTCGTGAGCGCCGCCAGACCCTGCTCCAGCAAGAACGCCCCAAGGTTGCTGGTGCTGCGGCCCTCTCGGTCGGCTCGATCGCGCAGGGCAGAAAAAACCTGAAACGGCACCGTGATGGTGATCCGTGTTGGCACGGGTTGATTGAACGTGGACATAGCTCGCTGGTTGCTACATCTACAGGCATAGGCGTAGCAAATACCGCAAGGACAGGCGGTGGACCGGCCATGTTTGACGGGTTGCCCTACTGGCTCAACGGAATCACCGTGATCAACGCTCCCGGCCGCTCGCCGCCGACCGCATAGCGCTTCTCCCAGGTGCAGCCGACGATGCGGGCGTCATCCTCAATCACCAGGCCGGTCAGGGCGTCGCCGGTGGAGCGCAGCAGCTTGTCGCCGTCAGGCTTGACGGCGTGATGGGCAGGCGCCGATGGCTTCAGGCTGCCGTCCTTGCGGAAGTGACCGGCGGGCCTGGGAAACACAAACACCAGGGACAGCCGCACCGGGCCGCGGAGCAAGGGCACCCCAGTGGCCACGGCGCACTGCGCCACCAGCAGCCGCCAGGGCTTCACCTCGCGGCAGGATTCCACCATCCGGCCGCCGCCGATGTGCCGCTTTGACCCCTGCGGAGCCGGCGCCATCCCCTCCACCCGGAAGGTGACGCTCTGTGGGCCTGCAGGGGCGTTGCAGTCGCCCCCCGCGTCAACCATGCCGCAAACCCGCTGCAGACCCGCTGCAGGCGATTTCTCGCGGGGCTGGTGGCGATCCTGACAGGCATCAGGGTTGCGCATGCCGAGCCTCCTGCGGGAAGTGACGCTGCCGGGACCGCCACAGGTCGGCGGTGTCCACCCACATCCCCAGGGCCTCGTCTCCGCCCTTGGCATCCAGGCTGACCACGGACTTGCCCTCGATCTCGCCGGCCCAGATCACCACGACCTTGCCCACCGGGATCCCTGAATCAGCCATGGCCGCCACCGCGGCGCCCAGTTCTGCCCATGGGGACTCCGGGCGGATCGCCGGGTGCGAAGACCACAGGGCCAGCAGCCCCAGGCTGCCATCGCCAAACCGTGCCACCAGATCCACCGTCGTGGCTGCCTCCTGGCGCAGCACCGCCAGATGCACCAGGGAGCCGACCACCTCGATCCGCTCCCAGAACCCATGGCCCAGCAGGGCCTCCACAACCGGCCGCGCAGGATCGAATGTCGCCGCGGTCGGCGCCCACGGGACCGGCTTCTTGCCAGGCCCCCAGCGGCTGCGGGCGTAGCTGGCCAGGGCAGCGCGGCAGAGGCGGCAACGCTCCAGACCTGGAACGGCGCTCGGCCAGACCAGATCCACAATCGAGCGCACCGGCATCAGCACCTGGCCGCCGGGCTTGGGATGCCAGTAGAGGCCATCGGCCGGCTCAGGGCAGGCGTCACCGAGCAGCCAGCCGTTTTCGGTGGTGATCATGTGCCGATCCCCCCGAGAATCCCGCCGACCGCAAGGCCTGCGCCAGGTGGCACCACCTCGACATCCAGGGCCAGCGCCTGCTCCACCATCGCCCGTGCCCGCTGCGGGTTGGAGCGCACCCAGGCAGCCGCCACGCCGCCCTTATCGGCCTCCAGGGGCCAGAACCCCTGCAGCGCTCGCTCAAACCACCACAGGCCCTGTTCCAGCTGCGATGCAGTCCAGGCCCGATCATCTGGCCCTGCCGCCAGGACCTGCTCCATCCGCGCCTCCACGCGGCAAACGTGGGCGTAGCGCTGCTCCCCGGTCATCATCGAGGGGTGCCAGGCGCCGCCAGCCGGCAACCGCGGGGCTCGCTCCCTGGCCGATTGCAAGTCCTCGCGGACTGGCGCGGGGTCGTGGAAGCGATCGGGATCCTGCATCCGCTCGCGCAGGTCAGCCCGTGGGCCGTTCTCCAGAAGCACCCGGTCACTAATCGCGTCCTCGCCGCGCTCACGGCGCACCGTGCGCTCCACCGGGAACACGTACCGCAGCAGGGCGATGTGCAGCGCCTGCTCCTTCGGAGGCGCCGGGTCCACCAGCCGCTGCTTCACGGCGAACGCCAGGGACTCCTGCGTCAGGTGGATCTTTGCGCTGTTCGGCATGGTCTCCCAGGCCATCGCCAGCGCTTCATCGCTGAGCGCTCGCTGCATCGGCAGCATCTCGCAGAGGAACCCCATGGCCGGGGCAAAGTCGCGCATGGTGATGGCCATCACGCCACCTCCGCGAGCATCAGCTCGCTGCGGCCTACTGGCTGAGCGGCGGCCTTGCGCTCACGCTCCTCGACCAGGGCAATCGCGCCCATCACCCGGTCCATCGTGGTGCGCTTCCCGCTGAACCCGGTGCCGATGATCGGGGTTGCCCGCTTTCCGAAGCGCTCCCAGTTGGCGTGGGTCACCGCCATCCAGGGCTTGCCGAACACTGCGGCCTGGCTGCCGGCCTCCAGTTGCGCCCTGGCCGCTTCGGTGCCGCCGCCGGGGTCTTGCTGAATCCGCTGCAGCTGGCTCAGCTGCGCCGTCCAGGCCCGCTCGGTGCGCTTGCCGCCCTTCGACGCCCAGAACGCCAGCAGCTCGCGAACGACCGGCAGCAGCGCCGCGGGCACGTCCTCAGCCGTGGGTGTGAAGCCAGCCTCGCGCTTCCTGGCCTTCGGCTTGACCGGAGCGATGGCCTCGGGGTCTGGCGGCTCGGGCAGTGGCCTGGGGGCGTTCGGCTGCTGCGGCTGCGGTTGCGTGGCCTGCAGCGGCTTCGGCATGGGGGCTGGCTGTTCGGGCGGCTGGCTTGGGTGGATCAGGAGCCCGTCGCGGTCTCTGCCGGGTTGCGGCTCCAGTGCTGCGCCTACCCGGCCCTCGTCCCGACACGGGCGTGGGGCGACGGCCAACGGCCGGAGCTCCCCCTGCGCAGCGGGGGGTAAGGGGGGTTCATAGGTTTTCTTCTTCTTGTTCTTCTTCTCTTGATCTTCTTTATGGGCACCTCCTGCCCTATCCCCATGCACCTCCTGCCCTATCCCTAGGGCACCTCCTGCCCTATCCAGGTGGGGCACCTCCTGCCCTAGGGCACCTCCTGCCCTATCAACAAGGGACCACGAAACGTCCCAGATCGTCAGCCGGTAGCGGTTCGGCGCCTTCCTTCCGCACTCCGCAAATGCGTGCTCACGAACCAGCCAGCCCTTTCGCTCCATGCCCGCCAGAACGCCGCTCACCGATCGCCTGGACAGGCAGGCCTCCTGAGCCAGCAGGGTCATCGATGGGTGGATGTTTGGGAAGTGGCTCTGCAGGCACCACAGCACCGCAAGCTCAAGCGGCGTTGCCTGTCCTCTCAGCCAGTTGGGCAGGGCCGTGAAGGTCGGCTTCTGGCCTATGTAGTCGGTTTGCATGTAGAATTACGGGGTTGAGGTAACTGATCACTCCCCTTTCGCCGGGAAAGCATCGGGGGCAGTGATCCAGGAGGCTCGGTCAAAAGGCCGGGCC
This sequence comes from Cyanobacteria bacterium REEB417, assembly GCA_018970945.1. Classification (GTDB taxonomy): domain Bacteria; phylum Cyanobacteriota; class Cyanobacteriia; order PCC-6307; family Cyanobiaceae; genus RGUW01. The sequence continues at coordinate 688 of JAGWVJ010000023.1, read as the reverse complement.
TTTCTGCTGTTCGGGCCTCCTGTGCGGATCACCCTACCTCTTCCGGCCTGGGTCTGGACAGGGGCCGACACCGAGGGCCTTGTATCTGGCTTGTGCGCTGCCTTGTAAAAGACCCCTAGAATCCGCGTCCAGACAGGGTTGTTTCCTTGGCAGCTGCTTGGGACCAAGGGCAGGGTTACAAGGGCGGCAACGAAAGCCCCGAGGCCTACGACCGCTTCGTCCAGTACCTGCAGATGGGGCCTGGCCGAACCGTCAATGCGCTGGCCAAGGCCCTCGGTGTTTCGCAGCAGGCCGTTCAGCAAACCGCCACTCGATACAACTGGCGCAAGCGAGCCGAGGCCTACGACCGTGGTGGCAAGCATGCGGCAAGGCGCCCTGCCCCCGAGACCCCTGCGCCCCCCAAGCCCCCGCAGTCACCCCCGCCCGCCAGCACCGGCCGCAGCATCACCCCCGAGGTGATGGGCAGCCAGGCCATCGCTGCGCAGGCCGACACCCACCTGCAGGCCCTCAGCCGCTACCGCACCGCCTACGACGCCATCGGCTCCGGCATGGCCGATGAGGCTCAGGCGCTGCTGCCCCTGGTGAAGGCCTTTCGCTCTGATCTGGAGCTGGCCCGCGAAGTCTGGCGGGGGCTCCTGGAGCAGCAGGAGATCGAGCGGGCCAACACCATGGCGCGGATGCTCTGGGA
>JAGWVJ010000022.1 GCA_018970945.1 Cyanobacteria bacterium REEB417 | reverse complement strand
AGGTGCCACATGGCCATCGGCGGCCGCACTCCCTTTCAGCAGCTCCAACGGCTGCGGGTCACTGAATGACCTGGTGAGAAAACACACCTAGATCCCTCCTGCTCAGGGCGCAGCCATGAAAAAGCCCCCTGCAAGAGAGGGCCGAGGGCACGATTGGGCCTTGGCCGGCTTACTTCTTCTTGCCAGCCTTGGGCGGATCCGCAGCATTGGGGGCATTGGTGTCGATGTCACCGCTGATGTGAACACCGGTGATCTTGCCACCCATGCGCTGCACCATGCGTATGGTTTCATTCATCCGGGTGTAAGGCACGTTCATGACACATCCGCTGTGCTGGAGTAGTCGTTGTTGGCGACGCCAGTCACAGTGAATGTCACCTAACGGACATTGCTGAAGCTGGTGCCGCGGTTGCCTGCAGAAACCTTCATCGGAGCTACGGGGGGGGGTAACGGGGAAAGAAGGATCCGGTCAGTTCACCGGAGTGACACTGGCGACCCAGCCGCCTTCGCGGTGGATCTGCTGCTGGTACTCGAGAAGCTTTAATGAAGGGGGTGAAGCACAGTGCCGACTGAAAGTTGCCTCATCCCGTTTCTGTGGCTCTGATTCCGACCCAGCCGAGCATTCGACTGATGTCATGTGCCACGGCCATCAGACCAGCTCGGATTGAGCGGAAACCGTTGCAGCGCAGCAGGTTGAGCGCCAATGTCCGCAGTAGTGCCAACATCTGCACCCCGTTGTGCTTGCTGTAGCGATGGGCGTCCTCACCGAGCTTGGTGTCGCGAGGCCAGTGCCACTGGTTTTCGATTGCCCAGGGCTGGCGCACAAGTCTAAGCAGCGCTTTTGGGCTGGTGCGCAGGGTGGTGATAAAGATGTGAATGTTGTGAAACGGCTTGCCGTCACGCCGGCCGGTGCTCACCAGCTCGATAATCCAGCTGGCTCCAGCCCAGCGCTCACGGATGGCGCCTGTGGCATTGCTGGCACGGAGGGTCCAGCGCACCTGGCGACCATTGCTGGCATCGAAATCGCTGATCTCAAAAGGAAAGTGCCGGTGACCGCGGAACTGGGAGGCGATCTGCCGATACAGCCGGCGTTGGTTCTTCTTGACTGTCAGGAGCAGGTCCTGCTGACCCACGGAGTGGTGCCAGCCGTGGAGATAGGCCACACCCTCTTCACCGAAACGATCCTGATACTCGGCGCTGTCGAGATAAGAGTCGATCTCGGCGTCGGAGCCCTGCTCCTGCAGGATGGTGAAGTGGTGCAGCATCTCTGCCGTGTTTTGGGGCGCGTGGCCCAGCAGGTGCTCGAAGTTGAGCTCGATGAAGCGGCAGGGATTGCTGCACTCAAAGAAGCGCATGCGATACAGACCGCTCTTGGCCACCTGACGCACGAGCTTGCGCACGCTCAGGTTGCCGCGCTTCAAGAGTGATTCCGGATCTTCAAGGCGCTCACTGGCGATCAGGTACTGGTTGCCGAGAACCTGCTGATAGCCGGCAGGGATCACAGATGCTTTGTCGTCCGACGAGGCGGACATCCAGTTTTCGTTGACGCGGTTGTTGGTGCGACGCTCGATGCCCAGATAGGCGGCGTTGGCGAGGGGCATGGGAAACGTGGAAACGGCGGGATGGAACGGCGTGTTGAAGCCGGCCAGGTCGGCAGCACGGGCGTTCCTATGGGGCTGAAAAGGCCTCAGAACACCTTTTCAGAATCGTTACATTTTTGCCGATCCCTGTCGATTGCCCCTGGCGGCGGCGTCACCACTGGCGCAAGCGCCAGGCGTCGATACCATCCGGCCACAGGTGGCAGATCAGACATGGCGGATTCGGTTTCAGCCCCGGCGGGCATTGGCCGGTTGGCCCATCAGTTGCAGTTGCTCTCGGAGTTGTGCGAATCGCTCACCGTTCGTCTGCTCGAGCTCGAGGAGCGGGTGGTGAGTCTGGACCAGCAGCTGCAACCCCTGCGAGCGGCGCTCAGCGCTGACACAGCTCAGAGTGCTGACGAAGCGGCCTTGCGTCTTGACGACACCGAGCACCGTTTGAATCGGCTCGAGGGGTTGCTCGCGGGCATCCAATCTCCGCCTGCGTCCCTCGAGCTGGCCGATTCAAGCTGGCATGACCTTCCCCAGGAGGAATCCATTGACGAGGTCGAGACGCCGCTGTTCCTTGATGAGCAGCAAGGTGAGGCGTTTCTTGATGAGCATTTTGAAGACGATCAACGCCTGATCGCCTGATCGCCAGCTCAAGCCGCGGCGTTATCGAGCGCGGCGGCCCAGGACGCCGGAATCTCGCGGCTGTAGTCGTCGGTGCGCTCAAACTCAAAGGGACCGGCCAGTGAGCCCCACAGGTGCTCGTGGGTTGATGGGTCGTGGCCGCGATCGAGCGTGCGCATCTGATCGCCCTCAATTTCGAAGGTGCTGACCAGGTAGGCGGTGCTCCCCTTGCGCTCGACCAGACAGCGGCACCCCGGTTCGACTTCGCCGATGAAACTGGCGCCCTGCTCCCGCACCACATAGTTGCAGCCGTTGAGCAGCCGCAGATCACTCTCCTGGATCTGGTGGCGACGGGCCTCGTCGTCGATGGCACCCCAGAACCGCTGTTCATCGTGGAGGGCGTAATTTTCGATCAGCAGGCTGTCCTGCTGCTGCCGCGCTCGCAGCACCCGTAGCCGGTAGGGGGCCGCCGGGTTGATGGCATACGACTGGTCGAGCAGCAGGGAGCCAGGCACCAGCTGGGGCAAGGGCCTGAATTTGACCAGGATGTGGGCGTAGAGGGGCGGATTGTTAAAGGCCTGCTGCTGGTTGCTAAAGCCGCCGCTCAGCACATGCAGCAGACGCAGCAGGGGGGTGGCCACGGCGGAGGCGTTCGAACTGCCCAGCGACCTTATCCAAGGCCCGGGGGCTCAGAGCCCCAGCAACCGAATGCGAAACGCAGCCACCTGGCGGGCCGTCTCGGGTTGGTTGAGCACAAACGGGTGATCGCTCACCTCGTTGAGTACCAGCTCGGTGCGCGCTTCGGCGTCCAGGTCTCCGTGACGCTGGCGGTGGCGGCTCCAGGCCTCATCAAAAGCCTGGGCAAAACTGTCGGCGTTGTTGAACAACCGGTCTGAGGGGGGCTCGGGCAGGGGGGGCATGGGCAGATGGGGGTGCGCTGGAGGCGGGGCGAACGATCGTCATCACGCCAAAGGGTGACAGACAAATCCCGTAGCCCGTGGCATGGTTTGGAGAGCCTTTCATCACACCATGACGGTCTCAAGTCCTGAGGTTCTTGAACAGAAGCTGGCCGCGGTCAAATCCATCCATGACATTCGGCAGGTGTTGGAGTCTTAGGGGTTGCAGTTGAGCGATGTCGCTGTCGCCAAAGCCTTGATCGCCGAGGGGGCGTCTCCCCGTTTTGCCGATCTGTCGGAGACCGGGCAGGCTCAGTTGGCCCATGGGTTGACCCTTGATGCTGAGGTGCTCGCAGCGTTGTCCCAACCGCATGTTCTCAACGACCAACAGCTTCTGGAAGTGGTCGGGGGGATTGATCCGGTGCTCGCTGGCTTGATCACGCTGGGGATCACCACCCTGGGCAGCGTGTTGATGCACTGGATCAATAGGCACTATGACTCCAAAAAAACAGTGTGAGTTGTCAATGAAACCTGTATGAACTCCTGTGATTGTTTTCAGGGGTTCATACAAATGCAACTCGCTTCCGCAAGTGAGTTGTCGTGAAGGATGGCAATGCCAGGACCCAGATTTGAACTGGGGACACGGCGATTTTCAGTCGCCTGCTCTACCAACTGAGCTATCCCGGCTCGTCACGGGTGGCTGCACGCAGCGGCCACCGATGACTTTCCCACCTTAGAACACGCCCTCCCGCCCCCGATGACCCTGGCTTGGGCGCGGGGTGCGGGCCAGGCAGGCAAGGCCGGCCACGCACCATCCAGCTGCCTGCAGCGCTGTGCGGGCCGCCAGGGCCGTGGCGCCGCTGGTGAGCACGTCATCGACCAGGAGCACCGATGACAGCTGCTGATCGGCGGTGCCGCTCACCAAGGCCCGAAAGCTGTGCCATTGGTTGCGCCAGCGTTGTTGCCGTCCCAGCCAGTGCTGGGGCGTCTGGCGGCGGCTGCGTTGCAGCAGCTCGGGACGCAGCGGCCAGCCCAGCGCTGCGGCCAGGGCGCTTGCCAACCGTTCGGGCAGTCCATTGGTGCTGCCGGTCCGACAGGGGATCGGCACGAGCAGCCACGGGTTGTCCTCAACCGGCGGGCAGGCTGTACGCAGTGCCGCGACAAGGCTCGTGAGGGCGCCCTGGTCAAGCACGGGAACGGCTCCGCGGCGTCCTTGCAGCAGCTGGTGACGCAACTCCCCCGCGTACCAGCCACCACTCCACCAGGACAGGGGCGTTGTGCCCTGCGGCCCCCTGCTGGTGGTGGGTAGTTGCCAGTGCAGCGGAAACCAGTCCAGAGTTTCCACAGCAGGCGGGGAACAGGGGAACGGAGAGACGTTCATGACGCCTTGTGCGGGGGTGTGAATCAGGAGGATTCCCACCCCGTGGCCTCAGGGGCCCGCGGCTTCTAGCCCTGCCCCTGGGGCATCGCCCGCAGCATCGCCACCAGGGTGCGGTGGGCGTCTTCGCTGTCGGCCAGGACATGGTCGAAGGCCACTCGCAGCGGTTGGCCATCCACCTCGAGCTGCATCGCCTCGGGCGTGATCGCCAGCATGCGCGCCAGCTGGGCGCTTGCCACACCGCCGTAATGCCGTGCGTAGGAGACCACGGCCTCGGCGTGGTCGTCGTTCATGTGTTTGCAGATGCGGTCGCTCACCGCTGGGGTGAGGGGGTCGGCGGCCATGGCGGTCGGCTGTGGGCTGGGCTCGATTCTGCTGGCTGGGCCCGTCAACCGGCGCCAAAGCGTTGCCACAGCAGCAGCGCCAGGCGGATGCCGCTGATGCTCACATAACCCGCCAGCACCACAAACAACGCCATCGAGGCGATCTGCATCCAGCGGGGTGTGGTGGGGTTGGGCTCAGCCATGGGGGTGCTGCTGCAGGGCTTGCGCCGCCAGTCTGGCCATACCGGCGGCGGCGCTCAGCTGGGGCCGGTTGAGCACCGGTACCCCCAGGGTCTGCTGGCGGATGGCGCGCCACTGCGGGTTGCGGGCGCCGCCCCCCAGGCTGATCACCCGTGTGACCGGTGGTGCGCCCAGCTGCTGCAATCGCTGCCAGCCGGCGGCCTCGATCGCGGCTAGGCCCTCAAGCAGGGCCTGCAGGTATAGGGCGTCGCTCACCGGTCGCGGTGCCAGCACCGGTTCGAGCAGGGGGTCATCGACCGGAAAGCGTTCGCCCATCCCCGGCAGCGGCCGCAAGCTCAAACCGCTGGGGCGCATGGGGTTGATCTGGCGGCTCAGCTCGGTCAGCTGAGCGTCGTCAAAGACCTGCCGCAGCACCCCGCCGCCGGCGTTGCTGGCGCCGCCCACCAGCCAGCGACCGGCCAGCCGCTGGCAGCTGACGCCAGCGGCGTGGATGGGCGCCTGGACCCATTTCTTGAGCGCCAGAGTGGTGCCAAGCACCGTAATGCCATCACCGGGGGCGACCTTGGCCGCCAGCACGGCCGCGGAGGCGTCGGTGCAACCCGCCACAACCACGGCGCCAGTTGGCAGCCCCAGTGCCGCCGCCGCCGCGTGGTGCAAGCAGCCGGCCACGGTGCCGCAGTCGATCACCTCGGGCAGGGCCGCGCTCCAGGGTTGCAGGCCGATGGCCCCGGCCCAGCCGGGCTGCTCGCCCTGCCGCCAGCCCAGGCGCAGGTTGTTGGTGGCTTCGCCCCAGCGCCAGTGGCCCAGCAGCTGGCCCATCAGCCAGTCGGCCTGATGGCGCAGCAGCAGCTGGGCGGCGGCGGTGGGCTCGTGCCGGCTGGCCTGCTCAAGCAGTTGCAGGGCGCGCGCCAGGCTGCCGCTGGCACTGGCTGCCGCGGCGCTGGGACAATTAGGCCCACCCGTGGCCAGCATGCGGGCGGCGTCGGCCTGGGCCGGGCAGGCTTGGTGGTAGGGCAGGGCCAGCCCCAGTGCTCCGGGCAGCAGGCTGCCATCGGGCCGGCACAGCAGCACCGTGCCCGAGGTGCCATCGATCGCTACGGCCCCAACCCGGACGCGCTGCGCGTCCGGGATGCGCCCGCATAGGCCGATCAGACCGTGCCACCAGCTGATGGGGTCTTCAAAGCGACCCGGATAGGGGCCGGCATCGTGCCAAAGGGGGCGTTCTTCGGCCTTGCCTGGCGCCATGCTGACCAGGGCAAGACGCAGTCCGCTGCTGCCCAGGTCAATGCCCAGGCCCAGCGGTGCTGCGTTCAGGTTCGTCTCAGGCGGCAACGCGGCTGGCGGTGGCCTGCTGGAGAGTGGCAGCGATAGCGCTCACCTCTTCCCAGGGCAGGTTGAGGTCGCTGCGACCAAAGTGGCCATAGGCGGCGACGTCCTGGTAGAAGCGGCCACCCCGTTGCTGGGGCAGGTTGCGCAGGCCGAAGGTTTCGATGATGGCGCCTGGGCGCAAATCGAAATGCTCCTGCACCAGGGCCGTCAGGTCGGCATCGGCGAGTTTGCCGGTTCCAAAGCTCTCCACCAGGATGCTGACCGGGCGCGCCACGCCAATGGCGTAGCTGAGCTGCACCTCGGCCTTGCGGGCCAGGCCGGCGGCCACCAGGGCCTTGGCCACGTAGCGCGCGGCGTAGGCGGCCGAGCGATCCACCTTGGTGGGGTCCTTGCCCGAGAAGGCCCCGCCGCCGTGGCGGGCATAGCCGCCATAGGTGTCAACGATGATCTTGCGGCCGGTCAGGCCGGCGTCACCCTGGGGCCCGCCCACCACGAACTTGCCGGTGGGGTTCACCAGAAAGCGGGTGGCGTCCTTGCTGGGCTTGAGGTTCAGGTCGCTGGTGGCCGGTTCGACCACATGGCTCCACAGGTCGGCACTGATCCGTTCGCGCATCGCCTTTTCATCGCTGATGGAGCTTGCGCCCGGCACCTCGATCTCGGCGGTGTGCTGGGTGGAGATCAGGATTGTGTCGATCGCCACGGGCTGGTCGTTCTCGTAGACGACGCTGACCTGGGTCTTGCCGTCGGGCAGCAGATAGCCCAGGGTGCCGTTGTGGCGCACCTCGGCCAGGCGCCGCGCCAGCCGGTGGGCCAGGCTGATCGGCAGTGGCATCAGCTCGGGCGTCTCGTCGCAGGCGTAGCCGAACATGATGCCCTGGTCACCGGCGCCAATCAGATCGAGCGGGTCACCGGCGTGGTCATCGGCTTCGTTGACCCCCTGGGCGATATCGGGTGACTGCTGGTCCAGCGCCACCAGCACGGCGCAGCTGTTGGCATCAAAGCCACCGGCGCGGGCGCCGCTGTAGCCGATCTGTTGGATCACGCCCCGCACCAGCGTGTTGAAGTCGACCCGGGCGTTGGTGGTCACCTCACCGGTGATCAAGCACAGGCCGGTGTTGACCACCGTTTCGCAGGCCACGCGGCTGGCGGGGTCCTGGGCCAGCAGGGCGTCCAGCACCGCATCGCTCACCTGATCACAGATCTTGTCGGGATGGCCTTCGGTGACCGATTCAGAGGTGAAGACGTAACGGCTCATTGCAGCGTGATCAAGCAATCCAGACGCATGAGCCTATTCCCTGAGCCTCAAATGAACCATTGGCGTTCTCTTGCGTTCTCTGGTGTCTGCTGTGCCGGCGGCCGCGGTGCTGCTGGGGGCGGTTGCAGAGGGTGGGGAGGGCCTGCTGGATGATCTGTATCGACAACGTCTCGACACTGCTCCCGTCTGGCTGGCCCTGCCGCGCTTGCCCCTGCGACGTTCCCCCTGACCTGTGTCTCCTTATGCCAGCCCAAGGCTTCAGCGTTTGCTGCCAGGTGCGCCTGGTGCTCAGTTGGGTTTGTTGCGGTCACCCCATGGCCGCCGTTTGGCTTCAGCAGGTCTGCAATGTGAGCTCGCTCCAGTGCTGCAACTGCGCAAAGCTGGGGTCCAGCGGCGGTGTGCTGCTCCAGGCGGCGGTGTAGCCGAGAACCACGGCCACACCGGCGGCACGGGCCATGCGCAGATCGCTGTTGGCATCCCCGATGAGGGCGCAGCGCCTGGGCGACACCCCCAGCTCTGAGCACAGGCCGAGAACCGCTGCGGGGTCGGGTTTGTGTGGGGTGTGTTCCGCACTCCAAAGCCCGCAGAAGTGCTGTTCCAGCTGGTGGCTGCTTAGGAACGTTTCAATTCCAGCCACTTCGTCGTTGGAGATCACGGCGCACAGCACCCCGGCTGACGCCAGCTGGGCCACCAGCTCACCAAGACCGTCGGTCGCCTCAGGGCGCTGCGGGCTGCCCTGGCCATGCAGGTTGTCGGTGGCGGCAAAGACTGCCTGCCCCAGCTCCAGGGCTTCGGGCCAGCCCAAGCCCACCTGGCTGAGCACGGTGGCGGTCGAGATCAGATTGTGGTTTCGGGAGCCCACCGCTGTGGTTCCCGCCGGATGAATCCCTGCATCGCTCAGGCCGTAGGCCCGGCGCAGCAGGTTTTCCAATTCGCTGGCTCCGGTCAGCCCGCCGGCGCCGCTGCCGCCCAACAAGGTCGGGTGTCGCTCGACAGCCAGGGCCACACAGTGAAAGACCCTGGCTTCAGCCAGGGTCTTGAGCATCGGTTCGCTGATCGATAGTGTGCCGTCCTTGTCAAACAGCACGGCGTCGATCTCCGAGGGGATGCCCCGTTCATCGGTCAGGGGCTCTCCCCGCAGTGCGAGCCAGGCCATGGTCGAGATCAGTCGACGGTGACACCCATGCTCTCGTGGTCTTCGGCCTGCTCGAGAAGCATCTGCTTGTAGCGAGCGGCCATCTCCTCGGCTTTGTCGAACACCTTCTGGGGGTCGGTAAGCATGTCGCCGGGTTCGGGTTCGAGGGCTTTGGTCGACAGGGAAATGCGGCCACGCTCGGCATCGAGGTCAATGATCATGACCTTCATCTGGTCATTGACGTTGAGCACGGTGTGCGGCGTTTCGATGTGTTCGTGGCTGATCTCTGAAATGTGCAGCAGGCCGCTGACCCCACCGATATCGATGAAGGCGCCGTAGGGCTTGATGCCGCGCACCGTGCCGATCACCACTTCACCCACCTCGAGACGATTCATCTTGCGCTCCACCAGGGCGCGGCGATGGCTGAGCACCAGGCGGTTGCGCTCTTCGTCGACTTCCAGAAACTTGAGGGGTAGGAAGTCAGCGACCAACTCCTCCTTGGCCTTGCGGGTGCTGATGTGGCTGCCGGGAATGAAGCCCCGCAGGCCTTCGACCCGCACCAGGGCGCCACCGCGGTTGGTGGCAAACACCTCGCTGTAGATGGTGGCGTCTTCCTTTTGAAGCTGACGCACCCTCTCCCAAGCCCGCTGATACTCAATGCGACGGATCGAGAGGGCGAGCTGGCCGTCTTCGTTCTCCTCACTCATGATGAAGAACTCGCGCACCTCCCCCGGGGCGAGCACATCGCTGAGGCCTTCGACCCGGTTGATCGAGACCTCCTGCAGGGGCATGAAGGCGGCGGTCTTGGCGCCGATGTCGATCATCGCGCCCTTGGGCTCCATCGCGAACACGGTGCCGTTCACCACGTCACCGGGCTTGAAGTTGTAGTCGTATTTGCTCAGCAGCGAGGCGAACTCGTCGAGGGTGAAGCCCACGTCGTCGTTGCTGCGGCCGGCGCCGCGGCTGCTTGAAATGTCTGCCGAAGGAACCTCTTCCAGTGCGGCGAGGTCGAGATCGGCTGCCTCTTCAGCAGCCAGGTCCAGGTCGGCCTCGGTGGTGCTGATCTCGGAAGGGGTCACGGTCATGGGGATCTGGCGGTCTGCCAGAGGCAGTACGAGGGAACCTGGCAACCTGCCGCCAGCAGGTCACCACGAACCGCTCAATCTACCAACGGGCCGTCAGCCCACCGTTGCCAGGGCTTCAGGGCGGGGCGCCTTGTGCACCTTCTTGCGGCCCAGTCCCTCGAGGGTGGCGACAAAGTCGCTGATGCCCTGGAACTGCCGGTACACCGAGGCAAAGCGCACGTAGGCCACCTCGCTCATGACGCTGAGGCGTTCGAGCACCAATTCGCCGATCTCGTTGCTGCTGACTTCACGGCTGTTGCGCTGCTGCAGTTGCAGTTCGATCTCTTCGACCACGGTTTCGAGCTTGGCGGGTTCCAGGCCGGTTTTCTCGCACGCCCTCAGCAGGCCGTGGAGCAATTTCCCAGGGTTGAAGGTTTCGCGGTTGCCATTGCGTTTGATCACCGTGATCGGCACGGTTTCAACCCGCTCGTAGGTGGTGAAACGAAAGTCGCAGTTCAGGCATTCCCTGCGGCGCCGCACGCTGCGGCCACTGTCGGCAGCCCGGGATTCAAGAACCCGGCTGTCGGTGTGCTGGCAGGACGGACATTGCATCCCCTAGTGACCGGGCGACCTGAATCAAATGTAAACAGATGATTCTTCGTTGAGAAGGGGTGGGGAGGTTTTTGAGAAACAAAAAAGCCCCCGCCGAGGCAGAGGCTGAACATCTGAGTGCTTCAGGGATTCACTTGCCGATCTTCGGGGGATCGCGGAAGGCGATCGCGAAGAACAGGGTGGAAATGGCCAGAGCCAGAATCAGGATGTAGGCAAAGCTCTCCATGGATGCTCCTGTGGATCAGCTGAGGGTGGAGCCGGCGGGGGGCACGAAACCCTCCGGCAGACGACGGGTCGAACGGTCGCCCAGCTTCTGGAACAGACCGAATTCAACCTGTTCTCCGAGATCTGGATCGATGCCGGCGAACACATCGCGGTAAAGGGTGCGAGCACCGTGCCAGATGTGACCGAAGAAGAACAGCAGGGCAAACGTGGCGTGACCGAAGGTGAACCAGCCGCGGGGGGAGCTGCGGAACACGCCGTCAGAGTGGTAAGTCTCACGGTCGAATTCGAAAGCTTCTCCCAACTGGGCCTTCCGGGCCAGTCGCTTCACATCGGCAGGGTCAGTGAAGGTCTGACCAGCCAATGCACCGCCGTAAACGGTGGCCTTGACACCCGTCTGCTCAAAGGCGTACTTGGCTTCTGCCCTTCGGAAGGGAATGTCAGCCCTGACGATGCCATCCTGATCCTGCAGCACGACCGGGAAGTTTTCGAAGAAGTTCGGCAGGCGCCTCACTTCGAGTTCACGTCCGTCCTTGTCAGTGAAGGAGATGTGGCCGAGCCAGCCCGTGGGAAGGCCATCGCCGTTGACCATGGGTCCGACGCGGAATAGGCCACCCTTGGCGGGGCTGTTGCCCACGTAGTCATAGAAGGCCAGTTTTTCAGGTATCGAGGCCCAGGCTTGCTCCTTGGTAGCCCCCTGATCGAGGGCTGTCTGCACGCGGCGGTTGATTTCTGTCTTGAAATAGCCCTGGTCCCACTGATAGCGGGTGGGGCCGAACAGCTCAACCGGTGTGGCCGCAGCCCCGTACCACATGGTTCCTGCCACCACGAAGGCAGCAAAGAACACAGCGGCAATGGCCGAGGCGAGCACGGTTTCAATGTTGCCCATCCGCAGAGCTTTGTAGAGGCGCTCGGGTGGGCGGGATGTGATGTGGAAAATCCCCGCAATGATGCCGACGATGCCAGCGGCGATGTGGTGAGCAACGATGCCACCTGGGTTGAAGGGATTGAACCCTTCAGGTCCCCACGAGGGCTGCACCGGTTCAAGGTGGCCCGTGATGCCGTAGGCATCACTCACCCACATGCCTGGCCCGAACACGCCGGTCAGGTGGAAGGCGCCGAAGCCGAAGCAGCCAAGGCCTGCGAGCAGCAGGTGAATGCCGAAGATCTTGGGCAGGTCCAGAGCCGGCTCGCCGGTGCGGGGGTCCTGCCAGATCTCCAGATCCCAGTAGGTCCAGTGCCAGATGGCGGCCAGGAAGAGCAGGCCACTGAAGATGATGTGGGCCGCAGCGACCCCTTCAAAGCTCCAGAAGCCTGGGTCGACACCGGTTTCGCCGGTGATGCTCCAGCCGCCCCAGCTGCCGGTGACACCCAGGCGGGCCATGAAGGGCATGACGAACATGCCCTGGCGCCACATCGGGTTGAGCACAGGGTCAGAGGGATCAAAGATGGCGAGCTCATAGAGCGCCATGGAGCCGGCCCAGCCGGCCACCAATGCGGTGTGCATGAGGTGCACGGCCAACAACCGGCCGGGGTCGTTGATCACGACCGTGTGCACCCTGTACCAGGGCAATCCCATGGGGAGACGCTAGGGGTGGGTGGGGCGATCGTAAGGGTCGCGGCCTCCCTGGCGCGGCGCTGGTCACAGACCGCAACCAGCGCTGTCCGCGGCCAGGCGCAGAATGGCCGCATTCGCCACCCCTCTCATGCCCGTAATCCGATTCGTGCGTGAGGGGCGTGATGTGGAGTGCTACCCCGGCGAGAACCTGCGCGAGGTGGCCCTGCGCGAGGGTATCCAGTTGTATGGATTGAAAGGCACCCTGGGCAACTGCGGTGGCTGCGGGCAATGCATCACCTGTTTTGTGGAGGTGCCCGAGGGCCCGTCCCAGGTGGCCCTGAGCCCCCGCACCACCGTCGAGGATCAGAAGCTGCGCCGCCGTTCCCAGGGCTGGCGGCTGGCCTGTCAGGCCCTGGTGAATCAGTCCCTGCTGGTGATCACCAGGCCCCAGGTCGGGCTGGCGGATCGGGAGGTCTTGCTGGCTGCCGCGCAGACCGAACCCCTTCCCCTGGGGCCCACCTCCTGGCCGGTCGTCGGGACCCAGCAAGAGCCGGCTGAGGATCCCGCTGCCGCCGCCGCCGCTGAGCCGGCTGCCGCGCCAACCGCAACGACCGATGAAGCCTCCTGAATCGCGCCCGTTGGGCGGTGATACCCTCCCTGAACTTCCACCCTCGCCATGGAAACCAACGACCTCGGCTTTGTTGCCAGCCTGCTGTTTGTGTTGGTTCCGGCTGTTTTTCTGATCATTCTCTACATCCAGACCAGCAGCCGTCAGGGCGGCTGAGGCCAGGTCCGTTCAACGCCGTTCCGGTTCACGCACCAGCAACACCGGAGCCGGTGCATGCACCCGGATGAAATCGCTGACCGAGCTGCCCAATAGTCGGTCGATGTCAACCAGGTTCTTGGCCACCACCGGACGTCTGTCCTGGGAGGCGATCACCAGCAGGTCGGCGCGGGTTTCCTCAGCTGCCGCACAGACGGTGCGGGCGATGTCGCCCACCTTGTGCAGCGGCTGCATGGTGACCCCGAAGCTGCGGGCCCGTTGCACGGCCTTGTCGAGCGCTTCGTCGGCCGGGCTTTTGCCGCCGCGGCTCGGGGCGATGTCCTGACGGGTCACGTGCACACCCGTGAGCGTGCCGCCAGGAATGCTGGCCACCAGTTCGCAGGCCAGTCGCAGGGCGTCATCGCCCACCCCGGTGCCATCCACGGTGACCATCACCCGATTGATGGCGCGGATGTAAAGGTCATCGCGCACCAGCAGCATCGGCCGGGTCGACAACTGAAACACGTACTGGCTGGCGCTGTTGCTGAGGATCGCCTGCAGTCTGTTCATGCCGCGGGAGCCCATGATGATGAGGTCCGCATCGACGTCATCGGCCACCTTGAGCACGGTGGTCTTGGTGTCGCCTTGGCGAATCAGGGTGTTGACCGCAACGCCGTCAAGGCCCATGCGTTTGATTGCATCGTTGATCAGGCCTTCGGCGCGGTTGCGGTGGTCGTCGACTTCGGCGCTGCCCTGTTCTTCAATCACATGCAGCAGGTTGACCCGTGCCTGGGCGGCCGGCGGGATGGCCCGCAGCATGCGCACCATTTCCTCGACATGGCCCTGGCCAGAATCGGCGATCAGCAGGTTGCGAAACACAGCGGCAGATGGGGCGCAATGGCAGCCTATGGCGCCTGAGAGGCTGTGCTGGCCGTTTGACAACCATGGTCATTGAAACCGTTGTGGCTGGTTATCCCTGGCTGCTGCAGCGACGCGTGCTGCCCCAGCACACCGACCATGCCGGCGTCATGTGGCATGGGGCCTATCTGGCCTGGCTCGAAGAGGCCCGGGTTGAGGCCCTGGCCCAGGTGGGGCTCGATTACAGCGATCTCTCGGCGCGCGGGCTCGAGCTGCCGGTGGTGTCGCTGGCGATTGGCTATCACCAGGCATTGCTGCATGGCGATCGGGTCCGGGTGGAGAGTGCGGTCCTGCCGCGTCAGGGGGTCAGGCTGCCCTGGCTCAGCCGTTTTGTGACGGCGGCAGGGGTGCCGGCGGCTGAGGCCCGTGTCGAGCTGGTGCTGGTGGACCTGTCGGCGGGCCCCGAGCAACGCCGCCTGCTGCGCCGCCTGCCGCCTGACCTGGAGGCAGCGGTGGAGGCCCTGGCCAGGGGTGTCGGTTAAGATTGGTACGTCTGTACTGATAAGCGTGGTCGAGCGTCCCTGGCGCGATCCCCTGACGGCCGGGTCGGCGTGGTCGTCTGAGGAGCGGTTGTGGTGGCTGGTGTGGAGCCGGGTTCCGGGGCTGGGGTTTGAGGCCCTCTGCCAGCTCTGGGGCCTGTTCGGCAGTCTGGCTGCGGCCTGGGCCGCGTCCAGTCAGGCGCTGGCGGCAGTGCCGGGTATCGGGCCGGTGCGACTGGCGGCGATCGATCGCTGCCGCCGTCGTGCGGGTGTCGACCCTCTGGGGTCCGTGGGCCGTTCAGGGGTGCTGGTGCCGGGTGATGCGGCCTTGCCGGCTGCGGTCAGGGCGCTGGCCCGGCCTCCCCTGCACGTGTACTGGCGCGGCCGCGGTCAGCTGTGGTCGCCGCTGCGGCAGGGGCGTGCGGTCGCCGTAGTGGGCACCCGGCGCCCTTCGCCCCATGGGCTGGCGATGGCCGAGGCAATCGGGCGGGTTCTTGCCCAGGCGGGTTGGCCTGTGGTGAGTGGTCTGGCCGAAGGCATCGATGCAGCCGCCCATCAGGGTTGTCTGCGCGCTGGCGGCAGGCCCATCGGGGTGCTCGGCACGCCGCTGGATCGGGTCTACCCCAGCCATCACGTGCGGCTGCAGCAGCAGGTGGCCGAACGCGGCCTGCTGCTCAGTGAGCAGCCGCCGGCTGGTGGGGTTTGTGCAGGCCATTTCGCCGCCCGCAACCGCCTCCAGGTGGCCCTGGCCCGCGCGCTTGTGCTGGTCGAATGCCCTGAGCCCAGCGGTGCGCTGCATGCGACGCGGCTGGCCTGGCAGAGCAGTCTCAAGCTCTGGGTGGTGCCGGGCGATGCTGCCAAACGTTCGGCAGCCGGCAGCAACCGCTGGTTGCTGCGGGGTGCGGCGCCCCTGCTCGATGCCGTTGATCTGATCAGCGCCCTGGGGCCGGGCCCGCTGGCACAGCCACCAGCCATGGCGGCGCCGGCCCTCGGTTCGGCCCAGAGTGGTGCCACCGCCGCCGATCAGTCCCTGCTGGAAGCGGTGGGCAGCGGCGCGTCGCTCGAGCAGTTGAGCCTGCACCTGGGGCAGGCCGTCAGCCAGCTCATGCCCCGCCTGCTGGCGCTCGAGCTGGCCGGGCTGCTGCGGGCTGAGCCGGGGCTGCACTGGCGGCCGGTCTGTTGACCCTGCTCCAGACTGGGTTTCCATTCCAGGCCCCTGTGGTCCCCGGCCAGCTGAGCCCCCCCAACGACAACGCCATTCCTGCAGCCACCTGCGCCCATGGGGTCGCAGGCAGGGAGCTGCTGGCGTGGCGTCGCCGCCAGCTGGCTGGCCATCGCCGCGAGCCCGTCGTGCTGCAGCCGAGCCTCGACTGGTTGCTCGATCTGGGCGGCGGCATCAGCTGGCAGCAGCTTCAGCTGCTGCACCTGCGGCCGCAGCAGGCAGTGCTGCTGCGGCGCTCTCTCGACGAGCTCGAGATGCTGTGGTGGCGCCACCTGAACGAGCAGATCCCCCTGCAGCACCTGCTGGGTCTCTGCCCCTGGCGCGATCTGACCCTGCAGGTGGGCCCGGGGGCCTTAATTCCGCGGGCCGAAACCGAAGTGCTGGTTGAGCTGGCCCTGGCGCTCAGCCCCACGCCGCCGGCGCTGTGGGCCGAGCTGGGCACGGGCAGCGGCGCGGTGGCGCTGGCCCTGGCGCGCGCCTGGCCCGGCAGCCGCGGTCTGGCGGTCGAACTCTCGTCGGCAGCCCGCGCTGTGGCGGCCTGCAATCTTGAGGGTCATGTGGCGGCTGGGCAGGTTCAGCTGCTGGCGGGTAGCTGGTGGCAACCCCTCGTGCCCTGGTGGGGCCAGCTGGCCCTGGTTGTGTCCAATCCCCCCTACATCCCCACAGCGGTGTGGGCTGCGCTGGAACCTGGGGTGCGTGAGCATGAGCCGGTGCTCGCCCTCGATGGCGGCGGCGACGGTCTGGCGGCGATCCGCGCGATCGCTGCGGGCGCCGCCGCCGCCCTGGTCCCGGGTGGTCTGCTGCTGCTGGAGCACCACCACGACCAGAGTGCCGCGGTGCACGATCTGCTGGCTGCTGCGGGCCTTGTGCAGCTCGATCGCCACCGCGACCTTGAGGGGGTCTGGCGCTTCGCCAGTGCCCGTGCCCCCCAGACGTTGTCGTGATGGCCCCCGCGCTTGAACCCACTGCCCTCGCTGCCCGCCTGCAGGCGGGGGCTGCGGTCCTGTTTCCGACCGACACCGTGGTGGCCCTGGCGGCGCTGCCCGAGCACGCCGCCCAGATCTGGCGTCTCAAGCAGCGTCCACCTGACAGGCCCCTGATCCTGATGGGGGCCGACCTGGCCCAGTTGCAGCAGCGGGTCGCCATCGCCTGGCAGCCCGAATGGCTTCAGCTGGCCGCAGCCCACTGGCCCGGAGCCCTAACCCTGGTGCTGCCCGCTGCCGGTCCCCTGGTCGAACAGCTCAATCCTGGTGGTCGCAGCCTCGGGCTGCGGGTGCCCGCCTGTCCCATGGCTCAGGCACTGTTGCGTTTGAGCGGCCCCCTGGCCACCACCAGCGCCAACCGCTCGGGTGAGCCTGCGGCCACCACCGCTGCCGAGGCTGCCGCCTGCTTCAGCGCCCAGCAGGTGCCGATGCTGGGCTATCAACCCTGGCCAGTGCCTGCAGGGGTGGCCAGCACGGTGGTCGCATGGGAGCCCGAGGGCTGGCGTCTGTTGCGGCAGGGCAGTGTGCGGTTGTAATGGCGCGGCGGCGGCATGGTTGCTCTACTGGGGCAGCTCGCACGGCACCAGTCCATGGCCGCTTTGATCGTGGTGGTGTCTCTGGGTTTGACCGTGGCCTACTGGCTGTTCACCCCGCTCACGGCGACCCTGGCGCCGCTGGTGGAGTGGCACCTGCTGCCCTGGCTGCTGCTGGCCGGTCTCATCTGGCTGCTGGCGGGTCAACCAGCGCGGGAGCCCTAAGGGGCGGTCCGGGCAGTGCCGAGGCTCCGGCCAGCAGGATCAGCAGGGTGGCCACGCCGCTGGCCATGGCCTGGGCCAAGTTCTGCAGTCCAGGCATCGGCAACAGAGGTGGGGCGTGGCAAACGCTGATCGGCCTGTGCTGCGTCAGCGGTTGGCTGCTGAGCCCTTACCGCAACCCTGCGGTGCCTGTGCCGCAAGGCTGCGTTGCAGATAGCCGCCGGGGCGTCGGATCAGCGACTCAAAGCTTCCCAGTTCGCTGATGCTGCCATGTTCGATCACGGCGATCTGATCGGCCGCTTGAAGCGTGGCGAGGCGGTGGGCGATCGCAATACGGGTCATCGGCAAACGGGCAAGGGTCTGGCTCACGCTGGCCTGGGTGGGGGCGTCAAGCGCGCTGGTGGCCTCATCCAGCAGCAGCACCCGGGGCTGGCCCAGCAGGGCACGGGCCAGGGCTAGCCGCTGACGCTGGCCGCCCGAGATGCCGTTGCCCCCCTCGCCAAGAATCGTTTCCAGCTGCATCGGCATGCGTGCGACATCGCTGGCGATCGCCGCCTGATCAAGGGCGGCCCAGATCGCGTCGCGGCCGTAGGGCCTGCCGGCTCGCACCAGTTCGGCAATGGAACCGCTTGCCAGGGGGGCGTTCTGCAGCACCACCCCCAGCTGGCGCCGGTAGGGGCCCAGGGCCAGCTCGCGCAGGTCGATGCCATCGATGCTGATCACCCCCGCCTCGGGTTCCATCAGCCCCAGCAGGCAGCGCAACAGTGTGGACTTGCCGCATCCCGAGGCTCCGGTGATCGCCGTGTAGCTGCCTGCAGCAATGGTCAGGTTGAGGTTGACCAGCAGGGGCTCGGCGGCCGCGGGCAACCGCACCTGCAGATTCTGAACGCTGACCTTGCCCTGAAGGGCAAGGCAGCGCGCACCCCGCTGCCGGCTCGCCTCGGGCGCCGCCACGATCAATTCCCTGCAGCTTTGCCAGAGCGTCTGAAGCCGGGCGACGCTGCCGGCTGCCTGCACCACCAGGGCCGCGAGCTGGCTGGTGAAGGCGAGGTAGGCCGCCTCAAAGGCAACCAAGGTCGCCACCAGCTGGTTGGACCCCATCTGGGCCTGGGTGGCGTCGCTCTGATGCAGCAGGCCGAGCATGGTGATGAACACCACGACCTGCCCCAGGGGAGCCAGCAGCCGCGCCAGCAAGGTGAGCGACTGGTTGACGCTTTCGCTGCGCCGTTGCAGATCGCTCAGGGCGAGCACGACGCCGACCCAGCGTTCAAACACATGGGGCTCACCGCCGCTCACCCGGATCTGGGGCAGGCCGCTCACCGCCTGCAGCGCCAACTCGGTGGCTCGGCTTTGGCCCTGCAGCAGCGGTGCCTCAAGTCGGCTGCTGCGCACAACCAGCAGACCCATGCCAAGGGCGCCCACGATGCTGAACGCGGCAGCCACCAGGGCCAGTTTCGCCTGCAGCACCAGCATCAGCATCAGGTTGCTGAGCGAAAACAACAGGCCCAGGCCCGTTGACAGCACTCCCTGGCTCAGCAGATGGCGCATCTGGCTGATGGCTCCAACCCGGGCGATCAGCTGCGCGCTGCCCGTGCTCTCGAACACGTGCAGCGGCAGCCGCATCAGGTGGCTCCACATCGCCGCTTCGAGCCGCAGGCTCAGCAGGGATTGCAGACGCAGGCTGGCCAGGTCGCTGAATGCCTGGGCGATCACGCTGCACACCAGGATCAGCAGCACCATCAGGGCGGTTTCGACGAGCAGCTGGTAGGCACCCCGCGGCAGCACCGTGCCCACCACGAAGCTGGTCAGCAGCGGAATGCTCAGTGTGAACACCGCCATAACCATGGCGCTCACCAGCACCGTGAGCAGGGGCGTCAGATCGCGGCCCAGGGCAAAGCCGAGCAGCTGGGTCCATGACCGCAGTGGCCATGGGAACGCGGCATAGAGCTCGTAGGCGATCGGCTGGAACACCGCCTGCCGGTCGAGCGGCTGGGGGTGGTCGCTTCGGCCATCAAAGGTCAGCATGCGGCTGCCCTGGCGATGCAGCGCCAGGGGCTGGCCATCGGCCTGCCTGACCACGATCAACATGGCTCCGCTGAGGCAGGCCAGGTCGTGGGGCGTGCGCACCTCGCGGTTGCTGATCGCGTTGTGCTCCAGCAGCTCGGCAACGCTGCTGCCCCCCGGGGTGATGCGCCGGGGGTCGGCCAGCCTTGCCATGGCGTATTCCAGTACCCGGCAAGCCCGGTCTGCGTTGCCAGGTGGGTTGCCGGGGGGCTCCAGGTGCTGCTGCTGCAGGGCGGCCATGCCCCGCAGCAGGGCCTGCTGACGGTCCTGGGTAGTCGTCATGGGCCGACCGGCTCCAGGTCGTTGCTGTGCTCGGCCTCGATCAGGCCCTCGGCCTCAAGCAGGCGGCGGTAGGGGCCATTGCGGGCGGCCAGTTGCTGGGGGCTGCCCTGCTGCACCGGCCGCCCCTGGTCGAGCACCACCACCTGGTCGCTGATCTGGGCTGCCCGCATGCGGTGCGCCACGGTGATCAGGGTTCGCGGCGTCTGCTTGAGCACACCAAGGATCTGGCGTTCGCCCTCGCCATCAAGGGCGCTGGTGCCTTCATCGAGCAAGAGCAGGCTGGGGCAGCGCAGCAGCGCCCGGGCGATCTCGATGCGTTGCCGCTGCCCACCGCTCAGATTGACCCCGGCTTTGCCGAGCTGAAGCCCCAGGGCACCGGCGCCGCCGAGCTCCTGCAGCAGTCCGACCTGATCCAGCGCATTGAGGACCTGCCCCGGGCCGTAGCTGGGATCCCATAGCGTCAGGTTGTGCTCCAGGCTCGCTTCGAACACGAACACCTCCTGGCAGACCAGGGCGATGGAGGCGCGCAGGGTGGGGTCATCCCACGCCAGCCAGGGCCGGCCGTCGTAGAGCACCGTGCCCTGGCTTGGCTGCATCAGGCCCGCCAGCAGACGCAGCAGGGTTGATTTGCCCGAGCCGCTGGGGCCCACGATCGCCAGGTGCTGACCAGGCTTCAGGGTCAGATCGAGCCCGCCGAACAGTGGCGGTGTGGTGCAGCTGAACCGAAAGCCTAGATCTCGCAGCTCCAACCCTCCCGCCAGGCGCCGTTCGGGCTCGCCTGGGTGTGCCAGCTGCAGGCTGCGCACGGTCGGGTCGGGCTCGGCATCAATCAGATCGTTGAGCCGCCCCAGTTGGCCGTCGAGCTGTTGCAGCTGGCTGGTCAGCTGGCTGAGCTGCTGCAGCGGGGCCTGGATCAGCCCCATCAGGAACTGGAAGGCAGTCAGCTCCCCCAGGGTCAGCTGCCCCTGCAGGATCAGCAGGCCACCGACCAGGATCACGCTGCTGCGCAACAGAAACCCCGCGTTGCTGCCGATCAGTCCGCCCAGGGCCGAGGCCAGGCCCTGTTGCTGCAGGTCGTTCAGGCCTTCGATGAAGTCAGTCGACCACTGCCTGAAGGCCGTCGTTTCGAGTCCATTGGCCTTGAGATCTTCGATGCGTTGCACCACATCGATGCCAACGCCGATGCTTCTGCCCTGCACCAGCGCCAGCCGGGTGTTGGCGTCGCAGCGGCGGCTTCTGATCCAGAGCGTCACGGCCGTGCTGCAGCCGGCGATCGTGAGTGTTGTCAGGGCCAGCCATGGGGCGATGAACAGGCCGACCAGCAGTGCCACCAGGCCCGAGACCAGGGTCAGCAGCACGGTCACCACACCGCTGACGCCGAGTTGCACCAGGGCAAAGGGCAACATCAGCCGGGTCGCCAACTCGCCCCGCAGGCGCTGCAGCACCGCTCGATAGGGAAGGCTGAACAGAGTGATGAACAGCAGGCCGCTGAGGCGATGGTGCAACTGCTGGCCCAGGCGGCGCAGCAGCAGGTTCTGCACCTGCAGCAGGGTGACCAGCACCGCGACCGCGAGGCTGCTGATCCAGAGCAGTGGGATCCCCAGGGTCTGATGGCCGTCCTGCAGCACCGCATCGATCAGCTGGCCCGTTGCCCCCGCGACGAATAGTTCGGGCAGGGCAGCCGCCACCGCGGCCAGCACGATCCAGGGCAACACCGAGCGATACGGCGCCAGCAGGGCTGGGACCCGGTGATAGAGGCCAGGTTCACGTCCGCCCGGGCTGAACCCCTCGCCAGGATGCAGTTCGAGCACCACGCCGGTGAAGCCGGTCTGGAACTGCTGCCAGCTGACCCAGCGTCGTCCTGCCGCCGGATCGCTCAACCAGACCTTGCCATGGGCAAAGCCTTCAAGCACCAGAAAGTGGTTGAACGTCCAGAAGAGGATGCAGGGAAACTGACCCGCACGCCGCAGATGCTCGGCACTGCAGCGGTAGGCGTTCACGGTCAGCCCAAGGCTTTCGGCTGCGGCCTTGAGCTGTAGGGCGGTGACACCATCGCGGCTGATGCCGCAGCGTTCACGCAGGTCGCTCAGCGGCAGCACCCGGCCCAGATAACCCAGCACGATCTTGAGGCTGGCGGCGCCGCATTCCACCGCTTCGTACTGGAGCACGGTGGGGCTGATCACCCTGCGTCGCGAGAGGCTGCGCGCCTGTCTCATGGCCGCATGGGTGCCAGCCCCAGGCTCCGGCTCAGCGCCGGCAACACCAGGCTGACCGGTGGTTGCTGCCCAGTGGTGATCTGCACATCGGCCAGGCTGCCCAGCTTCACGGGCAGGGGCGGCAGGCGGCCCGTGCTCCAGCGGTAACAACGGCGCGACATCGCCTGCCTGCAGAGCCGGGGCGCGGCCTGCTGCAGCTCTACCCAGACCAGGTAGGGCGCAGGCACCGTCCGGGCGATCGTTGTGGCGAGTGCACGGCTGCCGGCGGCGCCAACGACGGCATCGCCCAGCAGCGGGAGCATGGAGACCTCGACCACCCTGCCGGGGATGCCGCCGTGGTGGGTGCGTGACAGTCCCCTGGGCGTGAGCAGCACCCCCATGCCCTGCTGAACCTGCTGGGCTGAGGCTGCGTCGAGAAACACCGGCACCACCCGGGGCAGGGCCGGTGGTTGGCTGGTGTAGCTCAACAGCTCATCACCCTTGGTCACCAGGCTGCCGTTTCTGAAGAACTTGGCCAGCAGGTAGAACCCGCCTTCGGGGGCAAACACGGCGGTCCGGTTGAGGCTGCTGATCAGCTGGTCGATCCTGTCGCGTCGATCGCCTGTGAGGCGTCGCTGGCGCTGGTTCAGCAGATCGGCCTTGAGCTCCTGCAGGGCCTGGGTGTCCATGACCCGGGCCAGCATCGTGCCCGCCGGGTAGTGCACCACTTCGGCAGGCTGATGCCGATCAACAGGCTGGGGGCTTGGCAGATCCTGAGGCAAAAGCAGTTGTTGGCCGCCCGCTGCGGTTAGTGCGGCGACGCCGAGTTGGGCCAGTTGGTGGTGGGTGTCGGCCGGCGAGCCCTGGGGCTGGGTGGACTGGAGCCAGAAACGCTCCAGCAGTTGGTTGTTCTGCCGTTGCTGCAGGTTGAGAGTCGTGGGCCCCAGACCGCTGACCTGATACAGAAGGCGGCCATGGCCAGCCGCCACCAGGGTGTTGATGCCCTGGTCAGGAATGATCGCGGCGGTGCCATGCACCTGCAACGGGATGCGCGCCAGCAGCGCCCATGCCACTGCCAGCAGGGTGACTGCTGCTGCGCTGGCGGTCGTCCATCGCAGCGGCAGCGGCAGAAACACGACCGGCCGTGTGACGTCGCTGCCGTGGTGCCAGTGCTCGAGGGCTGCGGCTTCAAACATCGTGAAGCGGTCAAAAGCCCGCTCGCAGGTCTCGGATTTTGCTGGAGAATCGGTCAAGGCAAGAGCGCCTCATGAGCTGCCTTCTTGCTCTTGAAGGTATTCATCGGTGCTGCATTTGGCCACGGTCTGGCGCTATAGCGATCTGGCCGCAGCATCGCTGGCTCGGATCTGATCAGAGCCTGAAGACTTTGTGAGATTTAATGGGGTTTGATCGGTGTCGTCGTTTAGGCCAGGAGAAGCATCTTTTGACTCGCCCATGCTCAGCAGAACCACCCAACGCGTCCAGGATCAGGATCCCTCACTGGCGTTTCTCAACCGCCTGATCGATCGCATCACCGACGACGAGCACTACACCCAGCTACTGGCTGAATGCATCAGTCGTGGTGCCGGTGATCGCTTCTTCGCCCTGATTGATGATCCCGACGACCGTCAGGATCTCGACGACGACTGGCTTGATGATTGTGCCGGTGGTCGCGGCTCTGTGCCCCTGGCGCTGGCACTGCTGGCCGGGGCCTTTGGCAGTGGCCATGCCCTGCCCAGCATGGACCCCGCAGCCCTGGGTGGGGCGGGCCCTTTCGTGGCCTGGCAAAGAGCCCAGTCCAAGGGCCTACAGCCCGGCTGGCAGGACCATGCCCTGCCGCTGATCCGGACCTTTGAGGGGCTATCCCTCGAGGCCTATCTCGATCCGGTGGGCATCGCCACGATCGGTTACGGCACGATTCGCTATGCCGATGGCCAGCCGGTGCAGCTGGGTGATCGCATCAGCCGCGAGCAGGCGGAGCGGTTGCTGGCTGATGCGGTGGCCGACCGCTATGCCCCCGCGCTACTGGCAGCGATTCCGCCGGCCCGCAGCTACGGCGCCGAGCAGCAGGCGGCCCTGATCAGCTTCACCTACAACGTGGGCGTGGGTGCCCTGCAACGATCAAGTCTGCGCCGCAGGTTGCTAGCGGGCGAGGATCCCCAGCAGGTGATCGCTGCAGAACTGCCCCGCTGGAGTCGGGGCGACGGTCGCGAGCTGCCTGGCCTGGTGCGCCGCCGTGCCGCCGAGGTCGATCTGTTTCTCAGGGGGCGCTATGGCTGAGCTGGTCGCCGCTGCAACACCACGGCCGACTGGGGCGCGAGCTGCTGCGGCATCGGCCCAGCCCGGTGTTCGGCCGGCCACACCACCGCCCAGGGGGCTTCGCCAGGCAGGCTCTGCCTCAGCCGGGGGTGATCAAGCCGCAGTGGCGCGCGGCGGTTGCGGTTGATCACGACCGTGATCGAGGCGTCGATCGCCGTGCCGTGGCCCTGGCGCTGCAGCAGCAGTCCCTGATCGCCCTCGCTGCCCTTTAGCACTGCCAGCTGCAGCGTGCCGCTGCACAACGCCCCGTGAGCATGTCGCAGCGCCGCCAGGCTGGCGATGAACGCCCGCAGGTCGGCCCGCCAGCCCGAGGGTCCATCCCAGGGAAAGGCCTCGCGGCAGCCGGGCTCTTCACCGCCGTGCAACCCCACTTCGGTGCCGTAATAGAGGCAGGGCGCGCCCGGCAGGCAAAACAGCAGCACGAGCGCCAGCTGCAGGGCCTTCACATCACCCTGCAGCATGTGCAGCGCCCGCGGCACATCGTGGCTGTCGAGCAGGTTGAGCTGGGCCAGATTCACAGCGTCGCGGTACCAGCCCAGGGTCTCCTGCAGCACCTGCGTGTAGCTGCCGCCATCGCAGTTGCCGTAGGGCATCGAACGGCGACCATGGCCCGGTTTCAGCTGGCCATCGGCAACCCAGCCGAGTGTGCTCCAGCCGAAGCGGTAGTTCATCACCCCGTCAAACTGATCGCCCTGCAGCCAGGGGCGGGCATCGCCCCAGACTTCTCCGATGATCCAGGCCTCTGGGTTGGTCTGCCTGACACGCTGCCGGAACTGGACCCAGAAGTCGGTTGGCACCTCATCGGCCACGTCGAGCCGCCAGCCGTCGATGCCCCGTTGCAGCCAGTGCTCGCCCACCGCCAGCAGGTAGTCGCGCACCGCAGGGTTGGCGTGGTTGAACTTCGGCAGGGCGGCGTCGTTCCACCAGCAGTGGTACCCGGCCCGGCGGGCGGCTCCCCGGGCCGAGGGCCTGGGGTAAGGGTTCAGTGGCCAGTTGTCGACGGCGAACCAGTCGGCGTAGGGCGAACTGGCCCCGTTTTCCAGCAGGTGATGAAAGGCCCAGAACCCGCGCCCGCAGTGGTTGAACACGCCATCGAGCACCAACCGCATGCCACGGCGCTTCAGGGCGCTCACAAGGGCGTCAAAGGCACTGTTGCCGCCCAACAGCGGGTCCACCTGCAAGTAGTCGTAGGTGTGGTAACGGTGGTTGGCGGCCGAGCTGAAGATCGGGTTCAGAGACAGGCACGTCACCCCCAGATCCTGAAGGTGATCCAGGGCGTCGATGACCCCATGCAGATCACCACCCTGGAAGCCCCTGGCGCTGGGTGGCGACCCCCAGGGTTCAATGCGATGGGAGCCCAGGGGATCGACCGATGCACCGGCTCCCCGGCGAAAGCGATCAGGAAAGATCTGGTAGACAACGGCCTGGCTTACCCACCGGGGTGGCAGCGCGAAGGCCCCGGTGCTCATCAGGCCGCGGCGTTCCAGAAGCAGTCAACGGCGATCGTTCCTTGTTCAGGAAGCAGCAGTTTGCGGTTGATCACGTATTCGATGATCGGCTCAGCTCCCTGCTGTTTCACCAGGAATTTGAAGTTCACCAACCGTGCGGCGTCGTGATCGAAGGCAACCGAAGCAATCCAGGTGTTCTGGTTCACATACTCCATGCCGTAGGCCTGGTCGTGATGCCAGTTGCCTAGCTCATCACACGAGCCGACGATCGCCACTGACTGGCCTGGTTGAGTTTCGAAGCCATTGAGCTGAAACACGGCCACCACCTGACCCTGTACTGGCTGGCCAGCAACGCTGATGACCATGGCCGTTTTGGCCGGTACACCGAACCCCTGCAGATGGCCGTTGCTGAGGCTGACCGTGCGGCCTGTGAGATGGCAGATATAGTCGCCGTCGGGCATGCGAATGTGCTCGGCGTTCACGACATGCTCGTGCTCACTCTTGTTGACCATCACCATGACCGCGCTGTCTCGGTAATTTCTTGTGTAGAGGTAGAAGTCTTCGTTGACCCAGGCGGTGTTGTGGGAGCCGTAGGCAAGCGCCTGGTTGTTCTCGCGCAGGCGTAACAATGTTTGCACCAGCTGGAAGGGGTGCGATGCATTGTCCCAGCTCTCCATCATGGGCCGGTTGTAGGGATCCTGGCCGCCGTCAGTGTTGTTGCAAAGGTATTGCTCGGTGCCATAAAAGAGGCAGGGAACTCCTCGCAGGGTGAGTAGAAGTACAAGGGCAAGGTCGAGCAGGCGCTTGTCAGAAACGATCGACAGGAAGCGTGGCATGTCGTGGTTGTCAATGAACGTCACCAGTTCATTGGCGCGGTGATAGACGCGGTCATAGGCCAGAACCTTCTCGACCTGGTAGAAGCCACCGGGCTCTTTGCCTGACATGCAGAAGCGGATCCCATCGCAGAGGCCAAAATCAAGAATGGACATTCCGATGTTGTTGGCATACTCGACCGATCGCTGCTCCCAGGGCTTGCTGAAGCCGTATTCGCCGAACATGAAGAGGCCCGGCTTGTGGTTCTTCATCTCTGTGCTGAATTCCTGCCAGAACCAGATCGGCATGTGCTTCAGCGTGTCGACTCTGAGCGCATCGATGCCCGCATCGAGCCAGTCTTTGATGGCGGCCTTGATGTAATTGCGGTACTCAATATTTTTCTCGTTAAATGTGGCTAGACCCATCATTTCGCAATGAATCAGCTGGTACTCGTCCTCCCAGTCGGTGATCTCGCCATTGTGGTAGTAAAAATCCTTGTCGTCGCGGTGGTAGTCGGCGAGGTGCGTGCCGTCGTCGAGGACGACTCCTTTGCAGCCGTTGATGTCGGGTGAGCTGTGGTTGCAGACGATGTCGAGCACGACCTTGATGCCGGCGTTGTGGCAGGTGTCTACCAGCGCTTTGAGGGTCTCTGATTCGGAGATGCTGTTGGACTCTCCGACCTTGAGAAAACGCGGATTGATGCGCTTGAAATCACGCGTCCAGTAGCCATGCATCGGTGCTCTGCTGAACTGCAGATCGCTGACCTGCTCAAACAGTGGTGATAGCCAGAGGGCAGTCACGCCGAGTTGCTTGAGATAGTCAATCTTGTTGATCACTCCCTGAAGATTGCCGCCCCAGTATTTACCCCAATCCTGACGGGTTCTATCGTAAAGTCCTTTGCTGTCTTCCAGCTCGGAGCCTTCTCCACGTTGGTCTTGATCGCTGTGGCCATCGTAA
Source organism: Cyanobacteria bacterium REEB417 (assembly GCA_018970945.1). Taxonomy (GTDB): domain Bacteria; phylum Cyanobacteriota; class Cyanobacteriia; order PCC-6307; family Cyanobiaceae; genus RGUW01. The sequence continues at coordinate 4,124 of JAGWVJ010000022.1, read as the reverse complement.
AAGCGATCAATGATGATGAAGTAAATAACCTCGTGACGAAAATCAACCGGATTCTCGAAGTACGTGGTTTCGAGCTTCTCGATCTGGCATCCTGATGGCATGATTGCAATGACTATTTCTTCAACCTTAGGCAGCGGAATCGCGGATGTCCACAGAGGCCATGCTGCTGAGCAACATCGGCTTCATCCACGTCAGTGTGTTGCCACCAAGGCAATGGTGTTGATTGCAGGACCAGGCTTTGCGTGAACTTGGTTGTGCGGCCTCACGCAGCTGCTGGCATCGTTACAGCCGTTGCCGTCCAGGCAGGCTTCAATCGCGCCTGCGTGTGCCATGGCCGTTTCTGGTCTGGAGCAGCGATGCCCGATCTGCCCGTTTGCCCAGACCTTGACACCCAGTGGGTGATGCCATGGCATCACCCACAAGGGCGCGGCGAACTCTGTTTTGGCCCTTCAACGTCTCCACCGTCAATGTTCTGCCCACCATGAAGCCGGCTAACGGATTTGAACCGATGGCCTTCGCTTTACAAAAGCGCTGCTCTACCGCTGAGCTAAGCCGGCACCAAGCGACTGTACCGGGACAGGGGCAGAATCAGCCCCACCCCCTGGTTCGTCGACGGCGACTCCCTGGTTGCCAACGGTTGTCGCGATTCTCTCTGGTGGTGCCTTGCTGTTGGATGGGTCGGCGCTCATCGCACCGGCCTCGGCTCTGCCCGAGCCTGAGGTGAGCGCCAAACCCGACACAGTCCAGTTGCTCATGGCCGTGGGTGACAACTGTCAGCCCCATGCGGTCAGGGTCAGTGGTAAGGGGCGAAGCGTCGGTGCCTGCCTGGCGGCCATCTCCATCGCTGCAGCCGAAGCGATCTCCGCCGGCCAGCTGCATGTTGTGCCCAGCGGCCGCCCGGTCAGCTTGATCCAGCTGATCGGTCGCCAAAAGATAGGCCAATAAGCCACGGTCAAACCGCCGGACTCTCAAGGCTCACCTGCTTGCTTCCGAATGGCTGCCCAGCCCCCACAGCAGCAGCTGGCTGCGGTTGCGGCAGCCACTTTTGTCGAGCATGGCGCCGATGTGGCTTTCAACCGTGCGCGGGCTCAGGCGCAACTGGGCGGCGATCCAGCGGTTGCTGCCGCCCTGCAGTAGCAGCGCCAGCACCCGCTGCTCGGCAGGGCTGATCGTCATCAACCGGGTGATGCAGGCCATGGAGACCCAGAAGCAGAGAACCTCCCAGGGTTCCCACGGCACAGGCTCGGGGTGCAGGTGGGCAGTCAGGCCCCGGCAGCCGGGGCGGGCAGCACTACATCGCGGGCGCGCTTGATCGGCAGGTTGGCCACCAACGCGGTGACCCGGTCTTCGGTGGCCAGGCTCACGTCGCCCTCGTCGAGGTCGAGCTCCACATAGCGGCTCACCACTTCGAGAATCTCTCGGCGCATCTGCTGAAGCAGCTCGGGGTTGAGGTCGCTGCGGTCGTGGGCGAGCACCAGCTGCAGCCGCTGCTTGGCGGTGCTGGCGCTGGCGGGCTGGCGCCCCAGCAGCCGGTTGATGGCGTCGCGCAGGGTCAGAGACATCAGAAAATCTTGGTGTTCATCAGGCGGCTGATCTTGGCCCTGAGGCCCTGGCGCTCCTGGCTCGGGTCGACGATCGGCACGTCGTCACCCCGCAGCCGCCGGGCCACGTTGGTGTAGGCCTGCGCGGCCGGTGAATTGGCGCCATTGAGGGTGAGCGGTTCACCCCGGTTGGTGGAGACGATCACCTGTTCGTCCTCAACCACCAGGCCCAGCAGCGGCAGCGCCAGAATGTCTGTGACATCGCTCACGGCCAGCATCTCCTGGTTGGCCATCATCTTGGGCCGCACGCGGTTCAAAACCAGCTGAATTGGACTGATGCCCTCGGTGTTAAGCAGACCGATCACCCGGTCTGCGTCGCGCACGGCCGACACCTCGGGGGTGGTGATCACGATCGCCTCGCGGGCCGCGGCGACGGCATTCTTGAAGCCGTCTTCGATGCCGGCGGGGCAATCGATCAGGACCACGTCGAACAGATCGCCCAGCATCGCCGCGATCGTCTTCATGTCATCGGGCGTGAGCCACTCGAGCATGCGCGGGTTGCCGGCCGGCAGCAGCGCCAGGTTCGGTTGCTGTTTGTGCTTGACGAGGGCCTGCTCCAGCCGACAGGTCTGGGCCAGCACCTCCTGGGCCGTGTAGACGATGCGGTTCTCGAGTCCCAGCAGCAGGTCGAGGTTGCGCAGGCCGAAGTCGGCATCCAGCACGGCGGTGCGCACCCCCTGTTTGGCCAGGGCGATGCCCAGGTTGGCGGTCAGGGTGGTCTTGCCGACGCCGCCCTTGCCAGAGCAGATCAGGATGTAGCGGGTCTCGGCGGCCACGGTCGGTGTTCAGGCGGTTTGAGGTTAAGGCGAAATCTCGCTCTGGGGTTAAAACTGTCAGTACCCGGATCAGTCAAGGTGGCGTCCACACCCGTGCTTGAGGATTCACCAGCGGCGCCCAGCCACCGGCATCAGCACCAGGAGCTGCTGGTGATGCCCGATGACGGGGCCGCTGCCGTGGTCGCCCTGATTGATCAGGCCACCGTCGAGTTGCGCCTCAAGCAGTTCAAACTGCAGAGCGAGGCCATCGAGCAGGCCCTGCTGCGGGCCCACCAGCGCGGGGTGAGGGTGCGGGTGATGCTCAATCCCCACACCTCGGGCGGTGACCGCTGGAACGATGACGCCTATGCCCTGCTGCAGGGATGGGGAATCGAGGTGGCCTGGACCTCCGAGGCCTTCCCGGTCACCCACGAGAAGTCGATGGTGATCGACCAGAGCGCTGCTCTGATCGCCAGTTTCAACCTTGCCGACAAGTACTTCACCCAGACCCGCGATTACGGCATCCTCAGCCGCGCGCAACCGGTGATCGATCAGGTCATTGCTGGCTTCGAAGCCGACTGGAGCCGCCAATTCTTTGCCCCCGATCTGCACGTGGGGCTTGTCTGGAGCAGTGCCCACAGCCGCGGTCAGATGGCGCGGATCATGGATCTGGCCCAGAGCACCCTCTGGATTCAGCACCCGAAGTTCGTCGATGCGGTGATGCTTGAGCGCATCATCGCCGCCCGCGAACGCGGCGTGAAGGTGCGCCTGCTGTGCGGGGGAAAGCACGGCATCTCGGATTGGGATATCTATGACACTTTTTCGTCGCTGCGCATCATGGAGCGCTTCGGGGTCAAGGTGAAGCGACAGAAGCATCTCAAGCTGCACTGCAAGCTGATCCTTGTTGACGGTGCGTATGCCCAGACCGGTTCGATGAACATCGACCGCAGTGCCTTTGATGTTCGCCGCGAGCTGGGCATCGAGTCCGATTCCCCCGATGTGGTCAAGCGTCTGGTCTCCACCTTCTCGGCCGATTGGAAGGAGGCCAAGAAATACAGCGCCCCCGATCCGCTCGATCCCAGCTTCCACGAGGAGGGCGAGCTGCCACCTGACCCCCATTTCGTGCATGACTGAGTCAGCGCCTGCGCCGCTGGCCCCGGCACCTGACCTGCGCCAGCTGTTTGTGGGCATGTTGCAGGTGGCGCTGTCTGCCTTTGGCGGGGGCCTCTCGGCCTGGAGTCAGCGCATCGTCGTCGAACAGAAACGTTGGATGAGCGATGAGGAATTTCTGACCGGTCTCACCGTGGCGCGGCTGTTCCCAGGCCCCAATCAGATCAACATGGCCGTCTACATCGGTGCCAACTTCCGGGGGCTCCCCGGTGCCCTGGCGGCCCTTGCCGGCATGTTGCTGGTGCCCTTCACCCTGCTGATGGCCCTGGGCCTGCTGTATTTCAGCGTGCACACGCTGCCGGCGGTCGATCGGGTGCTGGCTGGGGTGGTGGCCGCCGCTGCCGGCATGGCCCTCTCGATGGGTTTCAAGATTCTGGGTGAATACCGCAAGGATCCGGTGGCACTGGGGCTGGCGGCCCTGGTTTTTGTCGCTCTGGCCTTCGGCCATCTACGACTGGTGCCCGTGGTGCTGGTCAGCGGACCGATCGCCATGGCCTGGTACTGGCCGCGTCATCCGGTGGAGCCATGAGCCCGGTGCTGCTGCTCACGGTCGCCTGCAGGGCCGTGCATGTGGGTGATCTGGGCAACCTGGCCCGAG
>JAGWVJ010000004.1 GCA_018970945.1 Cyanobacteria bacterium REEB417 | reverse complement strand
CAGCCCCTGGGCGCAGGGCAAACCCTGTTCAACGCGGCTGGCGAGCGGGCCGGCACGATCACCTCGGTGCTGCAGCTGCCTTCGGCCGCGGGTGGACGATGGATCGGCCTGGCCCTGGTGCGGCGCAGCGCCCTGGACGAGCCCCGGCTGAACGCCGGTGAGCAGATCGTGCTGGAGCTGTCGCCGCCCGCAGCCTTTGTGGCGCCCCCGAGTGGAGCTGGCCAAAGCGCAGGCCAGAGCAAGAGCTAGCCCTGATCCAGCAGCCAGCGGGCCACGGTCCAGCTGGCCAGGCTGTCGTCGCGGTTGTAGGCAAAGATCTGGCTCAGATGGCGGCGGGCGGCCCGCCCCCGGGGTCCCGGGTCGCGATGCCACTGGCGCCACTGCCGCCACCACAGCAGGCAACGGGCCCCATCGACCCCCTGCTGGCTCCAGGCAAAACCCAGCCAACCGGCCACGGCCTTGAGCCCATAACTGCCCACCGGCAGGCGCCAGCTGCTGCGCACCCGGGCATGCAGATCGATCAGCCGGCTGCGCAGCTGGGCGATCTCGGCCTCGGCCGCCCCCTGACGCTGGGCCAGGCGCACCAGGGCCAACGACTCGGTTTCGCCGTAATGCAGCACCGGCCACTCGGGGTAGGTCGCCAGCAGCCGGCGCAGCCGCAGCCACAGCCGCGTCTCGCCATGCTCCTGCAGCGCCAGCAGGGGCTGGTAGGCGGCAGCACCGGCGTCGGGCCAAAGCCCCGAGGGCGACCGCCGCAGCACCACAAAGCCATGCAGAAAGTCGTCGCGGGCGTCGGGGTCCGATTCGATGTCGTAGAGCAGCACGCCAGCGGCGGCGTCGAGCTCGGGCAGGGCGGGACCCAGCTCGAGCCGCTGGGCCACCCCGGCCGCCTGCACCCGCGCCTGGGCCACCAGCTCGGCGGCGATGGCGGCGTGCTGCCTGGCGTGTTGCGGATCGGCCTGCTCAAGCTGGGCCGCCAGGCGCTCGGGGTCGGTGGCCGCCAGCTCGGCCAGGGTGCCGATGCCCTGGCTGAGCAGCAGGTCACGGCGCTTGCCGCCGATGCCGCTCACCTCGCTGAGGTGACCCTCGGCGGCGGCAACCTGATCACAAAGCCGGCGCCAGCCGCACAGGGTGCACTTTTTGCGGTCGCTGACCAGGGGCGGCGGCTCGCTGCGATCGAGATCGCCCGCAAGCCGCTCGAGGCTGTCGTCGAGCTGGCGCTGCAGGGACTCGCCCAGGGCCAGACGCTCCTGCTGCAACTGGCGCCCGCCCCCCGCCACCACCAGCCCATGGGGCACCGGGGCCTGCTGCAAGGGGGCCAGCAGCCGCGCCCAGAGGGCCAGCTGCAGCCGGTGCTCGCGGGTGACCCGGTAGCCCTGCCGGGCCAGCACGGGCCGATAGCTCCAGTCGCCCCAGCGGCTACTGCCGCCGGTGCGCTGCAGCAGCGGCGGATGGGCAGCCAAGGCCAGGCCCGCCGGCCCCGCCCCCTGAACGCGCAGCCCCACCACCGCATCGGCACCCGCGGCACAGGCCGCGAGGCCATGGCCGGGCCGGCGTGCCACCAGAGCCTGAAAGCTCTGCACCTGCTCCTGGAGCGCCAGGGCCCGGTGGGCATTCCACTGGCGCTGCTCAGACGGGCCATGTTGATCGAGCCAGGCCCGCCGCCGGCAGCGCACCCAGCTGCGCAGCAGGCGATCGGTGAGCAGCATCAGGGTCACAGACAACGTGCAGGAGGACCTGCCAAGAAAGAGTCCCGGGCCCGGTCGATCTCTGAGGTGAACGCTATCGCCGCCGCCACTCGAACGCCCGCCCGCCACTGCCAGGCAGCTGGACCGCAGGCAGCTCAGACACCGACTACCCAGGGGGGGCATGGGGCGAGGGGGCTGCTATCAAGCCTCAAGCCTTCGCCGCCCTGCTGCGCACGCCATGGCCTCTGCCCCCCTGCCCCTTCAGGCCAGCCCGATCGCCTTTGGCACCGACGGCTGGCGCGGCATTTTGGGCGTCGACATCACAGTCGAGCGTCTGCTGCCGGTGGCCGCGGCAGCGGCCCGTGAACTCGAGAGCTCAGCGCCCGCGGGACTGAGCAGCCGCGAAGTCGTGCTGGGCTACGACCGCCGTTTTCTGGCGCCCGAGCTGGCCGAGGCGATCGCCAGCGCCGTGAGGGGCGCGGGCCTTGAGCCCCTGCTCTCCGACAGCCCCACGCCCACCCCCGCCAGCAGCTGGGCCGTGGTGCAGCGCCAGGCCCTGGGCGCGCTGGTGATTACCGCCAGCCACAACCCGCCCGAGTGGCTCGGCCTCAAGATCAAGGGACCCTTTGGCGGCTCGGTCGAGGGCGATTTCACGGCCCGGGTCGAGCAGCGCCTGGCCGCCGGCGGCATCACGGTGCCGATCCCCCCGCCGGCCAGCGGCGAACCCCGCTTTGACGCGCTCCAGGCCTACATCGACGGCCTGCGCGCCAAGGTCGACACCGCCACCCTGGTGAGCGGCCTGCAGCGCAGCGGCCTCACGGTGATCGTCGACCCCATGCACGGCTCAGCCGCCGGGGTGCTGCCCGCGCTGCTGGGCTGCGAGGCCACCGCCGCAGGCACCATCCAGGAGATCCGCGCCAATCGCGACCCCCTGTTTGGCGGCCACCCACCCGAGCCCCTGGCGGCTTACCTGGGCGAGCTGATCGCCGCGGTGCAGGCCAGCACGGCCGCCGGCAAGCCGGCGGTGGGCATCGTGTTTGATGGCGACGGCGACCGCATCGCCGCGGTCGATGAGCACGGCCGCTACTGCAGCACCCAGCTGCTGATGCCCCTGTTCATCGACCACCTGGCGCGGGCGCGCCAGCTGCCAGGGGTCGTGATCAAGACCGTGAGCGGCTCTGACCTCATGCAGCAGGTGGCCGAGGGTCTGGGCCGCACCGTGCTCGAAAAGGCGGTGGGCTTCAAATACATCGCCAGCGAAATGCTCGCCGGCACGGTGCTGGTGGGCGGCGAAGAGTCGGGCGGCGTGGGCTTCGGCATGCACACCCCCGAACGCGATGCCCCGTTTGCGGCCCTGCTGCTGCTCGAAGCCCTGGTCGAAGGCGGCCTGCCCCTGGGGGCCCGGCTCGATGCGCTGATCGCCGCCCATGGCACGCCGGCGCAGTACGACCGGCTCGATCTGCGGCTGGCCAGCATGGCAGCGCGTACCCGGCTGGAGCAGCTGCTGGCCGAAACCCCTCCCAGCGCGGTGGCCGGCGCGCCGGTGCAGCAGGTGATCACCACCGACGGCGTCAAGCTGCGCCTGGGCCCCAGCCACTGGCTGATGCTGCGCTTTTCGGGCACCGAACCGCTGCTGCGGCTCTACTGCGAGGCGCCCAGTGCCGAGCGCGTGGCCGAGGTGCTGACCTGGGCGCGCCAGCTGGCCGAGGGGGCCTGAACCGGATGCCCCAACAAGCACGAACAACCCTGGTGATCGCCAGTGGCAATGCGGGCAAGATCCGCGAGTTTGGCCAGCTGCTGGCCCCGCTGGGGCTCACGATCGAGCCCATGCCGGCAGGCCTTGAGATCGAGGAAACCGGCACCACCTTTACCGCCAATGCCCGCCTCAAGGCCGTGGCCGTGGCCCAAGCGACTGGCCACTGGGCCCTGGCCGACGATTCGGGCCTGAGCGTCACAGCCCTGGGGGGCGCACCCGGGGTGCAGTCGGCCCGCTATGCCGCCAACGATGCCGCCCGTATTGCGCGCCTGCTGCACGAACTGGCCGGCGCTGCCGACCGCAGCGCCCGCTTCACCGCCGCCCTGGCGCTGGCCACACCCGATGGGACCGTGGCCATCGAGGTCGAGGGCCATTGCCCGGGGCTCATCCTCGAGGCGCCGCGCGGCGAAGGTGGCTTCGGCTACGACCCGGTCTTTTTTGTGCCGGAAGCGGATCTCACCTTTGCTGAGATGGACAAAGCCCTCAAGGGTCGTCTAGGCCATCGTGGCCGGGCCTTCTGCCTGCTGGCACCTCAGCTGGAGCAACTGCTTGCGGGTTGAGGGCGGGGGTAAGCCGCAAGGGCGTCTGGTGTCGGGGTCCTTGCTGTAGGCAGCGCCTGAAAGCGTTCAATGCGCTGCCCAGCTGCCGTGCAATCCATAGGGGATCGCCAACGGCAGCTCCAGCACGGCCTGCTCGCTGAGGTCTGAGGCGTTGAGGATGACCAAGTCGCTGGCGCAGCGAGCGCCGTTCCACACCGGTACGAGCACCCAGCCGTCGTCTTCGGCCGGGGCAGCCCCCCCGGTGGCGGAGCGCGGCACCATCACCGGTTCGCTGACAAAGCCGCGCGGGGCAGCGCTCCAGACGTGGCGCTGGCCTGTGTGCAGATCGAGCTTCTCGATCGCCTGCAGGGGGTCGTTGCCGCGCTCGCGGCCGGCCACGGCCATCCAGGCATAGCGGGCATCCAGCCCCTGGCGGGTGGGGTTGACCATGGCGAATTCGCAACAGCGCTCCTCCAGCACCTCGACCGCAACCGCCGCTGTGGCGGTGTCGATGCGGCAGCGCTGCAGCCGGCCGGCCGGGATGGTGTCGAAATCGATCTCCCTGAAATCGGTCTCGGGCCCGATCGAGGGGAAGTCGTCGTAGAAGATCGAATCGACCACCAGCTCTCCCGTGGCCCCATCCTCGAAGGCGTTGAGGTGGTGAAACACAAACCCCTCGGGCGCCGGCACCAGCACGGGCTTGGCCTTGGCTCGCGGCACCAACCAGAACTGGCCCGCCTCACCCGGCTTGGACGCCAGGCACTGGGCTGCGCCCTTCTGTCCCAGCACAAACGGCAACGGGTTGAAGCTCACCGCGTTCTGCAGAAACACCGCCCAGTTGGGGGTGATCGCAAAATCATGCAGAAAGGCAAACCCCTTGAAGCTGTCGCGCCGCTCGCTGAGCAGGCGGCCATCGGCACAGGAGAACTCCATGAGCCGCACGGTGCTGCTGGGCCCCGTTTTGACGCCGAAGGTCACCATGCGGCTGTCGCCGTGGTGACCGGGGTCAAAGCGCGGATGGGCGCTGAAGGCTTCGCCCTTCTTCAGCACGCCGCCCAGCAGGCTGATGCCCTCGGTCTCCAGGGTGTCGGGGTCGAGGGCATGGGGTTCGGCCGCCTCCCACAACGCCAGCAGCTGGTCGCCCAGGCGTACCACATGGGTGTTGGCAATGTTCTTGAGGCGCAGGTCAAAGGCATTGGCCGCCACCCCGCCGGGCTTCTGGGTGCCGAACACCCCCCGGTACACAAACCGGCCCGCCTGCTCTTCGGCCAGCCAGCCTTCGGTGCGCACAAAGCGGTTGCGCAGCACGGCCTTGCCGCCGGCAAAGCGCAGCGCCGCGATCATGCCGTCGCCGTCAAACGGGTGGTGCACCCACTGGCCGCCGCGCTCGAGCCGGCCCGGACCATTGCGGTACAGGGTGCCGCCCAGCTCGGGCGGAATCGTGCCGCGGCTGGCTGTGAGCTCGACCCCGTCGAGCTCCACGCCCACGTTGCGAAAGGCGCTGGCCCAGTCGGCCCGGTCATAACCGGAAGCAACGCTGGGAGCGACAGTCATGGGAGCCGGCAAGAACGGCCTCCATCATCCCGTAACGGTCTGTGAAGCTGTGGCTCAGCTCCCGGCCCGCTCCAGCACGCCCTTGCTGCTCGGCACCGCACCAGCCCGGCGGGGATCCACCTCAACGGCCAGCCGCAGGGCGCGGGCAAAGGCCTTGAAGCACGCCTCCACGATGTGGTGGCTGTTCACCCCATCGAGCTGGCGAATGTGCAAGGTGAGGCCGGCGTTGTTGGCCACCGCCACAAAGAACTCCTTGACCAGCTCGGTGTCGTAGCTGCCGATCTTCTGGGCCGGGATCTGCAGGCCGCAGCTCAGGTGGGGCCGGCCGCTGCAGTCGAGCGCCACCTGCACCAGCGCCTCATCGAGGGGCGCCACAAAGTGGCCAAAGCGGTGAATGCCACGGCGATCGCCCAGGGCCTGCGCCAGCGCCTGACCCACGGCGATGCCCACGTCTTCGTTGGTGTGGTGGTCGTCGATGTGGGTGTCACCGCTAGCGCTGATCTCCAGATCCAGCAGCCCGTGGCTGGCCAGCTGGTGCAGCATGTGGTCCAGAAAAGGCACGCCCGTGCCCACCTGACACTGGCCGCTGCCATCCAGCTCGAGCCTGACCCGCACATCGGTCTCGCCGGTGACGCGATGAATCTCGCCTGTGCGCATGGGTCTCGCCGGTGAACCGGTCGGGGATCAGCTCATCCGATCATGCCGAAGCCTGACAACGCTGGGCCAGGTCACATCCCCGTGATGCAGTAGCCGGCATCGACGTAGATCACCTGGCCGGTGATGCCCGAAGCCAGCGGGCTCGCCAGGAAGGCGGCGGTGCTGCCCACTTCCTCCTGGGTGACGGTGCGCTGCAGCGGGGCCTTGGCTTCGACGTTGTGGATCATGTCGAGGATGCCGCCGATGGCGCTGCTGGCCAGGGTGCGGATCGGGCCGGCGCTGATGGCGTTGACGCGCACCTGCTTGTCGGGGCCCAGCTCGGCCGCCAGGTAGCGCACCGAGGCCTCGAGGGCCGCCTTGGCCACGCCCATGACGTTGTAGTTGGGAATGGCCCGCTCGGCGCCCAGGTAGCTCAGGGTGATCACGCTGCCCCCGGCGTTGAACAGGGGCTTGGCATAACGGCACAGCGGCGCCAGCGAGTAGGCGCTCACCTCGAGCGCCCGGGCGAAGCCCTCGGGGCTGATGGCGCTGTAATCGCCGATCAGCTCGTCCTTGCCGGCAAACGCCAGGCAGTGCACCAGCACGTCGATCGAACCCCACTGCTCCTTGACCCGGTCAAACACCGCCGCGATCTGGGCCGGGTCCTGCACGTTGAGCGGCTCAAACAGGCTGGGGGCCAGCGGCGCGGTCAGCTCGCGCACCTTGCCTTCAAAGCGGCCCTTGTCATCGGGCAGGTAGGTGACCCCCAGCTCTGCGCCGGCAGCGTGCAGCTGCTGGGCGATGCCCCAGGCGATCGACTTGTTGTTGGCGATGCCGGTGACCAGGGCCTTCTTGCCGCGCAGATCGAGGAGCATGGGGGCTGGCACGCCGCACGACGCGCAGATGCAATCGGGCGATTCTCTCCCAGAGCTGGCACCGGGCGATCTGCCCCGCCAGTTCACCAGCCGGGCCGCGCTGCAACAACACCTGCAGCAGCTCTTTCCCAGCGCCAGCGGCGCGCTCAGCCCGATCGTGGGGGGGTGGGCCGCCGCCCAGGAGCGGCTGGCGGCGGTCGACCCGGGTGCCTACGGCCGCAGCCGCAACCATCTGGCGGGCGCCGTGACCCACCTGTCGCCCTACATCCGCCATGGGGTGCTGGGCCTGGCGGCGGTGCGCGATGCCGTGCTTGGGCGCATCACCCGCCGTCCCGAAGGCGAGAAGCTGGTCAACGAGCTGGGCTGGCGCGACTACTGGCAACGGCTGTGGGGGCAGCTGGGCGACGGCATCTGGGACGACCAGGAGCCGCTCAAGACCGGCCACCCTGCCAGCAGCTACGCCTCGGAGCTGCCGGCCGACATCGCCGGCGGCAGCACCGGACTGGCCTGCATGGATGCCTTCGCCGCTGAGCTGCGGGCCACCGGCTGGCTGCACAACCACGCGCGGATGTGGCTGGCGGCCTACGTGGTGCACTGGCGCCGCGTGCGCTGGCAGGCGGGAGCACGCTGGTTTCTGCAGCACCTGCTCGATGGCGACCCCGCCAGCAACAACCTGAGCTGGCAGTGGGTGGCCAGCAGCTTCAGCCACAAGCCGTACCTGTTCAACCGCGCCAACCTCGAGCGCTTTGGCGCCGGGCACCACTGCCAGGGATGCCCGGCGGCACGCCGCTGCCCCTTTGACGCCAGCTACGAGGCTCTGGAGCAGCGCTTGTTTGCTGTGACACCGACTCCACGCCGCCGATGACGGCCGCACCGATGACGGCCACACCGATGAACAGTCCGATCCTGTGGATCCATGGCGCGGCGCTGGGCCCGGCCAACCCGGCGCTGGTGGCGTGGCCGGGGCGGCCGGCGGTGTTCGTGTTTGACGATGCGCTGATCGCCGGCAGCGCGTTGAGCCTCAAGCGCCTGGGGTTCCTCTACGAGTGCCTGCTGGAGCTGCCCGTGACGATCCGCCGCGGCGACGTGGCCAGCGAAGTGCTGGCTTTTGCCGCCCGGCATCAGGCCGATGGCGTGGTCACCACGGCAGCGGTGGATCCCAGGTTCCGGCAACTGGGGCAGGCGATCGCCGCCCGGGTGCCGCTCACGGTGCTGCCGGTGGAGCCGTTTGTGGCCCCCGAGGCCGGGGGACCGCAGCCTGGCGACCTGGGCCGCTTCAGCCGCTACTGGCGACGGGCCGAGCCCCTGGTCTGGCAACGGTTCAAGGGTTGAGCAGCTCGTTTTCGCGGCGTTCCACCTCGTTGGGATCGCCCAGCAGCGCCTCACCCTCGAGCGGCGGCAGCGGTTGTGGCTTGACCTCGCCGGCCCGGCGGGGCGGTTCGAGCCAGCTGAAGCTGCTGCGCGGCGCCCTCTCGCGGCACAGGGCCTCGCTCTGGCGCCGCAGGGCGCGGCGCACATCGGCGCGGGCCACAGCCGCAAAGAATTCGTCGCGACCCGCCAACCCCGAGCTGAACGGAGCGGTGCCATTGCCGTTGAACAGCCGGGCCGGATCCACGGTCCAGCGCGGTCGGCACACCCCTGCGGTGCTGGTGTCGGTGTCGACCCAGATGTGCAGGCCGTAGCCGTCGGGCTGGCTCACCACCGCCAGGCCGTCATTGGCCACCCGCCGCTGCAGCGGAAAGATCACCCAGCTGGGGCGGCGGTGGGCCGGCACGCAGGCGACCAGCAGGGTCACAAGCAGCGGTGCCACCAGCCACGGCCGCCTGAGCAGCGGCAGCCTGAGCGCCAGAAATGAGCTGAACACCACCAGCAGCTGACCGGAGTTGAACCCCAGCTTTGCGCAGGCCACGGCCCCATCGATCGGCTGCTGCAGCTCGGCTTAAGGTTGGCGCCATGCAGGTGCCCCCGTTCAGCCTCAACGAGCAGCTCAAGGAGCTCGGTGATCCCCTCGACCAGGCGGTTCTCGAGGTGTTGCGCGGCGGTCAGTACATCGGCGGGCCGGCGATCGGCCTGTTTGAGCAGGCTTTTGCCGCAGCCTGCGGGGTGCCCCATGCGTTGGGCTGCAACAGCGGCACCGATGCCCTGATTCTGGCGCTGCGCGCCCTGGGCATCGGCCCCGGCGATGAGGTGATCACCGCCAGCTTCAGCTTCTTTGCCACCGCCGAAGCGATCAGCGCCGTGGGCGCCACACCGGTGTTCGTGGACGTGGATCCGGCCAGCTACCTGATCGATCTCGACCAGGCCGAGGCGGCGATCACACCGGCCACCAGGGCGCTGCTGCCGGTGCACCTATTTGGCCGCCCGGTCGACATGGCGCGGGTCAGCGCGATCGCCAGCTCACACGGCCTCAAGGTGATTGAAGACTGCGCCCAGGCCACCGGTGCCAGCTGGGACGGCAAGCCCGTTGGCAGCTGGGGCGATGCGGGCTGCTTCAGCTTCTTCCCCACCAAGAACCTGGGCGGCGCGGGCGATGGCGGCGCCGTCACCTGCCACGACCCCGCCCTGGCCAAGACCATCAAGGAGCTGGCGGTGCACGGCATGCCCCGCCGCTACCTGCACACGGCCCTTGGCTACAACAGCCGCCTCGACACACTGCAGGCCGCGGTGCTCAACATCAAGCTGCCCCACCTGGGCCGCTGGGTCGAGCGCCGCCGCGCCATCGCCACCAGCTACCGCCAGCAGCTGGCAGCCCTGGTGGCAGGCGCCCCTGGCGCGGCAGGGGGGGGGCTGACCATCGCCCTGCCCGAAGCGGGCCCTGAGGGCCACAGCTGGAACCAGTTCGTGCTGCGGGTGCCCAGCTGCCCCAACGGCGCCTCCGCCTGCAGCGGCAGCTGCACCCCTTCGAGCGACAGCGCCACCCACGGACTGCCCGAGGCCTGCTGCCGCGACTGGCTCAAACAGCAGCTGGCCGACCTGGGCGTCAACACGATCATCTACTACCCGATCCCGATCCACCGCCAGCCCGCCTACGCCCACCTTGGCTACGGACCCGGCTCCCTGCCGGTGACCGAGCGCCTGTGCAGCGAAGTGCTGAGCCTGCCGATCTTCCCCGAGCTCAGCAGCGAGCAGCAGCAGCGCGTCATCCAGGTGCTCAGCCAGCTGGTGGGCGCCGGACAACCCGTCGCCGCCTAACGCGGCAGGGCGGCATACAGGGCTTTGAAGCGTGCCTGCTGTTGCTTGTGATTGACAATCGGCTCGGGGTAACCGCGTCGCTCGAGGGCACCGATGTCACCGCTGATCAGATCGGCCGTCGCCACATGGGCCAGCTCGGGCAGCCAGGTGCGCATGTAGTCGCCCTCGGGGTCAAACTTGGACGCCTGGGTCGCCGGATTGAAAATGCGCAGCGGCTTGGGGTCCATGCCGCTGCTGGCGCTCCACTGCCAGCCGCCGTTGTTGGCCGCCAGGTCGCCGTCGACCAGGTGACGCATGAAATGGGCCTCCCCCAGGCGCCAGTCGCAGATCAGGTCCTTGACCAGATACGAGGCGACGATCATGCGGCAGCGGTTGTGCATCCAACCGCTAGAGGCCAGCTGGCGCATGGCCGCATCGATGATCGGCATGCCGGTGAGGCCCTGCTGCCACGCCTCCAGGCGCACAGGGTCGTTCTCCCAGGGGAAGCGCTTCCACTGGGGCCGGTAGGGCCCGCCGGCCAGCTCGGGAAAGTGAAACAGCGCCTGCTGGTAGAACTCGCGCCAGGCCAGCTCCTGCTCCCAGACGCCGATGCTCGCCAGGGCTTCGGCGGCACCGCCCAACTGGGCAACCTCGCTGCGGGCCTGCTGGGCCGCCGCCCACGCCTGGCGCGGGCTGAGCGTGCCGAACTTGAGCGCCGCACTGAGGCTTGATGTGCCTGCCACCGCCGGATGGTTGCGACCCGGCTCATACCCCCACAGCGGTGGCCGGCCTCCAGAGCAGAAGGCCGACAGCTGCTCAGCCGCCGCCGCCTCACCCGGACGGCAGGGGCACAGGTCGACCCCGGCAAAGCCGTGGTCACGCCGAAGGGCCTCCAGGGCGCGCTCGCCTGCGCCCAGGTCGCGTTCCGCCAACTGCTCGGCCGACAGATCGATCAGGGAACTCGGAGCCGGCAGGGGATCGACCCCACCCGGGGTCCCGGTCACCACCCGTTGCCAGCTGCGCCAGTAGGGCCCGTAGACCCGGTAGGGCTCGCCGGCGCCGGTTTTGAGCGCCTCGGGCGGCACGAGCAGCTGGTCCCAGTCGACCATCACCCTGCGACCCGCAGCCTGCAGGGCACGCGCCACGACGCGGTCGCGCTCGCGGCCGGCCGGCTCGACATCGCGGTTCCAGGCCACCACCGTCGCCCCCAGCTGCTGGACCAGGCGGGGCAACAGCACGGCCGGATCCCCCTGCAGGATCAGCAGCCGGCTACCAGCCGCACGCCAACGCGCTGCCAGCTCCACCAGGCTTTCGGCCAGAAACCACAGCCGCGCCGGCGCCATCGGCCCATGCCCCTGCGCGGCCTCGAGAATGGCCGGATCGAGCACAAACACCCCTGTAACAGCGGGGGTGGCCCGCACGGCGGCAGCGAGGCTGCGATTATCGGCCAGGCGCAGATCGCGGCGATGCCAGAACAGCCATCGCTCGGTGCTCAAACGCTCGCTGCTCATCGGCACAGGTGGGCCACACTCACAGGCCCAGCTCCTGTTTGGCGCGGTACCAGGCGCTGATGCTCTTGCCATCGAGATACTCGTCGCCGCTCGCCAGCAGAGCATCCAGTTCGCCAGGCTCCATCAGCAGCACCTCAAGGTCTTCGTCGTCGTCACCGGGGGGGCGTTCGCTCAGCGCACTGAGCTCCCTGGCCAGAAAGAGGTGAATCACCTCATCCGAATAACCCGGGCAGGGCAGCATCACGCCCAGGCTGTCCCAACGGGCGGCGCTGTAACCGGCCTCCTCCTGCAGTTCGCGCTGCATGGTGCCCAGGGGCGTCTCTCCGGGATCGAGGGTGCCCGCCGGAAACTCGAGCAAGCGAGCCGCTACGGCAAAGCGATACTGACGCAGAATCACGATCCGGCCGTCGTCGAGCACCGGCACCGCCAGCGAGGCTCCGGGATGCTTGATCACCCCGAAGCTGCCCTCGACACCCATCGGCAGCTCGACCCGGTTGATCTCGAAGCGCAGCTTGCGGGCATCGAGGCTGGCCGTGGTCTCCAGCTGAATCGCGGGTTCAGGGGCTGGCAATGGCGCCATCGACGACGGCCGGCCTGCAGCCAGCTTGCAACGGTGTCTCCAGCATCGCGCAGAGGTACATCGAAACCCTGCTGCAAACCCTTGGGTGGCAAGCGCAAGGCCTGACCAGGCACTGCGCCAGGGGGAGAGGCCTGCAAGCAGCGGCGTTGAAAACTGGCGTGTTTTCTGGCGTTTTTTTTAACGGCATCGCCCAAGACTTGATGGGCGGGGGTCGGGAACACATGGTGCGGGACATCTTCAAGAGAGGAGAGCCAATGAGGGAAGACTCGTTGAGGGTTCCGCGCCAGCCCATGAAGCATCCCTGGAAGATCTTCAACACGAACAGCACGGCTGACGCCTGTGGAAACGGCAGAGGTTGCACGGCGGCAGTTGGCCGCCCACCCCTGGGGCTGCGATCCTGCGGGACTGGGCGAAGAGCTGCTTGGCCAGCCCGTGCTGCCTGACACCCATGTGCTGCCGTGGTGGTGGTGCTGTCCCGGCCTGCTGGCCCAACTGGCGCTGCAAGGGCAAGCAATCAGCCCCTTTGGTGATCGTTAGAAGGGCGGGGGCGATCCCCAAATCACGCGAGGGAGAACTCCAGCTAGGGCGTTGTCCTCAAACCGGCAATCGCAGCCAGGGGCTCCACCACAAACGTGCGCTGGTGCCACAGCGGATGCGGGAGCTGCAGAGCTGGGGTTGCGGCGGTGGCGGACAGATCCAGTTGCCGATGGCCCCACCACAGCCAGTCAAGGTCGAGGCTGCGCGGTCCCCAGTGCTCGCGCTCAGCCACCGGGGGGCGTCCAAAGCGGCTCTCGAGCTGCTGCAACCCCTGCAAAAGCTGCAGTGCTACCTGCAGGTCTGCAGCAGGAGATGGCTGGGCAGGCGATGCCGTGCAGGGGAGCTCCACCACGAGCGCCCCATTCACGTAGTCGCTCTGATCCGCAGGGCCGCCAACCGGTGCGCTCTGCAGCAGCGGTGACCAGCGAAAGCGCAACCCTGTTGGCGCTCCCAACCAGTCTTGAACTGCCTGCTCCAACAGCGGACGCACCGCGAACAGGGTGTCGGCGGGCTCACCGGCAGGGCTGGGGAGATTGGCCCCCAGCGCAATCGCCAGGGTGTGGGGCTGCTGCAGGGACTGGGCGACCGCGGCGGCCCGGCGACGCAACTGGGCGCCCTGTTGATCAGCGAGACTGGCGCGCACTGCGACGGGCCCGGGCCACTGACTCCATGGTTGCAAGTGGGACAGTTGCAACGCGAGCCTTTCCGCTGGCGGCCATCACCGGGCACGGCACACTCAAGCTGGCGCTGTTGCTGGCCGCCGTTGACCCGGGTCTGGGGGGCGTGGTGATCGCCGGGGGGCGCGGCACCGGCAAATCGGTGCTGGCGCGCGGTCTGCATGCCCTGCTGCCGCCGATCGATGTGCTCGATCTGGGCACAGCTGCCATGCCGGTGGGCCTCAACCTGGACCCGCAGCGCCCCGACGAGTGGGACGGGGCGACCCAGGCCCGCCTAGTCGCGCTCGGCGCTGACCCCACCGGCGCCACCCCGGGCGACAGCGCCATGGGAGGCCTGCTGCCCACCAAGGTGATCCCGGCCCCGTTTGTGCAGGTGCCGCTGGGCATCACCGAAGACCGGCTGCTGGGCTCGGTCGATGTGACCGCCTCACTGGCCAGCGGCCAGGCCGTGTTTCAACCGGGGTTGCTGGCCGAAGCCCACCGCGGGGTGCTGTATGTCGATGAGCTCAACCTGCTCGACGACACCATCACCAACCTGCTGCTGGCCGCCGTGGGCAGCGGCGAAAACCGCATCGAACGCGAAGGGCTGAGCCTGTCGCACCCCTGCCGCTGCCTGCTGATCGCCACCTACAACCCCGAGGAGGGGGCCGTACGGGATCACCTGCTGGATCGCTTTGCGATCTGCCTGAGCGCCAACCAGGTGCTCGAGCTCGATCAGCGGGTGGAGATCACCCGCAGCGCCATGGGTCATGCCGAATCGAGCCAGGCCTTTGGTGCCCGCTGGCAGGAGGAGACCGACGCCCTGGCCACCCAGCTGCTGCTGGCGCGCCAGTGGCTGACGGATGTGCAGATCGCCCGCGAGCAGATCGCCTACCTGGTGACCGAGGCCCTGCGGGGCGGGGTCGAGGGGCACCGCAGCGAGCTCTATGCGGTACGGGTGGCCCGCGCCCATGCCGCCCTGAGCGGCCGCGACAAGGTTGAAGCCGAGGACCTGCAGGTGGCCGTTCGCCTGGTGATCGCGCCGCGGGCCCTGCAGCTGCCACCGCCCGACCCCGACCAGCCGCTGGAACCGCCACCGCCGCCGCCGCCCCAGGGCGAGCAACCTCCCGAGGAGCCCCAGCAGCCCGAGAACGACAACGAGCCGGACGAGCCCGAGGACGACCAGGACGAGCCCGAGAGCCCCGAGGACCAGGCGCCGCCCCAGGTGCCCGAGGAATTCATGCTCGACCCCGAGGCCGTGGCGATCGATCCCGATCTGCTGTTGTTTGGTGCCGCCAAGGCCAAGACCGGCGGCAGCGGCAGCCGGGCGGTGGTGTTCAGCGACTCGCGCGGGCGTTACGTCAAGCCGATGCTGCCCCGCGGCCCGGTCAAGCGCATCGCGGTGGACGCCACCCTGCGGGCGGCGGCGCCCTACCAGAAGAGCCGACGGGAGCGCCAGCCCCACCGCACGGTGATTGTCGAAGACGGTGATCTGCGCGCCAAGCAGCTGCAGCGCAAGGCCGGGGCCCTGGTGATCTTTCTGGTGGATGCCAGCGGCTCCATGGCGCTCAACCGCATGCAGAGCGCCAAGGGCGCCGTGATCCGCCTGCTCACGGAGGCCTATGAAAACCGCGACGAGGTGGCCCTGATCCCGTTCAGAGGAGAGCAGGCCGAGGTGCTGCTGCCGCCGACGCGCTCGATCACCGCGGCGCGCCGGCGCCTCGAATCGATGCCCTGCGGCGGCGGCTCCCCCCTGGCCCACGGCCTCTCACAGGCTGCCCGGGTGGGGGCCAACGCCCTGGCTACAGGCGATCTGGGTCAGGTGGTGGTGGTGGCGATCACCGACGGCCGCGGCAACGTGCCGCTCAGCCGTTCCCTGGGACAACCCCAGCTTGAGGGCGAAGAGGCCCCCGATCTCAAGGAGGAGGTCAAGCAGGTCGCCAGCAAGTACCGGGCCCTTGGCATCAGGCTGCTGGTGATCGACACCGAGCGCAAGTTCATCGGCAGCGGCATGGGCAAGGACCTGGCCGAAGCCGCCGGTGGCAAGTATGTGCAGCTGCCCAAGGCCAGCGATCAGGCCATTGCCGCGATCGCCATGGAGGCGATCAGCGGGATCTAGCCGCGGCCCGACCTGGATACAGCTCATCGAAGAACTTGCCCAGGCCGACCGCGACGCTGCGGAGGCCGTTCATGAACTGCTCGTCGCTGGTCAGTTTCTTGACGTCACCACCGACCGCCTCCCAGCGGGCGGTCAGCTTTTCGGCATTGGCGACGGTGCTCTGGAGCTCCGAGATGGTCTTGGGGTTGTCGAGGGCGGCGGTCAGGTTGCGGATGTGCAGGCTGGAGGCATCGAGGTTGGCCAGGATCGGATTGACCCTGCGCACCGACCCGTCGATGTTGCGCACCAGCAGCTGGCCATCCTTGAGGAACACCGAGGCCTCCTTGGCGGCGCGATCAAAGGTGCGCACGGTGGTGGCGATGTCGGTGACGAGCTTCTGGCGCTCGGCGTCATCGAGCAGGCGCTGCATGCTGCCAAGCACACTCTCGAGACTGGGGGTGGCCTGACCCGGGATCTGGGAGCGTGGGCAGACCACCAGTGCGTTGTTGCACGTTGGGTCGTGCGGCCCTGCGGTGCCCGTGGGCACGGGCTTGCCCAGACTCACCAGGGCGACCTGGGCCGTGCCGCCCAGCAGCGACGCCTGACCCACCTCGGCATAGGTTGGCCGGGCCAGGATCAGGGTGGGATCGGTGATCTCCAGTTCGGCCACAACCGCCTGCGGTGTGACGCGGATGCTCTGGACGCTGCCGACCATGACCCCGCGGAACACCACCGGTGAGCGCTCGGCCAACCCGCCTGCATTTTCAAAACGGGCCTGCACACGCCAGTTGCGACTGGAGATGGTGATGCCCCGCAGCCAGAACGACAGGCCGACGGCACTGGCGACAGCTGCCAATAGCGAGAACCCAACCAACGCTTCACGAACACTGCGGCGCATCGTCTAGAGCTCAGCAGGCTGCATCGGTCCGCGCAGACTACCTGTTCGGAACTGCACGACATAGGGGTTGTCGCTGCTGTGGAACGCGTCGACCGTGCCGCCCCAGCGGAATTTGCCTTCATAGAGCAGCAGCAGCCGCTCTCCTGAGCGTTCGATCGTGCTCATCACATGGCTCACGACGACCGAGCTGCCTTGGGCCATTTCGGTGGTGCGCACGATCAGATCCTCGATGCGGGTGCAGGCCACGGGGTCCAGACCGGCAGTGGGCTCGTCAAACAGCAGCAGGGGCACCTCGTGGTCCTGCTTGGCGGGATCATCGATCAGCGCCCGCGCAAAGCTGACCCGTTTCTGCATGCCACCGCTGAGCTGTCCCGGGAAGAGCTCGTCGGTGCCGGCCAGACCCACGGCCTCGAGCGCCTGGGACACCCGCTGGCGGATCTCGCCCTCAGGCAGGCGGCTGTGGCGGTAGAGCAGAAAGCCGACGTTTTCGCGCACCGTCAGCGAACCCAGCAGCGCCGGGTTCTGAAACACCAGGCGCACATCGGGCGGATGCCTCTGGTCGAGCCGCAGGTAGGTCTGGGGCACGCCATGGAGCCTGAGGCTGCCGCCGGTGGGCAGCTGCAACCCCGCCAGCACCCGCAGAATCGTCGATTTGCCAGCACCCGACGGGCCGACCACGACGATCCGCTCACCCGGCTGGATGGTGAGGTTGACCTGATCGAGCACGGGTTTCGATCCCCAGCGCATGGTCAGGTCGACCATTTCGGCGACGGGCGGCAGGTCGGCCTGGCGAATCATCCGTACAGTTCTGCCGAGATTTGCAGCGTCCCACGCACGGCCCTTGAGCGGCAACGGTCCCAACCACTCTGCCCGCCGGCCGACGCTGCGCCGCCGGTTGCAGCGCAGCGCCGTTCGCCAACGGGACCTGGTCAGCCGTTCACGCCGCGCGGCCCGCTGGCTGAGGCCCGGCCTGGTGGTCAAGCGCTGGGTGCTCACCTCCGGGCTGGGGCTGGTGATGGCCCTGCTTGGGGCGGCCGTCTGGGCCGACCTCAAACCGATTTACTGGATTCTCGAGTCGATCGACTGGCTGCTGGGGATGATCACCCAGGTGATGCCGCGCGGGATCACCGGGCCACTGGTGCTCGTGATCGGCGCCGGTCTGGTGCTGTGGGGCCAGAGCCGCAGCTTCAGCTCGATCCAGCAGGCCCTTGCGCCTGAAAAGGACACGCTGCTGGTCGATGCCCTGCTGGCCCAGGGACGCCTCAACCGGGGGCCCAGCATCGTGGCGATCGGGGGTGGCACTGGACTCTCGACCCTGCTGAGCGGGCTGAAGCGCTACAGCTCGAACCTCACTGCCATCGTCACCGTGGCAGACGACGGCGGCAGCAGTGGCGTGCTGCGCCGGGAGCTGGGGGTGCAACCCCCGGGTGACATCCGCAACTGCCTCGCCGCCCTGGCCCGCGAAGAGCCCCTGCTGACCCGTCTGTTCCAGTACCGCTTCAAGGCCGGCAGCGGGCTCGAGGGGCACAGCTTCGGCAACCTGTTTCTCTCGGCCCTGACCGCGATCACCGGCAATCTCGAATCGGCGATCACCGCCAGCAGCCGGGTGCTGGCGGTGCAGGGCCAGGTCGTACCGGCCACCACTGCCGATGTGCGCCTCTGGGCCGAGCTCGAAAACGGCAGCCGCATCGAGGGCGAGTCGGCAATCGGCAAGGCCACCAGCCCGATTGTGCGGCTGGGCTGCATCCCCGAACGCCCCCCGGCCCTACCCCGGGCGATCGAAGCGATCGCCAACGCCGACCTGATCATCCTGGGGCCGGGAAGCCTGTACACCTCGCTGCTGCCCAACCTGCTGGTGCCCGAGCTGGTCACGGCGATCAGCCGCAGCAAGGCGCCGCGGCTGTACATCTGCAACCTGATGACCCAACCCGGCGAGACCGACGGTCTCGATGTGAGCGGCCACCTGCGGGCGATCGAAGCCCAGTTGGCCACCCTTGGGGTGCAGCAGCGTCTGTTCACCGCGGTGCTCGCCCAGGAACCCATGGGAGCCAGCGACAGCCCCCTGCTGGAGCGCTACCGCCAGACCGGTGCCGAACCCGTGAGCTGCGATGCCCGCGAACTGAACCGGCAGGGCTACGAGGTGATGCAGGCCCCCCTGCAGGGAGCCCGGCCAACGGCGACCCTGCGCCACGACCCCCGCAGCCTGGCGATCGCAGTGCTGCGGTTCTACAAAAAAACGCTCAGAGCGCAGTAAGCCTGACCAATGAGTCCAGGTTCAGTGCTCCCGAATCAGTAGGCGTCCTGCATTTCGTAGAAATCGGGCTGCACATAGTCTTTGCGCAGCGGGTAGCCCTTCCAGTCTTCGGGCATCAGCAGGCGCTTGGGGTGGGGGTGCCCTTCGTAGACGATCCCGTACATGTCGAAGGTCTCGCGCTCTTGCCAGTCGGCGCCACGAAACACCCCATAGAGGCTGGGAATCGTCAGGTCACCCTCACGGGGCAGAAACACTTTGAGGCGGACTTCCTCGGGCTTCAGATCAGCCGAAAGCTGCTGGGTGCCAGCGGCCCGGTCGGCCAGGGCCGCCAGTTTCACCAGCTGGTAGAAGCTCACCAGATTGCCGCCGGGCCCCTCGTCGTAGCCACCCTGGCATTGAAGGTAATCAAAACCCCAGGCCTTGAGAGCCATGGCGATCACCGGAAGGAACACCGGCTCCACACCAATCACCTCGACACCGAGGTGATCGCAGGGCAAGACCGCATGGCCAAAGCCCTGGCTGCTGAGCCACTGGCTCACCGGGCCGGGCTGGGGAGCCTGGGACTGGTCGGCTGCTGTTGGCTGCGATGCTGTTGGCTGCGTTGCTGTTGGCTGCGTTGCGGGATCCTGGGCTTCTGGCATGGCGGTCGATGGGCGGCGTCAGGCTTGGATGGCGTCAGGCTTGGTCGGCGTCAAGGGCGACAGCAGCTGGTTCGGCAGCGCTGCCCAGTGGCAGCCCTGCAGCGGCGGCCAGGGCCTTGCGCTGGGTTTCGGCCTCGAGGTAGGCACCGGTCACGATCGGCTCCACCGCCTTCATCTGGTGGGCCACGGTGCAGTAGCGGTGGGTCGGCAACAGGTTGCCCCGCTCGGCCAGGGCTTCGTTACCAACCTTTTTGCGCAGCTTGATCACCGCATCGAAGATGGCCTCGGGGCGCGGCGGGCAGCCGGGCAGGTACAGATCGACCGGAATCAACTTGTCGACACCACGCACGGCGGTGGTGGAGTCGGCACTGAACATGCCGCCCGTAATCGTGCAGGCGCCCATGGCGATGACGTATTTGGGCTCGGGCATCTGTTCGTAGAGACGCACCAGAGCCGGCGCCATCTTCATGGTGACGGTTCCGGCCACGATCAGCAGATCGGCCTGACGCGGACTGGAGCGGGGCACCAGACCGAAACGGTCAAAGTCGAAGCGCGAGCCGATCAGGGCCGCAAATTCGATGAAACAGCAGGCCGTGCCATAGAGCAGCGGCCAGAGGCTGCTCAGACGGGCCCAGTTGTGCAGATCATCGAGGGTGGTGAGGATCACGTTCTCGGAGAGATCCGAGGTGACCTTGGGCGCACCCACGGGGCTGCAACTTGCCTCACGCAGGTCGCGCAGGGCGTTGATGCCAGGAGAAGGGGTCTGGGTCATGGCGTCAGTCCGTCAGCTCCACTCAAGGGCGCCCTTGCGCCAGGCATAGGCCAGGGCCACCACCAGGATGGCGATGAAAATCAGGGCCTCGATGAAAGCCAGCAGCCCCAAACGGTGGAAAGCCACGGCCCAGGGGTAGAGAAACACAGTCTCGACGTCAAAGATGACAAAGACCAGGGCAAACATGTAGTAGCGGATGTTGAACTGAATCCAGGCGCCGCCGATCGGCTCCATCCCCGATTCGTAGGTGAGCTGACGTTCACCGTCGCGGCTCTTCGGTGAAAGCAGCTTGTTGGTCACCAGTGCCAGGATCGGCACTGCTGCAGAGATCAGCAGAAAGCCGAGAAAGGCGTCGTAACCCGAGAGCTCAAACATCCGGACCAGGCCCGCGTGGACGGCAGTCTGGCACCCCCAGCCCCGGCCGTGGGGCGAGGGTCATGGGACAGCGTCAACTGCGGCACCGACAGTGGTTCAGGCGGCTGCCAACGCTGTTACGCCGCTTCGCATGGATAGAGTTCTGCCCACCGCAGGCCCGGTAGGGATGAGCAGCGACACCCAGGCCGATCTCCCATCGGCCGATCTCACACCCGAAACGCCTGAGCAGGCAACGGTGGAATCCGCCGAGTCCGATGCAGTCGCTGAGCTGCAGACCCAAGAGCCTGAAGCCGAGGATCTCGACAGCCACCGCTTCGAATGCCGCAGTTGCGGCTTTGTGTACGACCCGGGCGAAGGGGTCAGGAAGCTCGGCATCGAACCGGGCACCCCATTTCTTACGGTGGATGCCGCGACCTTTCGCTGCCCGGTCTGCCGCAGCAGGGTCGGCGCTTTCAAGGACATCGGCCCACGCAACAAACCCAGTGGCTTCGAGGAGAATCTCAACTTCGGCCTCGGGGTCAACCGGCTCACACCCGGCCAGAAGAATGTGCTGATCTTCGGGGGCTTCGCCTTGGCGATCGCCTTCTTCCTCTCGTTGTATTCCCTGCGTTGAGCACGACCGTGAACCCATCCGTTCTGCACCGTCTGCGTTCCCTGAGCCAGCTGCTGAGACCTCTGTTGAGCCTGGCGGTCTGTGTGGTACTCGGGCTTGGCCTCGGCGGCTGCGTGACCACCGGGCTGCCGGTGGCAGCGACCAGCCCCTGGCAAGCGGTGCCCCTCGACACCAAGTCGAACCCACTGGATGTGGCCTTCACCGACAGCAACCATGGTTTTCTGGTGGGCAGCAACCGCCTGATCGAAGAAACCGATGACGGCGGCGCCAGCTGGGCCCCCAGGGCGCTCGATCTGCCGGATGAAGAAAACTTCCGTCTGATCAGCATCGACTTCAGGGGCAACGAGGGCTGGATCGCGGGTCAGCCCGGCCTGTTGCTGCACAGCACCGATGGCGGTCAGAACTGGAGCCGCCTGCTGCTCGACACCAAGCTGCCGGGCGAGCCCTATCTGATCACCGCTCTGGGCAGCGGCACCGCCGAACTGGCCACCAATGTGGGCGCCGTGTATGAGACCGGCGATGGCGGCAGCAGCTGGCAGGCCAAGGTCACCGACGCCGCCGGCGCCGTGCGCGACCTGCGCCGCGATGACCAGGGCCGCTATGTGAGCGTCAGCGGCCTGGGCAACTTCTTTGCCACCTGGGACCCCGGCCAGGCGACCTGGCAGGTGCACCAGCGGGTCAGCAGCCAGAGGCTCCAGTCGATCGGCTTCCAGCCCGAGGGCCCGCTGTGGATGGTCGCCCGCGGCGCCCAGATCCGCTTCAACAGCGATGCGAGCGATCCCGAGGCCTGGGGCAAGGCGATCGTTCCGATCACCAATGGCTACGGCTATCTCGACATGGCCTGGGACCCCAGTGGAGCCATCTGGGCCGGTGGGGGCAGCGGCACCCTGCTGAGCAGTGCCGACGGCGGCAAGACCTGGCAGAAGGACCCCGTGGGGTCCCAGCAGCCCTCCAACTTCACCCGCATCGTGTTCACCGGCGACGGCAAGGGTTTTGTCCTGGGTGAGCGGGGCTCCCTGTTGCGCTGGGTCGGCTGAGCGACTGTCTCGATCCCCCTGACCCGGGGGCGTTTGCTGCAACCCCGCCAACTTCTGTTACCAAGGTGGCCGGTGGCTCCCGACGCCCGGAGCCCGACCCCTAGGATCACCGAGCTGAACGCTTGGTGCCATGGCTGCCGGCTCTACGGGTGAACGTCCGTTCTTTGAAATCATCACCAGCATCCGCTACTGGGTGATCCACGCGGTGACCCTGCCTGCGATCTTCCTGGCCGGATTTCTGTTTGTGTCCACTGGTCTGGCCTACGACGCCTTCGGCACACCGCGGCCGGATGCCTACTTCCAGGCCAGCGAAAGCAAGGCACCTGTGGTGAGCCAGCGGTACGACGCCAAGTCGTCCCTTGATCTGCGCCTGCAATAAACGCCATGACCCAGACTCCCGCCCCTACCACGCCGCGCAACTACCCGATCTTCACGGTGCGCTGGCTGTCGATTCACGCCCTCGGCGTTCCCACGGTCTTCTTCCTGGGCGCCCTGGCCGCGATGCAGTTCATCCGTCGCTGACTTCCTGAGCGCCTGCCATGCAACGCAATCCAAACCCCAACAACCTGCCGGTTGAACTCAACCGCACCAGCCTGTACCTGGGTCTGCTGCTGGTGTTCGTGACCGGCGTGCTGTTCTCGAGCTACTTCTTCAACTGATCCGGAGGCATCCCGAATGAGCGGCAAGAAATCCAACCTGCCTGACGGCCGGATCCCCGACCGCCTCCCCGATGGACGCCCGGCGGTGGCCTGGCGCTCGCGTTGGACCGAAGGCGTGCTGCCCCTCTGGCTGGTGGCCACCGCCGGCGGAATGGCTGTGATCTTTGTGGTCGGCCTGTTCTTCTACGGCTCCTACGTGGGGGTCGGTTCAGCCTGATCGGTTCAATCAAAACGGCAACACGGCAGCGCAAAGCCTTCCATCACACAGCAGAGGAGCCGCCCGGCTCCTCTTTTTTATCGGCCAGGATTCCTTAGGCTCGAACGATGGAAGTGGTCGCCCTGCCCTGGATGCAGCCGACGCCCCTGCGGGTGCCACCCGATGTGGCCCGCGGGCTTGACGCGGCGGCACTGCAGCGAGGCCTCGAGCGGCTTGTGGCCGATCCCGAGGTCAGGGCTGTCGTGGCATTCGGCTCGCGGGCCCGCGGTGATGGGCGTCCCGATTCGGATCTGGATCTGGTGGTGATCAGCGCCCTGCCCAAGCTGGAGCCGGCCGACAAGCGGGCGGCCTGGAACCGCCACACCAATAGCCTTGGCCGCGTTGGCGTCGGGGTCGATCTGATCGTCAACGGCTGGCAGGATGCCGCCCATCTGGCCCAGTCGCGCTGGCACGTGATGGGCGATGTGGCCCGTGAAGGGCAGGTGCTCTATGTCGCCGGCTGAGGACGCCCTTCTGATCCTGGGCATCGTGCGCCGGCACCTGCGAGCGTTGGATCACTCGCTTGAGACCGATTACCCCGATGAAGACTGGGGCTTCACCGCCCAGCAGGTGATCGAAAAGATCCTCAAAGCCTGGATCGTGCTGGCCGACCAGCGGCCTGCCCACACCCACGTGCTCAATGACCTGCTGATCCAGGCGGGCATCACCGTGCCCCCCGTGCTGCTGGAGCTTCAGGTGTTCGCGGTCGACGCCCGCTACGAAGAGGGGCCCTTCCCATTGCCGGCAATGCGCAACGAACTCTTGGACCTCCTCAAGGCCGAACTGACGCGGTTGGAGCAGGCAATTTCAGCCACCCAGGCCTGACCTCAAGGGGCTGGGGCTGCGCTCGCCCAACGCGTGTACCAGGCCGCAAAATGCTCCACGCCGACCTCGATCGGGGTGCCGGGGCTGTAGCCGATCCAGGCCGCGAGCCGCGAGCTGTCGGCCGCCGTCGCGACCACATCGCCGCTCTGCAGGGGCTGAAAGTCTTTGACGGCGTGCACGCCCAGAGCCTGCTCCAGCAGCTCGATGAAACGCAGCAGCTCAACGGGCTGGGCGTTGCCGATGTTGAACAGTCGATGGGGGGCCGCGGCGGTAGCGGGATCGGGAACCAATGGATCGAAATCAGGATCAGGCGTCGCAGGCTTGTCGAGACAGCGGATCACCCCGTCGACGATGTCATCGACATAGGTGAAGTCGCGCCGCATTGCGCCCTGGTTGAACACCCGGATCGGCTCACCGGCCAACATGGCGCGGGCAAACAGCATCGGCGCCATGTCGGGCCGGCCCCAGGGGCCGTACACCGTGAAGAGGCGCAGGCCCGTCGCCGGCGTGCCGTAAAGATGGCTGTAGGCGTGGGCCATCAGCTCATTGGCCTTCTTGGTGGCCCCATACAGGCTCACCGGATGGTCGACGGGCTGCTCCTCGCCAAAGGGCAGGGTGCGGTTGCCCCCGTACACCGAGCTGCTGGAGGCGTAGACGAGATGCCCGACCGCCTGACGGCGGCAACCTTCCAGCACATGGCCAAAACCCACCAGATTGCTCTGGATGTAGGCACCGGGGTTCTCCAGCGAATGGCGCACCCCAGGCTGGGCTGCCAGATGCACCACGGCGCGGGGCCGGGCGCGGGCAAACAGGGCCGCCAGGGCCTCGCCATCGACCAGATCAAGGGCTTCAAAGTCAAAGCGCTGGCCCCCCACCCCCTCGATCAGGGCCAGGCGGGCCCGCTTGAGGGCAGGGTCGTAGTAAGGGTTGAGGTTGTCGAGGCCCACCACCGTCTCGCCCCTGGCCAGCAGCGCCTGGGCCACGGCCGCGCCGATGAAGCCGGCAACACCCGTGACCAGGATCGGTCGGGGCTCCATGGGGTTTGTGCTGTTCGTCAGAGTGGATGGCGCCCAGTGTGGAACGGCGCCGGTGAGACCTAGCGTCGCGCCATGGCCAATCTGCTGATCACCGGAGGCGCCGGCTACATCGGCAGTCACACCTGCCTGGCGCTGCTGCAGATGGGCCACAACCTGGTGGTCATCGACGATTTCTCCAACGGCTCCGTCGATGCCATCCGCGCCGTCGCGGGCCTGGCGGGCCTCGAGCAACGCAGCAGCCGGCGTGCCGGCGGCCAGGCACGCCACCACCAGTGGCAGTGGCAGCAGGGCGCGCAGCACCTCACCCTGCACGAGGGCGACATCCGCCAGGCCACAGACCTGCAGCAGGCCTTTGAGGACCAGGCCATCGATGCGGTGCTGCATTTCGCCGGGCTCAAGGCCGTGGCCGAATCGGTGGCCAAGCCCCTCGACTACTGGAACGTGAATGTGGCGGGCAGCCGGCAGGTGCTCGAGGTGATGGCCGACAACCATTGCCGCACCTTTGTGTTCAGCAGCAGCGCCACCGTCTATGGCATGGCCGATCGGGTGCCGATCGCCGAAAGCTCACCCGTGCAGCCGATCAATCCCTACGGGCAGACCAAGGCGGCCGTGGAACAGATGCTGCGGGACCTGGCGGCCAGCAGCGGCCCGGCCGAACCGGGCTGGCGCATCGCCTGCCTGCGCTACTTCAACCCGGTTGGCGCCCATGAGAGCGGCACCATCGGCGAAGACCCCGACGGCGTGCCCAGCAACCTGCTGCCCCTGATCTGCCAGGTGGCCAGTGGCCAGCGGCCGGCGCTGCAGGTCTACGGCAGCGACTGGGCCACCCCCGACGGCACCGGCGTGCGCGACTACATCCATGTGATGGACCTGGCCGAGGGCCATGGTGCGGCCGTTGAAACCCTGCTGGCCGAACCGCCCCAGCTGCTCACCCTCAACCTGGGCAGCGGCCGGGGCCACTCGGTGCTGCAGATGGTGCAGGCCTTCGAACACACCAACGGCACCAGGGTGCCCTACGAGCTCTGCAGCCGGCGTGCCGGCGACTCGGCCGTCTCGGTGGCCGACCCCGGTGTGGCCCGCAGCCGCCTGGGCTGGCAGACCAGCCGCGATCTCGCGACCATCTGCCGTGATGCCTGGCGCTGGCACCAGCAGAACCCCAGCGGCTACGCCCATTAGTCATGGCGCTGCGCACCCCCTGGTTTCAGGAACGCTCGAAACTGTTCGCGCTCTCAGTGCTTGATGCCTTCTGGGTGGGGGGCTTCTACAACCTGATCACGGCGCTGCGCCTGGGCCAGGGACCGGGCCTGGACCCGATCGCCCTGCTGCTGCTCTGCACCTGGACCGGCCTGTCGTACCTGGGAGGGCGCTACTCCAGCCGGGTGGGGCGACGCGAGAGCACGGTCGACATCGTCGGCCGCACGCTGCTGGTGGTGATGCTGATGCTGGGGCTGGGGGTGGTGGTGTTCAGCTGGGGGTTCAAAAGCAGCGATCCACGCACCTTCCGCGGTTTTCTGATCCCCCTGCTCGGCTGCGTGGGCGTGGCCTCGGCCCTGTGCCAGCTGCTGGCCCGCCAGCTGATGCAGCGGCGCCGCGAGCCCTGGATCCTGGTGAGCAGCGACAGCGACCTGGCCGTGATCGCCAGGGAGCAGCAGGGAAGCCGCAGCAGCAGGGCCATTCCCACCCGGCTGGTGCCGCTGCAGCAGGTCCATTCCCTCAGCGAGGAACTGGAGAGCGGCGGCGACCTGCCCTGGGCCGGCCTGGCGGTGGGCGAACTGCACGGCGTCAGCGACACCCTGCTGCAGGACCTGGCCAACAGCCGCGCCGCGGGCCTGCGGGTCAACACCCTGATCAGCTGGTGTGAAACCTTTCTGCACCGGGTCCCGCCCGAGCTGATCTCACCGGAATGGCGGCTGCGGGCCGAGGGCTTCGAACTGATTCCCGGCAGCCTCAGCTGGCGGGTGAAGCGTCTCGGCGATCTCGTCCTGGCGGGGCTGCTGCTGCTGCTGCTGGCCCCGGTGATGCTGCTCTGCGCCGGGCTGATCTGGCTGGAGGACCGGGGCCCGGTCTTCTACACCCAGCAGCGCAGCGGCATCAACGACACCACGATCCGCATCCTCAAGCTGCGCACCATGGGCGTCGACGCCGAGACCGAGCAGGCCCGCTGGGCCGAGCGCAACGATCCCAGGGTGACCCGCACGGGCCAATGGTTGCGCCGGCTGCGTCTCGATGAACTGCCCCAGCTCTGGAATGTGATCCGCGGCGACATGAGCCTGATCGGGCCGCGGCCCGAGCGCCCCGAGATCGACACCCAGCTGGAGCAGCAGATCCCCAACTACCGATTGCGCTACCTGGCCAGGCCAGGCCTGAGCGGCTGGGCCCAGGTCTGCTTTCCCTATGGCGCGAGCGTGGCCGACAGCCGTATGAAGCTCAGCTACGACATCTATTACATCCGCAACGCCAACCTGCTGCTCGATCTCTTCATCCTGATCAAGACGATCCGTCTGGTGCTCAGGGGTGCGGGCTCTGAACCAAGGGGCCGCCGATGACGCGTTGGTTGCCATGGCTCGATCAGCAGCGACCGCCGAACTGCCATCCGGCTGGCTGGCGCGCCTTTCAGCTGGGGTTGGTGTTTCTGCCGACCAGCGCGTTGATCGCTGGCCTGTCGCTGCTGGCCTCCCTGACGCTGTGGCGACCGGCGGCCGAACCACGGCCCCTGAGCCGCCCACTGGCCCGCTGGCTGCTGGGGCTGGGGCTCTGGATGCTGCTGACCAGCGCGGCCAGCCCGGTGCCCCTGGAGCTGAAGCTGCGGCTGGGCAACTGGCTGCCGTTTTTCTGGCTGCTGCTGGCCGCACCGCCCTATCTGGCCACGGCAGCAGCCAGGGACCGGTTCAGCCTGATGGTGCTGGTGGCCACCGTACCGGCCCTGTTGGTGGGACTGGCACAGGCTGTGATCGGCTTCAGCGGTCCGTGGCAGGCGTTGGGCAGCCTGCTGGTCTGGGACCTGCCAGCCCGCTTTGCGGCGCAGGGCGCTGGCATCTTCCCCAACCCCAACTTCACGGCAGCCTGGTACGCCATGGCGGCGCCACTGGCAGCCGCCCGGGTTCTGACCCTGCCCGCGAGCGCCAGGGCGGGCCAGCGCAGTGCCTCCTGGCTCCTGCTGTTGCTGCTGGCTGTGGCGCTGGTGCTCTCTGGCAGCCGCACGGCGCTGTCGGGGACATTGCTGGCCCTGTTGTTGCTGTCATGGCGGAAGTTCTGGAAACCCCTGTCGGTGGGGCTGGTCATGCTTGTCGGCCTGTCGGTCGCGGCGTTGCTGCTGCCGGTCCAGAGCCCTGCGGGCCTGCTGGCCCAGCGGCTCAGCGGCGGTCTCGGGGCCAAATTCCTGCCGATGGTGCAGGGGGCGGGCAGCACCGCCGCCGAAGCCATCGCCTCAGGACGGGATCCCTACCGCAGCGAACTGTTTGCCCAGGCGATCGAGTTCGTGCAGCAGCATCCATGGCTGGGACTGGCCGAATCACTGCTGGGAGGCGGGCCCGTGCATCAACCGGCCCTGCTCACCCACACCCACAACGTGGTGTTTCAGCTGGCCATCCAGCATGGGTTGGTGGCCTCCCTGGTGCTGCTGACGATCGTCGGCGCTCTGGTGATCAGGCCCTGGTGGAGCACCAGGGCCATGGGCTTCAAGGACCGGGCCCTGCTGGCGGCCTCCCTGGGCGCCATCTGGCTGCACGGTTTTGATATTCCCAGTTTTGACAGCCGCAACAATGTTCTGGGCTGGCTGCTGCTGACCTGCTGCTCTTGCCTGGTAGGAGCAGATCAGTGCAAGCCTGAATCAGATCAAGGCTGAATCAAGCCAAAACCAGTCAAGAGGTCGCAATGACGTTCCGCAAGGAACGCATCATTTCACCTTCGATGATTCCCTTCATCCGTCGATAGCGACTCAAGCGCTGGTGCACCACCAGTTCGGCCATGCTGGAGTCGAGTTCGGCCCGATGCCTGATGGTTCCGAGCGCCTCGACCCAATCAACGGGGCGATCGATGGAAATCAGGGTCAAATAACGCGAAAAATCTCGATAGTCAAACAGTTCCTGGTAGGCCTCACAGGTGCTGGCCATGACCGGCAGACCCAGGCAGGCCGCATCAAGCACGGGTATTCCAAATCCCTCCAGATGGGACGGACTTGCCAGAATCCCAGCAAAGAGAAACAGCGCTGCTTTTTTCAATTCATCGACATAGCCAACAAGGCTGACTCCAGGAGTCAAATGACTGAGCTCTTCAATCCTTCGCGAATAGGAAAGTTGTTGTTTTTTACCGACGATGCAAAGCCGAAAACCCTCTGCAGCGAGGGCTGAGCGCGCGAAAGCATGAATCAGAAACTCAACATTTTTTCGAGGCTCAATGAACGAATTGAACAAAATGTATCTGAACGGCTCCAAACCCTCCTCAGCGGCAAGGCGCATGAGCTGACCCTGCGAGACTTCGGCTTCCAGCATGGCCAACGACGGCTTCTGGAACAGCACGCAATCCGGCACACGCTCCAAGCGACCATTCACAAGGCGACGGGAGCCGAAGTATTCATAAAACAACCGCGACGTTGCACACGAGACAAAGATTCTTTGTGCGCTTGAGGCGGCCAAAAGAGTACGCAAAAACAAATAGCGATTGCCACTGCCGAAGTACTGAAGAGGAATCAAATCATGGACAGTTTGAACAAGCTTGGTTCGAACAGAAGCCGGCCTGATGAACAGCGGGCATGCCGTGACCAAAAAATCGAAGCCTTCACAATCAATCCTGAATGGCTTAACGCCAGGGATCAGGGCCGCAACCTGGCTGGCACGGTAAAGGTTTGGAGCAGAGACAATGCCTGAAACACAGCGCAGAAACAACAAGCGGTCACGATCGAGCCGACTCTTATCACGCAAATCTTCGAGGCTCAGATAGCGCATATCAATGCGCCGATACAGACGTGCGCCCAACAGATAAGGCAAGGAAACAAGGACACCTCTGACGATCTCCAGAATCTTTTTGGCCAGCTGGAAAAAAACCGGCCGCAGATCAACAGGAGCAGCAGCTGGCGAGGGAGCAGGGTCGAATCGATCCACCAGATGATCGATACCTCCTCCCTGACAATGGCCGTCAGCGCCACGTTGAGGACTGAAATCCTTCGGCACCGCGAACTGCGTCAGAAGCCAGATTTCAGCTCCAGCCTCTGCAAGACAATGGATCAATCCCTTGGAATAGACTGCAATCCCGCGGTGCTCGACTTGCTCGAGGTCATACGCAGTGATCAGAATTCGCATTAAAAACTATAACTTCGATCAAATTCAGGCGTCACCGTCAACCCTTCGTTGCATGGCCGACGGAACATCGATCCCTGTTGTCATTGAAGCATCCTGACCAGATCATCAAGTGCGGCAAGGGGAATCAACTGATCGTCGGCCTGCTGGGACGCCAGAGACCGCAACCGCAACTGGGCGCTGGCGACCTCCTCCTCTCCGATCAAGGCGACCCAGGCGGCACCACCGCGTTGAGCACGCTTCAACTGCTTGCCGAACGCGCTGCCACTGGTGTCGCGCTCCACCGCCAGTCCCGACCGCCGCAGGGCCACCGCCAGAGCCAGACCGGCCCGCTCGGCAGCCTCGCCCCGGCTCACCACGTAGAGATCGGGGACGGTCGCCGCCAAAGCGAGCTCACCGGAGGCCCGACGCTGCTCCAACAGCAGCACCAACCGTTCCATGCCCAGGGCCCAACCGATCGCCGGCGTCGGGGCACCGCCAAGCTGCTCGACCAGGCCGTCATAACGGCCACCGCCACAGACGGTCGCCTGGGCGCCCAACTGACTGCTGGTGATCTCGAAGGCGGTGTGGCTGTAGTAGTCGAGCCCCCGCACCAACCTGGGGTTCAGCACAAAGGGGATGTCGAGGGCGTTCAGCGCCTCCTGCACCTGGGCAAAGCGCTCCCGGCTCCCAGGGCTCAGGGCGTCGGCCAGGGTGGGGGCGCCGGCCAGCAGGGCCTGGGTCTCGGGGTGCTTCGAATCGAGCACCCGCAGCGGATTGGTGTGGATGCGCGCCTGGGAGTCGGCATCCAACTGGGGGCGATGGGCCTCAAGCCAGGTCACCAGCTGGTCGCGGTAGCCGGCCCGGTCTGCGGAGCTGCCCAGGCTGTTGAGCTCGAGGGCCAGCCCGGCGACACCGAGATCGGCCAGCAGATCCCAGGCCAGGGCGATCACCTCGGCATCGCTGGCCGCATCGGCCACACCCAGCCACTCGACGCCGATCTGATGGAACTGCCGCTGGCGGCCAGCCTGGGGGCGCTCGTAGCGAAACATCGGCCCGCCGTACCAGAGGCGCTGGGCCCCCTGGCTCAACAGGCCGTGTTCGATTGCGGCGCGCACCACCGAGGCCGTGCCCTCAGGGCGCAGCGTGCAGCTGCGCTCACCGCGGTCGACAAAGCTGTACATCTCCTTGCCCACCACGTCGGTGGCCTCACCGATACCGCGGGCAAACAGCTCGGTGTGCTCAAGCAAGGGCGTGCGGATCTCGGCCACGCCGGCGCGGCCGAAATTCCGCCGGGCGTGGGCCTCGATGTGCTGCCACAGAACGGTCTGCTGCGGCAGCAGGTCGACCATGCCTCGAAGGCTCTGAAGCTTGTTCACCGGCTCAGCCCTCGCCCACGCGCCAGACCTTGAGCCCGGCAGCCCGCGCCCCGTGGGCATCGCAGATCGCCCGGGCATCGAACAGCCAGGCCGGTTGACGCATCAGGACCGCCAGAGCTGGCCAGTCGAGGGTGGTGAACTGCTGCCATTCGGTGAGCACCAGCACCGCGTCGGCACCGCGCACCGCCGCCTCGGGCGATGGGGCCACCTGCCACACCCCCTCACCGCTGAGCGCGTTGCCCCCAGGGGGGTGCTGAGGCGGCTGACCCAGATCCAGGGCCATCTGCTGCGTGGACACTTTGGGGTCAAAGATGGCCAGTTGGGCGCCTTCCTCGAGCAGGTCGGCGCAGATGCGGATCGCCGGGGTCTCGCGGGTGTCGTTGGTGTCGGCCTTGAAGGCGAACCCGAGCACAGCGATCCGTTTGCCCGTGACGGTGCCGAACAGGTTCTGGACCACCTTGGTGCTGATGCGGTGCTGCTGCCAGGAGTTGAGGCTGACCACCGATTCCCAGTAGGCCGCCACATCGTCGAGGCCGTAGTGGCGGCACAGGTAGACCAGGTTGAGGATGTCCTTCTGGAAGCAGCTGCCGCCGAACCCTGGTCCCGCCTTGAGAAACTTGGGGCCAATGCGGCTGTCGGCACCGATCGCCCGAGCCACCTCGCGCACATCGGCACCGGTGGCCTCGCACAGGGCGGCGATGCTGTTGATCGAGCTGATGCGCTGGGCCAGAAAGGAGTTGGCCGTGAGCTTGGAGAGCTCACTGCTCCAGACGTTGGTGCGCAGGATCCGCTCGGTGGGAACCCACTGCTGATAGATCGACGCCAGCGCCTCGATTGCGGCGGGCTCCTCACCCCCGATCAGGACCCGGTCGGGGGCCTCGAGATCGCTGATCGCCGTGCCCTCAGCCAGAAACTCCGGATTGGAGAGCACGGCGAAACTCTTGCGTCCGGAGGGGGTTTCCCCCTCAGCGGCGCCCAGGATCGTCTTGATCACCGCGGCGGTGCGCACCGGCAGGGTGCTCTTCTCAACCACGATCGTGTGGCCCTGGGCCGCTGCAGCCACCTGGCGCGCCGAGGCTTCGATCCAGCGCAGGTCACTGGCCTGGCCGGCGCCGATGCCCCTGGTCTTGGTGGGGGTGTTGACCGACAGAAAGACCATGTCGGCCTGGGCGATGGCGGCATCGACAGCGGTTGAGAAGTGCAGGTTCCGCCCGCGGCAGCGACCCACCACCGCATCGAGCCCGGGTTCATACACCGGCAGCCCACCCAGGTCGGGATCGTTCCAGGCCGCGATGCGGGCCGCGTTGAGGTCGACGACGGTCACCTGAATGTGGGGGCACCGGTCGGCAATGACCGCCATCGTCGGACCACCCACATAGCCGGCGCCGATGCAGCAGATCGACTGAATCGCCATGCTCATGCCTCGAGGACCTCACGAAAGTGGGCAATGGTGGGCTCAAGACCCCGCTCCAGGGGCACCGCGGGCTGCCAACCCAGCTCGCGCAGCGCCAGATCGATCACGGGCTGGCGCTGCATCGGATCGTCCTGCGGCAGGGGCTTCTCGATCAGGGCCAGGCCTGGATCGATGCGATCGCGCACCAGTTCGGCCAGCCGGCGGATCGTGAACTCACCGGGATTGCCCAGATTGATCGGGCCGGTGTGGTCGCCGTTCATCAGGCGGATCAGGCCCTCCACCAGGTCATCGACGTAGCAGAAACTGCGGGTTTGGCGGCCATCGCCGTAGAGGGTCAGGGGCTCACCGCGCAGGGCCTGCACGATGAAGTTGCTGACCACGCGCCCGTCGTTGGGCAGCATGCGTGGCCCGTAGGTGTTGAAGATCCGCGCCACGCGGATCGCCACCCCATGCATGCGGTGGTAGTCGAAACAGAGGGTTTCGGCGATGCGCTTGCCCTCGTCGTAGCAGCTGCGGATGCCGATGGTATTGACGCAACCCCGGTAGCTCTCGGGCTGGGGGTGCACCTCGGGATCGCCATAGACCTCGCTGGTGCTGGCCAGCAACAACCGCGCCCCCACCCGCTTGGCCAGGCCCAGCATGTTGGCGGTGCCCAGAAAGCTGGTCTTGGCGGTCTTGATGGGGTTGAACTGATAGTGCACCGGTGAGGCAGGGCAGGCGAGGTGCCAGATCCGGTCCACCTCGAGGCGAATCGGTTCGGTCACGTCGTGCCGGATCAACTCGAACCGCGGATGGCCGATCCACCGGGCCACGTTGGCCTTGCGACCGGTGAAGTAGTTGTCGAGGCAGATCACCTCGTCGCCGGCCTGCATCAGCCGATCGACCAGGTGCGAGCCCACGAAACCGGCACCGCCGGTCACCAGATGGCGCAACAAGCTCATAGACGCACAGCTTCGCGGTTGGCAGCCAGCTGGGCAGCGAAGTCGCCGTAGGTGCTGGCCAGCCCATCCTGCAGGCTGATGCGGGCGCGCCAACCCAACCCCGCCAGGCGGCTCACATCCAGCAACTTGCGCGGGGTGCCGTCGGGCTTGCCGGCATCCCAGGAGATGGCGCCCCCAAAACCGACGACCGACGCCACGGTCTCGGCAGCCTCGCGGATGGTCACATCCACGCCGGTGCCCACATTGAGGTGGTTGAGCGGGCCCAGATCCTCGCCGGCCGCTCCCCGGCCGCGGGGGGCATCGGCAGCCGCCGGATCCCAGTGCTCGAGGGCAAACACCGCCGCTTCACCGAGATCGTCGACATGCAGGAACTCGCGCATCGGTGTGCCCGTGCCCCAGCAGGTCACTATCGAGGCGTTGGCCTCCCTGGCCTCATGAAAACGGCGGATCAGGGCCGGCAACACGTGACTGCCGGTGGGGTGGTAGTTGTCGCCAGGCCCATAGAGATTGGTGGGCATCAGGCTGATGGCGTCGAAGCCGTGCTGCCGGCGCAGGGCTTCACACAGCTTGAGCCCGGCGATCTTGGCCACCGCGTACCACTGATTGGTGGGCTCGAGCGCCCCGGTGAGCAGGGCCTCTTCGACGATCGGCTGGGCGGCCAGCTTGGGGTAGATGCAGCTGCTGCCCAGGAACAGCAGCCGCCGCACACCGCTGCGCCAGGCCGCCTCGATCACGTTGGTCTGGATCCTGAGGTTCTCCAGCAGAAAATCGGCGGGGTAGGTGGCATTGGCGTGGATCCCGCCCACCTTCGCCGCCGCCAGGACCACCACCGCCGGCTGCTGGGCGGCGAACCAGCGCGCAACCGCCTGCGGATCCAGCAGGTCGAGCTGCTCGCGGCCGGCCGTCAGCAGGGGCCCACCCCGGTCAGGGTTGCCATAGCCGGCCCTGAGCAGCGCCCGGCAGATGGCACTGCCGGCCATGCCCCGATGCCCGGCCACGGCGATGCGATCGGCGGGGCTGATCAGGGGCGCCATCACCGCACTCATGGCTGCGTGGGCGTGACCGCCAGCGGATTGGTGGGCGGGTTCTCCATCGAACCGACCACGTTGAACCCCTTGCGGCGCAGCAGGGCCTCTTTGGCGGCTTCTTCTTTGTCAGCAGAGACCATTTCGGCGACCAGCTCCTCAAGCGTGGTGGTAGGGGTCCAGCCGAGCTTCTCCTTGGCCCGGGTGGGGTCCCCCAGCAGGGTCTCCACCTCAGCTGGCCGGAAGTAACGCGGGTCAATGCGCACCACCACGGCGCCCGTGTCGCAGCGACAGCCGGTCTCGGCGACCCCCTCGCCGCTCCAGACCAGCGGGCCCCAGCCCAGCTCGGCGGCCGTCAGCTCGATGAAGCGACGCACCGACTCCTGTCGGCCAGTGGCGATCACGAAGTCTTCGGGAATGCCCTGCTGCTGCAACATGCGCCACTGCATCTCGACGTAGTCGCGGGCGTGCCCCCAGTCGCGCAGCGAATCGAGGTTGCCCATGAACAGGCATTGATCCAGGCCCGCATCGATGCGCGCCAGACCGCGGGTGATCTTGCGGGTCACAAAGGTCTCGCCCCGCCGCGGTGATTCGTGGTTGAACAGGATGCCGTTGCAGGCATACATGCCATAGCTCTCGCGATAGTTCACCGTGATCCAGTAGGCGTAGAGCTTGGCCACCCCATAGGGGCTGCGGGGATAGAACGGCGTGCTCTCTTTCTGCGGGATCTCCTGAACCAAGCCATAGAGCTCGCTGGTGCTCGCCTGGTAGATGCGGGTTTTGTGGGTGAGCCCCAGAATCCGGACCGCCTCAAGGATCCTCAGGGTTCCCAGGGCGTCCGAGTTGGCGGTGTATTCGGGGCTTTCAAAGCTCACCTGCACGTGGCTCTGAGCACCCAGGTTGTAGATCTCATCGGGCTGCACCTGCTGAATGATGCGGATCAGGTTGGTGCTGTCGGTGAGATCGCCGTAGTGCAGCACCAGCCTTGGATCGCGCTCGTGGGGGTCCTGATAGAGGTGATCGATGCGATCGGTGTTGAAGCTGCTGGCACGCCGCTTGATGCCATGGACCACATAGCCTTTCTCGAGCAACAGCTCGGCCAGGTAGCTGCCGTCCTGTCCGGTGATGCCGGTGATCAGGGCGACCCGCCCCCTGCAGTCACCAGCCACGCTGCCGCCGCGATTCACCACACCAACCCCTTGAGCCATGGGGCGATTCTGCAGGACAAACGCCTGCCAGAGTCAGCTGTGGTCGACGCACCCCCCATGGCCCATCTGCTGATCACCGGAGGGGCGGGCTTCATCGGCAGCCACACGGCCCTGGTGCTGCTGCAGGGCGGGCACAGCCTGGTGGTGCTCGACAACTTCTCCAACAGCAGTCCGGAAGCCCTGCGCAGGGTGGCCGAGCTGGCCGGTCTGGATCACGACAGCGCCCGCCTGCAGGTGATCGCGGGGGACATCCGCAGTCCCGCGGATCTGGATCGTGCCCTGGGCGCAGCGGCCCCGGGTGGCGAGCGGGTGGCCGGGGTGATCCACTTCGCCGGGCTCAAGGCGGTGGGCGAGTCGGTGCAGCAACCGCTGCGCTACTGGGACGTGAACGTCAACGGCAGTCGCCTGCTGGTGGAGGCAATGCAACGCCACGGTTGCCGCACCCTGGTGTTCAGCAGCACCTCGACGGTCTACGGCGAACCGCAGCGGTTCCCGATCAGCGAAACCTGTGCCACCGATCCACGGCACCCCTATGCCCAGACCAAGCTGGCGGTCGAATGGATGCTGCAGGCCCTCGAGACCAGCGAAACGGGCTGGTGCATCGGCCGGCTGCGGTACTTCAACCCGGTGGGAGCCCATCCCAGCGGTCGCATCGGCGAAAACCCCCTGGGGGTTCCCAACAACCTGTTCCCGTTCATCACCCAGGTGGCCAGTGGTCAGCGGCCCCTGCTGCGGATCTTCGGTGACGACTGGCCCACGCCCGATGGCACCGGCATCCGTGACTACTTACATGTGATGGATCTGGCCGAGGCCCATGGCCTGGCCCTCGACTGGCTGATGCAGCACCAGCGCAGCCTGCCGGTGCTGAACCTGGGCACTGGCCGTGGCCTCAGCGTGCTCGAGGTGGTGCAGGCCTTCGAGACGGCGACGGGCCGCACCATCCCCAGGGAACTCGTGGGCCGCCGCCATGGCGATGTGGCCCGGCTCGAGGGCTGCCCCCGGTTGGCTGCCTCCACCCTGG
This sequence comes from Cyanobacteria bacterium REEB417, assembly GCA_018970945.1. Classification (GTDB taxonomy): domain Bacteria; phylum Cyanobacteriota; class Cyanobacteriia; order PCC-6307; family Cyanobiaceae; genus RGUW01. The sequence continues at coordinate 65,679 of JAGWVJ010000004.1, read as the reverse complement.
GCTGGCGGGCCAGCCGCAACCTCGAGCAGATGTGCCGTGATGGCTGGACCTGGCAGAACGCCAACCCACGGGGTTATGGCGGCTGAATCTGAAGGACAGCATCTGATCCTGGCCGGGGGTGGCCACAGCCACGCCCTGCTGTTGCGGCGCTGGGCGATGCAGCCTCGGCGGCGGCCCCGGGCCTTGATCACCCTGGTGAGCCGCAGTTCCACGGCGCCCTATTCAGGGATGGTGCCGGGCCTGGTGGCAGGCCTCTACAGCCACAAGCAAAGCGCCATCGACCTCAGGCGCCTGGCCCGGCAGGCGGATGTCAACCTGATCGTGGCCGAGATCAGCGGCCTCGACCTCAACGGCCAACGGCTGCTGCTGGTGGGCAGGCCAGCGCTGCGCTTCGACTGGCTCAGCCTCGATGTGGGCGCCGAGACCAACAGCGAGGCGGGGGCAACTGCGGCCCTGCCGGTCAAACCGCTGGAGCCGTTTCTGAGCTGGTGTGCGCAGCAGGGCGACTCACGCGCCGTGCGGGTGCTGGGCAGCGGCGCCGCCGCCGTCGAGGTGGCCCTGGCGCTGCGGGCGCGGGGGCTGCGGCCCTGGCTGCAGACGCGCGCGTGCGGACTGGATCTGGGCTCAACCCGAGCCAACCAGCTGCTGACGCGGGTGCTGAACGAGGCCGGCATCGTTGGCCAGGGCCCCAGCGCCGCCGAAGGGGATCCCGGTGATGCCCCCACCATCGCCTGCACCGGCAGCCGGGCACCGCTCTGGCTGGCGGCCAGTGGCCTGCCGACGGGCGAACGGGGGCGGGTGCAGACCACCGCGACCCTGCAGGTTGTGGGCCGGCCTGAGATCTTTGCCACAGGTGACTGCGCCGTGATTGCCGCCGACCCGCGGCCGCCCTCGGGCGTCTGGGCGGTGCGAGCCGCACCGGTGCTGGCGATCAACCTGCAGCGCGCACTGACGGGTCGCCCCCTGCAGCGCTGGCGGCCGCAGCGTCAGGCTCTGCAACTGCTGGGCGATGGCGGTGCGGCTGGCCCCCCCAGGGCCATCGCCCTCTGGGGGCCGCTGGTTCTGGGGCCCAGCCGCTGGTTGTGGCTGCTCAAAGACCGGATCGACCGTCGCTTCATGGCGGGCTTTGGGAGCGGCGGGCCTGCCATGGCTGGTGCCGACGCGAACGCCATGGCCTGCCGGGGTTGCGCTGCCAAGGTGGGCCCTGCAGCGCTCGAAGCCGCCCTGCGGCAACTCGAAGCCCCAGGGGGAAGCCCCCAACAGGCAGGGCAGCCCCTGAACCAGGACGATGCCGCCGTTGTGGGATCTGGCCCCAGCGGAGAGTGGCTGCTGCAAAGCGTGGATGGCTTTCCGGCCCTGGTGAGCGATGCCTGGCTCAACGGTCGCCTCACGACCCTGCATGCCTGCAGCGACCTGTGGGCCTGCGGGGCGCAGCTTGAAAGCGCGCAGGCCGTGGTGACCCTGCCGGTGCTGGGTCCACATCTACAGAGCGACCTGCTGCACCAGACCTTGGCCGGGGTGCGCTCGGTGCTTGATCCCCTGGGGGCGCGACTGATCGGTGGCCACACGCTCGAAGCGCGCGACGCCATCGCCGGTGCCGGGCTGAGCCTGGTGCTCACGGTCAACGGCCGTGCCCCAGCCGGGCGTCTGTGGCCCAAAGGTCCCCTGCAAGCAGGTGATGCCCTGATCCTGGTGCGACCGATCGGCACCGGGGTGTTGTTTGCGGCGGCCATGGCCGGTGCGGCGCAGGCCACCTGGATTGACGGGGCACTGGCCGTGATGGAGCAGAGCCAGGCGCCGCTGGTGGCACTGCTGGCCGCCCACGGCTGCAGGGCCTGCACCGACATCACCGGCTTCGGACTGCTCGGCCACCTGGGCGAGATGCTCGCGGCCACGGAAGCCCGCCTGCAGATCGACACCGGCGCCCTGGCCGCCCTCGCCCTACCCGGCGCCCTTGAGCTGCTGGGGGCGGGCCAGGCCAGCACCCTGGCCCCGGCCAATGGGCGCGCCCTGGCCCTGCTCGACGGACCCGTTGCCCTGCGTGAACCGGCCAGTGCAGACCTGCTGCAGCTGCTGATCGATCCCCAGACCTGCGGCCCTCTGCTGGCCGCCTTGCCCGCCCAACACGCAACCGATGCCCTGAGGGCACTGCACCAACAGGGGTTCGAGCAGGCCGCAGTGATCGGCCGCGTGCTGAAGCCGCTCAGCTGAGCCCTCAGCACTGAAGCCGCTCTGGTGCGAACCACACCCGCGGTTGGCGAGCAGCGGCGCGGATGGCCTCAGCAACGCTCGCCAGCCAGCCGCTCGAAACGGAGCTGACGCAGGCGTTGCCCCAACGCCGGACCTGGGTGCAGGCCCTCGGCCGCCATCAGCGCCTTGGCGCTCAATGGAGCCTGGATGTGGCGCCACCGCCACCACCAGCGCAGCAACGGGCGGCGCGGCAGGTCCGCTGGTACGGATGCACGGCCCCCGGCCGCCAGCTCCAGGGCCACCGCATCCGCGGAGTGGCCCGGAGCTTCGAGCCAATCGCTCCAGCGCCCGGCACCCCAACTCAGGGGAGAGCTGGAAGCGCTGTGTTCGCCGACCTGAACACCCGTTTGCCATCGGTGGCGCAGGGCAAGCCACTGAACCAGCAGTTTGTGCTGGCGATGCGGCAGTTGCAGGCGTTCAGCCAGGGCAAGGGGATCAGCCGCGCCAGTCAGCAGGGCTGTCAGCAGGGGCAGACCCAGCCGCGCAGCCCGGCGCAGACGCCGCTGCAGCACCTGCTCAGGCTCCTGCTGCAACGCTGCATCGAGCAGTTGCAGGGCACCCCAGCGCCGCAATGCGGCCAAAGCCTGGGGCCATGGTTCGCGCTCCAGCAACAACTCAAACTCCATGCGCAGGCGGGTGCCCAGTGCCGACGGAGCCTGATGCGGTGGGTCACCGGGCTGCCAACGCCAGGGCCATGCCGCCAGGGTGGCCCGCACCTGCAACAGGGCCTCGGGTGCAAGCTCGAACCCGAGCCGCGCGGCGTAGCGAGCCCCCCGCACCAGGCGGGTCGGATCATCGGCCACGCTGCCGGGGTGCAACAGGCGCAACTGCCGGCGTTGCAGATCCTGCTGACCGCCATGGGGATCCAAGAGAACAGCGGGTCCACTGCTGGCCGGTGTGAGCAGCAGCGCCATGGCATTGATGGTGAAGTCGCGCCGCGCCAGGTCGTCCTCCAGCGCACCGAAAGCCACGACAGGGTTCTCACCAAGCTCGGGGTAGCGCTCGCGCCGGGCGGTGGCCACGTCAAGCAGCACGGCCACCCCGCCGACCTGCAGCTCCAGCTCAACAGTGCCGTAGGCGCTGTGCTCCCGGGCTGCCACGACTCCCGGCAGGCGCTGAACCATGGCCGCCGCCGAGCCCTCAAGCACAAGATCGAGATCAGGAAGGCCGCGCCAGGGATCGTTGTGAACCCGATGCAACAACAGGTCCCGCACTGCTCCACCCACGAGCGCCAGGCGCCGGGGTCCTGCTGCAGATCGCAACAGACCAGGCAATTCAGCTGGCACGCCTGGCAGCAGCGTGGGCAACAACGGCGAGGCCATCAGGCTTCAAGCCAGGCTAGTGGCTGACCCGAAGGGCAGGGCACTGCCATGGAACACAGCGGTCATGCCAAAGGTTGCTCCAGGACGAGGTCCGATCGGGAGCTCTGCAACCGACTGAAGACAGCCAGGTCCCTGTTTGGGGCTTTCTGCGGGGGCGCGGCAACACCAGAATCATCCACGCTCTGTGCCAGCTGATCCACCCAGGGCAGAACTGGCGCGTGCGATGCAGGATGACAACACCCGCAGGAGCACTGGGGGATTCCTGAAACCAGCAAAGGCCATCGCCGCACCATGCACGCCAACAGCCCAAGCGCTCAAGACAATCAAGAACGCAAAGAGATCCAATTAAGCACCAATGGAATCACCAATCTTGACTCGGCTTTGCATTCGGAATCAAAATCAAACTAGAATTTAGCAACAGGGTCTTGACACAATGGTCCTGCATCAGCAGCGACATCGCCTGACGGCACACGTACAAGAATAATCACCACACTCAATCAGATCCATCAACAACTCAGGACATCAGGCAAAGCACCACCATGAGCGACCGAAACGGCCCCATTAAAACGATTAAAAAAACTAGCTACGTAATACTAAATAGATACTACATGCTCGAACACAGTCTTCATGCCAGATGCTCCTATGCACTACACAGACTTCAGGGGGGAACACCACGCACAAGGCTTCTGAAGCATTCAGCATTCAACTGGAAAGCGCGACAACCACCAACAGGATCGAGACTCGATCGGCATGCCATTTTCGTCGCCTATCACCCCGGCCAAGTCGTACCCGAGAGCAACGTCAACTACCTGAAGTCCCTTGTCAATTGTGGATTTCAGATCACCTACATCCACAATGGCCCCCTCGAAGCAGCCCTGAGAGAGCCAATCGAACAATTCTGCACGCAGATCATCTGCAGGGAGAACATCGGCCAAGACTTTGGAGCCTGGAAAGACTGGCTGCTGGATGGATTTCATCAGCATCGCTTTGATCATGTCAAGTGGCTGTTGCTATGCAATGACAGCAATTTCTTCCTGGCAAACAACGCACATGCCTTTGAAAAAGATTTTACAGCTGCACTGTCCGAAGACAACATCGATCTCATAGCACTCAACAAAAACCTTGAATACACACCGCACTATCAATCGTATTTTATTTGTTATCACAGACGTCTTTTCTCTAGACCCGACTTCGTCAAGTTCTGGGACCAATACAGACCACTATCGAACCGGTACCACGCCATCAACAAAGGCGAAATCCAGCTGACCACACAAATCACGCAATCAGCGAGATCAAAGCTATTATACAACTGGCCAGACCTGTATCTTCAATTATCGCACTTGGCGCCCAAAAGAGCAGAATTTTACATCCAACTTCCCAAGGGCTGCATGTATCTTTCGCAGCATAGCCCGGAACACGGCCTGACAGATACAGTGATCAGCAAGCTGGAACTTCAGAAAGCATTCATGATTCTTGAACTTCACAACCCGTCCCATGCACTTGCTCTGTTATTTGTGAAATACTGCAACTCCCCTTTTCTTAAAAAGGACATCGTCAAGCATGGCTGCTATTCGCTCACACAGATCACTGAACTTCTCACTTCTATCAATACAAAAAAGAATTCCAGGGCTTGGGATGAGATTCTCAATTTCTATATGCTTGCCAACAATTCAAGTTTCATCAACAATCCTAAAAAAGCCTATGAGCAGGCTATTCCCATCAATGGCAAACGCTTCCAAGGCCATGGAGACCTGATGAGCGACCTGGGATTGAGCCGTGACGCATGAAGCTGGCAGCAACATGAGCAATTCACAGACAATCGAGCGGAAACCTCTGGCACACCGGCAGACCATCCACATTCTGACCATCAATTACTTCAGCTCGATTCTGGTTGCTGAGCTGCTGGAATCGATTCGAGAACTGAAAGACGAATCCATTGAGATTGTAATTGTTGATAATTCGCCCAACGATGCACTTCTCGAGCCATTGACCAATCAATATGACGTCACAGTCCTGAGACCGGATATCAATCTCGGCTTCGGCGAAGGATGCAATCTGGGCCTGCGCCATATCCATCAACAAGACCCTACGGCAGTCGTATGGCTCCTGAATCCTGACACCAATTTACTGCCAAACGCCACGACAATCATCCGCAATGCCCTCAAGCATCCTCCCTATCCGGCCGTGCTTGGAACCTGCATCAACACGCAATTCGGCAAATCATGGTTTCGAGGCGGATCGTTCAATTCGATGCTTGGCCTGATTCCAGATGGCAACAAACGTCCGCGTCGCAAATGGATCTCCAATGCGAGCATCTGTGAACCTTCTCAATGGGTCAGCGGGTGCAGCATGATCCTGGATCTGAGCAGATTTCCTGACGTGCCTGCATTCGACAAGAACATCTTTCTTTACTATGAGGATGTTGATCTATGCCTCAGACTTGCGCGCGAGGGTCACACGACGTATGTGACAAATGCCGTGCTGGTCGAACACGCCGTCTCAGCAACGACGGCGAAAAATCCCCAGTCGATGTTCCGCCACGCAACGTTCAGCAAACTCTACATTTTAAGCAAGCATGCATCGCGCATGGCAGTGTTAATGAATATTGTCTATTTCACAGTTCAACCGATCCTTGCTCCCCGTGGCCTGGCCCATCTCAAAGGCCGCCTCCAGGGGGTGATGGACTTTCTGAACCTGCACGTTGAAAGCGCCAGGGACCATTGACCACCATCAAATTGATCTCCATCAGATTGGTCGCCAGCAAATTGATCGTCATCAAAGCGGCTCGATCGGTGCCAGCCGTGGGTCAAGAATTTTGGGCCCCATGCCCTCGAACTTGACGGCGATCGACACCTTCTGACCGCTGCCGAACAGGTGGGTGACCAGGCCTTCGCCAAAGGCGGCATGACGCAGGCGATCGCCGACGGCCCAGGCGCGGGCAGGCGCCGATGCCGACGGGCGCCGCCGCACAGCGTTGGCGGGGGCACCAGCTGCCCCGCCGGCGGCCACCCGCTGGCTGTCGTCACGGTCGACACGGGTCAGGCGCTCGAGCCGCTGCTCACGCCGGATCGCGGCACCGCCACTGCGGGGCACATCGCCCGAGAGCAGCTCGGCCGGCAGTTCTGACAGAAACACCGACGGCACCGCCGGCTCACGCATGCCACCCCAGAGGCGCCGCTCACTGGCGTGCGACAGAAACAACCTCTCCTTGGCCCGGGTGACGCCCACGTAACAGAGGCGACGCTCCTCCTCAAGCGACGACGGGTCATCAAGGGAGCGGAAGCTGGGGAACAGCCCCTGCTCCAGACCCACCAGAAACACCACCGGAAACTCGAGACCCTTGCTGGCGTGCAGGGTCATCAGCGTGACCCGATCGGCGGCGGCATCCTTGTCGTCGGCATCGCTGGCCAGGGCAGCACTGGCCAGAAAGCCTTCGAGGTCGCCGTCATCGTTCTCTTCCTGGTACTGGAGGGCGGCATTGACGAGCTCCTGCAAATTGCGGCGGCGCTCCTCGGCCTCATCAGAACCGTCGGCGATCAGCTCGGCCACGTAGCCGCTCTGCTCCATGACCCGCTGCACCAGCTCGGAGGGCGCGGCATCAGCCACACGCTCCTGCAGGTCATTGATGAGCTCGCAGAACTGCAGCAGCCCCCTGGCCGAGCGTCCGCCCAGGGAGCGCACGGCCTCGGCGTCGCGCACCACCTCCCACAGGGGCACCCCCAGCTGGGAAGCCGCGTCGGTGAGCCGCTCGATCGTGGTCTTGCCGATGCCTCGGCGGGGCACGTTGAGCACCCGCAGCAGGCTCACGGTGTCGGCCGGATTCACCAACAGCCGCAGGTAGGCGAGCACATCCTTGATCTCGCGGCGGTCGTAGAAGCGCAGGCCGCCGACCACCACATAGGGAATGCCCCAGCGCACCAGGGCCTCCTCCAGGGCACGCGACTGGGCATTGGTGCGGTAGAGCACCGCCATGTCACCCCAGCGCAGCTCGTCGTGGGCGGCGTCGAGCATGCGCATGCGGTGCACCACCGCCTCGGCCTCGGCGATCTCGTCGTCGCAGCGGGTGAGGCTGATCGGCTCCCCCTCGCCGCGGGTGGGGCGCAGCACCTTGTCGATGCGCTCGCGGTTATGGGCGATCAGGGTGTTGGCCGCCTCCAGGATCGTGGCCGTGGAGCGGTAGTTCTCCTCGAGCTTGACCATCGTGGTGCTGGTCTCTGCCGTACCGGCCATCCCCATGCCGCCGCCATCGCCGAAATCCTCCTGGAAGCCCATCAGGATGCGGAAGTCGGCCGCCCGAAAGCTGTAGATGCTCTGGTCGGCATCGCCCACCACAAACACCGAGCGGCCACTCCAGTCGGCGAAATCCTGGGGATCGCGGCCATCGGCCACCAGCAGCTTGATCAACTCGTACTGGGTGCGGTTGGTGTCCTGGTATTCATCGACCAGCACATGGCGAAAGCGGCGGTGCCAGTAGCGGCGGATCTCCTCGTTCTGCCGCAGCAGCTGCACCGGCAGCAGCAGAAGGTCGTCGAAGTCGAGGGCATTGTTGGCCGCCAGGGCGCGGCGGTAGCGGCGGTAGGTCTCGGCCATCAGCTTGCCCCGCTGGCCGCCCACGTCGGCCTCGAGCTGCTCGGGCAGCCACAGCTGGTTCTTGGCGTTGCTGATCGCCCAGCGCACCTTCTTGGGTTCAAAGCGCTTGGGATCGAGCTGCAGCTCCTGAACAACGATCTCCTTGATCAGGCTCTGCACGTCGTTCTCGTCGTAGATCGAGAACTGCCTGGTCCAGGTGAGCCCCTCAGGATCGCGGTACTTGTCGATGTCAAAGCGCAGCAGCCGCGCAAACAGGGCGTGGAACGTGCCGATCCACAGCTCCTTGATGACCTCGCGGTCGATGCGGAGGCGCAGCTGGCGCTGTTCCGCGGGAGCCAGGGTGCTGAACGGCTGGCCGAACTGGCTCTGGGCCAGCTTCTGGGCCAGCAGCAGCTCGAGCCGCTCCTTCATCTCGCGGGCGGCCTTGTTGGTGAAGGTGACCGCCAGCAGCTCGGCCGGGTCAACGCCATGGTGGCCGATCAGGTGGGCGATGCGGTGCGTCAGGGCCCGGGTCTTGCCGCTGCCGGCCCCGGCCACCACCAGCAGGGGACCGGTGTGGTGGTCCACCGCCCGGCGCTGGGCGTCATTCAACCCCGAGAGAAAGGCGCTCATTCAGCCAGTGTCACCCCTCAGCGCCGCAGCTGCGCCAGCTTCTGCCGAACGCGTGACCACTGCAGCTGCAGAGGGCTGGGGGAACGCAACGGCGGCTCAGCGGCCAGCAACAGCCGGTCCCAGTGTCGGTTCAGGAGCGCCAGGGCCCGTTGCCAACGCTGCTGCAGGCTGGATTCGTCCAGATCCTCGAGCAGCCGTTGCAACGCGGCAGTGTCGGCCTGCCAGCGGGCCGGATGGGCCACCGCCGCCGTGATGCGTGCCACATCGGCGCCCAGGGTGCCCAGACCCAGCTGATGGCCGAGCACCCCGGGATCAAGGCAGTCGGCCAGGGCGTGGTTGAGGCTGCTGAACACCACACAACCACAGGCCATGGCCTCGATCGGCGGCAGCCCAAAGCCCTCGCTGACCCCGCAGCCACGCCAGTAATCGGCCGAGTCGTAGAGAACCACCGCCGCGCTGTTGAACAGCGCCACCAGATCATCGACCCAGCCGGTCTGCACTTCGACGTTGAGACCACCGGCGCGCAACGCCGGCACCAGCTGCTCGAGCACATAGGCGCTGCACTTGCGCCGCTGCACCAGCACATCGATCGGGCGACGCGCAGCCATGGTGGGCCCGGAGCCCGACGCGGGCCGCTCACCCCGTGCGATCCACTGGGGCTCGAGCGCGTTGGGCACCAGCAGCAGCGGAACGCGACCAGCCCGATCGCCCCAGTAGCCCAGGGTGTTGCGGCTCACCGCCAACACCGGCACCCCGGGGGGCAGATCAAAGCCGTAGCCACTGCTGTGGGCGTGATACGCCACAGCCCGCCCGCGCAGCCGCCGCAGGAGCCTTGGCACATCAAAGCCCCAACTGACGATCCAGAGAGCCTTATCGGCATCTGGGCCACCCAGGGGCTCGGCGCGCAACAGATCGTCCAGAAAGAGCTGATCGCTCTGACGCTCGCGGTAGGTGACCACCTCGGTGGGCACCAGGGCGGCAACCAGACGCGCCGTCTGCAGCTCGACCGCCAGGCCACCGCAACGAAAGCGGCGACCGGTGCCGGGAACGAGAAAACGAAGGGTACGCAAGCTCAGGCGGCAACAGCCTCGGTGCTGCCGGCGCGCTGGCGGCGGGTCAGGAAACCGAACAGCACCTTGCCGATGGCGGCGATCAGGTTGCCCTCGAGCTCCTGGAACATCGTCATGTTCAGGTGAAAGGCATGGTTGGCCTCCTCAACGATGCGGTCGGCCATGGCCTGGTCGATCGGCAGGTTGTCGAGGGTGGCGCGGTAATTGGTCTTGAATCCCTTCTCATCGGGAATCGCCTCGAACTCATAGAAGCGCAGACCGTCGTGTTCTCCCAGGTTCATCGCTTTCTGGGCGATGTTCTTGAGAATCTGGCCACCACTCAGATCACCGATGTACCGCGTGTAGTGGTGACCCACCAGGAGCTCGGGGGCCTCAGCCGCCACCTGATGAATACGGGCGACATACGCCTGCGCCGCCGGTGTGGCGCTGATCGCACTGCGCCAGGACTCGCCGAAGTAAAAGGCCAGGTCCTGCTCAAGGGTCTCGCGTCGGTTGAGCTCGGGGAAGCCGACAGGGCCCACCACGGGATGGCCTGCCGCCCGCAGCCGGCCGATCTCTTCCTCCATCGCCGAATAGACAAAGTAAAGATCCGCCACCAGGGTGCGATAGCTGGCCTTGTCGACCACGCCTTTGAGAAAGCAGCTCACGAAGCCGGTGTTCTCGGCCATCGTGTGGGACTTCTTGGTTCCCTCACGCAGCTGTGAGGCCAGGGCGACAGCCATGGTGTAGACGCTGATGCAGGCAGAACGGCCAAGTTAGGTGCCCCATCGGGCCCACAGAGCGCCTTGGTTGCGAAGGGTAAAGCTGCCCTTCCCGAACACACCGCGAGCTCCGACGGGAGGGGAGATGCAGACCGCCGGCCATGGCGCTGGGCGCAAGCGGCCTTGCCAATCAACCTTGTCAAGCAGCCTGGTCAAGCAGCCTGGTCGTGGGCATCGTCGTTGGCAGAACCGGGCTGGGAGTGGGCAAGCCGGCCCTCGAACAGGGCGAACAAGTCACGACAGACCTGCTGGAGGTGCACAACGACAACGGGCTGGGGCAGGTGGGAACCACTGGGCTGCCAATCGCCGACGGTGGCCAAACGCCAGCGCTCCGAGTCGTAGGTGAGGCCCCGGATCACCACCCCAAGCAACCGGGGCCTGGTGCTGGCAGCGGCACCTCCTGGGAGGGCCTGGGCCTGCGGTGCCCGTTCGAGCCGCAGCTGCACCAGCATCGAACGGCACTGGTTGCGGGGATTCCAACCCGGAAAGTGAAACGAGAGATCGACGCTCTCATCCTCTGCCCAGGCCCGGGTCCACGGGTCATCGCGCCAGGGGGTCAGGTTGGCCCTGGCAGCCGGGAAGGCCGTGCGCACCAGAGCTGCTGCCGAGGCGATCACCTGGGCCAGATCGAGCGAGCGGGCCTGGTCGGCAGCGTTCATGGCCCCATCCTGGGGGGTTCCGCCGGGATGGGGCAGGGCAGATCGGCAGTTGCCGACATCGCCGCGGTGCCGGCGACTCTGAAGCGGCGGCAGCCCAGCACAGCGACCGAGCCCGGCGCCGATCACCAGCAACCTTTTGGGTCCCACCCGCAGGCATAGGCTCGCCCCAAGACCGATCGCGCACGGGCCCTTCATGGCCAACTACGAGAAGCTCACTCCACCCACCGCGGGCACGGCCATCCGTTTCGAGAACGGCCAACCGATCGTGCCCAACGATCCGATCATTCCCTTCATCCGCGGCGATGGCACCGGGGTCGACATCTGGCCCGCCACCCAGAAGGTGCTCGACGCCGCCGTCGCCAGGGCCTATGGGGATGCCCGTCGGATCGAATGGTTCAAGGTCTATGCGGGCGATGAGGCCTGCGACCTCTACGGCACCTATCAGTACCTGCCCGAGGACACCCTCGAAGCGATCCGGACCTATGGCGTCGCCATCAAGGGCCCGCTGACCACCCCGATCGGTGGCGGCATCCGTTCGCTGAACGTGGCCCTGCGCCAGATCTTTGATCTCTATTGCTGCGTGCGGCCCTGCCGCTACTACGAGGGCACCCCCAGCCCCCACAAACGTCCCCAGGACCTCGATGTGATCGTCTATCGGGAAAACACCGAGGACATCTACATGGGAATCGAGTGGGAAGCCACCGATCCTGTGTGCCTGGAGCTGATCAAGCACCTCAATGAGGTGGTGATCCCGGCCAACGGGAAGCTCGGCAAGCGCCAGATCCCTGCAGGGGCAGGCATCGGCATCAAGCCGGTCAGCAAGCACGGCAGCCAGCGCCACATCCGCAAGGCGATCCAGCACGCGCTCAAGCTCGAGGGCACCAAGCGCCACGTGACCCTGGTGCACAAGGGCAACATCATGAAATTCACCGAGGGGGCGTTTCGGGACTGGGGCTATGAGCTGGCCACCACCGAGTTTCGGGAGGTCTGCATCACCGAACGCGAGAGCTGGATCCTCGACAACCGCGACCGCGATCCGGGTCTCAGTGACGAGGCCAACGCCCGCATGATCGAACCCGGCTACGACGCCCTCACCCCCGAGAAAAAAGCAGCGATCTGCAGCGAGGTCAGGGGCGTGCTCGATGCGATCGGCGCCAGCCACGGAGGCGGCCGGTGGAAGCACATGGTGCTGGTGGATGACCGCATCGCCGACAGCATTTTCCAGCAGATCCAGACCCGCCCGCAGGAGTATTCGGTGCTGGCCACCCTCAACCTCAACGGCGACTACGTGAGCGATGCCGCCGCGGCCGTGGTGGGCGGCCTGGGCATGGCGCCAGGGGCCAACATCGGCGACAACGCCGCCATCTTTGAAGCCACCCATGGCACCGCGCCCAAGCACGCGGGGCTCGACCGGATCAATCCGGGCTCGGTGATCCTCAGCGGCGTGATGATGCTCGAGTACCTGGGCTGGCAGGAAGCTGCCGACCTGATCACCCGGGGCCTCAGCGCCGCCATTGCCGGCAAGCAGGTGACCTACGACCTGGCCCGGCTGATGGAGCCCCCGGTGGAGCCCGTGAGCTGCAGCGGTTTCGCCGACGCGGTGATCGGCCATTTTTGAGGCCATGCCAGGCAGACTCGGGCCATGACTGCGCCCACGACGCTGCCTGGATTGCCGCCCGGGGGAACCGATCCCTGCGTGCACTGCGGCTTCTGCCTGCCCAGCTGTGCCAGCTACCTGGCCCTGGGCAGCGAAATGGACTCGCCCCGGGGGCGCATCCATGCCCTCAAAGCGATCGAAGCCGGTGAGCTGACGCTCGATGCCACGGTGGCCGGCCATTTCGACAGCTGCCTGGGCTGCCTGGCCTGTGTGAGCGCCTGCCCCTCAGGGGTGCGCTACGACCAGCTGATCGAGGCGACCCGGCCCCGGCTCAACGCCCCCGAACTGCGCAGCCCCGCCCAGCAGCTCTGGCGGCGACTGCTGTTTGGGCTGCTGCCGTACCCGGCGCGGCTGCGGGCCCTGCTGCGACCCCTGCGGAGCTATGCCGGCACGCCGCTGCAGGCGCTGGTGCGGGGCATGGGCCTCACCAAGGTGCTGGGCCCCCAGCTGGCGGCGATGGAACAACTCCTGCCCCCCCTCAGCCCAGACAGCTTCAGCGACCGACTGCCCCAGGTGATCCCGGCGGTCGGCGAGCGGCGCTACCGCGTGGGGCTGCTGCTGGGCTGTGTGCAGCGGGTGTTCGACCCAGCCGTCAACGCCGCGACGGCGCAGGTGCTGGCGGCCAACGGCATCGAGGTGGTGGTCCCCACCGATCAGGGCTGCTGCGGCGCCGTGACCCATCACCAGGGCGAGGAGGCCCAGACCCGCGCGCTGGCCCAGGCGTTGATCCATCGCTTCAATGGGGTCGGCCCCCTCGATGCGGTGCTGGTGAGCGCCTCGGGCTGCGGTCACAGCCTCAAGGCCTACGGGCGCCTGCTGGCGGATGCAGCGCCCGAGCTCGCCGCCGCGGCCGCCGAACTGGCCGACAAGGCGGTTGATGTGCAGGAATTTCTGGCCCGCGTGGGGCTCACGACCGCATTCCAGGCAGGCCTGAAGCCCCTGACTCACCCCGACGGCTGCCCTGCCAGCGCCGATCGCCCCCTGACGCTGGCGTATCACGACGCCTGCCACATGCTGCATGGCCAGGGCATCAGTGCCGCGCCGCGACAGCTGCTGCAGGCCATTCCCCACGTGCGGCTGCGCGAACCGCTCGAGCAGGGGGTGTGCTGCGGCAGCGCCGGCATCTACAACCTGGTTCAACCGACCGAAGCTGAGCTGCTGGGAGCCCGCAAGGCCGATGACCTGCGCGGCACCGGCGCCCAGATCGCCGTGAGCGCCAACATCGGTTGCAGCCTGCAGCTCCGGCGCCACCTGGCGGGGCTGCCCGTGCAGCATCCGATGCAAGTGCTGGCCCGCAGTTTCGGCGCCGGCCAAGCCACCTAGCCGATGGCCACGCCTGCAGCCACCAGTCCCGGCCGCCTCCAGAGCGTCCTGGGACTGGGCTTCGGGCTGGCGGGGGCCGTCGGCGGCACCATCGGCGCGGGCATCCTGCGCACCCCGGGCCTGGTCGCCGCCCAGCTGGGCGATCGCTGGCTGATCTGGGCCGTCTGGATCGTCGGCGGCCTGTACGCCCTGCTGGGGGCCGTGGCCGTGGCCGAGCTGGCCGCCGCCCTGCCACGGGCCGGCGGCTGGTGGGTCTACGCCGAGCGCGCCTTCGGGCGGCGGATGGGGCTGGTCACCGGCTGGACCGACTGGCTGGCCCATTGCATCGGCCTGGCCTGGGTGGCCACCACCGCCGGCGACTATGGCGCCGCCCTGCTCCCCGACGCCCTGCTGCCTGCCGGGCTGGGTTCGAAGGCCCTGGCTCTGGCCGTGATCGGCCTGTTCAGCGTGATCCAGCTGCGGGGGGTCAGGGCGGGCAGCGCCAGCCAGGAACTGCTCAGCCTGGCCAAGGCAGGAGCGTTCACGGTGCTGGTGGTCGCCTGCTTCGTGCTGCACCCCGGCGCAGGCACGGCGCCGCTGGCGGCGACCATGGACCCCGCCCCGGGCATCCCCGGCGGTGCGGCCCTGCTGCTGCCGGCGGTGGTGGCCCTGCAGGGGGTGATCACCACCTACGACGGCTGGGCCAGCCCGATCTACTTCGCCGAAGAGTTCAGCGAGCCGGCACGGGACCTGCCGCGTTCGCTGATCGGCGGGGTGCTGGCGGTGCTGGCGCTCTATCTGCTGGTCAATGCGGGCCTGCTGCGGGTGTTGCCGCTGGAGGCCCTGGCACATTCCAGCCTGCCGGCAGCCACGGCGGCCACCGTGCTGATCGGCAGCGCCGGCGGCCTGGTGATCAGCGTGGTGGCCCTGGTGGCCCTGCTCGGACTGGTCAACACCGCGATCATGGCGGCTCCCCGCATTCTCTATGGGCTGGCCGAAGCAGGACTGCTGCCGCTGCCGGCCCTCGCCGTCGTCAACAGCGGCGGCACCCCGGCGGCGGGGCTGCTGCTGACCGCGGCCAGCGCCGCCGCCCTGGTGCTGCTCGGCAGCTTCGAGCGGTTGCTGGCCATGGGGGCGGTCCTCTACGTGGGGTTGCCGCTGATCGGCATGGCCTCGCTGCTGGCCCTGAGGCTGCAGGAACCCGCGTTGCAGCGGCCCTTTGGCTGCTGGGGCTACCCCCTGACCCCGCTGCTGATCGCCGCTGGATCCATGGCGTTCGTGCTGGCCGCGGTGACCGCCGACCCGCTCAGCAGCCTGGCGGCCCTGGCCCTGGCCCTGTCCGGGGCTGCTCTGCCTGCATCAGCGCCAGGGCCTGCTGCAGTGTCTGGGCATCCCCCAGATTCCCCGGACAGGTGAGCACCGGCAGATCGCCCGCCAGCACCAGCGAGAGCCCCGGCAGCAGCTGACCCTGCAGGGCCACGGCGCTGCAGCCCAGGCCGCTCTCGAGCAGGGTGTGGCTGGTGATCCCCCCCTTGCTGAGCACAAAACCGAGCCGGGGGGCCAGGGCCCCCACCAAGCGGGCCATCAACGCCGCCAGCTCCAGGCCCAGGCGGCGGCGCTCGCTGCTGCTGCGGCAGGGCAGCTCACCCCTGGAGCTGGCCAGCACCGGGGTCTGGCCCGCGTCAAGAACCTGACGCAGGCGGGCGAGCCAGGCGCCCTCGAGCGAAGCCAGCAGCTCGCCGGGGGCAGGCCCCTCCAGCACACGGGCCAGCCGGGACACCTCGATCTCGATCAACCGGCAGCGGGGGTCAACCGCCAGCAGGTGGGCCAGCTGGGCATCGGCCAGGGGCACATGGGAGCCCACCAGCACCAGCCCGGGCCCGGGCCGGCCGCAGCCGTCGCGGCGGCGCAGGGCAGCCAGTCGGGCCCCAGCCAGGGGCGGCGCACCCAGCTCCGGCTCCACCAGGGCATTGAGCAGGCTGGCGGCCGACTGGAACAGAAACCGCCGCGGCCGCCGCCAGCGCGTCGCAGCGGCAGGCGTCATCAGCGCCAGCGCTGCCGCAGCAAACGCCGCCAGGTGCCGGGGCCGCACCGCATCCACCACCACCCAGGCCCCGGAGGGCAGAGCCGCCAGCCGGGCCGTCAAGGCTTCGGGATCGGCCTCGAGCTCGGCGAGCGCGAGGCGCTGCACCGCCGCCGCCGGCACCCGGCCACCGCTCTTGGCTTCGATGTAGGCCGCCAGGTCGCTGGTGTCAAAGCCGAACAGGCCGTCGCGGCCAAAGGCACTGGTGTGCACCGGCTGGCCATGCAGCAGGTGGATGCCATCAACGGTGGTGCGCCCACCGGGCAGAAAGGCCGGCACCAGAAAGCGGGCATCGACGGCATCCGGCCCGCCCAGCAACTCCTGCTCGATCACCTCCAGTTCAAGGGGGAAATGGCCCCGCAGGGTCGAATCGCCCCGGCTCACCAGCACCAGGGGCCGCAGGCGGGCGGCCAACCTGGCGTCCTCGGCGGCAATCCGTCTCAGGGCCTCGTCCAGGCTGCGGCAGATGCCGGCGACCCGCTCACGCGCCACAGCGGGCTCGAGCGCGCGGCTGTTGGCCAGCACAAACAGCAGCGGTGACGGGTGCTGCAGGCCCTGGCGCAAGGCCGTGGCATCGGTCCGCAGCAGCAGCGGACAACCGTGCACCGTCTGGGAGCCGGTGGGGTCGTCGTCGAACACCACAACCTTCATGGCACCATCGTGCCGTGAAGGTTCTTGCACCCCCGACCCTGAGAGCACTGCAGGAGCAGGTGCGGCAGCTGCACGCCGACGCCAAGCCCTGGCTGCCTTCGGGTCTGGGCAGCAGGCTCGACTGGGGTTCGCCGGTGCAGGCCGACAGCCTGGTGATCAGTGGTCGGGCACTGGGTGGCATTCGCAGCCACAACCCCGACGACTTCACCGTGACGGTGGCAGCGGGAACGCCCCTGGCCGAGCTGCAGCAGGTGCTGGCAGCCCAGCGCCAGTGGTTGAGCGTCGATCGGCCCTGGGGCCGCCCCGGCACCAGCATCGGCGGCCTGATTGCCCGCGGGCTCAGCGGTGGCTACCGCCAGCGCTACATGGGCCTGCGCGATCAGCTGCTGGGCATCCAGCTGCTGCGCAGCGACGGCGTGCTGGCCCGCGCCGGCGGCCAGGTCGTCAAGAACGTGGCGGGCTACGACCTGATGCGTCTGCTCACGGGCAGCTGGGGATCACTCGCGCTGATCACCGAGGTGACCCTGCGCACCCAGCCGCTGCCGCCGCAGCGGCGCTGCCTTGTGGTGCAGGGCGAGCTCAGCACCCTGCAGGAGCTGAGCCGCTGGCTGCTCAACGCCAGCCTGAGTCCGGAACGCATCGACCTGTGGAGCGGCAGCCTGGCCGCCGCCGCCGGCCGGCGCGACCAGCCCCTGCTGCTGCTGAGCCTCGCCAGCATCGACGCCACCACCCTTGACGAACAGATCGCCTGCATCAGCGAGCACGCACCGGATCTTGAGGTGCTCGACGACGACGCTGCCGCGGATCTGCTCGACGCCGAACTGGGCAGCGGCGCCACCGCCTGGCTGCTGCGGCTGGCGGTGCCACCCGCCCAGGCCTGCACGCTGCTGGCGAGCGACGCCCTTCAGGGGGTGCCGCTGTGGCTGGCGGCCGGCAGCGGCATCGGCGACGGCTGGGCCAGTGGGGCAACGCTGGCCCGGCACCGGGTCGAGGCGCTGCGGCGATGCTGCCAGGCGCTGGGGGGCTACCTGAGCGTGTTGCGCCAGCCCACGCCCGCTGCCGGCAGCGAACCGGTCCCGGCCTGGCTCGACGCGCCGGCCAGACCCTTGATCGAAGCTGTCAAACGCCAGTTCGACCCAAAGCAACAGCTGGCTCGGGGCCGTCTGCCGGGTGTGACGCAGCCTGCGGGCTGACGACGGGCCCTGGGTCGGCGTCGGGGTCGGCTGCCAGCGCGGCCAACCAGCCCAGCAGCTCGCGGTTGACCTGGTCGGGCACCTCATCGTGGGGGCAGTGACCCGCCTCGAGCACCACCTCGCTGGTGCGCGCCGGGGCGTGCCGTTGAAACGCCGCCCGCCGGCCGGGCGCGTTGATCCAGGGGTCACGGATGCCCCAGAGCAGCAGCAGCGGGCAACCCAGCTGGGCAAACAGCGTATCGAGGGGCTGGCCCCGGGGGATGTCAAAGACCGTGCGAAACACCCCGAAGGCGCCCGGATCGCGTGAGGGCCGCAGGATCGCCTGCACCAGCTCCTCGTCGACATTGGTGCGGTCGATGTACACCTGGTTCAGGGTGCGGCGCACCGTCGCAGGGCGCCGCAGATTCTCAAACAACAGCCGCTGCAGCACGGGACTCTTGAGCAGGGCGCCACCGATCGTCTGGCGGGCGATCGCACCCCAGCCCTTGGGCGGAGCCTGCTCGTCGGAAAACGGCCCGGCGGCATTGAGCAGCACCACACCGGCGGACTGATCACCCAGGGCCACCCCCGCGGCCAGCGCGGCGAAGCCCCCCAGCGAATTGCCCACGAGCACCGTGGGACGGCCGATGCGCTCGCGCACGTAGGCGGCCAACTGGTCGCACCAGAGCGCCCCGCCATAGGTGAGCCCGGCAGGTTTGGCGCTGCGGCCGAAGCCCAGCAGGTCGATGGCGTGCACCTCGTGGGTGCGGGCCAGCACCGGCAGGTTGTGGCGCCAGTGGTCGGTGGAGGCACCGAATCCGTGCACCAGCAGCAGCGCCGGACCGGTCGGGCGCTCGGGGGAAGCCTGGACCGCGTGCACGCTGTGATCCAGAAACTGCCAGGTGTTCACGCCGATGCTCACGTGCGCCAATCCAACCAGGGGAGTCCGGGCATGATGGCGGGTGTGACCGCCCGGTAGTCGGCATAGCCGGGATGCAGGGCCAGCAGTGCCCGCTCCTCACGACGCGCCTTGCCCGCCAGCACGAGCACCAGGGCCAGGCCCAGACCCAGGTGCAGCAGGCTGCCCAGGGCCAGGCTCACCCCCAGCGAGCACAGCAGGATCGCCTGATACAGCGGATGCCGGCAGCGCCCATAGGCCCCGGTGGTCACCAAGGCAGCGCCGGCCATGGGCTGGGGCAGGGGGCTGAGACTGGCCCCCAGATGGAGAAAGGCCTGGACGGCCAGCCCCAGACCCAGCAGCAACACCACCGCGCCGCCGATGGCCAGCGGCAGGGGCCAGGCATACCCCCAGCTGCCAGGGGCCGGCCAGGGGGGCAGCAGGTGCGCGGCGATCAGCAGCAGCTGGGCCGCCAACCACCACTCCCCATGGCGGTTGTCGCGCAGACCGGGCCAGCTGAAACCCCAGCGGGCGAGCAGGTTGTCAGGTGGGGATTTCGGCGAGGGGGTCAAGCTCCGGAGCTCCAGGCTGGCCTGCCAGCACCAGTCTGAGCAGAATCGGCGCCAGGAAGGTGGTACCGATCACCATCACCAGAATCGCCGCCTCGAGCGCAGGGGTGAGGATGCCCGCCTGGGTGCCCAGACCCAGAAAAATCAGACCGACCTCGCCGCGTGGCATCATGCCGAGCCCCACCACCAGGCGATTGGTCTTGACCTTGCTGACATAGCTCCAGCCTGCGGCGAGCTTGCCGACAATCGCCACAGTCAACAGGAAGGCGGCCACGATCAGGCCTTCCCGGTTGGCGGGTTCAAACGGGTTGAGCACCGACAGGTCCATGTTGGTGCCGATCAGCACGAAGAAGACCGTGGCAAACAGGGCCACCAGCGGTTTGACGAGCTGTTGAATCTCTTGGGAGCGGCGCGATCCGCTGAGAATCAGGCCACCGGCAAAGGCTCCCAGAGCGGCCTCCAGGCCGATGGCCTGGGCGGCAAAGCAACAACCGGTCAGCACCAGAAACCCGGCCACGACCACATCGCCCGGCGCCCTGAGCTGATCGATGCACCAATCGAAGGCCGGGGCGGCGGTGCGGCTCAGGAACAGGGCCGCCGCCACAAAGAGACCGGCAGCGGTGATCAGCTTGAGAACCGGCGCCAGGGTGAAACCCTCACCGGCCGCCAGGGCCACCACCACCGCCAGGATCACGATGCCGAGGATGTCGTCGAGCACGGCCGCACCGATCACGGTCTGGCCCTCGCGGGTTTTGAGGAACTTCAACTCCCCGAACACACTGGCAGTGATGCCGATGCTGGTGGCGGTCATGGCCGCACCGGCAAAGATTGCCGGGATCAACGGCACATGGAACAGATAATGGAGACCGGCCGTGCCCATGGCAAAGGGCAGCACCACGCCGGTGATGGCCACGGTCGTGGCCTGCAGGCCCACCGCCACCAGCTCATCGAGCTCGCTTTCGAGCCCGGTGAGAAACAGCAGGGCGTAGAGACCCAGCCGGGCCACCGCCTGCAGGTTGGGGAAGGTCTCGCTGTAGATCTCTCCCACCTGAGCCGCTGACAGGTCGGAGAGGTTGCCGACGAACTGCGCCAGCCAGCCACTGAGCTGGGCGTGGGTCTCGGGCGGCAGGATCAGATGCAGGCCAGAGGCGCCGATGATCACGCCGGCCACCAGCTCCCCGAGGATCGTGGGCAGCTGCAGGCGCACCATCAGTTCGGCCATGGCACGGGCCGCCACAAAAATCACCAGGTACTCGCCCACTGAAATCAGGGTCTCAGCGACCTCACGCTGGTGGTTGCCGATCTCGAGCAGAAGCGGATCCAGGAGCATCAGATGCGGCGATGGCCGGTATGGCGTGACCCTACGACCGGTCGTCCAGGTCCTTGCTCGCTGATCTTTAACCCTGTGCAGGCTCCAGCCACGGCATCCATCGCTACGGTCCGGCTAAGCCTCATGGGCCGGACCAACGATGCTCACCGGCATTGAATCCCATACAGCCATCGCAGGGGAGGCCATCGCGGGCGAGGCCCTGAGGGACCTCGATGCCTGGTGGCGCGCCGCCAATTACCTGGCGGTCGGGATGATCTATCTGCAGGACAACCCCCTGCTGAACGAGCCGCTGCGGCCCGAGCACATCAAGAACCGACTGCTGGGCCATTGGGGATCGAGTCCCGGTCAGGCCTTCATCTGGACCCATGCCAACCGGCTGATCCGGCAGCGCAACCTCGACATGATCTATCTGTCGGGTCCGGGCCATGGGGCACCCGGGGTGCTGGGTCCCACCTACCTCGACGGCAGCTACAGCGAGATCTACCCCGACAAATCCCAGGATGCGGCTGGCCTGCGGCGCTTTTTCAAGCAGTTCTCGTTTCCCGGCCACATCGGCAGCCACTGCACCCCGGAGACCCCCGGCTCCATCCACGAAGGGGGCGAACTGGGCTACGTGCTGTCCCACGCCTGCGGGGCGGTGTTCGACAACCCTGAGCTGATCGCCGTGGCCTGCGTCGGCGATGGCGAGGCCGAAACCGGCCCCCTGGCCACCAGCTGGCACATCAACAAGTTTCTGAACCCGATCAGCGACGGGGCGGTGCTGCCGGTGCTGCACCTCAACGGCTACAAGATCGCCAACCCCACCCTGCTGGCCCGCATTCCCAGCGAGGAGCTGGCGAGCCTGATGCGCGGCTACGGCTGGGACCCCCTGGTCGTGGAGGGCCATGAGCCCATGGCCATGCACCAGGCCATGGCCATCGCCATGGAGGCGGCCATCGACCGCATCACCGCGATTCGCACAGAAGCGCGTCGCAGCGGCGAAGCCCGGCGGCCCCGCTGGCCCATGGTCGTGCTGCGTTCACCCAAGGGCTGGACCGGACCGGCGTTCCTCGGCGACCTGAAGCTCGAGGGTTTCTGGCGCAGCCACCAGGTGCCGCTGCCCAACCCCAGAACCGACCCGGCCCAGCTGCAGCAGCTGGAGGCCTGGCTGCGCAGCTACCGCCCCGAAGAGCTGTTTGACGCCCACGGCACCCTGGTGCCGGCCCTGCGGGCCCTCTCGCCCGTGGGGCAGCGACGCATGGGCTCCAACCCCCATGCCAACGGTGGCCTGCTGCGCCGCAAGCTGCACATGCCCCAGAGCAGCACCTATGCCGTGGCGGTGCCCGCGCCTGGCCAGGTTCAGCACGAGAACACGGCCGTGCTGGGGGAGCTGCTGCGCGATGCCATCGCCCTGAACCCCGACAGCCTGCGGGTGTTCGGGCCCGACGAGACAGCCTCCAACCGCCTGCAGGCGATCTACGAACGCAGCAAGAAGGTGTGGATGGAGGGGCTGCTGCCCGAGGACGCCGGCGTCAACGGGCAGGGGGGCAGCGAACTGGCCCGCAGCGGCCGGGTGGTCGAGATGCTCAGCGAGCACACCCTGGTCGGAATGATGGAGGGGTATCTGCTCACCGGGCGTTACGGCTTCTTCCACACCTACGAAGCCTTCGCCCACGTGATCGCCTCGATGTTCAACCAGCACGCCAAGTGGCTGGAGAGCTGCATCAACCACGCCCCCTGGCGGGCCGCGATCGCGCCCTGGACCTGTCTGATCAGTTCCACGGTGTGGCGGCAGGACCACAACGGCTTCACCCACCAGGACCCCGGCTTCATCGACCTGGCCGGCAACAAGAGCGGCGAGGTGGTGCGCGTCTACCTCCCGGCCGACGCCAACTGCCTGCTGGCCGTGGCCGAACAGGCCCTGGTGGAGCCCAATGTCTGCAACATCATCGTCAGCGACAAGCAGAAGCACCTGCAGTACCTGAACCTTGCGCAGGCCCGGGCCCATGTGTCCAAGGGCATCGGCCTGTGGAGCTGGGCCAGCAATGACCACTGCGGTACCGCACCCGACGAACCCGATGTGGTGATGGCCTGTGCGGGCGACATTCCGACCAGGGAGACCCTGGCAGCCGTGGCGATCCTGCGCCGCCAGATCCCCCAGCTCAGGATCCGGGTGCTCAACGTGGTCAAGCTGTTCGCCCTCACCCAGCCCGGCGAACACCCCCATGGCCTCAGCGATCGGGACTTCGACAGCCTGTTCACCACAGACCGGCCGGTGATCTTCAACTTCCACGGCTACCCCTGGCTGATCCACCGGCTCACCTACAGACGGACCAACCACCCCAATTTCCACGTGCGTGGGTACAAGGAGAAGGGCAACATCAACACGCCGCTGGAGCTGGCGATGAACAACCAGATCGATCGCTTCAGCCTGGTGATCGACGTGATCGACCGGGTGCCGGGTCTTGGTTCCCGCGCCGCCCATATCAAGGAGCGGATGAAAGAGGCGATCCTCGCCAACCGCTCCTATGCCCATGAGCACGGCATGGATTCCCCCGACGTCACCGACTGGCAATGGGATCCTGAGCTCACCAGCGGGAGCTGATCAGCGTGTGAGTCCCAGCTCTGCCCACCTGCCCCACGACCGACCCTCTGCCCGCCTGACCGAACGACGATGAGCGAGACCTCTCCCCTCAATCTGCATCTGCCCACCCCGGCCTGCTACGCCGACCCGCAGCGCAGCGGCCTGCGGGCCCAGGATGTGTTCGAGGGCATGACCGAGCACCTCTTCTACACGCTCGGCAAGCTCGCCCCCACCGCCAGCCGCCATGACCTCTACATGGCCCTGAGCTTTGCGGTGCGCGACCGGCTGATGACCCGCTACCTGGCGGGCATCGAAGCCATCCGCGCCACCCCGGCACGGGTGGTGGCCTACCTGTCGGCCGAGTTCCTGATCGGCCCCCAGCTGAGCAACAACCTGCTGATGCTGGGCATTCAGGACGAGGCCGCTGAAGCGCTGAGGCGCTTCGGGGTGGGCAACATCAACGAGATTCTGGATGTGGAGGAGGAGCCCGGCCTGGGCAACGGCGGCCTGGGACGGCTGGCGGCCTGCTACCTCGAATCGCTGGCCAGCCTCGAAGTGCCGGCCACGGGCTATGGCATCCGCTACGAATTCGGCATCTTCGATCAGCTGATCCGCGACGGCTGGCAGGTCGAGATCACCGACAAATGGCTCAAGGCGGGCTGGCCCTGGGAGATTCCCCACCCCGACCAGGCCTGCTTCGTGGGCTTCGGCGGCCACACCGAAACCTTCAGAGACGAGCACGGCAAGCTGCGCTCGCGCTGGATCCCGGCCGAGCACGCGATCGGCATCCCCCACGATGTGCCGGTGCTGGGGTATCGGGTCAACACCTGTGACCGGCTGCGGCTGTGGCGTGCCGATGCCACCGAAAGCTTCGATTTCTACGCCTTCAACATCGGTGATTACTACGGCGCCGTCGAAGAAAAGGTGGGCAGTGAGACCCTCTCCAAGGTGCTGTATCCCAACGACGGCACCGACGAGGGCCGCCGCCTGCGCCTCAAGCAGCAGCACTTCTTCGTCAGCTGCTCGCTGCAGGACATGATCCGCAGCCTTGACGAACGGGGCATCCCCATCCGCGAATTTCCGGACCACTGGGCGGTCCAGCTCAACGACACCCACCCGGCGATCGCGGTGGCCGAGCTGATGCGCCTGCTGCTCGACGACAAGATGCTCGACTGGGAGGAGGCCTGGGCGATCACCACCGCCTCGGTCGCCTACACGAACCACACCCTGCTGCCCGAAGCCCTGGAACGCTGGGGTCTTGATCTGTTCGGCTCGCTGCTGCCGCGGCACCTGGAGCTGATCTACGAGATCAACCGGCGCTTCCTGCAGCAGGTGCGCCTCAAGTACCCCGGCAACGACCAGATTCTCAGGCGCGTGTCGATCATCGACGAGGAGGGCCCCAAGGCGGTTCGCATGGCCCACCTGGCCACGGTGGCCTCGCACCACGTCAACGGCGTGGCGGCCCTGCACAGCGACCTGGTGAAATCGGAGCTGTTCCCCGACTTTGCTGCCCTGTGGCCGTCCAAGTTCATCAACGTCACCAATGGGGTGACGCCCCGGCGTTGGCTGGCCCTGGCCAACCCCCAGCTGCGCAACCTGCTCAATGAAACCATCGGTGAGGGCTGGGTCAGGGACCTCGACCAGCTGCGCCACCTCGAAGCCCATGCCGACGATGGCGCCTTTCTGGAGCGCTGGGAGCAGTGCAAACGCGATGTCAAATGCAACCTGACCGGCTACATCCACCGTCACACCGGCGTGCTGGTCGACCCGGCCTCGCTGTTTGATGTCCAGGTCAAGCGCATTCACGAATACAAGCGCCAGCATCTCAATGCCCTGCAGGTGATCGCCCGCTACCTGCGCATCAAGAACGGCCTCGGCGATGGCATGCCCCCGCGCACGGTGATCTTCGGCGGCAAGGCCGCACCGGGCTACGCGATGGCGAAGCTGATCATCCGCTTCATCAACGGCATCGCCGACACGATCAACAGCGACCCCGACATGGACGGCAAGCTCCGTGTCGTGTTCCTGCCCGACTACAACGTCAAACTTGGCGAACGGGTCTACCCCGCGTCGGATCTGAGCGAACAGATCTCCACCGCCGGCAAGGAGGCCTCGGGCACCGGCAACATGAAGTTCGCCATGAACGGTGCCCTGACGATCGGCACCCTCGATGGTGCCAACGTGGAGATCCGCGAGCAGGTGGGCGCCGAGCACTTTTTCCTGTTCGGCCACACCGCCGACGGCATCGTCGATCTGCACCGTCAGGGCTACCGGCCCTGGGAGCTGATCGCCACCATGCCCGAACTGGCTGAAGTGCTGCGGCTGATCGAACAGGGCCACTTCAGCAATGGCGACGGTGACCTGTTCCGGCCCCTGCTGGAGAACCTCACCGGCCGGGATCCATTCTTCGTGCTGGCCGACTTCGACGACTACATGCGAATGCAGGGCGAGGTCGATGTGGCCTGGGCGGATCGTGGCCGCTGGAACCGCAGCTCCCTGCTCAACACGGCCCGCACCGGTTATTTCTCGTCGGACCGTTCAATCCGGGAGTACGTGACCAAGATCTGGAAGGCGGAAGCCTTCCCGGTCACGATCACCTGCGATCTGGAGGCAGGTCCGGCGTCTGGTGCAGCAGGCGGTTGAGCCGCAGCCGGTCGGCATTGAGCGGGTCGGGGGCCAGTTCCCCGGCCAGCTCCTTGAACACCTGCTCCACCTCCTCGGGCACCCGCACATCGAAGATGCGCTCCATCAGGGCCTCGATCGAGAACAGATGGGCGTTGATGTTCTCCAGATCGGCCATGGCCTGCTGCACAGCTTCAGCCTCGGGGGGCTCGACAGGTTCACCTGCCGTGGCGCCCGCCGTGGCGGCGGACCCTGCCTGGGGAGATGTGGCCGAGGCGGCGGGGCCGGTTGCCGGCTCATCGCCATGGCGGCGCTGCAGCTCTTCAAGGGCGCGGCCGGCCAGGGTGCGAAACGATTGCAGCGCAGCCCAGCTCAGCTCCTGCTGCTGCCTGAGGGTGGGATTTTCACGGATCAGTCGATCGTGCTCCCGGTAGAACCGCTGGCAATCAGGGCATTGGCAGGGCTCTTCTGGCACCGCATCCCTTCCTGAATCAATCCTCATCATGCCACTGCGCTCAGGCCAGAGGGTCAGGCCGCCAGGGCATCGCCGCCATCGGGATCGCCGTTGTCAGACCGTTCACCGTCCATCAGGTCAGCGTCAAACAGCTCGCCCTGATCCGAGGCCCCGGGCAGGGGAATCTCGATCGAGGACACCACATTGATCACATCCCGCAACCGCATCGAGTCGGCAAACCACCCCATGGCCTGCTCCACATCACCGCGGCGCTCGGCGTCGGTGGCCTGCTCCTCATGGGCTTCGGCCAGCAGCGCCAGCCAGCAGAGGCAACGGGCCTGCACCACCGAGAGATCCAGCTCGTCGGGCTGGCTGTCGGCAATGCGCTCGCTTTCCTGCTGCACCAGCAGGCGCAGGCGCAGATCATGGAGCTGGGTCATCGCAGTCAGGCGACTGGGGTCACGCTAGCCGCGGTGGCCCGATTGGGAAGGGCACCACATGTAGTGGTCGCTACGGGCAGGCCAACCCGTTCGGCCTGACAGCCCGCCCGGTGCTGGCCATGGTGGAGACATGGTCCAGGCCTCCCCTCTCGACAGGCAGGCGATCCTGCAGCGGGCCCGCGGCTTCTGCGCCCCGTTCCGCATCGGCAACGGCGACGGCTTTCACCTGGATCAGGTGAATCCCTCTGAAACGCTGCATCTGGACCGGCACGACAAGAAGGCCGCCGAAGCCGTGCTGGCCGAAGGCGTGGCCCTGCTGGCCGACCTGCAGGACAGGCTCTACGCCTCGAACCGCTACGCGCTGCTGCTGATCTTCCAGGCCATGGATGCGGCGGGCAAGGACGGCACCATCAAACACGTGATGAGCGGCGTCAACCCCCAGGGCTGCCAGGTGTTCGCGTTCAAGGCCCCCTCGGCCGTCGACCTCGACCACGACTACCTGTGGCGCGCCAACCAGTGCCTGCCCGAGCGCGGCCGCATCGGCATCTTCAACCGCAGCTATTACGAAGAGACCCTGGTGGTGCGCGTTCACCCGGAGTTGCTGGCGCGGCAGTGCCTGCCACCGGAGCTGGTGTCTGACGATCTGTGGACGCAACGGTTCCGCGACATCCGCCATTACGAGAGCTACCTGGCCCGCAACGGTGTCGTGGTGCGCAAGTTCTTCCTGCATCTCTCCAGAGACGAGCAGAAGCGTCGCTTTCTCAAGCGACTCGAGGACCCTGGCAAGAACTGGAAGTTCTCAGCCTCCGACATCAAGGAACGGGCCCATTGGAACCGCTACATGGATGCCTATGAGGAGATGATCCGTCATACCGCCAGTGACGCCGCCCCCTGGTTTGTGGTGCCGGCCGACAACAAGTGGTTCACCCGCCTGGTGGTGGCCGCCGCCATCATCGACACGCTCGACCAGCTCAACCTGCAGTATCCGGTGGTGAGCGACAGCGCCCGCGACGCCCTGGCCGCGGCGCAGCAGCAGCTGCTGGCCGAGTGAGCTGAACCGGTCACCCAGGGGCAGACCAGTCCTCGCCTGCATCAGCACGGGGCCTGGCCTTGAGGCACGGGGCTGGCGGGACTCGAACCCACGACCTACGGTTTAGGAAACCGTCGCTCTATCCGGCTGAGCTACAGCCCCCTGAGCAGCGTCTGGGCTGCTGGCCCCATTATGTGGGGCAGGGGCCTTGCCTAGAGTTGAGTCGAAAGCAGGCGAGGTGATCGCGACCGGGGTTCACCCTGGTTGAGGAAAGTCCGGGCTCCCCAATGGCCAGGCTTGCTGGGTAACGCCCAGTGCGGGTGACCGTGAGGAGAGTGCCACAGAAACACACCGCCGATGGCCGGGGGCCTGCCCCCGGCACAGGCAAGGGTGCAAGGGTGCGGTAAGAGCGCACCAGCAGCACCGAGAGGTGCTGGCTCGGTAAACCCCGGCCGGGAGCAAGGCCCAGGGACAAGGGTTGGCCATGACACCCGTCCCGCCCAACGCGCGCCGCTCGAGGCCGCCGGTAACGGCGGTCCCAGACAGATGATCGCCCCCCAGGCGGGCTGCGGCTGCAGCCTGGGAGAACAGAACCCGGCTTACGTCCTGCTTTCACCCCCTGACGTCGTTGCCGGCCTGCAACCGTGAGCCCCGCCCAGCCCAAGCTGACCCCAGCGCGCCGCCAGCAGTTGCTGGCCTTTGTGGCCGGCCTGGGTCTTGATCCACGGGCCACAGGCGGCCCTGGTCACGACGGGCTTGCTGTGATCGACGAGGCCCTGAGCCACAGCTCGGCAGGCCTGGCGGTCAATCACGAGCAGCTCGAATTCCTGGGCGATGCGGTGCTGCGCCTGGCGGCCTCCGAATTTCTCAGGCAAGAGCAGCCCCAGCTGCCGGTGGGGCGCCACGCGGCGCTGCGGGCCCAGCTGGTGAGCGACCGTTGGCTGGCCCAACTGGCCGAGAACTGCCAGATCGCCCGGGTGTGGCATCTGGGCGCCATGGCCGCCGGCGATGCGGCCGGTCGCGCCACGGTGCTGGCCGAAACGGCCGAAGCCCTGATCGGCGCCATCTACCTGGCCTGGGGTGGACCCCAGGGCGGGCTGGAGCCCGTGCAGCGCTGGCTGGCACCCCATTGGCGCACCAGCCTGGGCCGCTACCTGGCCGATCCCGATCTGCACAACTGGAAGTCGGCCCTGCAGGAGTGGAGCCAGGGCCAGGGGCTGGGGCTGCCGCACTACAGCTGCAGCGAAACCAGCCAGCGCCACGGCGATCCAGAACGCTTCAGCTGCCGGGTGTCGGTGGACAACGGCGCCGGAGCCACCCCCACAGCAGCCATTGCCGGAGAAGGCAAGGGACCTTCGCGCCGAGCCGCCGAACAGGCCGCCGCGGCCGCCGCCCTCGAACAACTCAGACGGGCTCCAGCTGTCTGAGGGGCATGGTGATCAGCTTGTCCCAGTTGCCCCCTTCAAACAGCACGGCGGCGCGACTGCCGCTGATGCGTTGCACGAAGCCCCTGTAACCGTTGTAGATGGAGCAGACATCGCGCACCACCACCGTGGTGCCGGGCAGGATCGGCGCTTGGGCCATGGCCAGGGTCTGCGGCATTGTGTGCTGATTATGGATTCTCCAGACGAGCTGCTGGTTGTGGGCCGGGTGGTGGCGCCCCAGGGCCTGCAGGGTGAGCTGCGGGTGCTGCCGCTGAGCGACTTTGCCCAGCGTTTCACCAGGCCAGGTCCCCGCTGGCTGCAGAAGGGCACGGCCCCGGCCCAGCCCGTGGAGCTCAGGGCCGGCCGTCAACTGCCGGGCAAGTCGCTGTTCGTGTGCCGGCTCGCGGGCATCGACGACCGCGATGCGGCCGAGGCGGTGGTCGGCCATGCGTTCCTGGTGGCCGCCAGCGACCGCCCAGCCCTTGAGCCGGGTGAGTTCCACCTGCTCGATCTGGTGGGCCTGGAGGTGCGCCTGGCCGACGGCACCCCCATCGGCCGGGTCACCGACCTGCTGCACGCCGGCAACGATCTGCTGGAGGTGGAGCTGACCGCTGGCGGACGGCGCCTCCTGATCCCGTTTGTCGAAGCGATCGTCCCCCAGGTGCAGCTGGCTGAGGGCTGGATCGGCATCACACCGCCGCCCGGGCTGCTCGAGCTCTGACGGCTGGCTTTGAATGGGTGCACTGCTCCCACGCCATGAGTCCGCAATCCCTCGTCCCTGTGATCCTGTGCGGCGGCACCGGCACGCGGCTGTGGCCCCTGTCGCGGGCGACCTACCCCAAGCAGTACTGGGCCCTGGCCGGCAGCGGTCAGGAGACGCTGCTGCAGCAGACCCAGCAACGGCTGCGGGGCCTCACGCGGCTGGCTGCGCCCCTGCTGGTCTGCAATGAGGAGCACCGCTTCATCGTGGCCGAGCAGATGCGCCAGATCGGCGTCGACCCGGCGGCGATCCTGCTGGAGCCCATGGGCCGCAACACCGCTCCGGCCGTGACCATCGCCGCCCTGCAGGCCACGGCCCGGGGCGATGACCCGTTGTTGCTGGTGCTCGCCGCTGACCACGTGATCGCCGATGCGGCGCGCTTTCGCGACACGGTGAGCGCCGGCCTGGCCGCCGCCGATGCCGGCCAGCTGGTGACCTTCGGCATTGTGCCCACCGCGCCCGAAACCGGGTACGGCTACATCGAAGCCAGCCAGGATCTCAGTGGTGCCGCTGCGCCGGTGCCGATCACCCGCTTCGTGGAGAAGCCCGACCGGGCCACCGCCGAGCAGTTCCTGGCCACAGGACGCTTCACCTGGAACAGCGGCATGTTCCTGTTCAAGGCGAGTGCCATTCTCGCCGAGCTGGAACGCCTGGCCCCGGAGGTGGTCAGCGCCTGCCGTTCGGCCCTGGAGCACGACAGCGCCGACCTCGACTTTCTGCGACTCGAGCGCGAAGCCTTTGCGGGCTGCCCCAGCGTGGCGATCGATGTGGCGGTGATGGAGCAGACCGACCGCGGTGCCGTGCTGCCGCTCGACGCCGGCTGGAGCGACGTGGGCAGCTGGAGCGCCCTGTGGGAGACGGCCAGCGAACGCGACGACGACGGCAATGTGCTGCGGGGCCGGGTGATCAGCCAGGACAGCCGCAACTGCTACCTGCGCAGCGAACACCGGCTGGTGGTGGGGCTCGGCATCGAGGATCTGGTGGTGGTCGAAACCGATGACGTGGTGCTGATCAGCCACCGCGACCGCGCCCAGGAGGTCAAGGCCATCGTGGGTCGCCTGGAAGCCGAGGGAGCGTCGGAAAGCAAGGCCCATCGCCGCATCTACCGGCCGTGGGGCTCCTACGACGGCATCACCGAAGGTGAGCGCTGGCAGGTCAAGAAGATCGTGGTCAAACCCGGCGCCAGCCTGTCGCTGCAGATGCACCACCACCGGGCCGAGCACTGGATCGTGGTGAAAGGCACCGCCGTGGTCGAAAAGGACGGCCACCAGGAGCTGCTGGGCGAGAATCAGAGCACCTACATCCCCCTGGGCGCCCGGCACCGCCTCTCCAATCCGGGCAAGATCCCGGTCGAGCTGATCGAGGTGCAGAGCGGCGGCTACCTGGGCGAAGACGACATCGTGCGGTTCGAAGACCGCTATGGACGCAGTGATGTCACCCCCGTACCCGCCTGAGCGGGGTGCTGTTGCGCTGACTGCGCCAGCTGCGCTGGCAATGTCAGCTGCACGGCACCCCGGCCAGGCTTGGGGGTAAGAGCTGGCGTGATTGCCGCAAGGTTCCCAATCCTCAGCCCTCACTCAACGGTGACGCTCTTGGCCAGGTTGCGGGGCTGATCGACATCGAGGCCGCGGTGTGCTGCGATGTGATAGCTCAGCAACTGCATCGGAATCACCGTCAGCAGCGGACTGAGCAGCTCATCGACCGCAGGCACGGGCAGCAACACGTCAAACACCTCGGTGTCCGGGCCCTCGGGGCCGACACCGATCAACTGGGCATCGCGGGCCTTGGCCTCCTGGGCATTGCTGAGCACCTTTTCGAACACGCTGCCTGGCATGGCGATCGAGACGACCGGCACCTGGGCATCCAGCAGAGCGATGGGGCCGTGCTTCATCTCGCCGGCCGGATAACCCTCGGCATGGATGTAGCTGATTTCCTTGAGCTTGAGCGCACCCTCGAGGGCGATCGGGTAATTGATGCCTCGCCCCAGGAAGATCACATCGCGGGTGTCAACGAAACGATGGGCCAGGCCTTCGCAGCGGCGGTCGTGGTCGGCGACCAGGGCCCTCAACTGCTCGGGCAACAGGCGCAACTGGTCCACCAGCTGGCGCAGCGCCTCGGGGCTGCGGCCGTTGATGCTGCCGCCGCGCCGTTCGGCCAGGGCCAGGGCCAGCCCGTAAAAGGCCAGCAGCTGCCCCAGAAAGGTCTTGGTGGCGGCCACACCCACCTCGATACCGGCACCGATGTCGAGCACCGCATCCACCAGGCGCCCCAGGGAGCTCTCGGGACGGTTGGTGATGCCCAGCAGCCTCGGTGCATAGGCCGGATCCGCCATGGCCCGGCGCCGCTCCTGCTCCATCGCCAGGGCCGCCAGGGTGTCGGCGGTTTCGCCCGACTGGGTGACTCCCACCGTGAGGGTGTGGGGGCTCAGCGGCGGCGGCCCGTAGCGAAATTCACTGGCAAAGAACACATCGGTGGGCATGCCCGCCAGCTGCTCCAGCAGGTAGGCCCCCACCTGCGCCGCATGGCGGCTGGTGCCGCAGGCCAGCAGTTGCACCCGCTCCAGCCCGTCGAGCAGTGCGTCATCAAGGGGAAGGGCCACCAGCGGTCCGGTGGCACCGCCCACGGGAAGATGCCGCGCCACCCATAGCGCCGCCGTCTCGGGCTGCTCGTGGATCTCCTTGAGCATGAAGTGGCGGAAGCTGCGCTTGTCCGCCACGTGCTCGGTGCCGCTGAGCAGCGTGGGGGTCCGCTGCACCCGGGTGCCGGCGGCGTCATAAAGCTCGATGCCGAGGGGCGTCAGCAACGCCACCTCACCGTCTTCCATGGGCAGGATCGTGCGGGTGAAGCCCGCCAGGGCCGGGGTGTCGCTGGCACAGAGAAACTCCCCCTCCCCAAGCCCGATCAACAGCGGTGCGGCTCTGCGCGCGACCACCAGGGCCCCGGGCACCTGGGCCCACACCACGGCCAGGGCATAGGCGCCCTGCAGCAGCGGCAGCACGTCCTGCACGGCCTGCAGCAGCAGGGTGCCACTGGCCAGGGCTCCCCCTGCCCGCAGCTCGGCCAGGCGGCGTGACACCAGGTGCGGGATCACCTCGGTGTCGGTGTCGCTCCTGAAGTCGACCCCGACGGCCTGCAGCTCCTCCCGCAGGCTGCGGTGGTTCTCGATGATGCCGTTCTGCACCACCGCCAGCAGGCCGCTGCCATCGAGGTGGGGATGCGCATTACGCTCCTCGGGCTTGCCGTGGGTAGCCCAGCGGGTGTGGCCGATGCCGCACTGCCCGGGGGCACCCTGGGCCGCATGCCGGTTGGTCAGATTGATGAGCTTGCCCTCGGCCCGCAGGCAATGCAGCTGGCCGCTGCCCGTGGCCGTGCGTTCAATGGTGGCGATGCCGGCCGAGTCGTAGCCGCGGTACTCAAGCTGCCTGAGGCCCTCAAGCAGTTGCGGCGCCGCCTCCCGCGATCCGATCAGGGCAACGATGCCGCACATAGGCCTTCAGACCAACAGAAAAGCCCGGCTTGGGGCCGGGCTTGAGCTTATGTGAGCCGACTCAGTACGCCAGACCCATCGAACGGGTGGTCTCGTCACCCAGGTAGACACGAATGCTCAGGAAGTCGGTGGGGCAGGCGGTTTCACAGCGCTTGCAACCGACGCAGTCTTCGGTGCGGGGTGAGCTGGCGATCTGGCCGGCCTTGCAGCCATCCCAGGGCACCATCTCGAGCACGTCGAGAGGGCAGGCACGCACACATTGGGTGCAGCCGATGCAGGTGTCGTAGATCTTGACGGCGTGGGACATGTGCCTAAAAAGCGGTTCGCGGGCATGACACCCAACGTGACGCCAAAGGTACCCGTGGCATCCGGGCCTGAAGCCGCACTGACGGGAGCCCGTCACCCTTGTTCATACGCCGGGGGAGCCCCAGCAGGCCGCCCCGTAGGATGCGGCCTCCCACACAGTGGTCATGTCCCAGGAAGCGATCTTCGAGAAAGTGCGCTCGATCGTTGCCGAGCAGCTCAGCGTCGACGCCGCTGAGGTCAAGCCCGAATCCAACTTCCAGAACGATCTTGGCGCCGATTCGCTCGACACCGTCGAGCTGGTGATGGCCCTTGAGGAAGCCTTTGACATCGAGATTCCCGACGAGGCCGCCGAAGGCATCACCACCGTCGGTGACGCCGTCAAGTACATCCAGGACAAGCAGGCCTGAAGCGTCCATGGTGGAGGGTCTCCGCCGCGTCGTCATCACTGGCCTGGGCGCGGTCACACCGATCGGCAACGACATTTCCCAGTACTGGGAAGGTCTGAGTTCGGGCCGCAACGGCGTTGCAGGGATCACCCTGTTTGATGCATCGCGCCACGCCTGCCGTTTCGCCGCCGAGGTCAAGGGGTTTGACCCTTCCGGTTGGCTTGAACCGAAGGAGGCCAAGCGCTGGGATCGCTTCTGCCAGTTCGGTGTGGTGGCCGCCAAGCAGGCCGTTGCCCACGCCGGTCTCACCATTGATGGGGCCAACCAGCACCGGGTGGGTGTGGCCATCGGCTCCGGCGTGGGCGGATTGCTGATGATGGAGACCCAGGCCCAGGTGCTGCACGAACGGGGGCCTGACCGGGTCAGCCCGTTCTGCGTGCCGATGATGATTCCCAACATGGCCACCGGCCTGGCGGCCATCGCTCTGGGCGCCAAGGGACCCAGCACGGCCGTGGCCACCGCCTGTGCCGCCGGCTCGAATGCCATCGGCGATGCCTTCCGACTGATCCAGCTGGGCCTGGCCGACGCCATGGTGTGTGGTGGTGCCGAGTCAGCGATCACGCCGCTGGGGGTGGCTGGTTTCGCCAGCGCCAAGGCGCTGTCCTTTCGCAATGACGATCCCGCCACCGCCAGTCGCCCCTTCGATGCCGAGCGCAACGGCTTTGTGATCGGCGAAGGCGCCGGTGTCCTGGTGCTCGAAAGCCTGGAGCATGCCCAGGCCCGTGGGGCGACCGTGCTGGCCGAAATCGTCGGCTACGGCATGACCTGCGATGCCCATCACATCACGGCCCCCTCGCCCGGTGGCGTGGGTGGCGCCGAGGCGATCCGCCTGGCCATCCAGGACGGCCGGCTGGCACCCGAGGACGTCGACTACATCAACGCCCACGGCACCAGCACCCCCGCCAACGACAGCAACGAAACCTCAGCCATCAGGAGTGCCCTGGGCGAGCGGGCTCAGCGGATTCCCGTGAGCTCCACCAAGTCGATGACCGGCCACCTGCTGGGTGGCAGCGGCGGCATCGAAGCCGTTGCCGCGGTGCTCGCGATCCAGCACCAACTGGTGCCCCCCACGATCAATTACCAGAATCCTGACCCGGCATGTGATCTGGATGTCGTGCCCAATCAGGCCCGGGCAGCCAAGGTGGATGTGGTGCTCTCCAACTCCTTCGGCTTCGGTGGCCACAACGTCTGTCTGGCCTTTCGCCGCCTGAGCGGCTGAGGGTCGGGCCACATCCAGCGCCCTCCTCTCACCTTTCTCTTCCCCCGTCCTCGCCCCTTCCCAGCCATGGTCGTCGCCCCCTCCACTTCGGTCGAGAGCCTCTGCATCAACAGCATTCGCTTCTTGGCGATCGACGCAATCAACAAGTCGAACTCCGGTCACCCGGGGCTGCCGATGGGCTGTGCACCCATGTCCTTCGCCCTCTGGGACAAGGTTCTCAAGCACAACCCCAAGAACCCGAAGTGGTTCAACCGCGACCGCTTCGTGCTCTCGGCTGGCCATGGCTGCATGCTGCTCTACGCGTTGCTGCACCTGAGCGGCTACGACTCGGTGAGCCTGGAGGACATCAAGCAGTTCAGGCAGTGGGGCAGCCGCACCCCCGGCCACCCCGAGACCTTCGAGACCGCTGGGGTTGAAGTCACCACCGGCCCCCTGGGTCAGGGCATCTCGAGCGCCGTGGGTCTGGCCATCGCCGAAGCCCACCTGGCCGCCAAGTTCAACAAACCCGGTCTGAACCTGGTCGACCATTACACCTATGTGCTCATGGGTGACGGCTGCAACCAGGAGGGTGTGGCCTCGGAGGCCGCCTCCCTGGCGGGTCACCTGGGCCTGGGCAAGCTGATCGCCCTGTACGACGACAACCACATCACGATCGACGGCAACACCAACGTTTCCTTCACCGAAGACGTCCTCAAGCGCTACGAGGCCTACGGCTGGCACGTGCAGCATGTCGCCGACGGCAACACCGATGTGGCCGGCATCCAGCGGGCGATCGAGGCCGCCAAGGCCGTCACCGACAAGCCCAGCCTGATCAAGGTGACCACCACCATCGGCTACGGCTCACCCAACAAGGCCAACACCGCCGGCGTGCACGGTGCTGCCCTGGGAGCCGAGGAGGCCGAACTCACCCGCAAGGCCCTCGACTGGAGCTACGGCCCGTTCGAAGTACCCCAGGAGTCTTACGACCACTGGCGCCAGGCGATCAACCGCGGTGGTGCTGCCGAGGCCGAGTGGAACACCCTGCTGGCCAACTACCGCAGCCAGTACCCCGCCGAGGCGGCCCAGTTCGAGCGCCAGCTGCGCGGCGAACTGCCCCAGGGCTGGGACGCCAATCTGCCCAGCTACACCCCTGACGACAAGGGCCTGGCCACCCGCCAGCACAGCTACAACTGCCTCAATGCGATCGGCCCCAACCTGCCTGAGCTGATCGGCGGCTCGGCCGACCTCACCCACTCGAACCTCACCGACATCAAGGGTGAAGGCGGCTTCCAGAAGGGCGCCGAGGGCAACCGCTACCTGCACTTTGGCGTGCGTGAGCACGCCATGGCGGCGATCCTCAACGGCCTCGCCTACCACGGCAGCGGCCTGGTGCCCTACGGCGGCACCTTTGCGGTGTTCGCTGGCTACATGGTGGGCGGCATGCGCCTCTCGGCCCTGAGCGAGCTGGGTGTGATCTACGTGCTCACCCACGACTCGATCGGTCTGGGCGAAGACGGCCCCACCCACCAGCCGATCGAGACCCTGGCCAGTCTGCGGTCGATCCCCAACCTGCTGGTGATCCGCCCCGGCGATGGCAACGAGACCAGCGGTGCTTACCAGGTGGCCGTCGGCAACCGCCACCGCCCCACCGCCCTGATCCTGAGCCGCCAGGCGATGGCCAACCAGGCTGGCTCCACCGCCGCCGCCGTGGCCAAGGGTGGCTACATCCTTGAAGACAGCAACGGTGCTCCCGACCTGATCCTGATCGGCACCGGCACCGAGCTCGACCTCTGCGTCAAGGCCGCCGCCCAGCTGCGGGCTGAGGGCACCAACGTGCGCGTGGTCTCGATGCCCTGCGTCGAGCTGTTCGAAGAGCAGGACGCCGCCTACCGCGAGAGCGTGCTGCCCGCCGCCTGCCGCAAGCGCCTGGTGGTCGAGGCCTCCAGCAGCTTCGGCTGGCACAAGTACTTCGGCTTCGATGGCGACAGCGTCTCGATCGACCGCTTCGGCGCCTCGGCCCCCGGCCCCGTGTGCCTCGAGCAGTTCGGCTTCACCACAGCCAACGTGGTGGCCAAAGCCAAGGCCCTGGGCTGATCAGCCTAGGGAGAAGACCCCCAACCACCACAAGCCCCGCCGTCCTGGTGGGGCTTTTTGCTGTTGAAGCGTCTGAACCTGGCTGAACAGCAAGAACCATCATGGCCGCGGGGTCATGATGGCTCGAGAACACGGCAGGAGATGGGGTCGCTCCGCGACCAGGGCAAACACCCAGTGCCTGAGGCCCGTCGGTGAAGCCCTCAACAGGCCTTGACCTGGCCTTGAATCAAACGGCGGCCGTTTCGCCCGCCTTCTGCTGCGCCAGCACCTCCTCCAGTCCCTCCAGATCCTTGTCGGTGATCTTGGTCTGCATGGGGCAGTGCTTGGGACCGCACATGGAGCAGAACTCCGCCTGCTTGTAGATGTCGGCGGGCAGGGTCTCGTCGTGGTACTCGCGGGCCCGTTCGGGATCGAGCGACAGGTCGAACTGCCTGTTCCAGTCGAAGGCGTAGCGGGCGCGGCTGAGTTCGTCGTCGCGATCGCGGGCCCCCGGTCGGTGGCGGGCAATGTCGGCGGCGTGGGCGGCGATCTTGTAGGCGATCAGACCGTTGCGCACATCCTCAGGATTGGGAAGGCCGAGGTGCTCCTTGGGGGTCACGTAGCAGAGCATCGCCGTGCCGTACCAGCCGGCCATCGCCGCGCCGATGGCGCTGGTGATGTGGTCGTAGCCGGGGGCGATGTCGGTCACCAGGGGGCCCAGCACGTAGAAGGGCGCCTCGGCACACTCCTCCATCTGCTTGCGCACGTTGAACTCGATCTGGTCCATCGGCACGTGCCCGGGGCCCTCGACCATGACCTGCACGTCATGCTTCCAGGCGCGGCGGGTGAGCTCGCCAAGGGTCTTCAGTTCGGCCAGCTGAGCTTCGTCTGAAGCGTCGTGCAGGCAACCGGGGCGCAGCGAATCACCCAGGGAGAAGGTGCAGTCGTAGCGCTTGAAGATCTCGCAGATGTCGTCGAAGCGGGTGTAGAGAGGGTTCTGCTTGTGGTGATACAGCATCCACTGGGCGAGAATGCCACCGCCACGGCTCACGATGCCGGTGAGGCGGCCCTTCACCTTGGGCAGGTGCTCGATCAGCAGGCCGGCGTGGATGGTCTGGTAGTCGACCCCCTGCTGGCAGTGCTTCTCGATGATGTCCAGGAAGTCGTCTTCGCTGAGCTTCTCGATCGAGCCGTGCACGCTCTCGAGCGCTTGATACACGGGCACCGTGCCGATGGGCACCGGCGAGGCGTTGATGATCGCCGTGCGCACCTCATCGAGGTTGACGCCGCCGGTGGAGAGATCCATCACCGTGTCGGCACCGTATTTGACCGCCAGCTCAAGCTTCTTGAGCTCCTCGTTCACATCGCTGGCGTTGGGGGAGGCGCCGATGTTGGCGTTCACCTTGCACCTGGAGGCGATGCCGATGGCCATCGGCTCCAGGTTCGGGTGGTTGATGTTGGCCGGGATGATCATGCGGCCCCGCGCCACCTCCTCCATGACCAGCGATTCAGGAAGGTTCTCCCGCTTGGCCACGTGGGCCATCTCTTCGGTGACCAGCCCCTGGCGGGCGTAGTGCATCTGAGACACGTTGGTCTGACCCTGACGCTTCTCGATCCAGGCGCTGCGCATGACGGGTGGAGCAAAGAACAGAGAGCCCGCCCAGTGGCGGAGAGGTTCAGGTCCGAGCCGAGTTCGTTTCCACTTCCCTGCGCCGGCATGACCCGGATCAGGTTCGGAGGGTGTGATCTCAGCCCAGGGCCGTGCTGGCACGACCGGGCACCCCTAGTGACAAAGGAAACCTAGCAAGCGCGAAAGGACCTCAGGCCTGCAGACCATTGAGCACCGCGGCCACCACCCGATGGTCAGGGTCGGCCTGCAGCGCCACCAACGCGGCGCGAGCCTCGGCAGATCCCTCGGCCACAAGCCGCCCCAGGATCTCGGCGCCCCCGACCCGCACCGTGCCGTCGGCATCGGCGATGGCCAGCCGCGCCAGTTCGAGCAGCCAGGCCAGGGGCACGTCGACGAGTTCGGCCATCGCCGAGAGGATGCTGCAACGCACCAGCCAGTGGTCGTTGGCCACAAAGGCGTCGCGCAGCAGGGGCCAGGCCCGCTCAACGCTGTGGCTCACCAGGGCATTGGCGGCTTCGGCGCGCACATTGGGGTCGTCATCGCGCTGCAGGGCAGCGACCAGGGCCTCCCAACCCAGCTCGCTCTGCTTGTAGCCCAGGCCCGCACAGCTGAGCGAACGGATCATGAAGGTCTCCTGCTGCAGACCCAGCAGCAGCAGTGGAACCGCCTGCTCGGGCGGCACCTCGCGCAGGGCCGCGAGGGCCGGCATGGCCCGGGCCGGGTCGCCACTGGCGACCGACAGGCGCAGAGCCTCCAGCCGCTGGGGATCGAGCGGTTGCTCAGCCATCGGCATGCCCCAGTGACTGCAGCACCTGGCGCCGCTGGCGCCGCCGCGCGGCAACGCTGCTCAGCACCAGGCCACTGCCGATCAGCAACGGCGGCAGCGCCTG
Source organism: Cyanobacteria bacterium REEB417 (assembly GCA_018970945.1). Classification (GTDB taxonomy): domain Bacteria; phylum Cyanobacteriota; class Cyanobacteriia; order PCC-6307; family Cyanobiaceae; genus RGUW01. The sequence goes on along the minus strand of JAGWVJ010000004.1, from coordinate 25,430 downwards.
CAGCCGTGAGGGCCCCTGCCGCAGCACCAGGGTCAGCGACGACAGCAACACCAGCAGGGGGGCCGCCAGGGCCAGCAGCGCCAGCAGAACCGAACGCTCACGCTCCTTCATGTCCCAATCCTGGCAGACTCCAGCCAGCGCAGCAGGGTTTCGGTGAGCACGGCGATGCCCACCGCCAGGCACCCCTCATCGGGGGCAAAGCGATTGCTGTGCAGCGGGCTGCAGCCCTCGGGGCCGGCCACCCCCAGGCGAAACATGGTGCCCCGGGTGCCTTCCAGCAGTTCGGCGAAGTCTTCGGCCCCCAGAGACGGCTGCTCGAGCCATAGCACCCGCTCGCAGCCCAGCACATCGGTGGCGGCGGCGGCGACCAGCCCGGTGAGCTCGGGGTCGTTGTGCACCGGCGGCGAGATCACCCGGTAGCGCACCCGTGCTTCGCCGCCATGGCCGCGGCAGAGGGCGACAACGGTGTCCTCGATCCAGCCGGGCAACTGGGCATGGACCTCAAGGTCGAGGCAACGCACGGTCCCCAGCAGGCGCACGTGGTCGGCGATCACGTTGAACGCCTTGCCCCCTTCGATGCGACCGAAGCTGACCACCACCGGATGCAGGGCATCGAGGCGGCGGCTGATCGCCTCCTGCAGGCCACCCACCACCCGCGCGGCGATCCAGATCGCGTCGGTGCTCTGGTGGGGCCTGGCACCGTGCCCTCCCTCGCCCAGCACCTCGACCTCGAGTTCGCCGGCGGCGGCGGTGAGGCTGCCGCTGCGCACGCCGATGCTGCCCACCGGCAGGCTGGGAAACACATGCACGCCGAACAGGGCCGCCACACCGTCGGTGGCGCCGTCGGCCTTCATCCAGGCGGCCCCTTCGGCGGTCTCTTCAGCGGGTTGAAACAGCAGCCGCACCCGGGCGGCCAACGGCTCCCTGCGGGCCCGCTCGCCCAGCAGGCGCGCCACCCCCAGTCCCACGGTGGTGTGAATGTCATGGCCGCAGGCGTGCATCAGCCCCTGTCGGCTCGAGGCATAGGGCAAGCCCGTGCGCTCCTCCACCGGCAGGGCGTCCATGTCGACCCGCAGGGCCACGGTGGGGGCGTGCTGGGGTCCCAGCTCGGCCAACACTCCGGTGCGGCCGACGCCTTCGCGCACCTGCCAACCCCAGCGCCGCAGCTCGCCGGCCACCAGGGCAGCCGTCTGCTGCTCCTGACCGCTGAGCTCCGGGTGGCGGTGCAGATGGCGTCTGAGCTCGTGCAGCTCGGGCAAGGCGGCCTCAAAGGACTGCTGCAGCAGCGGATCCGACAGGGCGATGGTCAACGGCTGCTCCATCAACCGGCCAGGGCCAGAAACTGCTCAAGAGCCTCGATCGGCACGGGGGGCCAACGCCGCACGCTGAGCAACCAGTCTGGCTGTCGATAGCGCGGGTCGAGCCCCGAGGCCGCGGCCCAGTGGCTCTCGGCCTCGCCGCGGCTTCCCTGGCGCCACAGCAGGGCGGTGAGGGCCGCCCTGGCATCGGCAAACAGCGGATAACGGCGGATCAGATTGCGCAGCTCGCGCTCGGCGGCCGGCAGATCGCCCAGTTCAAAGCTGCTGAGCGCCGCGCTCGAGCGGGCCATGGCAAAGCCCGGCCGTGCCTCGGCCGCGGCCGCAAAGCTGGCGCGCGCCGCCGCCCAGTCGCCGCGGGAGCCCTGCACATTGCCGAGGTTGTAAAGGGCTGAAGCGCGGGGCTCACCGGCCTCAGGATGGCGCTCAAGAATCCAGCCGTAGTCGGCCGCGGCCGCGTCCCAGCGCTGCAGCGCCTCTTCGGCGGTGCCGCGGTTGAGGTGGGGATCGGCACTCAGCGGATCGAGCTCGATCGCCCGGGACTGATCGGCGATCGCCGCCTCGGCGTCACCCAGAGCCAGACGCACGTTGCCGCGGTTGCTCCAGGCGGCGGCATCACCGGGGGCCACCGCCAGCACCTGGTCCCACAGGGGCAGGGCCCGCTCGAAATCGCCCTGACGGCTGGCCTGCAGCGCCCCCTCAAACAACCGGGGCAGATCGGCCTCGGGCGGCTGCGGAGCCATCGTTGCCGCCGCAGCGGCGCCGGGGAGCATCAGCCAGAGCACCAGCAAAACAGCCACCAGCAGGCGGATCACGCCGCCGCCTCCCAGCCCAGGTGCCGGCGGGCGGCATCGGTGGCAACGCGTCCCCGCGGCGTGCGCTGCAGAAAACCCAGCTGCAGCAGGTAGGGCTCCACCACGGTTTCAAGGGTGACGGAATCCTCGCCCAGGGCCGCGGCCAGGGTGTCGAGCCCCACCGGCCCGCCACCATGGCCCTCGAGCAGCAGGGTCAGCAGACGCCGGTCGCTGGCGTCGAGGCCCCGGTCGTCGACGCGGTGCAGACTCAGGGCCTCGGCCACCAGCTCGGGGCCGATGGCGCCGTGGCCGCCCACCACCGCCACATCGCGCACCCGCCGCAGCAGCCGGTTGGCGATGCGGGGGGTGCCGCGGCAGCGCCGGGCCACCTCGAGGGCCGCTGCGGGCTGAAGCCGCAGGTCGAGCAGGCCCGCGGCGCGCTCGACGATCGCCCGCAGCTCGTCAAGGCCATAGAACTCGAGCCGCTGGATCAGGCCAAAGCGATCCCGCAGCGGCGAACTCAGCGATCCGGCCCGGGTGGTGGCCCCCACCAGGGTGAACGGAGCGATCGCCAGGCTGCGGGTGCGGGCCGTGGTGCCCTTGCCCACGGTGAGGTCGAGGCGAAAGTCTTCCATCGCCGGGTAGAGGATCTCCTCGGCCACCCGGTTGAGCCGGTGAATCTCGTCGATGAACAGCAGCTCGCGGGGCTGCAGGTTGACCAGCAGGCCCACGATGTCGCGGGGGCGCTCAAGGGCCGGGGCACTGGTGATGCGGCAGCGCACCCCCAGCTCGGCCGCCAGCACCAGGGCCATGGTGGTCTTGCCCAGACCGGGGGGGCCGTAGAGCAGCACGTGGTCGAGGGCCTCGCCGCGGCTGCGGGTGGCCTCGATGGCAATGCCCAGCACCTGCTTGAGCTCGCTCTGGCCGATGTAATCGGCCAGGCGCCGGGGCCGCAGCGAGTCTTCGCGCAGGGGCAGGTCGGTCTCGTCGCTGAGCTGGCTCGCAGCATCGAGCAGCCGCGGGGCAGGTTCAGCCGGCGGAGAAGGGCGGCGAACCGGCACACCTGAGCCCGAACCAGCCGCAGAAGAGACGATCGCCATGGCCCGAGGGTACCGGCCCCTGCCTAGGGTCGGAGGAACGAGTGCGTTGCAGCGGGGAGTCAGAAGCCATGGCCAAGGGCGGAGCCAAACAAGCTGCCGCCCGCGCCCGCCGCAACGAGGCCAACCGACTGCTGGCCGACAACCGCTTGGCGCGCCATCAGTACGAAATCCTCGAAAGCCTTGAAACCGGCATCGAGCTGCTCGGCACCGAGGTCAAATCGATCCGCGCCGGCCAGGTGAACCTGCGCGATGGCTTCTGCCTGATTCGCAACGGCGAGCTGCAGCTGCACAACGTGCACATCTCGCCCCACAGCCACGCCGGCAAGTACTTCAACCATGAGCCGCTGCGGGTGCGGAAGCTGCTGGCCCACCGCCGCGAGATCGACAAGCTGCGGGGCGGCCTGGACCAGAAGGGCCTGGCCCTGATCCCACTCAACATGCACCTCAAGGGCAGCTGGATCAAGGTGACCATCGGCCTGGGCAAGGGCCGCAAGCTGCACGACAAGCGCGCCGACGAAAAGCGCAAGCAGGACGCCAAGGAGACCCGGGCCGCCATCGCCCGCCTCTAGAGCTCAGGGTTGGACCGGGCCGGGGGCGGGCGGGGCTGGGGGCTCACCCGGTGCCGCAGGCGGTGCTGCGGGGGTCGGGGGGGCGGCGACCGGGGGCCGTGGAACACCGGGCGGATCGGCCCGCAGCGACAGGGTGATCAGGGCCGGGGCCACACCCTCGTTGCTGACCAGCAGCTGCACCGGTGAGCGCGGCTGCGCCCCCAGGCTCACCACCCGCAGGGGGCCCCGGCTTTCGAGCGGGGCGCCATCGGCAGAGAACACCGCCATCTGCATCAGCGGCGAGCCGTTGACTCCCAGCACCAGCCGGTGGCCGGCCGGCAGTCGGATCGGGAACAACCGGGCGCCGCCGGCGTCGACCTGGGCCGAGAGCACCCGGGTCTCGAGCGGCTGGGCCTCGATCGCCTCGATCTGCAGGTTGGCCAGGCCCTGCTCGGCGGCGGCAAACCAGAGCTGCCGGAACGGCTCCGGAGGGATGTCACCGGTATCGCGGCCAGGCAGCAGGGTGCTGGCGCTGCCGGAGACCAGCTGCCGCAGCACCGCGGGGCTGAGGCCCTGGGCCACCAGCGACCTTTGGCGCTGCTGCCAATCGCCGTTCGAGAAGGAGCCGAGCCGGCGGCGGATCTCGAGCGGCAGCTGCTCGACCTTGGCGAGCCAGTCTTCGGCCAGCTCGTTCCAGACCTTGCGCAGCGGCGCATCGGCCGCTGCATCGCTGGGCAGTCGACCACCCCGCTCAGGAAACTGGGCCAGCAGACTGGCATCGACCAGACGCAGGAACCAGGCCCGATCCACCTGCATGGCCCGCAGCCGGTTGAGCAACTGCTGGCGCTGGTCGACCTCGACCGCCGGCAGGCTGCTGGGCAGCTGCAGGGCGGCATCGGGGGTGCTGGGCTGCAGCCGGCCGCGGTTGAGGAACCACCAGCCCAGGGCCGTGCCGACCACGGCCGACAGCACCAGAGCGATCACCACGGGCCAGACACCCCCTTCGACCGCCTCCTCCCGCTCCTCGGCGCGGCTGCGAGCGGGGGGGGCAGGAGCCGGCAGGGGCGGCAATTGCGGCGCCTGCGGCTCGGGCTCGAGCTCGGCCTCGGCCTCGGCCTCGGGCTCAAGCTGCACGTCAGCAGGCGCTGGCGGCGGCACCAGCACCACGGTGCGATCGGCCTGGGGCACGGGCCCGGTGCTCTCGGGCATCGCCAGGGTCTGGAAGGCCTTGAGCGCTTCGCTGGTCGAGGCGAAGCGCTGGCGCGGCTCAGCGGTGATCAGGCGAGCCAGCAGGCCCTGCAGCTCCGGTTCCGCTTCCAGCGGCACCGGCCAACGCCAGGCCAGGGTGACCGGATCCAGCAGGGCCGCCGGTGGCTTACCGCTGACCAGCACCAGGGCCAGCACCCCGAGGGCGTGGAGATCCATCCAGGGCTGGGGCACCCCGCCCCGGGCCAGCTCGGGGGGCGCATAGCCCGCCGTGGCAGCGGGCAGGCCGCTCACCAGTCCAAAATCGAGCAACACGGGCAGACCATCGCTGTCGCGGCGCAACAGATTGGCCGGAGTCAGGTCGCCGTGCACCAGCTCCTGGCTGTGCAGCACCGCCAGCACCGGCAACAGCTGCCGCAGCAGCAACAGCACCTCGCCGGCACCGAACACCAGCTGGCGTTCGAGCCGGGCCAGCCGCAACTGCTCAAAGGTGCGCCCCACCTGCCACTCACGCACGAGCCAGAGGCTGCCACCAGCGGCGATCGCACCCCCCAGCCGGGGCACCTGGGGATGCAGCACCCCCTGCAGGCGACCCCAGCGCTCGCGCACCGGATCGGGGGCATGGGTGGGGCCCAGCTCGCGCAGGGCCACAGCGGCATCGCCGGCCAGCAGATCGCTGGCGCGCCACAGGTTGCCCTGCTCGCCGCTGCTGAGTTGCTGCTCGAGGCGGTAGCGCTCGCCGATGAGGGAGCCCACCGCGCTCACGCGGGCACCTCCGCCACCGCCGCGGGTTGGCGCAGACCCCGTGACGCCAACCAGTCGCGGTCGTAGAGGCGTGAGCGATAGCGATCGCCGCTGTCGCACAGCACGGTCACGATCGTGTGCCCCGGCCCCAGCCGCCGGGCCGTCTCCACCGCAGCGGCGACATTGATTCCCACGGATCCACCCAAGAAGAGACCCTCACGCCAGAGGAGCTGATAAATGGTCTCAAGCGCCTGCTGATCGTCAATGCGCACGGCGTCATCGACCGGTGCGCCGTCGAGGTTGGCGGTCACGCGGCTGTTGCCGATGCCTTCGGTGATCGAGCTGCCCTCGCTGCGCAGTTCACCGCCGGTGGCCCAGCTGTAGAGGGCACTGCCGTGGGGGTCGGCCAGCACGCAGCGCACCGCAGGGTTCTGCTGTTTGAGGTAGAGCGCCACACCGGCATAGGTGCCGCCGGTGCCGGTGGCCGCCACCCAGGCATCGACCTGACCCCCGGTCTGCTGCCAGATCTCGGGGCCGGTGCTGTTGAAATGGGTGCGCCGGTTGGCCAGGTTGTCGAACTGGTTGGCCCAGACCGCACCGGGGGTGTCTGCCGCGATGCGACCCGACAGTCGCACGTAGTTGTTGGGATCGCGGTAGGGCACCGCCGGCACCGTGCGCACCTCGGCCCCGAGGCTGCGCAGCAGGCCGATTTTTTCGGCCGACTGGGTCTCGGGGATCACGATCAGGGCCCTGTAGCCACGGGCATTGCACAGGTGGGTGAGGCCGATGCCGGTGTTGCCGGCCGTGCCCTCGACCACGGTGCCGCCGGGCCTGAGCTCACCGCTCTGTTCGGCCTCAAGCAGGATGCCCAGGGCCGCCCGATCCTTGACCGAGCCGCCGGGGTTCATGAATTCGGCCTTGCCGAGAATCGTGCAGCCGGTCAGCTCGCTGAGGGCTGCAAGCCTGATCAGGGGTGTGTTGCCCACCGCCCCCACAAATCCTTGGCTGATGCCGGGGTGATCGGCGCCCATGGCCACGCGCGTGCATGGCTCGGATGGTAGGCACCCCCGGGCAGGCCTTTAGGGTCAGACGCGACGAGACGACGGCCATGGCCCTCGCCCAGCGGCTGCAACGGGTGCGGCACCACTCCCTGGAGCTGATTGCGCCCCTGGAGAGCGAGGACCTGTGCCTGCAGGGCATGGCCGACGCCAGCCCGCCCAAGTGGCACCTGGGCCACACCACCTGGTTCTTCGAGACCTTTGTGCTGAAGCCGGCCCTGGCCGCCGGACAGATCACGGGCTTCGAGCCGGCGCCCGAGGCCTGGGGCTATCTGTTCAACAGCTACTACGACGCGGTGGGCGCCAGGCACCCCCGGCCCGAGCGGGGGCTGCTGAGCCGTCCGCCGATCGCGGCGGTGCTGGCCTGGCGCCAGCGGGTCGATGCCGCCCTGCAGCAACTGCTGAGCCGCCCTGAAGCCTGCGGCCCGAGCGCTGAGCAGCTGAATCTGCTGGAGCTGGGCCTGCAGCACGAGCAACAGCACCAGGAGCTGCTGCTGATGGACCTGCTCGATGGCTTCAGCCGCAACCCCCTGGAGCCCGTCTACGACGCTGCGCCCGAAGCGCGGTTTGCCGCCGCCTGGCGCCAGCCGGGCGGCGGTTCGGCCCCTGAATCCCGCTGGCTGAGCCATCCCGGCGGGCTGGCGGAAATCGGCCACCCCGGGGCTACCGCCGGATTTCACTTCGATCATGAGGCGCCGCGGCACCGGGTCTGGCTGGAGCCCTTTGCGATCGCCGCGCGTTTGGTGAGCAATGGCGACTTTGCCACCTTCATCGCTGATGGTGGCTACCGCAGGCCCGAGCTGTGGATGAGCGAAGGCTGGGCCGTGGTGCAGCAACGGGGCTGGCAGGCACCCCGCTACTGGCGCGGCAGCGACGCGTTCAGCCTGGCGGGGCGGCAGCAGCGCGATGGGGCGGCACCGGTGCGGCACCTGAGCTGGTTCGAGGCCGATGCCTATGCCCGCTGGGCCGGGGCGCGGCTGCCGAGCGAGGCCGAATGGGAACTGCTGGCCGATCAGCTGCCCCAGGCCTTCGGCGTGCTGTGGCAGTGGACCGCCAGCCCCTACCGGCCCTACCCGGGCTTTGCCCCGGCGGCGGGCGCCGTGGGGGAGTACAACGGCAAGTTCATGAGTTCCCAGATGGTGTTGCGCGGCAGCTGCCATCTGACGCCGGCCGGTCACGAACGCCGCACCTACCGCAACTTCTATGGCCCCGCCTGCCGCTGGATGGCCAGCGGTGTGCGGCTGGCCAGGGACTCCCAGCCACAGGCCTGCCCTTGAGCACCCGCGTTCTCGATCTGCATCCTGCCCCTGCCGACCTGGAGGCCGTGGTCTGCCAGGGCCTGGCGCGCCGGCCGCGGCAGCTGCCGGCCTGGCTGCTCTACGACAGCGAGGGATCACGCCTGTTCGAGCTGATCTGCCAACAGCCCGAATACAGCCTCACCCGCAGCGAAATGGCGCTGCTGGAGCAGCAGGCCGCCGCCATGGCCGCCGCAGTGGGCCACAGCCCCGCCGTGGTGGTCGAGTTTGGTGCGGGCAACGCCCGCAAGGTGGGTCCATTGCTGGAGGCCCTCAGGCCGGGGGCCTACGCCGCGCTCGACATCAGCGCCACAGCCCTGCGCCAGGCCTGCGCGGTGCTGCAGCAGGAGCACCCCCAGGTGCCGGTGCTGGGGGTCTGCTGCGACTACAGCAACCTGCCGGCCCTGCCGCACGACCCCCTGCTGCGGCAGGAACCCAGGCTGGGCTTCTATCCCGGCAGCTCCCTGGGCAACTTCACCCCGGAGGAAGCCACGGCGTTGCTGGCCCAGATGGCCAGGCTGCTGGGGCCGGGCTCCCAGCTGCTGATCGGCATCGACCAGCCCAAACCGACGGCGCGGCTCGAGGCGGCCTACAACGACGCCGCCGGCATCTCGGCTGCCTTTGCCCGCAACCTGCTGGTGCGGCTCAACCAGGACCTGCAGGGCGACTTCGACCCCGCGGCCTTTCGCTACGAGGCCCACTGGCAAGCGAAGAACAGCCGCATCGCCATGGCCCTGGTGAGCCAGCGTGACCAGCTGGTCACGCTGGCGGGGCGCAGCTGGCACTTCGGCGCCGGTGAAGCACTGATCACCGAATACAGCGTCAAATACAGCCCGACGGCCTTTGCCGCCCTGGCCGCGGCCTCGGGCTGGCGGCTCGCGCACAGCTGGAGCGATCCGGAGGGCGACCTGAGCCTGCACCTGCTGGCCCAGGCAGACTCACACCCAACCCCTTCAGCACACCAGCCATGAGCCGCGACGAGCAACGCGCCGCCATGCGGCAGACCCGCGAATCGCTGATCGCCGAGCTCGAGGAGCTGTACCGCCGGGCCTTCGATCGGATCAGCACGCAGGACCTGGGCGAGGGGGCAATCGCCCGGCTCACGCAACTGCTGCTGCGCTCCCGCGAGGCGGCGATCACCCCGCTCAGCGAGGAGATCGAGGCTCCCCTGATCACCCGGGCACCCGAAAACCCCTGATGGGCAGCTGGTTCGACGATCTCGAAGCCAGGCTCAACCAGCAGCTGGAGGCCTTTCTTCAGGCCAACCCGGCCCAGCAGACCCGGCTCGAGCAACAGGAGGCCCAGGAGCGCCAGGAGCAGCTGGGCCGCACACGGCTGCAGCTGCAGCAGCAGGCCCAGCAGCAACGCCAGGCCCTGCTGGAGCTCGCGGGCGAGATCCGCCAGTGGCAACAGCGCAGCACCAAGGCCCGCGAAGCCGGGGCCACATCGCTGGCCTCCCGGGCCGAAGCCCATGTGGCGCAGCTGATGCTGCAGGGGCGCCAACGCTGGCAACAGCTGGCCGAGCTGGGGGCCCGCTTTGCCCGGGTTGAAGCCGAGCTTGAGCAGCTGGGCAGCACCCGAAAACCCGGAGGCCGCGACCTTGAATCCGAATGGGCGGCGTTCGAGGCCGAGCAGGACCTGGAGCGGCTCAGGCGCCGACAGCAGGGGTGAGGCGCAGTCAGCCCTTGGGCGCTGGCGGCACCAGGCTCACGCCTTCGGGCGGCGGGGTTGGGTCGGGATCGGCGATCAGCATGTGCTGCAGCACGATCTCGGGACGCTCGCTGTCGCGCCAGCGGATGCGATAGGCGGGCATCTTGGTGCCGCGGCTGGTGGTCTGCTCAACCGGCTCCATCACCCAGCCCCGGCGCGAACGGCCCTGGGGGTTGCGCTTCACCACCGCATCGGCGTGCTTGAAGCGAAATCCAACGCGCTCGCCACTCATGAAACCGAAGAACCCCAGAGGGGGGGCATAGCCTGATGGATTGATTATCTCACTGCGCCGGTTCGCCGCTTCTGGCAGGCGCTTCGGGCCGCAGCAACGGAAAAGCGATCACATCCCTGATCGAGGCGCTGTCGGTCAGCAGCATCACCAGGCGGTCGATGCCGATGCCCAGACCCCCGGTGGGGGGCAGTCCCACCTCGAGGGCATGGATGAAATCCTCATCGACGCTCTGGGCCTCATCGTCACCGGCGGCCTTGCGGGCCTGCTGGGCCTCGAGCCGCTGCCGCTGGTCGAGCGGGTCGGTGAGTTCACTGAAGGCATTGGCCGTCTCGCGGCCGGCGATGAACAGCTCAAAGCGCTCCACCAGGCCGGGTTTGCTGCGGTGGGCGCGGGCCAGCGGCGAGTTCTCGACCGGGTAATCGAGCACGAAGGTGGGCTGGATGAGGTCAGTCTCCACCGTCTGCTCGAACGCCTCCACCAGCAGCCGACCGACCGAATCGGCCAGCTCAGGCACCGCGAGCCCCTTAGCCTGCATGGCAGCGGCGGCCTGATCGCGGCTGCTGAAGGCCGTGAAATCGAGTCCGCTGGCCTGCTCCACCAGCTCATGCATGGTGGCCCGGCGCCAGGGCGGGGTCAGGTCGATCTCGGTTCCCTGGTAGCTGATCCGGGTGCCACCACAGACCTGCTGGCACACCTGGGCGATCAGCTGCTCGGTCAGCGCGAGCATGCCGAGGTAATCGGTGTAGGCCTGGTAGATCTCGATCGAGGTGAACTCAGGGTTGTGGCGGGTGCTGACCCCCTCGTTGCGGAAGATACGGCCCAGTTCGTAGACCCGTTCAAAGCCCCCCACCACGAGGCGCTTGAGATGCAGCTCGGTGGCGATGCGCAGGGTCAGGGACAGATCGAGGGCGTTGTGGTGGGTCTCGAACGGCCGCGCATCGGCACCCCCTGGGACGCTTTGCAGCACGGGCGTCTCGATCTCCAGGAAACCGCGTTCATCGAGCCAGCGGCGCATGGCGCCCACCGCCAGGGCCCGGCGCCTGAAGGTCTCGCGGGTCTGGGGCGACACAATCAGATCGAGGTAACGCTGGCGGTAGCGCTTCTCGACATCGGCCAGGCCATGCCACTTGTCGGGCAGGGGCTGCAGGCTCTTGCTGAGCATCTGCCAGCCGGTCACCTTGACCGAGAGCTCGCCACGGTCGGTGCGGCGCAGGGTGCCCATGGCCCCGATCAGGTCGCCGGCATCGACCAGGCTGGTGAGATGGGCAAACGACTCGGGCGCGGCGGCATCGAGTGTGGCCTTCTCGAGATAAAGCTGAATCGGCCCGCTTTCATCCACCAGGGTGAAGAAGGCGAGTTTGCCCATCACCCGCCGGGTCATCACCCGGCCGGCCACGGCGACCTCGATCGCGCGCTCGGCACCGTTGGCCAGATCGGCATGGTCGGCCTGCAGGGCGGCGGTGCGATGGCTGGGCTCAAAACCCAGGGCGTAGGGGCCCTGGCCGATGGCCCGCAGGGCCTCAGCTTTCTCGAGACGGGTCTCGCGCAGATCCGACAAAGTTCGTGCAGCATTTCAGCTGCGACCATCCTGCAGGAGCGCTCAGCCGGCAGCCGCCATGGCGGCCTCGCGCATCCGCTGGGAGGCATAGCCGGTGCCACGCACCGTGAGAATCAGCTCCGGATTGCGCGGATCGGGCTCGAGCTTGCCCCGCAGGCGAGCCACGTAGACATCGACCACCCGCAGGTCGGCGGCCCGCCGGGGCGGATAACCCCAGAGCTGCTCAAGGATCTCGGCCCGGGGCACCACCCGGCCGGGCTCCTTGAACAGCAACTCCAGCAGGCTGAACTCGGTGTAGGTGAGGGCGATGCGTTCACCGTCACGGGTGACCTGACGGCGGTTGCTGTCAACCACCAGCCCACCGATGCGCAACACACCGCTGCCGCTGGCCTGCTCGCGCGGTTCACTGCCGGCCGAGCCCCGACCCACCCGGCGCAGGATCGTGGCGATGCGGGCCTCGAGCTCCTTGGGCGAAAAGGGCTTGGGCAGGTAATCGTCGGCCCCCAGGTCGAGACCCGACACCCGCTCGGCGATGGCATCCAGGGCCGAGAGAAAAATGATCGGCACGCACGACTCGGCCCGCAGGCGGCGGCACACCGCGAAGCCGTCGAGCTTGGGCAGCATCACGTCGAGCACCACCAGGTCGGGCTGCTCGTGGTGAAACAGGGTGAGGGCCTCCTCGCCATCCTCGGCGCAGATCACCCGGTAGCCGGCGAGCTGCAGGCGCATGACCAGAACGCGGCGCACCGCGGCCTCGTCGTCGACCACCAGAATGGTGGCCCTGGGTTCGTCTGGAGACGAGCCGCGAAATGTCTCCTGTGCGCCGCCCAGCTGCTGAGACATGTCCTCAGAAGGCATGGGGCGGGCTTCATGAAGAAACGCAACCCTACCTGCTGACAGGCCTGGAGGTCATCTCCAAAACGACCCCTGGGGAAGGGATCTGGCGCTTTTTAAGATTTTCTACAGGAAGCACGGCGGCGGTGAGGCGTCAACGCTGCAGCGCGGCCTCGGCAGCTCAGGGCCAGCGGGCCTCCGCATAGCGATTCCATTGCAACGCGGCCTCGGCCAGGGCCCGGTCGCTGCCCAACTCTCCCAACATGGCGCGCTGCAGCTGGGTGTAAACGATCGCCTGCAGCCGTTTGATCCCCGGAATCGCCGGCACCAGCACCCGCGAGGCCTCGAGAGCCTGGGCCGACAGCAGGCGGGCCCGCTGCACGAGCCGCTCGGCCTGGTCAGCAGGCTGGGACGTGCCGAGCTGCCGTTGCAGCTGCTCAAGGGCCGCCACCGCCGAGGGCAGCACCCTGGCCTGCTCGGCGAAGGCCAGCTGGTTGGTGGCATCGCTGAGATGGAGCGCAAAACTGACCGCCTCGGCGGCCATGGTGCTCTGACGCGGCACCACCAGGTTCATCACGGCCACGTTGGCGTCGCCGGTGGCCCCGGTGATCGGGGCATAGGGAACGGTTCGTGCCGCGATGCCGGGGGCATTGGTCTGCAGGTTGCGCAGGAAGTCGGGCCCGGTGGCCACCTGGGCCAGATCGCCGCTCTGAAAGAGCTCGATCGCCCGTCGGTAGCCCTGGCTCACCACCTCGCGCGGCAGCAGCCCACGGCGGTAAAGCCCACTCCAGAAGGCGAAGGCCTGCCGACCCGCCTCGCTGTCAAAAGCGGCGCGGCGGTCGCCATCGAGCAGCTGCACCCCCTGCTGCACCAGGGTTTCGAGCAGCTCGGCCGAGTCATCGGGCACCACGGTCATGAACAGGGCATAGCGCCCCGTGCGGCGGTGCACGGCCTCGGCATAGGCGGGCAGCTGGTCCCAGCGGCGCGGCGGCGCGGCAACCCCGGCCCGCTCCAGCAGGGCCTGGTTGGCCATGGTGATGCGGGCGGTGAGATACCAGGGCAGGGCGAACTGCTCACCGTTCTGGCGGCCGGCCTCCCAGGTGGGGGGCAGATAGGTGGCGGCCGCACCGGCGGGCAACACCGGCGCCAGATCGAGCAGGCCCCCCCTGCTGGCCAGGTTGGCGGCAAAGGGTGGATTGAGGTTGACCAGATCGGGAGCGGTGCGGGCAAACACCGCGGCCAGCAGCTTGCGCTCCACCGACGCCCAGGGCACATCGGTCCAGCGCACCCGCACCCCCGGGTTGCGGGCCTCCCAGCTGGCGATCACCGATTGCATGTAACCGTTGAAGCGGGGGGCCAGATCCAGGGTCCAGACGCTGAGCGACCGCTCGGCGCCGCCCTGCCCGCCGGGTCCGGGGTGCCGGCCGCAGGCCCCGATCGCCAGCGCCGCCCCCGCAGCCGCCCCACCACTGCCCAGCAGCCGCAACAGACGCCGGCGCGACAGTTCCATCAGCGCACCCCCGGCAGCTGTTGCCGCCAGATCAACAGCCACAGCGAACAGACCAATGGGGCCAGCAGCCCGGTGAGCAGGGCCTGGGCCCACAGCACATGCAGCGCCGCGACGGGCAGCGTGCCGCGCAGCTGCAGCTGCAGCACCTGGGAAACACCCAGCACCAGGGAGCCGACCACCGCCAGCAGGGCCAGGGGCAGAAAGCGCTCGAGCACCAGACTGCGGCGCCCGAGGCGCCCCCACCACCAGCCCAGACCCGCCAGGGCAGGCAGCTCGCTGACCGGGCCCGGATGCAGGCCATCAAGCAGCAGGGCCAGCCCAGCACCCACCAGGGCGCCGGAGATCGGCCCGTCGACCAGGGCCCAGGGCAACAGCCAGAGCACCGCCCAGGCAGGGCCGATGGCATCGAGCTGCAGCAGCCGCGGCGAGGCCAGGGCGAGCAACGGCACCAGCAGCGCCGAGGCCAGACACCAACCGCGGCGCCAGAGGTCGACCATCACCATCAGCGCCGCACCTGAACCCAGTCGACTGCCGCCACCGGGGCGCTGAGCTGCACCAGGGCTTCGGGGGCTGGCATGGCCTGCTCGTCGAGGTTCTGGACCACCCCCACGGTCAGGCTGGGGGGCACCAGGGTGCTGGCCGGCGAGGTGGTCACCAGGTCACCGGGCCGCACCCGCGCATCCCTATCGAGGAAACGCAGCACGGGTCGGGCGGTGCCCGTCCCCAGCAGCAGACCATGCTCGCCGGTGCGCGCCACCCAGACGCCGATGCGGCTGCCGGGGTCGGTGAGCAACTGCACCGTGGCTGTGCTGGGGGTGACCGCGACCACCCGACCGAGCAAGCCGCCGGGAGCGGTGACCACGGCGCCGCTCGACACCCCCTGCCAGGCCCCCCTGCCCAGCAGCAGCTGCTGCCACCAACCACTGGCGGGGCGCGCGATCACGGGCGCCGCCAGCAGGGGGCCGGCGGCCTGCTGCAGACCAAGCAACCGGCGTAACCGCTGGTTGTCGGCCTCCAGGCTCTGGAGCCGGCTCTGCTGGTCCAGGCGCTGGGCCGCCCGCAACCATTCGGCCTGGGCGGTGCCTGGCCAGAAGGGCCGGCTGACCAGGGCATACAGGTCGCTGAGCCCGGCTCCCTTGCTGAGGCGCACCGCCAGCAGCAGCAGGGCCAGCGACATCCAGGGCCAGCCGGAGAGCAGCAGCCGCTGCGGCGACAGACGGAAGCCGCGGCCGGCCTGCATCAGGTTCAGGCGACCGGGCGGATGAAGTCAGGGGTATCGAGCACCCTGGCCAGGCGGCTGTAGTCCTCGAGCACCAACCCGCACCCCTTGACCACACACAACAGGGGCTCTTCGGCCACATGCACCAGGATGCCGGTCTCGTGGCTGATCAGGTCGCTGATGCCCTTCACCAGGGCACCGCCACCGGCCAGCATGATGCCGCGATCGACGATGTCGGCCGCCAGCTCGGGCGGGGTGCGCTCAAGTGTGCGCTTGACCGCTTCAACGATCACGTTGAGGGGCTCAGCCATCGCCTCACGGATGTCGCCGGCGCGGATGTTGACCGTGCGGGGCAGCCCCGACAGCAGGTGCAGGCCGCGCACGTCCATCGAGGTCTCGTCGTGACTCTCGGAGGGGAAGGCCGAGCCGATGCGGATCTTGATGTCTTCGGCGGTGCGCTCGCCCACCACCAGGTTGTGCACCTTCTTGAGGTAGGTGCCAATGGCGTCGCTCAGCTCGTCGCCGGCCACCCGCACCGACTCGCTGATCACGGTGCCGCCCAGGCTGAGCACGGCCACCTCGGTGGTGCCGCCGCCGATGTCGACGATCATGGTGCCGACCGGCTCGGTGACCGGCAGTCCGGCGCCGATCGCCGCCGCCACGGGCTCATCGATGAGGTGCACTTCGCGGGCACCGGCCAGACCGGCCTCGCGCACGGCCCGCCGCTCAACCCCGGTGACGCCACTGGGGATACCCACCACCAGGCGGCGGGCCACCAGGCCGCGGCCGTCATTGCCCTTCTGGATGAAGGTCTTGATCATCTGCTCGGCGGCATCGAAGTCGGCGATGACGCCATCGCGCAGGGGCCTGACGGCACGGATCGTCCCTGGCGTTCGGCCCAGCATCATCTTGGCCTCAGTGCCAACCGCCAGCGGCAGGTTGCGCTCCATGTCGATGGCCACGACCGAGGGCTCCTGCAGCACGATGCCCTTGCCCGACACGTACATCAGGGTGTTGGCGGTGCCCAGATCGATGCCGATGTCGCGGGAGAACTGGAACCGACGGAAGAACACGTAAAAGCCCGGACCACAAGGGCCGAATCATAGAGCGGTGTTACAGCGGCGCCCAACGGTGGCACTGAAGAGATGTGGCCCCAGCCGGTCTTCCCATCTGGCAGGGTGCCGCATCATGAGTTCCATCAACGAAGACAGGAGACACGCCATGGGCGTCAACTCGATCACCCTGGTCGGCAGAGCCGGCCGCGACCCCGAAGTCCGCTATTTCGAATCGGGCAGCATGGTCGCCAACCTCACCCTGGCGGTGAACCGGCGCACGGGCAGCGACGAGCCCGACTGGTTCAACCTCGAGATCTGGGGCAAGCAGGCCCAGGTGGCGGCCGATTACGTCCGCAAGGGCAGCCTGCTGGGCATCATCGGCAGCTTCAAGCTCGACCGCTGGACCGACCGCAGCAGCGGCGAAGAGCGCAGCAAACCCGTGGTGCGGGTCGACCGCCTGGAGCTGCTGGGCTCCAAGCGCGACAGCGAAGCCGGTGGCATGGGCGGCGGCGGGTTCGGTGGCGAGCCCTCCGAGGAGGAAGTGCCGTTCTGAGGTGCCCCTTGAAGCGCTGAGCTCGTGCGGCGGGTGGGAACGTGGGGTTCTCACCGACAGAAACAGCCTGAGCCGGGGACGCTTGAGCCCGCTGTTGCCGCTGCAAGCGGCATGGCGGGCGATGCGTCCCCGGCTCAGGTTCAGTAGCGGTAGTGCTCCAGCTTGTAGGGACCTTCCACCGGCACGTTGATGTAATCGGCCTGCTCCTTGGTGAGCTCGGTCAGCTTGGCGCCGATCTTCTCGAGATGCAGACGGGCCACCATCTCGTCGAGGTGCTTAGGAAGCACATAGACCTGATTGCCGTACTGGTCGCCCTTGGTGAACAGTTCGATCTGGGCCAGCACCTGGTTCGTGAACGAGTTGCTCATCACGAAGCTGGGGTGACCGGTGGCGCAGCCCAGGTTCACCAGACGGCCCTCGGCCAGCAGGATGATCCTGTTGCCGCTGGGCAGCACGATGTGATCGACCTGGGGCTTGATGTTGTCCCAGGTGTACTGCTTCAGCGACGCCACATCGATCTCGTTGTCGAAGTGGCCGATGTTGCAGACGATCGCCTGATCCTTCATCTGGATCAGGTGCTCGTGGCGGATCACGCGGAAGTTGCCGGTGGCGGTCACGAAGATGTCGACATCGCGCACGACGTCATCGAGACGCACGACGCGGTAGCCCTCCATGGCGGCCTGCAGGGCGCAGATCGGATCGATTTCGGCGATCATGACCGTGGCGCCAAGGCCCCGCAGCGACTGGGCTGAACCCTTGCCCACATCGCCATAGCCCAGCACCAGGGCCACCTTGCCGGCCACCATCACGTCGGTGGCGCGCTTGATGCTGTCGACCAGCGACTCGCGGCAGCCGTAGAGGTTGTCGAACTTGCTCTTGGTGACCGAGTCGTTGACGTTGATCGCCGGGAACGGCAGCTCGCCGCTGTTCTGCATCTGATACAGGCGGGCCACACCGGTGGTGGTCTCCTCGGTGACGCCCTGGATGGCCGCCTTGATGCGCGAGTAGAAGCCCGGCACCGCCGCCAGCTTCTGGCGGATGCTGTTGAACAGGGCTGTCTCCTCCTCGTTGGAAGGGTTGTCGAGCACCGAGAGGTCGCTCTCGGCCTTGGTGCCCAGCATCACCAGACCAGTGGCGTCGCCACCGTCATCGAGAATCATGTTGGGCGTGCCGCCGTCGCCCCACTCGAGAATGCGGTGGGTGAAGGCCCAGTACTCATCGAGGGTTTCGCCCTTGTAGGCGAACACCGGGATGCCGGCCGCAGCAATGGCCGCAGCGGCGTGGTCCTGGGTCGAGAAGATGTTGCAGCTGGCCCAGCGCACCTCGGCGCCGAGGGCCACCAGGGTTTCGATCAGAACCGCGGTCTGAATCGTCATGTGCAGGGAACCCGCGATGCGGGCGCCCTTGAGGGGCTGCTGTCCGGCGAACCTCGTGCGCAGGGCCATGAGGCCCGGCATCTCGGTCTCGGCGATCGCGATCTCCTTGCGGCCGAACTCGGCCAGGCCGAGATCGGCGATCACATACGTGCTGGTGCTCTGCAGCGCAGGCGCAGTGGGTGTTGCCACCATTGGTTTGTCTCCTGAGTACGGCTCGCTTCCGGCTGGAAGGGCGTTGAAAGATCTGCAGAGGCGCCGAGGCTTCGGGCTCGCGTGAATGGGAATCTACAGGGATGGAACCGCAGCCCGCGCCGTTCACAGTGCCGCAGACCTTGCTGCTCGGCGATGCCGCCGCCACGCGTGCGCTGGGCCACAGCCTGGCGCAGCAATGGCTTGGGAAGGCCCATGGGCAGCGGCCGGTTCTGCTGCTGCACGGCGATCTGGGCGCCGGCAAGACCTCACTGGTGCAGGGGGTGGCGGCGGGGCTCGGAATTGCAGAACCGATCACCAGTCCCACCTTTGCCCTGGCCCACCACTACCAGGGCAGCCACGGCGCCCTGGTGCACCTGGACCTGTATCGACTGGAGCAGAGCGCCGCGGCCGACGAGCTGTTCCTGCAGGAAGAAGAAGCGGCGCAGCAGTTGGGCGCCCTGCTGGCGGTGGAGTGGCCAGAGCGGCTCAGCTTCGTGCCCGACGACTGCTGGCAGGTGCATCTGGACCTGCTGGACAGCCGCAATCCTGAGGCGGGCCGCAACGCAAGGCTGATGGATCTGAGCTGATCGGGCTGCCCCTAGAGAAAGGCTGCCACCTGCTCAGGCGTCGGCTGTGGATCGATCGCCCCGGCGCCCAGGCAGACCAGGGCACCGCAGGCGCTGGCAACACGCATGTGTTCGAGCAACGGCCCCTCGGCAGCGCAAAGACCATGCAATAACCCCGCCATGAAGGCATCGCCGGCGCCGGTGCTGTCGACCGCGGCGGCAGCCGACGGTTGCAGGATGGCGTTGTCGCCCTTGGCCCGGCCCCAGCGCAACGGCCTGGGGCCATCGGTGATCACCACCAATGGGCCCCTGGCCAGGGTGGCGCTGATCGCGCCGGGATCAACGCTGCCGAACAGCCACCGGGCTTCCTCGACGGTGCACTTGAGCAGGTGTGCCTGCTGCAGCAGAGGCACAATCTGCTGCAGCTGAACCGCCGTGGGCCCGGCCGCCGGATCGGCATCCGACTCCCAGAACACCGGACGCCAGTTGACGTCGACAGCCAGGGCCACACCGGCGTCAGCGGCCTGCCGAACCGCCATCCAGAGGGCGTGCGCCGCGCCTGGGGAGGCCAGCGGAATCGTGCCGAGCACCAACCACCGCGCCCGCGCCAGGAGCGCCCCGAGTGGGGCCGTCAACCCAGCGGTCGTGAGCGCCTGATCCGCAAATCCCGCACCGCGGTCACCTGCAAAACCACCGAACAGCCGCTCACCCTCGGCATCACGACGCACCAGGACGATGCGGCTGGGCCGCTCTGCATCCCACTGCAGGGCCGTCTGATCGACACCGCGCGCCTCAAACAACCGGGCAAACGCCCCGCCGATGGCATCGCAACCCAGGCGTCCCACAAAAGCACTGGCCGTTCCGAGGCGAGCCAGGGCACAGGCCACATTGGCCGGGGCACCACCGAGACGGTCCTCACAGAGGCTCGCGTTGGCGGCCGGATCACCCCCCGGCGGGCCGAGCCGATCCATGAGCGCTTCCCCGAAGCAGATCACCAGTGGAGCCGGCTGAGATTTCCCGTTCATCACGCGTTCTGCAGGGGGGGGCTGGTCGGCATCAGCGCAGCCTTCAGCCTGACGCGCATTGCCGGCGGAGCCAAAGGAGACCCTGGGGCTTGGGGTCCCAGGGGGCCCAGCCAAGTTCTGCAGAGGCCTAGTTTGCAAAGTCCCAATAAAGCCTGGGAATCGCTCAGGCCGCCAGGCTCAGACGCTCCATGAGTGCAGCGATGATGCGGGCGTTGGCCGCCGGAAACGGGAAGTTGTGGAGCTCGGCCGGGGTCACCCAGCGGACCTGCTGACTGGCCAGGGGCTGGGGCTCGCCGCTGCGCCAGCGGCACAGGTGCACCACGAAGCGCAGGCGCTTGTGGCTGTAGGCGTGGTCGAGCGTAATCAGGGCTTCGCCCACCGCCACCTCGATGGCCAGCTCCTCGCGCAGCTCGCGGGCGATGGTGGCTTCGATCGGCTCGCCGGGCTCCTGCTTGCCGCCGGGAAACTCCCACAGGCCGCCGAGCAGCCCTTCGTTGAGGCGCTGGTCGATCAGCACCTGGCCGGCAGCGTTGAACACCACCCCGACGCCGATCACCTGAAACGGCAGCTCACGGGGCGCGTCTTTCACGGGGTAGCGGACAGGATCGCCGGCAGCGTAGGCAGCGCAGTGCCCCTGCCAGGGACACAGGCCGCAGCTCGGATTGCGGGGCGTGCAGACGCCTGAGCCCAGGTCCATCAGCGCCTGGTTGAAGGCTCGGGGCCGCTGCGGATCGAGCAGTGACGCACTGAGCCGCCACAGCCCGGCGGCATCCCGCGCCGGCGGCCGGGGGCACGCGATCAGCCGCGTCAGCACCCGTTTGACATTGCCATCGAGGATCGGATGGGGCAGGTCAAACGCCGAACTCAGGATGCTGCCGGCGGTGCTGCGGCCCACCCCGGGGATCGCCAGCCAACCCTCGAGCGTGCGCGGCCAGGGCAGATCGTGCAGCTGGCGCGCCCCCTGCTGAAGCCTGCGGGCGCGGGCGTAATAGCCCAGGCCCTGCCAGCGCAGCAGCACCTCGTGTTCGCTGGCCGCCGCCAGGGCCGCCGCAGTGGGAAACACCTGCATCCAGCGCTGCCAATAGGGCAGCGCCACCTGCAGCTGGGTCTGCTGCAGCATGATTTCGGCGCTCCAGATCGGCCACGGGTCCAGGGGTTCGCCCGCCTGCGGCGGGCTGCCGTCGGGCCTCAGCTTCCAGGGGATCCAGTGGCGGCCATGGGTCTGCCACCAGGCCAGCAGCGCCGCCCTCAGGTCCGGGGCCTCGGCACCGGGTTGCATCAGGCGCGGTGCCGCGCCGGCTCCTGCAGCAGCGCCAGGGTCTGCAGTTCGGCGGCGAGCAGGGGCAGGTCGGTCAACAGAATCGAAACCAGCGGATTGAGGGGCCGCAGCAGGTTGAGCACCAGGGCCAGCAGGTGGGGGCCCGCCACCAGGGCGAGGTTGGTGCGGTTGAGGCGCCGCGCCCGGCGGGCCAGGGCCAGGCAGTCAGCCAGGCGGTCGAGTCGTTCCGAGGGGATCACCAGATCGGCCAGCTGGCTGGTGAAGGGCACGATGCCATCGTCAAGGGCCACCGCCACATCGGCAGCGGCCAGGGCAGGCGCATCGCTGAAGGCGTACCCCAGAAACACCACCGGCGCCCCGCTGGTGCGGCGCAGCTGCTGCAGCAGGTCGACCCGGGCGGCCATGGAATGGGCCATCAGCAGCGACTCCTGCGGAATCCCCAGGCGGCGCGAGGCCACCTGGGCCAGGCCGGTGTCCCAGCCGCAGACCATGCGGATCTGACAGTCCATGGCCTGCAGCCTGCGGAACAGGCGCACCACCCGTCGCGGCAGCCTGAGCTCAAAGTCGGCCGCGGCCAGCACCCGGCGGCGACCCTGCCCCAAACCAGGCCCCAATTCCTGGACCAGGTAGAGCCGATCGAGACCGGCGGCCAGGGGCAGCGACTCGGGGGGTTTCAGACCGAGGCGCCGCAGCAGCGCATCACCCCCGATGCAGTAGTCGACGCCGTCGACCCGGCCGCGGTAGCCCACCGGCGGCAGCGGTTCGAGGTCCTCGACCACCGCCGGGTCGAGGTCGCTCTCGAGCAGCAGATTGCGCAGCGGCGCCAGACCGCAGGGCCGCAGGCGAACGCGGAACCCCACCAGGATCTGGATCACCCGATCGCGGCTGATCCAGGGATCGCAGTCATGCACGGCCCTGAGCTGGCGGGTCGACCAGCTGCCCAGCACGGTGTCACTGATCAGCACAACGCGGCAGCGGGCCAACGGATCGATCGCCTCGGGTCGGCGCAGGGTCACCCCCAGACGCTCGGCCGCCCGCTGGGCAGCGCCATAGACGATCGCCGCGCACTGCTGCCAGTCGTTGCCTGGGTCGAACTGCATCAGGCCGGCGGCGGCATGGGGCTGGCCCGCCACCAGGGCGCCCCCACCCGCCAGCAGCAGCCAGGGAATCGAGCGTTGGTGCAGCCGCTGGGCGTTGGCCACCAGACGCGGCGGCCGGTCGAGGGGGGCCAGCTCGCCCCGGCGCCGCACCTGCGTGCGCAGGCCGCGCAGATCGCGGTCGCGCTCGACGCCGTTCTGCAGCTTGAGCCTCAGGGTGCCGCTGTGCAGCTGCACCCCCGCCGGCAACCGCTGAAACGCACGCACCCGCACCAGCCCGGGATCACCGTCGCGGCTGCGGGTTGTGACCATGGCATCCCCGCCCACCACCAGGGCGGCCGTGGGCAGCAGCTCGCCGGCCTGCAGCCAGATCAGGTCGCCGGCGCACAGGCGGGCAACCGGCAGGGGCTGCCACTGCCCATCGGCCTGCAGGCAGGTGACGCTGGCCTCTTGCAGGGCGTGGGCGATCGAGGCCTGCAGCTCGCTGCTGAAGCGGGGCGAGCGGCTCCATCCATAGAGCAGATGGGTGCCGCTCTCGAGGCCGTATTCGACCAGGGCGGCGCGGGTCTCACCGCGCCACAGCAGGCTCGAGAACCACAGCAGATCCAGGCTCTGGGGCGGCAGCAGGCCGCGACGCAGGTATGGCCAGCCCGAGAGGAGCAGCGGGCCGAGCAGCAGCGGCAGCAGGCCAGCGCTCACCACCAGGGCCGGCAGGCCGACCAGCAGCTCCAGTCCCAGCAGGGAGCCCACCACCCCGAGCCGGCCGATGGCGCGCCGCTTCAGCCGGGGTGGGGCGGGCGGCGGGGCCTGGTGCTGGTGGCCGAACTGGGCGGCATCGAGCAGTTCGAGCACGGCGCCCCGGTGCAGGCGGCGCCCGGGATCGTGTTCGATCACCACCGAACCGGCCCAGCGGTTCACCCGCACGGCCCGCAACCAGCGGCGGTGCTGCGCCTGGTGCACCAGGTTGGCGAGCAGCTGCGGCGGCTGGGGCCGCTCGGCAACCAGCCGCAGGCGTCCGCGCACGGCATGCGCCACCCGCCATCGCTGGCCCCCGCAGGCGCTGACGACACGATCACCGGCCCTGAGCACGGAGCAGACGGCCTAGCTGCCCGCCCAGCCTGGCCGCCGCGGGCCCAGCGCCATGTGATCGGCGACACCGGAGACCGCAATCACCTGCCGGGTGGCATTCCTGCTGGGTGGCATTGTTGAGCGACCGGTCCCACCGTTGCCGTGGCGGTCAGCGACGCTCCAACCCTGACGGCCTTCGGCTCGAGCCTGACGGCGATCACCCTGGCCGAACTGGGTGACAAGACCTTCTTCATGGCGCTGATCCTGGCGGTGCGGCACCGGCCCCGGTGGGTGTTCGTGGGGGCCTTCACCGCCCTCACCGCCGTGACGCTGCTGTCGCTGGCGCTGGGCTTCGGCCTGCGCGAACTGCTGCCCCTGGCGCTGCTGCCCTGGGTGGCGGCGGTGCTGTTTCTGGGCTTCGGAGCCAAGCTGCTGGTCGATGCCCAGGGCATGGCGGCCGATGCGATTGACTGCGAAGCCCACGAAGCCGAAGCGGCCGTCGAGCAGGCCGAGCGTCGCCAGAGCGGCCATGGGGCCTGGGCGGTGATCTGGGAGGCCTTCGCCCTGGTGTTCATGGCCGAACTGGGGGACCGCACCCAGCTCGCCACCATCGTGCTGGCGGCTGCACCGGCCTTCACCCTGGCGGGGCTGGTGGCGGGCACCCTGCTGGGCCACGCCCTGGTGACCGCCCTGGCGGTGGGCGCCGGCCAGTGGATCGGCACGCGTCTGAGCGAGCGGATTCTTTATCGACTCAGCGGCGGTCTGTTTCTAGCCTTCGGCCTGTTCGCCCTGCTGCAGGCCCTGGCTCGATGAGCGCACCTCAGGACCAGTCCCACGACCATTCCCATGGCCCCTTCCAGGGCCATCCGGCGGCCCGGGAGGCCCTGGCGATCCAGCGCCAGCCCCACCCCCACCAACATGAGCACCGGGCGGGCTCGCCGGGCGCCTTTCGCTGGAGCGTGATCCTCAACAGCGGCCTCTCGGGCCTGCAGCTGGTGATCGGCTTCGGCTTTGGCTCGCTGGCCCTGATCAGCGATGCCATCCACAACCTCGGCGATGTGGCCGGGCTGCTGCTGGGCTGGGGTGCCGAGCGGCTGAGCACCCGCCCGGCGAGCGGACGCTTCACCTATGGCTTCGGCCGCAGCACCCAGCTGGCCTCGCTGGTCAACGCGGTGCTGATCCTGATGGCCTCGGCGGTGCTGGTGGTCGAAGGCGTGCAGCGGCTGGGCCGGGGTGGCCACAGCATCGACAGCCTGCCGGTGGCGTGGGCGGCAGCGGCGGGCATCGCCGTCAACCTGTTCTCAGCCTGGCTGTTCGGCCACGACCATCACCACGACCTCAACCGCCGCGCCGCGCGGCTGCACCTGCTGGGCGATGCCGCAGTGTCGGTGGCGGTGCTGGGCAGCGCCATCGTCGTGGGCATCACCCGTCTCACCTGGGTCGACAGCCTCACCGCCGTGCTCGTGGGCCTGGCGGTGGGCAGCAGCGGCTGGAAGCTGCTGCGCGATGCCATGGTCGTGGCCATGGACGCGGTACCCGACGGGATCG
Organism: Cyanobacteria bacterium REEB417; assembly: GCA_018970945.1. Taxonomy (GTDB): domain Bacteria; phylum Cyanobacteriota; class Cyanobacteriia; order PCC-6307; family Cyanobiaceae; genus RGUW01. The sequence goes on along the minus strand of JAGWVJ010000004.1, from coordinate 547 downwards.
ATCTCAACGATGTCGAGCACTGCCTGCGGGCGTTGCCGGGCGTGGTGGATGTGCACCACATCCACGTGTGGGGCATGAGCACCTCCCAAACGGCCCTCACCGCCCATGTCAAGCGGGTGATCGGCAGCATCGACGACATGGCTCTGCTGCACCAGGCCAAGGCAGACCTGGCGGCGCTGGGCATCGCCCACAGCACGATCCAGCTGGAACCGGGCTGAGGGGAGCTCGCCGAGCGGTCAGCTCAGCGCATCGTTCAGCAATCAGCCCGCCACGTAGGCCTCAACCCGGTTGCTCAGGCGGCGCAGGCCGGTGAGGCCATCGCGCTCGAGGTTGCGCACCCGGTCGCGGCTGATGCCCAGCACCCGGCCGATGCCGGTGAGGCTCATCGGTTCGGGCAGCTCTTCGCCCCCGGGACCCTCGATGCCGTAGCGCATCTTGAGCACGCGGCCCTGCAGCTCGGGCAGCTGCTCCAGCAGCGCCCGCAGATCGCCCTTGAGGCACTCGCCATCGAGCCGCTCGTCGGGCAGTTCACCGTCGCCGGCCAGAA
>JAGWVJ010000021.1 GCA_018970945.1 Cyanobacteria bacterium REEB417 | reverse complement strand
GAGAACGGAAAAGAGGTAAGAAGGACGGAATCCCGAGAGACGGTGAACCGTCGTGAAGGACTGTAACGGAAGATTGCGCGTTGGGAGCGCAGCGCTGGCCCCCGACCCATGAGCTCTGCTGATCATCCTGATCAGCGCTGCGTCACCTGGAGCCCCAGCGTCACCCTGGTGCCGACGCGGCAGTGCTTCAACGCTTGTGATTACTGCGGTTTTCGCCTGCCGCTGGCCGCTGCTCCCCGCGACTGGCTCAGCGACGGACAGGCGCAGCTTCTGCTGCAGGGCCGCCCAGGGGCCAGCGAGGTGCTGCTGCTCAGCGGCGAGGTGGCGCCGGGTTCATCCGTCCGGGGCTCCTGGTTTGCGCGACTGCTTGTGCTGTCGCGGCTGGCCTTGCAGGCCGGCCGTTTGCCCCACACCAACGCCGGCCCCCTGAACCGACATGAGATGGCAGCCCTGGCGCGGTTCAATCCGTCGATGGGGTTGATGCTCGAGGGCCTGGGACCCGCCCACGATGCGGCGCACCGGCATGCCCCCAGCAAGGCTTTGGCGGTGCGGCTCGCGCAGCTGGAGCTGGCCGGCCGGCTGGGCATCCCGTTCACGACAGGCCTGCTGGTCGGGCTGGGCGAATCGCGCCAGCAGCGCCGCGAAGCCCTGGAGTTGCTGGCCCTGTTGCAGCGTCAGTGGGGGCATCTGCAGGAGGTGATCCTGCAACCCTGGCGTCCCACCGCTGCGGCCGCGGTTCCCCTGGGGCCTGCCGAGCGCGCCGTCATGCTCGAGACGATCGCCGAAGCGCGCGCGATCCTGCCGCCCGAGGTGCATCTGCAATTGCCACCCAATCTGTGGCCTCTGGAGCATTTGTGCCAGGCGCTGGAGGCGGGCATCGATGATCTGGGCGGCATCGACAGCGGCGATGTCATCAACCCCCAGCATCCCCAACCCCAACCTGCACGGCTGCGCCAGGTGCTGGCTGCGGCCGGCTGGACGCTTCAGCCCCGGCTCTGTGTCCATGCGGCCTGGATCTCCTGGCTGCCGGCGCGGCTGAGGCACCGTGCGGAGCGTCTTGGACGGCAGCTGCTGTCCGCTGGCTGAGCATGCTTGTTAGCGTCCCGACCCAAGCTTCAGCACAGAGAGATCCGGTGACGGCCCAGATGATGGCCCAGGCGACGGCCCCGAGGCATGGCGACCGGCAGCGGTTGTTGTTGGTGCGTCTGCCCTGCAACCCGATCTTTCCGGTCGGGCCGATCTACCTTGCCGACCATCTCCACAAGCAGTTCCCAGGCCTTGAGCAGCGGCTGCTGGATCTGGCGGCCCTGCCACTGCTTGATGTGGAGCGCGTCCTGCTGGCCACGGTCGAGCAGTTCAGACCCACGTTGCTGGTCTTTTCGTGGCGAGACATACAGATCTATGCCCCGGTCGATGGGCGTGGCGGCAACCCGCTGCAGAATTCCTTTGAAGTGTTTTATGCCCGCAATCCCCTGAAGCGTTTGCGCGGTGCTCTCGGCGGCCTGCAACTCATGGCCAGCCACTACGGCGAGCTGTGGCGCAACCTGCGGTTGCTGCGGCGCGGACTGCGTCGGGCGCGGCGCTTTCACCCCCAGGCCCGCGCTGTGCTTGGTGGTGGCGCCGTGAGCGTGTTCTATGAGCAGTTAGGGCGCAGCCTGCCTGCCGGCACGGTGGTCTCGGTGGGCGAAGGCGAAACCCTGCTTGAAAAGCTGATCCGGGGAGAATCGATCGCGGCCGAGCGCTGTTACGTGGCCGGTGAGTCGCCGCGCCCGGGCTTGATTCACGAGCAGCCCGCACCGCTCCAAAAAACCGCCGTCAACTACGCCGCCATTGAAGCGATTTGGCCCCAACTGGGCTGGTATCTCGATGGTGGCGACTTCTACGTCGGCGTGCAGACCAAACGTGGATGCCCCCACAACTGTTGTTACTGCGTCTACACCGTGATCGAGGGCAAGGCGGTGCGGGTCAACCCGGTCGAGGAGGTGGTCGCCGAGATCCGCCAGCTCTATGACCGGGGAGTGCGCGGCTTCTGGTTCACCGATGCCCAGTTCATCCCGGCGCGGCGCTACATCGACGATGCCAAGCAGCTGCTGCAGGCGATCCTGGCGGCCGGCATGACCGACATCCGCTGGGCTGCCTACATCCGCGCCGACAACCTCGACGCGGAGCTGGCCGAGCTCATGGTGCGCAGTGGCATGAGCTACTTCGAGATCGGCATCACCTCCGGATCCCAGGAACTCGTGCGCAAGATGCGCATGGGTTACAACCTGCGCACCGTGCTCGACAGTTGTCGTCTGCTGGCCACGGCAGGGTTCGACGAACACGTCTCGGTCAACTACTCGTTCAACGTGATCGACGAACGGCCTGAGACAATCGCCCAGACCGTCGCATACCACCGCGAGCTCGAACGCATTTTCGGTGCCGACAAGGTGGAACCGGCAATTTTCTTCATCGGCCTCCAGCCCCACACCCACCTGGAGCAGTACGGCTTTGACCAGGGTCTGATCCAACCTGGCTACAACCCGATGAGCATGCTTCCCTGGACGGCGCGCAAGCTGCTCTGGAATCCAGAGCCCATGGGGCGCACGTTCGGGCGGATCTGCCTTGAGGCCTTCGCCACAAACCCTGGCGATTTCGGGCGCACCGTGATGGCTCTGTTAGAGCGGGACTACGGCTGTGCCCCTTTGGATCAGGCCCTGCACGCACCGGTTCAGGGACGCGGTGCGTTGGCGACAGCGGTGCGTTGAGGCTCCCACCAGCGGCGTCTGACCCATAGGAGGGCTGCCAGCCCGGCGATTCCCACCAGACCGCCGACTGGATTGGCGCCGGGGCCACCGGGTCCCAGGAGCCAGGCTGGGGCCTGGGGCGCGATGGCGATCAGTCCGTTATGAAGCGCAAACCAGCCGCCCACCAGGCCCCCGTGAAGTCCGATGGCGCCCCAGAGCAGGCCGCCATCGGCGCGGCGCTGCAGGGCAAGGCACAGACCCAGCAGGGTCAGTCCGCCCAGCAGGGCCGGGGCCGCGAGCCCGGGCAGGCGGTACCAGGGATGCAGCAGGGCAAAGATCACCGCCTGGGTGATCAGGGCGCGCCGCGCGCCCAGCAGCAGCTCGAGCTCACCCCAGAGCCAACCCCGGAACACAAGCTCTTCGGCAAAGCCCACCCCCAGCAGCAGGGCCAGGGCATTGAGCCATTCACCAGCACTCAGCTCCCCCAACCAGCGGGCCTGGCCGAGCAGCACCAGCAGCAGGGTGAGGGGGGCCAGCAACAAGAGCGCTTTCAACAGGCCCCGGATCAGGGCACGCAGCGACAGCACTGACCCCAGCGGCAGCACGCCCAGCCTCCGCCAGGGCTGATGGTCGTCCCACACCCGCAGCAACCGCAGCGGCAGCGTCAGCAGCAGCAGCAGCAGCGAGATGGCAAGCCCGGCGAGATCCACCTGGTCGGCGCGCCAGCCAGGGGCGAGCAGCTCCAGAGGGCGGCTGGCCAACCAGCCCAGCCCCACCAGCACTGGCACGTAGAGGAGCGTGCCCCACCACCGAGGCTTCATTCGTCGGGCTCGATCGTGCTGCTCAGGCCCTTGGCTTTGAGAGTCTCGCAATAGAACTCGGCCGGCTCGAGATCGCACACGATGACAAGGCCCACGCCGGTGTTGTGGGCTTCGAGCATCACGGCGATGGCGTCCTGCTCGCTGAGCGACGGCACCACCTGACGCAGGGTCAACACCACATACTCCATGGAGTTGACCGGGTCGTTGTGCAGCAGCACCTTGTAGCGCGGTGAAGGTTTGCGCACCCGCTCGGGCGCCTTCTCCATGACGGCAGCGCCGCCGCCCTCGCGCGAGGGGGTCTGGGTGGCAGTCACCGAGCTGGGCATCAACGCAGAACCGGCTTGCTGGACTGAGAGTTTACGGAGCGCAGCGGGCGTGTCGCTCAACCGATCAGTGCCGCCTTGATGCGGCGCATCGCCTCGTCGACGTTGGCACGGCTGTTGAAGGCCGACAGCCTGAAGTAGCCCTCGCCGGCTGCACCGAAGCCGCTGCCGGGGGTGCCCACCACATGCGCCTTGCCCAGCAGCAGGTCAAAGAAACCCCAGGAGTCGATCCCCTGTGGGGTCCTGATCCACACGTATGGGGCCTGCTCGCCGCCATGGACCTCCAGGCCGGCGGCGGCCAGCTCGCGGCGAATGATCGCGGCATTCTCCATATAGAAAGCAATCAGCGCCTTGACTTGGGCCTGGCCCTCGGGGCTGTAGACGGCCTCGGCACCGCGCTGCACGATGTAGCTCACTCCGTTGAATTTGGTGCACTGACGCCGGTTCCACAGCCCCCAGAGCTCGACGCTCTCGCCATTGGCGGCTGTGCCCATGAGTCCTTTGGGCACCACCGTCAGGGCGCAGCGGGTGCCGGTGAAGCCGGCGTTCTTGGAAAAGGAGCGGAATTCGATGGCGCACGCGCGCGCGCCCTCGATCTCGTAGATGGAGTGGGGCAGGCTCGGGTCCTGAATGAACGCTTCGTAGGCCGCGTCAAACAGGATCAGGGCGCCATTGGCGAGGGCGTAGTCCACCCAGGCCTTGAGTTGTTCCCTAGTGGCGACGGCGCCGGTGGGGTTGTTGGGGAAGCAGAGGTAGATCAGATCCACCTTTTCTGTGGGGATCTGGGCGGTGAAGCCGTTTCCTGCGTTGATCGGCAGATAGGTCAGACCGCCGTATTGGCCCGCGTCATCGGCGTCGCCAGTGCGCCCTGCCATGACGTTGCTGTCGACATAGACCGGGTAGACCGGGTCTGTTACGGCGATGCGATTGCCTTCGCCCAGGATGTCGAGAATGTTCGCGCTGTCACACTTGCTGCCGTCAGAGATGAAGATCTCCTCCGCGGAGATCTGGCAGCCGCGCGCCACAAAATCGTGCTGGGCGATTGCCTCGCGCAGCCACAGGTATCCCTGCTCGGGGCCATAGCCGCGGAAGCCTTCTCGGGTGCCCATTGCATCGATAGCCGCCTTCATGGCATTGCGGCAGGCCTCGGGCAGGGGCTCGGTGACATCGCCGATGCCCAGGCGGATGATCGGGGCGCTGGGGTTGGCCTCGCTGAAGGCCTTAACCCGCCGGGCAATTTCGGGAAACAGGTAGCCCGCCTTGAGCTTGAGGTAGTTGCTGTTGACCTGGGCCATTGCGCGCCTGCTTGATGGCGCGATTGTCCTATGCGGCGGCCCAGCTGGCGCTCAGCCCGCCGGTGCCGCGGCATGAAGCAGTTGCTTTCAACAGGTCTTGGCGGTCGCCTTGCCTACGATTCGAGGAATGGCTGTCACTGCTGATCCAATCGATTTCGACGCCCTGATCGATCTGTCGATCAGCAAGCCGGCCCGTTACCTGGGCAACGAACGCGGCGTCGAGCCGCGCGACTGGGATCGCGCACAGGTTCGCTGGGCCCTCACCTACCCCGAGGTCTACGAGGTGGGCGCCAGCAACAGCGGCCACATCATTCTCTATTCGATCCTCAACAGCGTCCCTGGCCAGCTGTGCGACCGCAGCTACCTGCCGGCGCCTGATCTGGCGGCGCGGCTCCGGGAGCGTGCGGTACCCCTGTTTGCCGTGGAAAGTCGCCGGCCGCTCAGGACCTTCGACGTTCTGGGTTTTTCGCTCAGTTACGAGCTCGGCGGCACCAACATCCTGGAGATGCTCGATCTGGCGGGCATCCCGCTGCGAGCCGCTGACCGAGGTGATCAGCCTCTCGATCACCCGGAGTCGCCACCGTTGATCTTTGCCGGCGGGCCCACCGCCACCAGCAACCCTGAGCCCTTTGCGGCCTTCCTTGATTTTGTGGCGCTTGGCGATGGCGAAGAGCTGCTGCCCGAGATCGGCCTGGTGGTGGCGGAGGGACGCGCCGCCGGACTGGGCCGCCGCGCGTTGTTGCGTGATCTGGCCCAGGTGCCGGGGGTGTATGTCCCGGCGCTCTACGGTCCCGGCCCCGATGGGGTGGCGGTGGAGCCGCTGGAGTCCGGCATCCCGGCGCGAATCCAGCGCCGCACAGCCAACCCCATGCCCCACTACGCCATGGGGTTGGTACCCCACATCGAGACGGTGCACGACCGGCTCACGGTCGAGATTCGACGTGGCTGCACCAGGGGCTGCCGTTTCTGCCAGCCGGGCATGCTCACCCGTCCGGCCCGCGACGTCGAACCGGAGGCGGTGATCGAGGCGGTCGAAGAGGGCATGCGCCGCACCGGCTACAGCGACTTTTCGCTGTTGTCGCTGAGCTGCAGTGACTACCTCGCCCTGCCGGCGGTGGGGGTGGAGCTGCGCAATCGCCTGGCAGACAAGAACGTCACCTTGACTCTGCCCAGTCAGCGGGTCGACCGCTTCGACAGCAACATTGCCCACATCATGGGTGGCGCCCGCAAAGGGGGAATCACCTTTGCACCCGAGGCGGGCACCCAGCGCCTGCGCGACATCGTCAACAAGGGCCTCACCGACGCCGAGCTGCTCTCTGGCATCCGCACGGCGCTGCAGCAGGGCTATCGCAAGGTCAAGCTCTATTTCATGATCGGCTTGCCGGGTGAGACCGATGCCGATGTGCTCGGCATCGCCGACACCTGCCGCAGCCTGCAGCAGCAGTGCAGCGATCTGGGGCGCCTGGAGCTGAACCTGACGATCAGCAACTTCACACCCAAGCCCCATACGCCGTTTCAGTGGCACAGCGTCAGCACGGCCGAGTTTGCGCGGCGCCAGCAGCTGCTCAAGGGTGCCCTGCGCCAGCTGCGCGGCCTCAAAACCAACTTCACTGACATTCGCCTCTCTGCCATTGAAGATTTCATCGGTCGCGGCGATCGGCGTGTCGCCCCCGTGATCGAGGCGGCCTGGCGTGCCGGCGCGGGCATGGACGCGTGGTTTGAGTCGGCCGAACGCAGCCACAACGCCTGGAGTGGCGCCATTGAAGCCGCCGGGCTGGGGGGGCGTTATCGCGCACTTGAGCTGGGCGCCTGGAGCGCGGCCGAGACCATGGACCCTGGCGATCTCGAGGCTTTCTGCCGCCAGAGCCTGCCGTGGGACCACATCGATACGGGGCTCGACAAGCGCTGGCTCGCTGACGACCTCAAGCACGCCCTGGCCGCCACTGTGGTTCCGGACTGCTCTTTCGAGGGCTGCAGCAGCTGCGGGGTGTGCGGCCCGGAGCTGGGCCACAACGTGGTGATTCCGCCGCCACAGGTGCCGCCCGCCCTGCCCCAGCGGCCCCCGGCTAGCGAGCGGATCTGCCGCCTGCGCATCGGCTTTGCCAAGACCGGCTCCCTCGCCCTGATCAGTCACCTCGACACCCTGCGGATGCTTGAGCGGGCTCTGCGGCGTTCTGGGTTGCCGGTGAGCTTCAGCGGGGGTTTTCACCCGCTGCCGCGGCTGCAGGTGGCCCTGTCGTTACCCCTGGGCGTCATAGGCCTTGGCGAGTGGTTGGATCTCGAGTTCACCGCGGTGGTCGATCCGGCTGTGGTCCGGCAGCGGCTGCAGGCCGAATTGACCGTCGAGTTTCAGTTGCTCTCTGCCTCTGAGGTGCCGGTGTCCGGCCCCAGCCTCAGCCAGGAGCTCGAGCGTGCCCGCTGGAGCTTTGCTCTGGAGCAGCCGAGCCACGGCGGCGCCGCCCTGATGGCCGATGAGCCAGCGCTGGATGCCCTGCTGGCTGCCGACCGGTTGCTCTGGCACGACACCGACAAGAAGGGCCGGCCCCGGCAGTGGGATGGCCGTCCCTCCCTGTTGGGGCTGCAGTGGCGTGAGGGGCGTGTTCTGCTTGAGGCGGCCATTGATCCCCAGGGCCGCAGTCTCAAGCCCGAGCAGATTCGGACCTGGCTTGCTGAGCGGCTCGGCCAGTCACTGGTTGTGAAGGGTGTTCGTCGGGACGCTCTGTTGCTGCGAGCGTGCTAATTTGATCAAAGATCAGAAGCCAGACGAGCCAGAAGCTTCACGACAGCTGCGGCCATCACCACGTCTGCCCCGCTGATCCAACGCTTTCCCGAATTTCCGATTCCATCAGACTTCCGGGTGGTGTTCACTGCGGCGCCTCAGGTCGTAAGAGTTCAGTTCAGTCTTCGTTGTTCCAGCCGGCTGATGGTCGCTGATCAGCCGCAATCGCGTGGGAGATGGCTTCGCCTTTCCTTCGCCGCCAGCATTCAAATCCGTGCTCGCTGCCAGCGGCAGGGATTGCACGACGCCGCAGCCATCGCAAGCTCCCCAGCGACGCCCCAAGGGCTCCATAGAGCTCCATCTTCCTTCCCTTATGTCTCAGCAGATCGTCATCGCCGAGCAACTGCGGATCGCTGCAGTTCTCACCGATGAACGCGTCGATGAACTGATTGTTGCCCAGGGTCGTTACCAGATTGGTGACGTTTATCTGGGAACGGTTGAAAATGTTCTTCCAGGTATCGATGCCGCCTTTGTCAATATTGGAGAAAGCGAAAAAAACGGTTTCATCCATATCACCGATCTTGGCCCCCTGAGGCTCAAGAAGGGAGCAGCGGGCATTACCGAATTGCTTGAGCCACGCCAGAAGGTGCTGGTTCAGGTCATGAAGGAACCCACGGGAACCAAGGGGCCTCGCCTGACCGGCAATCTCACCCTGCCCGGTCGTTTTCTGGTGCTTCAGCCCCATGGCCAGGGCGTTAACATATCCCGCCGTATCAACGGTGAAAACGAGCGCAACCGCCTTCGCGCCCTTGGGGTTTTGATCAAGCCGCCGGGAGCGGGCCTGCTGATCCGCACTGAGGCCGAATCTGTCAGTGAAGACCTGCTGATCGATGACCTCGAGTCGCTGCTGCGGCAATGGGAAGCGATTCAGGCTGCAGCTGAGAGCGCCAGTCCGCCGGTACTGCTCAACCGCGACGAAGATTTCATTCATCGCATCCTTCGCGATCACTTCACCCCTGATGTCGGGCGAATCGTGGTCGACACTGCCGATGCTGTGGCGCGTGTGATGTCGTTTCTGGGGGGCGATCCGGCTAGTCCAGCGGTTGAACACCACAACGATGGCAGTGAGATTCTCGAGCATTTCCGGGTCAATGCCGCGATCCGCGATGCGCTCAAGCCCCGTGTGGAGCTGCCTTCGGGAGGCTCGATCATCATCGAGCCCACCGAGGCCCTCACGGTTATTGACGTCAATTCTGGGTCGTTCACCCGTTCGGCCAATGCCCGTGAGACGGTCCTGTGGACCAACTGTGAAGCAGCCGTTGAGATCGCCCGCCAGTTGAAGCTGCGCAACATCGGGGGAGTGGTCATCGTCGATTTCATCGACATGGATTCCCGCCGCGATCAGCTGCAGTTGCTGGAGCATTTCACCCAGGCGGTGCGTCACGATGCGGCGCGACCCCAGATTGCCCAGATCACCGAGCTGGGTCTGGTCGAGCTGACGCGCAAGCGGCAGGGCCAGAACATCTATGAACTCTTCGGACGTGCCTGCCCGAGCTGCGGTGGACTGGGCCATGTGGCTGTGTTGCCTGGCAAGGACACCCTGCAACCCCTGGCCACCACCTCCGGGTTGGTGCGTTCGGCGGCCTCGGCTCGCTCCGAAGTGGCCAGCCCCGGTGCAGCCGAGAGTGGTGCCCGGCGCCGACGCGGCGGCCGCGGGGGTCGCGGCGCTCAGGAGCCTGGCGAGCTCATCACGGTTGATCTGTCCGGTCCTGACCAGGCTGCTGTCGATGACGTTCCCGAACCGTCCACCCACGGCGATGCCCCATCCGCAGCCTCCCGTCGCCCCGACCTGGAGGTGGTGGCCGTTCCCATGGAGCCGGCCCAGGAGCTTGTCTATGGCTGGATGGGGTTGAGTCCGGCGTTGTTGATCGACCCGACTCCGCAGGCCGACAACCTGCTGGTTCGGGTGGTGCGTCCCGGCGAAGACGCAGAAGCCGTGTTGAACGAAGCACGCCAGCAGCTCGCCGCCGCAGGTGGCCGTCGGCGGCGGCGCGGCCGTGGTGCCAGCGAGGGCGCTCCCACGCTCGAGGCCCCGGGCTCCATCGAAGCTCCGATTGCCGTCGAGATCACACCCTTGGCCGATCCCGGCCCCAATGAATCCGTGCTCACTGTGGCGTTGCCCAGCCGAGAGCGTCGTGCCGCTGCATCGGCGGCCATACCGAAGGCCACACCGAAGGCTGCTGCTGCCGCCCCGGAGGTCGAGGTCGATGACGGTGAACCCCGTCGTCGCCGCCGACGTTCGTCGGCTTCAGACTGAAGCCTTCAGCGGTGCAGGTCCGGGGCAGTGCGGCACCGCAGGACCCCTATCGGGGTCTGGATCCGGGGGTCTGCATCGGTGTCGATGAGGTGGGCCGTGGCAGTGTGTTCGGCCCGGTCTTTGCCGCTGCCGTGCAGTTGCCCGCTGCTGCCCATACGCGTCTGGCAGCAGCGGGTCTGACCGACAGCAAGCAGCTGTCTGCCAAACGGCGTCAGGCCCTGGTTCCCAAGATTGAGCAATGGGCATCCGGTTGGTCCCTGGGCCAGGCCTCGGCGGCAGAGATCGACCGTTTCGGGATTCGCCGTGCCACCGAGCTGGCCATGTTGCGGGCTCTACAGCGTCGTCCTTGGCGACCGGAGTTGCTGATCGTCGATGGCAATCTGCCGCTACGGCTGTGGGCGGGGCCCCAGTGCACTCTGGTGGCCGGTGACCGGCACTGTCTGGCCATCGCCGCTGCCAGTGTCATTGCCAAGCAGGCTCGTGATGGCCTGATCACCCGTCTGGCGGCTCTCTACCCCGGCTTCGGCCTGGAACGGCATGCTGGTTATGGCACGGCCCAGCACCGTCAGGCACTGCTGCAGTTGGGGCTGACGCCCCTGCATCGCCGTAGTTTTCTGAAATCCTGGACAGCAGCTTCCCGCCCCGGCACCCCTTAGGCCGCAGCAGGGGAGTGCGGCGACTCCTGGCACCACCGCTCAAAATCCCCGAGCAGTTGCTTCCCGACCCTGCCCTTGATGCCAAGCAGGATGCCGGAGAGCAGGGATTGGCCCGTCGCTTCCAGAACCCCGGCAGGGATCAGGCGCAACAGGGGCGGCTGGCTCACCTGCACCGCAAGGGTCGCTTCTCCGCAGAGACCCTTGCCATCGGCACGGAGCCAGGAACTGAGGGTCAGCACGAAGTCATCGACCAGACCCAGCCCTTCGAGCTGACAGTCCCTGGCTTCGAGTTCGAGGCGGTCGCCCTGAAGCCTGGTCGCCAGCTCCACAATCGGCTGAATCCGCAGTTGAAACACCTGCAGGGGGCTGACCGCATAGCGATACCGACCGGGCCCCAGTGGCTCCAGCTGGTCAGGGTCGAGCAGCGCATTGACTACGCGCTGCTCATGGCGCAGGTAGTCCGGCAGGCGATCCCCGTGCTGGTTCACCGCCAGGGTTAGGTGCTGGCTGGCACGGAAGGCCAAGGGCATGGCCAGCTGGCCGAGGCGGCATGATCCTATCGAGCACACCAGCAGCCCCCATGCGCGTTGCCTTTCTTGGACCGAGCGGCACCTATGGCGAGCAGGCGGCACGGCGCCTGGTCCGGCTCGAAGCCATCGAGGCTGCCGAACTGGTGCCCCAGATCGGCATTCGTGCGGTGATTCAGGCGCTAGCTGCTTCGGCCTGCGATGCGGCGGTGGTTCCGGTCGAGAATTCGGTGGAAGGCGGCGTGACCGCTGCCCTTGATGCCCTGTGGGAACACCCGGAGCTCAGCGTGGCCCGGGCCCTGGTGCTGCCCATCCGTCATGCGCTGCTTGGCAGTGGCCCCGTTGAGGCGGTCAGCGAGGTGCTCTCCCATCCGCAGGCTCTGGCCCAGTGCAGCCAGTGGCTTGCCGACCAGTTGCCCTCGGCCCTGCAGCTGCCGACCAGCTCCACCGCAGAGGCCGCCCGGATGGTGCGTGGCAGCCGCTTCAGGGCGGCGGTGGCTTCGCTGGAGGCGGCCCGTGAACACGGCCTCACCGTGCTGGCCCATCCGATCAACGATGTTGCCGGCAACTGCACCCGCTTTCTGCTGTTGCGCCGGGGTGAGCGGGCCGGCCAAGGCGATCTGGCCAGCCTGGCCTTCTCCCTGCACGCCAACCGGCCTGGGGCGCTGCTGGAGGCCCTGGCCTGTTTCGAGCGCCACCAGCTGAACATGGGACGCATCGAATCGAGGCCCTCCAAGCGCGAGATGGGTGAGTACATCTTTTTTGTGGACCTTGAGCTCCCTAGGGAGTCAGCTGAACAGACCCTGCGGACAGCTCTGGCTGACCTCACCCCTCTGTGCGAGCACCTCGCCCTGTTCGGGGCCTATCCGTTGACGACCGACCTGGAGATCACTGCCCGGGAGACCACAGACCAGGAGCTGGTCTCCCAGGGCTGATCAGCCCGGCTTCTGTCCCTTGAACACCCCGAACTGCATCAGCCCTGTGGTGAAGGCCCAATGCATCAACAGGATGGTGGGCACCTCGCGCAGCCCCAGCACCACGCCGCGCGGGCCAAGACCCAGCACCGCAGCAGGACGGCGAAGACCCTCGAGAATCGAATCAATCCAGGAGGGGAGTGTTGGCTTTGACCAGTCAGCAATCGCGACCCTCACTCCGTCGGCGTGATTGCTGTCCTGCAGATGGCCCCTGAGGCCCTCGATCGAAGCAAATTCAGGGTGTGCCCAGTCGTCGAGGAGCCGTCGCATCACCCAGCGCTCCAGAGGGCTCAGGGGGGTCTGGGTGTCGTCACGGCGATTCCAGTCGGCGACGGCCAGCAGGCCACCGGGCCTAAGCACCCGTAGCAGTTCGTCGGCGTAACGCTGTTTGTCGGCCATATGGGGACAAGCTTCGACGCTCCACACCGCATCGAACCGGTGGTCGTCGAACCCAAGCGCCAGGGCGTCCATGACCGCGAAATGGCAGTGATCGCTCAGCTGTTCCGGGGTCAGGGCCTTCGCCCGAGCGATCTGGGCCTGGCTGATGCTGATGCCCAGCACGTCGAAACCGTAGTCGGCTGCCAGGATCCGGGCACTGCCACCAATGCCGCATCCGACATCGAGCAGGCGACTGCCCCTGGGCAGCTTGTCGAGGCCGCTCCATCGCACCAGAGCATGCACGAAATCAACCTTGGCCCCACGAAAATCGCGCCGCCGGGGAGGCGATCCGTAATGGCCCAGATGGATGTGGTCGCCCCAGAGACGTTCCAGCAGGGCATCGTTGGTCCAGTTGTCGTAGGCCCTGGCAACGCTGCTGCTGTTGGTGTAGGCCCTGCTCATGGTTGCGTTGCCGGTCACGAAGGGGTGAAGGTGTCCTTGAGGACGGTGCGGGCTGCCAGTTGCCGACGGGTGTGGTCGAGCAGCTTGTACTCCTCGCGCAGCCGTTCGCTGGTGTCGGTGATCTCGAGCAAGGCCTGCTGTTGATCTGCCACAGGACCCGCCAGGTGGGCTCCGATCCAGAAGGACAGTTCCCTTGGCAGATCAGGCAGGTCGGATGGCAGGGTTGCCGCTTTGCCCAGCAACTTGCCGGTCAGCTCCACCACATCCCGCAGTGCCTGCCTGACGTCGGCCGCCAAGGAGATCAGTTCATCGGGGCTGTCGACGCGGTCATCTTCGATCCAGCTGACGAGCGCCAACCGGTACGGCGACTCCCGCAGGATTTCGAGCACCCTGAAGCGCTGTTGACCGAGGGTGACCACGTTGCTGCGGTCATCATCCTGGGTGCGGCATTGGATGATTTCGGCGCAGCAACCGACGTTGGCCATGGTCTGGGAGTCCGGATCCCAGCGAACCACGCCGAAACGCTTGTCCTCCGCCAGTGCCGTACGCAGCATCATGCGGTAGCGCGGCTCGAAAATGTGCAGGGGCAAAACCTCCTGCGGAAACAACACCAGATCGGGAAGGGGGAACAGCGGCAGTTCTCTGACAGCCAGTTCGCCCATGGAGTCGCCGATTGATGTGGAGATGCTAGGCAGACCAGCCCGCTGTTCGCTTGGCTGATCGCTGGAGCTGATCACGATGATCAGTCAGCCCTGGGGACTCCAACCGACCTGAGCTTCTGTGCCAACACAGGAGTCAGGCCTCAGCGCTGGAGTCAGCCCTCAGAGCTTGACTTCGATGTCGACACCACTGGGAAGGTCCAGCTTCATCAGCGCGTCGATGGTCTTCGAGCTGGGGCTGAAGATGTCGATGATGCGGCGATGGGTGCGGGTCTCGAAATGCTCGCGTGAATCCTTGTCCACATGGGGTGAGCGCAGGACGCAGTAGATCTTGCGTTTGGTCGGCAGAGGGATCGGTCCGATCGCTGTTGCAGCGGTGTGATCGGCCGTTTCAATGATTTTTTCGCAGGACAGATCGAGCATGCGACGGTCAAACGCCTTGAGCCGGATGCGGATCTTCTGCTGGGAGATGGCGGTGGACATGGGAAGGGGAGCGCAGGACCTTGCTCAAGATGAAACAAGCGCAGGGTCAGGTTGTAGGAACTTGCCCGAAGGCTTGGCCTTGGGGACGGATTGTCGAGGTGCGGAAGGGGTGAAGACTGGTGGTCTCCACCCCCAAACCCTAGATCAGCGCAAAGCGCTGGCCAGGATCACTCGATGATCTTGGAGACCACGCCAGCACCGATGGTGCGGCCGCCTTCACGAATGGCGAAGCGCATGCCCTGCTCGATGGCCACGGGGCAGATCAGCTCACCGGTCATTTTGATGCGGTCACCGGGCATCACCATTTCGACGTTGGAGCCATCGTCAGAGGTGAAGGCGGTGATCTGACCGGTCACATCCGTGGTGCGGATGTAGAACTGCGGGCGATAGCCAGCGAAGAAGGGGGTGTGGCGACCGCCTTCTTCCTTCTTGAGGACATACACCTCACCCTCGAACTTGGTGTGGGGCTTGATCGAGCCGGGCTTGACCAGCACCATGCCACGCTCAATGTCTTCCTTTTGGATGCCGCGCAGCAGCAGACCGACGTTGTCGCCAGCCATGCCTTCGTCGAGCAGTTTTCGGAACATCTCCACGCCGGTGACGGTGCACTTGCGGGTGTCTTTGATGCCGACGATCTCAATCTCTTCGCCCACCTTGACCTTGCCACGCTCAATCCGGCCGGTGGCCACGGTGCCACGACCGGTGATCGAAAACACATCTTCCACAGCCATCAGGAAGGGCTTGTCGATTTCGCGTTCGGGCTCGGGGATCGATTCGTCCACAGCCGTCATCAGGGCGTCGACCTTGGCTTCCCACTCTGCGTCGCCTTCGAGGGCCTTGAGGCCAGAGACCTGAACCACGGGGATGTCATCGCCTGGGAAGTCGTAGCTGCTCAGGAGTTCACGCACCTCGAGCTCGACGAGTTCAAGGATCTCCTCGTCATCGACCATGTCGCACTTGTTGAGGGCGACAACCAGAGCAGGAACGCCAACCTGCTTGGCCAGCAGGATGTGTTCCTTGGTCTGGGCCATGGGGCCGTCGGTTGCGGCAACCACGAGGATGGCGCCATCCATCTGGGCGGCACCGGTGATCATGTTCTTCACGTAGTCGGCGTGACCCGGGCAATCCACGTGGGCGTAGTGCCGGTTGTCGGTTTCGTACTCGACGTGGGCGGTGTTGATGGTGATGCCGCGTTCACGCTCTTCGGGAGCACCGTCGATCTGGTCATAGGCCTGAGCCTTGGCCATGCCCTTCTTGGCCAGCACATTGGTGATGGCGGCGGTGAGGGTGGTCTTGCCGTGGTCAACGTGGCCGATGGTGCCGATGTTGACGTGGGGTTTGTTCCTTTCGAACTTCTCGCGAGCCATGGTGTTAAAGAATCGGGGGGTGGTTTGAGGTACGGGAAAGATCAGGATTTGCCCTGATTCTTGGAGATGATGGCCTCGGCCACATTGCGAGGAACTTCCTCGTAATGGCTGAATTCCATCGAGAAGATACCCCGACCCTGAGTCATGGATCGGAGCTGGGTGGCGTAGCCGAACATCTCGGCTAGGGGCACTTTGGCCTGGACCTTGGACGTGCCGTCATCGACGGATTGTCCTTCGACCTGGCCGCGGCGTGAAGAGAGATCGCCAATGATCGAGCCAAGGAAATCCTCGGGGATCTCGACCTCCACCTTCATCATGGGTTCGAGAAGTACCGGATTGCACTTCTTGACCGCGTCCTTGAAGGCCATGGAGCCGGCGATCTTGAACGCCATCTCAGAGGAGTCGACGTCGTGATACGAGCCGTCGACCATCGTCACCTTCACGTCAATCATCGGGAAACCTGCGATCACGCCGGATTCGCAGGTCTCTTTCATGCCGTTTTCGGCTGGACCGATGTATTCCTTGGGAACGATGCCGCCAACGATTTTGTTGACGAACTCAAACCCTGAACCCGGCTCTCCGGGCTGCATTTCGATCACAACGTGACCGTATTGACCCTTGCCACCGGTTTGACGAGCAAACTTACCTTCCCCTTTGGAGCTGCTGCGGATCGTCTCACGGTAGGAAACCTGAGGTGCGCCGATGTTGGCCTCCACCTTGAATTCGCGCAGCATGCGATCCACCAGGATTTCCAGGTGAAGTTCGCCCATGCCAGCAATCACGGTTTGGTTGGTCTCTGGATCCGTTGAAACCCTGAAGGTGGGATCTTCTTCGGCCAACGACTGAAGTGCCTTGGAGAGCTTTTCCATGTCTCCCTTTGTCTTGGGTTCAACAGCCACCGAGATGACAGGCTCAGGTATGAACAGGGATTCGAGAATGATTGGCTTTGAATCTACGCAAAGCGTGTCACCAGTCGTGGTGTCCTTAAGACCGAGCACGGCACCAAGGTCCCCTGCCCGGAGTTCATCAACTTCTTCGCGATCGTCTGCTTTCAGCAGAATGAGGCGGGAAATTCGTTCTTTCTTGTCTTTGGTCGAGTTGAGGACGTAGCTGCCCTTCTGAAGAACGCCCGAGTAGACGCGAACAAACGTGAGCTTGCCGAAAGGATCGGCCATCACTTTGAAGGCCAGGGCGCTGAAGGGTTCGTTGTCATCTGCAGGTCGTACGGCTTCGGTTCCATCGGCCAGCACACCCTGGATCGGAGGAACGTCCACGGGGGCAGGCAGATAGTCGACAACCGCGTCGAGCAGGAGCTGCACGCCTTTGTTCTTGAAGGCCGAACCGCAGAGCATGGGCACAAGGCCGTGCTTCAGCACCCCTTCGCGGATGCCGTCGCGCAGTTGCTGCTCGCTCAGCTCCCCTTTGTCGAGGAACTGCTCGATGAGGTCCTCGTCGGTCTCTGCCACGGCCTCCATCAGGGCGAGGCGCCAGGTTTCAGCGAGATCGGCCATGTCGGCCGGAATGTCGGACTCTTCGATGTCCTTGCCGAGATCGTCTTTGTAGATAAAGGCCCGGTTCTTGACCAGATCGACAATGCCGCTCAGTTCACCCTCGGCTCCAATCGGGAGCTGAATCGGCACTGCTTTGGCCTTGAGTCGGTCCTTGATCTGCCCGTAAACCTTGAGGAAATCTGCGCCTGTGCGGTCCATCTTGTTGACGAACACCATGCGGGGCACGCTGTAGCGGTCGGCCTGACGCCACACCGTTTCCGACTGGGGTTGAACCCCGCCGACGGCACAGAAGACAGCGATCACCCCATCGAGGACGCGCATCGAGCGCTCGACTTCGATTGTGAAGTCGACGTGTCCGGGGGTGTCGATGATGTTGATGCGGTGCTCTTTCCAGCTGGTGGAGATGGCGGCAGCCGTGATGGTGATCCCACGTTCACGCTCCTGTTCCATCCAGTCGGTGACGGCGGCGCCGTCATGGACCTCACCCATCTTGTGGACCACGCCTGAATAGAACAGGATCCGTTCAGTGGTGGTGGTTTTGCCGGCGTCGATATGGGCTGCGATGCCGATATTTCTGACGCGTTCCAGTGGAAAGGCGCGGGCCACGTGGGGTCTCCGGGAGGAAAATCAAAAGGCGGGCGTCACTCTACAGAGCGGGACTGCCTCAAAGGTTGAGGCAAGGCGTGGCAACAGGAAAGTGATGGTCTGACTGCCCAGGAACTCAGACCGTGGTTGGCATCAGTAGCGGTAGTGGGCAAAAGCCTTGTTGGCTTCGGCCATCTTGTGCGTCTCCTCGCGCTTGCGCACGGCACTGCCGGCTTCGTTGGCTGCGTCCATCAGCTCGCCGGCCAGCTTGTGGGCCATGCTGCGACCGTTGCGGGCGCGTGAGAAGTTGACCAGCCAGCGCAGGGCCATGGCCGTGCCCCGTTCCTGACGCACTTCCATGGGCACCTGGTAGGTGGCACCCCCGACCCGTCGGGCACGAACCTCGACCAGTGGGGTGGCGTTCTTGACGGCCGTCTCAAACAGCTCGAGGGGGTCGCCCCCGGTGCGCTCACCGATCAGGCCGAAAGCGTCAGAGAGGATCCTCTGAGCCGTTGACTTCTTGCCGTGCTTCATCAGCCTGGCCACGATCATCGATGCGAGGCGGCTGTTGAACTGGGGATCAGGAAGGATCGGACGTTTTTCGGCGGCGTTGCGGCGGGACATAAACCGGAACCAGGCAGATGGTGAAGTGTCAGTGAATTGGATCGTCGATCATGGGGACAACCCCCGTTCAATCCTTGGGAGTCTTGGCGCCGTATTTCGAGCGGGCCTGACGGCGGTCTTTGACACCGGCAGTGTCGAGGGTTCCGCGGATGATGTGGTATCGCACACCGGGCAGGTCCTTGACGCGTCCACCGCGGATGAGCACAACGGAATGCTCCTGCAGGTTGTGGCCGATTCCTGGAATGTAGGCAGTCACCTCAAAGCCCGAGGTGAGACGCACCCGGGCCACCTTGCGCAGTGCTGAATTGGGCTTCTTGGGCGTCGAGGTGTAGACGCGGGTGCACACGCCCCGGCGTTCGGGGCAGGCGCGCAGCGCCGGGGATTTGGTCTTGCGAGTCAGGCGCTGCCGTTCAGTGCGGATCAGCTGCTGGATGGTGGGCATCGAGGACCGGGTACGGGTCGGCGAACAGGATCGGAAGACGCGATTCGGTCGACCGACCGACAGCGACAATCCGCCACCTTACTGCGTCACCGACCCCCCACGGACCAGGGGCCCGTAGGCTGCACCGCAGGCGCAGCTGCTCTGCCCTTCGGGGGGGTGCACAAGAAAACCCCCTCCGCTGAGATCGCCGCGGTAATCGAGGCAGACGCCGCAGAGGTGGGTCCACTGCTGTTCAGGCGCGTAGACGGTGACGCCGTCGGCCCGGGCGATCGGCACGCCTGCCAGGTGCCCCGGTCGCAGTCGGATCGTCCAGCGTTCGCAGCCACCTTCGATGAGATCAAGGTGCATCATCCCGGGGGTGCCGGCCACGGCGGCCTGGCGTCCCAGTTCGGCTGCAGCGGCAGCGGTGATGTGCAGGCTCTGACCTTTGGTCATGGCAGAGGGGCCGCTCTGGCGCCGCGGCTCAAACTTTGTCCACTCTGGCAGTCGCCAAGGGGAGCGCTGCCGTCACGGCGTGCATCTGGCCGGCAGGCCTGCGCCGTGGCCGGCACCAGGCCGAGGCCGTGGTGAACCGCCCCGGCGACGCCCCGCCCCTTGACGGTCATCACGCCTCCCAGCACCAGGCCGGTGGAGCTGCCGCCGTCAAGGTTCAGCGCCTCCTTCAGGCCCAGTCGCCGCAACAGGATGGCGGTTTCCCCCAGGCTGGGGCCGGCGTTGCCGATGCCTTCGAGGGTGATCAGCCAGAGCTGGGTTCCATCGCCGGCGACCACCGTGCGCGGAGCACCCTGCTCCAGAAAGGAGGAGCTGAACTTCTCCAGCGACCCGTTCAGCACGATTCGACCGTTCTGCAGCAGTAGTGGCCCGCCGCCGATCACGAAGGGGGCCTCGGCCAGCGGGTCCCTGTTGCGCGCCGTGATCGTCAGGGTGGTGCCTACCTCCCAGGGCAGTTCGGTACCACCCCGGGCCACCACCAGGATTTCGCCGGACCGCAGCGGCACGCCCTGATCCAGTTCGCCGCTGTTCCACAGGCGCACCACCCGTCCGTTCTGGATCACCAGCGCCCGTTCGTCGCCGCTGAGAGCCCGGTAGGTGGGACCCCAGTCGGCGGTGTAGCGGCTCAGTCCGCGTTGGAGATAGCCACTGTTGATCAGCGAGATGGGCCTGCTGTTGCCATCGGGATCGATGATCGCTTCATTCAGGCTCAGACGGCCGAAGCGCGGCATGGTGCCGGGGGACCAGGCCACCACTCCGCGGCTGAGGATCGGCCCGGACAGCCAGCGGCCCTCCACACGCAGGGCGCCCAGGGGCAGTTTCTTGACCCGGTTGAAAAAGCCGCCATTGATGGCAACCAGCGCGTCTTCGCGGGCGGCCAGCTGCTGCAGGGAGCTCAGGCCCTCCATGCCGCCACTGCGGGTGAGAGGCCTCAGTTCCAGGGTCCTGTTGCGGGGATCGAGGCGCACGGCGTTCAATCTGATGGCGCCATGCACCTGCTGGTCCCAGTGCAGATCGCGGCCCAGCAACGCCAGCAGGCGTGGATCGTCCGGCTGGGCAGGCTGGGCGGCAGCAGCTGGGCCAGGGGCCAGATCGATCACGATCCTGGCCGGATCGCCCAGCGTCAGAAGACGCGGTGGAGCGCTGGACCTCATCTGCACACCCAGCGCTGTGTTGGTCTGCTGCACCGTCAGGCCCAGCCGGTTGAGTTCGGATTGCTGGGCGGGGGTGCTGAGCAGGCTCAGCCAGAGTCGCTCCCCATCCCGCCGCACCAAGGCCTGGCCAGCCAGATCCAGCACGATCCGCCGCGCTTCAGCGGTGCTGGAGCTGCGCACGTCGAGCAACCGGGTCGGCGGTAGCGTCAGGCTGAGCCTGTCGCCTGTGACCGCGATCGTTACGCCTGCATCGCGGAGCAGGGCCGCCGCATCGATGGCCACTTCATCATCGAGAGGCCGCAGGCCATCGGGTGGCACGTCCCGTTCTCGGCCGAACCAGTTCAGCTGCAGCCCCCCCGACGCCAGGCTGCGGCTCTGCACGCCGAGCTGATTCTGCAGAACCTCCAGCGGCAGCCAGAGCTGGCTGGGATCTGTCGTGCTGCCGCTGAGCTGCCAGCGGGCTTGCTGCAGCTCACCGTTGAGCCCAAGGCTGGCGCCGCTGCGGCCGGCTGTCCGGCCGTCACCAGGCACGATCTGCGGTGGCAGGGGGGGCGGCGGCACCAGCGGACGGCCGGTGTGGAGCGATGCCAGCAGGGCAAGGAGCACAGCTGCCGGGGGCATCGCATCTGCAACCGATCGAGACGCAACCTAGCGGTGATCAGCGGATCCTTAAGATCCAAGGCTGTGCCTTCGCCAACGGTTCTGCCTGCGGGCTGCTGTTGCGGGTCGGCTGCATCACTGGTCTGCATCACTGGTGTCGAGAACCTGGTCCATGCCTGCATTCCCCCAACCCGTCTGGCCCCATCGCGACAGTGCCGCTCCAGCGGCGGTGGCCGGGGAAAGGGATGCCTGTGGCGTGGGCTTTCTGGCCCATCTGGGCGGTGAAGCCAGCCACTGGGTGCTGCAGCAGGCCCTGCGAGGTCTTGACTGCATGGAGCACCGCGGCGGGTGCGGTGGCGACGGCGATTCGGGCGACGGCGCCGGCGTGCTCTGCGCCATTCCCTGGACCTACTACGAGGCGGTCTGGTCCGCTGCCCAGGCCTCCTGTGGCCAGCTGCGCGGACTGGCCACGGTGTTTCTGCCCACTGATTCGACTCGCCGCGACCAGGCCATCCGGTTCTGCGAAGAGGAGGCCCAGACCCTCGGCTTGAGCAGCCTGGGCTGGCGCGATGTGCCGGTTGATACCACCGTGCTGGGCCCGCTCGCCCGCGACACGGCTCCCCACATCGCCCAT
This sequence comes from Cyanobacteria bacterium REEB417, assembly GCA_018970945.1. Taxonomy (GTDB): domain Bacteria; phylum Cyanobacteriota; class Cyanobacteriia; order PCC-6307; family Cyanobiaceae; genus RGUW01. The sequence goes on along the minus strand of JAGWVJ010000021.1, from coordinate 12,043 downwards.
TGGCTCGTGGCTGCCGGTTCAGCCATCGATGGCGATGCCCTCGAGGCCCTGCTGTTTCGCCTGCGCAGGCGAGCCGTCGACCGCACCCGGGCGGTCTGGGGAGCTGCCAGCGGTGACCTTTATTTCGCTTCGATCAGCTGTCGCACCGTCGTTTACAAGGGCATGGTGCGCTCGGCGGTGCTGCCGCACTTCTATGGCGACCTGCGCGATCCACGCTTTGCCGTCAGCTTTGCGGTGTATCACCGCCGCTTCAGTACCAACACCCTGCCCCGTTGGCCCCTGGCCCAGCCGATGCGGTTGTTGGGCCACAACGGCGAGATCAATACCCTCCTGGGCAATATCAACTGGGCCAGTGCCGCCGAGGCCAATCTTGAAGCGGTCTGGGGCGATGCCGCCGGCGACCTGCGGCCCTTGGTGAACCCGGCCTTCAGCGATTCGGCCAACCTCGACGCCACGCTCGAACTGCTGGTGCGCAGTGGCCGGCCGATCACCGACAGCCTGTTGACCCTGGTGCCCGAGGCCTTCAGGGACCAGCCCGAACTCGATGACAAGCCTGAGATCCGGGCCATGTACGAGTACAACGCCTGTCTGCAGGAGCCCTGGGATGGTCCGGCCCTGCTGGTGTTCGCCGATGGCCACACCGTCGGCGCCACCCTGGATCGCAACGGGCTGCGCCCGGCCCGCTACTGCATCACCAACGATGGCTATGTGGTGATGGGCTCTGAGACCGGAGTGGTCGAGCTCGAGGAAAGCCGCATCCTCGAAAAGGGGCGTCTTGGCCCCGGTCAGATGCTGGCGGTCGATCTCGACCGCGGACGTTTGCTGCGTAACTGGGAGGTCAAGGCTGAAGCGGCCGGCCGCCATCCCTACGGCGAGTGGCTGGCCCAGCACCGCCGCAACCTGTGTGCCCAGCCCTGGGATCAGCATCGCCATCTCGGAGATCTGGAGCTGTTGCGGTTGCAGAGCGCTTCGGGCTTCGGCGCCGAAGATCTGGAACTCGTGATCGAAGACATGGCCGGCGGGGGTAAGGAGCCGACCTACTGCATGGGCGACGACATTCCTCTGGCGGTGCTCTCGGGCAAGCCCCATCTGCTTTACGACTATTTCAAGCAGCGTTTCGCCCAGGTCACCAACCCGCCGATCGACCCGTTGCGCGAAAAGCTGGTGATGAGCCTGGAGATGCATCTCGGCCAGCGCCGCTCGGCCCTACGGCCCCAGCCGCAGGCCGCGGCCGTGCTGCACCTCGATTCGCCGGTCCTCAATGAGGCCGAGTTGGCGGATCTGGGCCGCCATGGGCTGGCAGCGACCACGCTGTCAACACTGATGCCGGTGGTCGACGGCCCGACTGCCCTGGAGGCGGCGGTGCGGCGCCTTTGCGACCAAGCCGAAACCGCCGTGCGCGCCGGCGCCCGCGTGCTGGTGCTCAGCGATCGTCTTGGTCTCGATGGCCAGCTCGGCGGGATCAATGCCACCATCACCACCCTGCCGCCGCTTCTGGCCACCGGCGCGGTGCACCACCATCTGCTGCGGGCCGGCCTGCGGCTTGAAGCCTCGATCGTGGTCGAGACCGCCCAGTGCTGGAGCACCCATCACCTGGCTTGCCTGATTGGCTATGGCGCCAGCGCCGTGTGCCCCTGGCTGGCGTGGGAAACCACCCGCCACTGGCTGGCCAATCCCCGCACCCAGAAGCTGATCGAGACCGGCAAGCTGCCGGAACTGACGCCTGATCGGGCCCAGGCGAACGTGCGCCAGGCCCTCGAAGACGGCCTGCGCAAGATCCTCTCCAAGATCGGCATCTCGTTGTTGGCCAGTTACCACGGTGCCCAGATCTTTGAGGCGATCGGCATCGGCGCTGACCTGATCGCATTGGCGTTCAAAGGCACCACCAGCAGGGTGGCGGGCCTAAGCCTGACCGATCTGGCCAGCGAGACACTGGCGATTCATGCCAAGGCCTTCCCCGAGCTGAACCGCAGCAAGCTCGAGTTCATGGGCTTTGTGCAGTACCGCACCGGTGGCGAGTACCACCTCAACAGCCCGGAGATGGCCAAGGCCCTGCACGCTGCCGTGGCGGCCGGCCCTGGCTACGACCATTTCACGACCTACAAGACCCTGCTTGAGAACCGGCCGGTCACGGCCCTGCGCGATTTGCTCGAGCTCAGGCCGGCAACCAGTCCGCTGCCCCTCGATCAGGTCGAGAGCATCGAAAGCATCTGCAGCCGCTTCTGCACCGGGGGCATGAGCCTCGGGGCCCTCTCGCGCGAGGCCCATGAGGTGCTAGCGGTGGCCATGAATCGAATCGGCGGCAAGAGCAACAGCGGCGAAGGTGGCGAAGATCCAGCCCGTTTCCACGTGCTCCATGATGTCGATGCTGAGGGTCATTCGGCCACCCTGCCCAGCATCAAGGGCCTCCGAAATGGCGACACCGCCTGCTCGGCGATCAAGCAGATCGCCTCGGGCCGCTTCGGGGTCACCCCCGAATACCTGCGCAGCGGTCGCCAGCTCGAGATCAAGGTGGCCCAGGGGGCCAAGCCCGGTGAAGGCGGCCAGTTGCCCGGTCCCAAGGTCGACCCCTACATCGCCTGGTTGCGCAACAGCAAGCCCGGCGTCGGCCTGATCTCACCGCCACCCCATCACGACATTTATTCGATCGAGGATCTGGCCCAGTTGATCTACGACCTGCACCAGGTGCACCCCTCCGCCCGGGTGAGCGTCAAGCTGGTGGCCGAGATCGGCATCGGCACCATTGCCGCCGGGGTGGCCAAGGCCAACGCCGACGTGATCCAGATCTCCGGTCACGACGGCGGCACCGGCGCCTCACCGCTCAGCTCGATCAAGCACGCCGGTAGCCCCTGGGAGCTTGGACTCAGCGAGGTTCACCGCTCCCTGCTCGAGAACGGCCTGCGCGATCGGGTGCTGCTGCGGGCCGACGGCGGCCTCAAGACCGGCTGGGACGTGATGATTGCCGCCCTGCTCGGAGCCGAGGAGTACGGCTTCGGCTCGGTGGCGATGATCGCCGAGGGTTGCATCATGGCCCGCGTCTGCCACACCAACAACTGCCCGGTGGGCGTCGCCACCCAGAAGGAGGCCCTGCGCAAGCGCTTCACGGGCATCCCCGAGCACGTGGTCAATTTTTTCCTTTATGTGGCCGAAGAGGTGCGCCAGCTGCTCAGCGTGCTGGGTGTGGCCCGGCTCGAGGACCTGATCGGCCGCAGTGAGCTGCTGCAGCCGCGCCAGGTGGCCCTGGCCAAGACCCAGGCCCTCGACCTGAGCTGTCTGCTCGAGCCGATTGCCGCAGCTGGCGATCGCCGTTGGCTGCAGCACGAGACCGAGGCCCATGGCAATGGTCCGATCCTTGAAGACCAGCTGCTGGCCGACGCCCAAGTCATGGCCGCCATCGACGGCCACGGCCGCGTCGCCCGCACCGCGTCGATCGTCAATACCGACCGCAGCGTCTGCGCCCGCATCGCCGGGGAGATCGCTGCTCGCCATGGCAACCGCGGTTTTGGTGGTCAGCTCGATCTGACCTTTGAAGGGGCCGCCGGCCAGAGCTTTGGCGCCTTCGTGCTCCAGGGCATGAACGTGCGCCTGGTCGGCGAGGCCAACGACTACGTCGGCAAGGGCATCAACAGCGGCCGCATCACCGTGGTCCCCCCTGCTGCGGTGCAGGATCCCGGTGATCAGGTGATCCTGGGCAACACCTGCCTCTATGGAGCCACCGGCGGTGAACTGTTGGCCCTGGGCCGGGCCGGTGAGCGCTTTGCGGTGCGCAACAGCGGCTGCCACGCCGTGGTCGAGGGAGTCGGTGACCACTGCTGCGAGTACATGACCGGTGGTGTCGTGGTGGTGCTGGGCAGCACCGGCCGCAACGTCGGCGCCGGCATGACCGGTGGTGTGGCCTTCATCCTTGATGACACCGGTGGCCTGGCCGAAAGGGTGAACCACGAGATCGTGGCGATCTGCCCCCTCTCCACCCCCGAGCAGGAGGCCGTGCTGAAGCCCCTGCTCGAGGCCCATCTGCAGGCGACAGGCAGTGCCAGGGCGGCTGCATTGCTTGCCGATTGGCCAGGTGCCATCTCCCGCTTCAAGGTGCTGCTCCCCCCCAGCGAGAAGGCCAGCATGGGCCTGGCCGAGAAGGCCGCAGCCCTGGTCTGAACGCGGCCGCCGTGCCCTGGTTCATCAAGACGGAGATCTTCACCGAAGCGTTTCGTGCCCTGCCAGGCCCCGATCGCGCCATTCAGCTGCAGGCCCACCGCGATTGGGTGGCGGTCCAGCGCGCCGCCGACGTGGCCATTGCCAGTGGGTTTCTGGTCGATGGGCAGCGCAAACCCGGAGGCGGCGGCCTGCTGGTGCTGCAGGCCGGCAGTTACGCCGAGGCCCTGGCGCTGATCGAGCGGGATCCGCTGATCGCCGCCGGCTGGGTCGACTGGCAGCTGCACGAATGGATCGCGGCGGTGGGCGATCTGGCCCTTTAACGCGGGTGTTCGCGCATCAGCCGCTGCACCTCTCCGGCGTGGTAACTGCTGCGGGTTAGGGGGCTGCTGACCACCTGCAGAAAGCCCAGCTCCTGTTCGCCATGGCTGCGGAAGCTGGCGAACTGCTCGGGTGTCACAAAGCGATCCACCGGCAGGTGTCTGGGGCCCGGCGACAGGTACTGGCCGATGGTGACGATGTCGACGTGGTGACGCTTCAGGTCGCCTAGCACCTCGCCCACCTCGGCGTCGGTTTCCCCCAGACCCACCATCAGCCCCGATTTGGTGTAGCAGCGCGGCCAGCCGTCGTGCACCCGCTGAAGCAGCTCGAGGCTGCGCGCGTAGAGCGCCTGGGGCCGGGCCCGTTTGTAAAGCCGCGGCACCGTCTCGATGTTGTGGTTCAGCACATCGGGGGCGGCGGCCATCACTGCCGCCAGGGCCTCCCAGTCGCCGCAGAAATCGGGGATCAGCAGCTCGATTGTGGTCAGGGGGCTGCGGGCGCGCACGTGTTTGATGCAGGCCACGAACTGGCTGGCACCGCCATCGGCCAGGTCATCGCGGTTGACCGCGGTGATCACCACATGGCTGAGGCCCAGGCGCGCCACCGCCTCACCCAGGCGCTCAGGCTCGGTGGCATCGAGCGCCCGCACACTCTTGTCGAAGTCGATGTCGCAGTAGGGGCAGGCCCGGGTGCAGCCCGGACCCATGATTAAAAAGGTGGCGGTTCCGCCGGCGAAGCACTCGCCGATGTTGGGGCAGCTGGCCTCCTGGCAAACCGTGTTGAGCTTGAGATCAAGCAGCAGATCGGCCACGGCGCCGATGCGCTCGCGCTGCGGTGCCTTGACCCGCAGCCATTCGGGTTTGTTGTTCGCTGGAGTGCTGGTCACCATGGGCGATCTTCTACAGTCGCTGCCATCGGGATGTAGCGCAGCTTGGTAGCGCACTTCGTTCGGGACGAAGGGGCCGCAGGTTCGAATCCTGTCATCCCGACTTTCAGTTGAGCTCGGCGCCTGGATAGCCCCTCGGCGTCACCAACTTGCCAGCCTCAGCCCTGGTGCTGCTGTTACCGACCAGGACCAGGGTCAGCATGTCGACCCTGGCAACGGGCAGGGTCGCCAGGGTGAACAGGCTGATGGACTCTTCGGGCCGGCCCAGCTGGCGGGCCAGTGCCACGGGGGTGGTACCGGGCCGCCCCTGCAGCAGCAGCTCGATGGCCCTGGGCAGCTGCCACGCGCGTCCCTGGGAGCGGGGGTTGTAGAGGGCCACCACAAAGTCGCCCTGGGCAGCGGCCACGAGCCGGCGTTCGATCACGCTCCACGGGGTGAGGCGGTCGCTCAGGCTGATCGTGCAGAAGTCGTGCATCAGCGGGGCGCCGCAGCGGGCCGCTGCCAGTTGCAGCGCTGAGATCCCCGGATGCACCGCAATGTCGGGGCGGTCGGCTTCGGCAAGTCCGAGCCAGAGCTCCAGCGCCAGTCCAGCCATGCCGTAGATGCCACTATCGCCCGACGACACCAGGGCCACGGGGATTCCCTGGCAGGCCAGCTGCAGTGCCTGCTGGCAGCGTTCCCGTTCCCGGGTGAGCTGGCCGTCGAGCCTCAGTTGGTCGGGCCGGCGCAGCGGTTCCAGCAGATCCAGATAGAGCCCGTAGCCCACCCAGGCGCTGCAACGGCTGAGCACCTCGCGGGCTTCGGAGGTCAGCTGTCCCAGTTCGCCCGGCCCGCTGCCGATCAGATGCAGAGCTCCGCGGTGGGGTGCCCACTGCTGTTGGGCTGCCGCAACCGCCAGGGTGGCGGCGCCCTGTCCGCTGCCCCGCAGCATCGTTTTGGCTACGCGCAGATTGGACTGATGGCCGGCGGCCAGCAAGGCCGCTGCCTCGGCGACACTCGCTGTGCCCATCTCCTGCTCCACCACCACCGACGGATTGGGCACCGGCACGGGTGCCAGCTGGGCGGCGCTGAATAGCTTCAGGGGCCAGCCATGCCGGGCCGCCAACTCCAACAGCGCAGGTTCGTCGCCTTTGCGGTCAATGCTGGCCAGTCCGGCCACAGCCTCCTGGGCCAGTCCATGGGCCTCGAGGGTCTGGAGCAGCAGCCGCTCGAGCACCTCCAGACTCGTGTGCCTTTCGCAGCCCATGCCCAGCCACAACCGCGGGGGATGCCAGCGGCAACCAGATCCGAGCTGATCACTGATGACCAGGTCGGCACCCTCATCAGAGGTTGGGTTGACACGCAACTCCGCTGCGGCAGCAAGCTCTTGCCATGTCGTCAGACCGCCCTGCTGCAGCAGGGTGACCGGCTGCCGTGCCGCCTTGTGCATCAGGTTGCTCCAGTCGCCGCTGCCCCGTCGCCAGCCCCAGGCGCTGCCGAAGGCATCGAGCGCCAGCCTGCCCGTGGCGCCACTGGAGCCGGTGATCACAGCGGTGCCACCCAGCGCTGCGGCCAGCCGTTGGCTCAGAGCTTCTCCGCCCGCGGCATGCCCCCCCAGCAGCGGGATGGCATAGCGGCCTTCGGGATCCAGCACCACCACTGACGGATCGTCGTCTTTGCCGCTCAGCAGAGGGGCGATCAGGCGGGTCACCAGACCGCAGGCCGCCACCACCACAAAGGCCTCGGCCTGATGCCATTGCTGTTGCAGCACAGTCCCCGGCCCCGGGGAGGCCCCGCTGTGGACCGTTGCCTGCACCAACCGGGTCTGCCGCAGCCGCTCGAGCAGGGGCCGGGCGGGTTCGCTGAAACCCAGACCCCAGATCGTGGTCGGGCCGCTCATGAACCCAGCAGCAGCTGGCGCAGCCCGGCCAGGGGGCCCGTTGGGGCTTCTCGGATCAGCTCACCCCGCGCGTTGACCTGTTGCCGCGCCGGTGCTCCCAGCGCTGTGCCGCTGCTGATCCGCTGTGGGGGCACGATCTCCAGTGGAGGCTCAGCCGGCATGAACACGGGGATTCCCTGGCCATTGCGCTGGGGCGTGCTGGAGATTGAGGCGACAGGTTCTTGATCCATGCTCAGCTGGTCTTCCAGAGCTGGTTGCTGAGCGCGGGAGTCTTCTTCAGAGGAGTCTTCTTCAGAGGAGTCTTCTTCAAGGGAGTCTTCAGCAGGGGAAACCTCGCTCATGGAGAAGTCAGCATGGGGCTCTTCATCGAGGGGCTGCTCACCAGTGACAGTCCCACCCCACTTGGTCGCGTCAACGCTTGACCCATCAGGCGGCTCCTGCATTGGGCTTGTCTCCCCCAGGTCCACCTCAGGTGCGGTCTCATCAGATGGTGTCTCCAGATCCCGGGGTTCCTGCAACGGCCCCACGATCAGTTCAGGCGTTGTGGTGGGATCCGGATGGTCAGGCAATGGGTCGCCGCTGGTGGGTTCAGGGGGGGACTCGACGGGGGCGGTTCGCCTGTCGTCGTTGTCAGGCATGGGAGCCTCCTGGGGCATAGCAGATGGGACCTGATCGTCGAGCAGAAGGTCCTGTGGTTGTTGTGCCGGTCCCGCTTCTGCTGCGTCTGCTTCCGGCTCTGAGACTGCAGCTTCTGGTTCTGGCCCTGGCCCTGGTTCTGGCTCTGGTTCTGCTTCTTGCTGCTTGCCGTCAGGGTTCTTCTCCAGGTCCTCGGGGGTGAGCGCCTGCCGGGATAACGGTGAGCTGGGGCCTTGGTCGGGCTCGACTGCCGTGTCGGCATCCTGTTCATCGGCACTGTCCTCAGCGGGCCTGTCGCCCAGGAGTTGGGCCAGCTCGTCGGCGCTCAGGCGCCCTTGCAGCCAGCGAGGCTGAGAAGCGCCACCGCTGCCTGGTGGGTTGAGGGTCACCTCCTGGACCAGGCTGTTGAAGGGAGGATTCAAGGGTTGCCCCAGGCCATCCAGCAGTTCCAGCTGCAGACTGTTGCGGCCAGGCTTCCAGCCCCGCAGCCACAGCGGCACGTTCTGGTCCATCAGAAAACGATCACCATTGATGGTGACTCGCAGGCGCCAGCTGCCATCACCGTCCCGCAGGTTCTGCAGGGGGGCGTCCAACAGGATCCAGTCCAGTAACAGGGGCTCGTTGGCGCCCAGGTCGGCTGGACTTACCGCCAGCAGCTGGGGGCTGCCAGCCTGGGGCTGGCTTGATGGGTTGGCCAGAACCCGGTTGACGGTGATCTGGCACACCGCCCCCGGGCTCTTGACCGCTTCACCCCAGGGCCGCGCCGCGTAGACCGTGAGCCGATGGCTGCCTGGGGTGAGCGCTGGTTCGTCAACCACAAGGCTGAGGCTTGTTGCCCTGTCGCCCTGGCCGCTGTTGGACCGGGTCGCCCCCGTCAGCCGCTGGGGCGGTAAATCATCCAGCTGAACCACAAGATGTGCCCCCAGTCCCAGCCGGCCGGCATCGGTAAGGGGCCAGTCGCGCACCTTGAGTTTCAGTTGCCAGGTGCCATCGGGCAGCAGGGCGCCGTCGCGGGGGCTCTCGATCAGCACCTGGGGCAGCCGATCCGCCAGGGCACTCTGCAGCTGTTGCACCGCTTCTGGCGGCGAAACCTCCTGCAGCCGCCCCGTAGGCGCGCTGGGCTTCAAGGGGCCATTGGCCGAGGTGGAGCGCTCCTGTTCGCCCCATCGGGGCAGGTCCCAGGCCTGGGCGGGTTGCAGCATCCCGGGCAGCAACCTGTTGGGCCAGGGGGGTGGCAGCGGCGTCAGGGTGAGCACCACCGCCAGCAGCGGCGGCAGGGCCAGGGCGAGCAGGCGTCGCAGCGCTCTGAGGAGCCGCATCAGGCCACAGGGAGACCGTTCCAATCTTTTCATTGTGCTGCTTCGGCAGCATGTTCTTGATGACGCAGGCCCTGCTGCGGCGCCAGACACAGGGCATTTGTTATTCATTTGCGCCAAAAGTTGCTTGGTTGTCTTCAGTCAGCGCTTGCAACTCGCTGATTGGCAGTCATTCTTTTCTGCTCGTAAAGCTCTGTCTGCATCTGGGAACCCCGGGGATTGAACCTTTGTAACTGCCTCCCCGAAGCGCTTGCTTGAGGCCCTTATAGTTCGCCCAGCGGTCCCCTATCTGGGGCCCCAAGCACCAGTTGTGCCAATCGGTTTCGCGATTTCGTGTGCCGTGTCGCAGCTGGCGCCCATGGCCGTCTGGCGGGCTTCAGTCCGTCTCCCGGCCATGGGGCCCACGGCACTTTTTTCTGGAGTGCCGCCAGGGGTGGACCCCCACCTCGATTCCGTCCCTCGAGGAACCACTCGATGACCATCAGCCCACCAGAGCGTGGGAAAACGGCAAAGGCCATGGTCGACCGGAACCCTGTTCCGGCCACGTTCGAGCTTTTCGAAAAGCCCGGGCATTTCGACCGCACCCTCGCCAAAGGTCCCAAGACCACAACCTGGGTCTGGAACCTCCACGCCAACGCTCACGACTTCGACAGCCACACGAGCGACCTCGAAGAGGTTTCTCGCAAGATCTTCTCGGCCCACTTCGGGCATCTGGCCGTCATCTTCATCTGGTTGAGCGGTGCCTTCTTCCATGGGGCCCGCTTCTCCAACTACACCGGATGGCTGGCCGACCCCCTGCATGTGAAACCCAGTGCGCAGGTGGTCTGGCCGGTTTTCGGCCAGGAAATCCTCAACGGTGATGTCGGTGCCGGTTTCCACGGCATTCAGATCACCTCAGGCCTCTTCCACGTGTGGAGGGCCTGGGGCATCACCAACACAACCCAGCTGCTGGCCCTGGCCATCGGTGCGCTGGTGATGGCCGGCCTGATGCTCAATGCCGGTGTTTTCCATTACCACAAGGCAGCCCCGAAGCTGGAGTGGTTCCAGAACGTTGAGTCGATGCTCAACCACCACCTGGCAGGTCTGCTGGGTCTGGGATCGCTGTCTTGGACTGGGCACCTGCTGCATGTGTCGTTGCCCACCAATGCACTGATGGATGCCATCGACGCTGGCCAGCCGCTGGTGCTCAATGGCCGGACCATCGCTTCGGTTGCCGACATTCCCCTGCCGCACGAATTCCTCAACCAGGATCTGCTCGTTCAGCTGTTCCCTGGATTCGGTGCCGGCATCAACGCCTTCTTCACCGGCAACTGGGCCGCCTACAGCGATTTCCTCACCTTCAAGGGTGGTCTGAATCCTGTGACCGGCAGCCTCTGGATGACCGACATCGCCCATCACCACCTGGCGATTGCGGTGCTGTTCATCGTGGCTGGCCACATGTACCGCACCAACTGGGGCATCGGCCACAGCATCAAGGAGATTCTCGAGGGTCAGAAGGGTGATCCCCTGCTGTTCCCGGCTTCCAATGGTCACGACGGCCTGTTTGAGTTCATGACCACCAGCTGGCATGCCCAGCTGGGCGTGAACCTGGCCTTGCTTGGTTCGCTGACCATCATCGTGGCGCATCACATGTATGCGATGCCCCCGTACCCCTACATCGGCGTTGATTACCCCACCCAGCTGTCGATCTTCACCCACCACATGTGGATCGGTGGCTTCCTGATCGTCGGCGCCGGTGCCCACGCCGCCATCGCCATGGTGCGCGACTACGACCCCGCCAAGCACATCGACAACGTGCTTGATCGGGTCCTCAAAGCCCGCGATGCCCTGATCAGTCATCTCAACTGGGTGTGCATCTGGCTCGGCTTCCATAGCTTCGGTCTTTACATCCACAACGACACCATGCGTGCCCTGGGGCGTCCCCAGGACATGTTCAGCGACTCGGCCATTGCCCTGAAGCCTGTCTTCGCGCAGTGGATCCAGGGTCTGCACGCCGCCGCTGCCGGCAGCACGGCCCCCAATGCCCTCGCTGGCGTCAGTGAGGTGTTCAACGGCGCTGTGGTTGCTGTGGGTGGCAAGGTCGCCGCTGCACCGATTCCTCTCGGCACAGCGGACTTCATGGTCCACCACATTCACGCCTTCACGATCCATGTGACGGTGTTGATCCTGCTGAAGGGCGTTCTTTACAGCCGCAGCTCTCGCCTCGTCCCCGACAAAGCGAACCTTGGATTCCGGTTCCCCTGCGACGGACCCGGCCGTGGCGGCACCTGCCAGGTGTCGGCCTGGGACCACGTGTTCCTGGGTCTTTTCTGGATGTACAACTCCCTGTCAATCGTGATCTTCCACTTCTCCTGGAAGATGCAGAGCGACGTGTGGGGCACCGTCAACGCTGACGGCACCGTCCAGCACATCACCAATGGCAATTTCGCCACCAGTGCCATCACCATCAATGGCTGGCTGCGTGACTTCCTGTGGGCTCAGGCTGCACAGGTCATCAACAGCTATGGATCGAGCAGCAGTGCCTATGGCCTGATGTTCCTTGGAGCTCACTTCGTCTGGGCCTTCAGCCTCATGTTCCTGTTCTCTGGCCGCGGCTACTGGCAGGAGCTGATTGAGTCCATCGTCTGGGCTCACAACAAGCTGAGGGTGGCTCCGGCCATTCAGCCACGTGCGCTCTCTATCACCCAGGGCCGTGCCGTGGGTGTCGCTCATTACCTCCTGGGCGGCATCGCGACCACCTGGGCATTCTTCCTGGCCCGCATCGTCGCGGTCGGCTGACCTTTCCTGACCTTTCCCAATGGCAACGAAATTTCCTTCGTTCAGCCAGGGTCTGGCACAGGACCCGACAACCCGCCG
>JAGWVJ010000050.1 GCA_018970945.1 Cyanobacteria bacterium REEB417 | reverse complement strand
CCGTCGCGGCAGATCTTGCCGTGGTCCATGGCCCAATTGAGCAGGGCGACCCGATTCTTGGCCCCGGTTTTGGTGAAGATGTTGCTGACGTGGTTGTCGACCGTGCGCTTGCTGATCGTCAGTTCGGCGGCGATCTCTTGGTTGGTGAGGCCGCCCGCGACCAGATCGATGATTTCGATCTCGCGCTCTGACAGGTCGCTGCGCAGGTCGCTGGGGGCTGCTTTGTCGGGCTCGCCGTGTTGCATGGCTACACCGCCCACCGCTAAGGCCCCACTGTAGGCAGCTACATCGGGTCTCAGGTCGCTCTGGCCCATGATGGGGCCTGGTTTGGCCATCGCGGTTTGCTGCTTCAACAGGCCCTCGCAGCCGGAGACCTGGCGATCACCGCCGAGGTGACCCCACCGCGGGGCGGTGACCCGGTCCGCACCCTTGCGGCTGCGGCGGCTTTGCGTGGTCTGGTGCATGCGGTCAACGTGACCGATGGCAGCCGGGCGGTGATGCGCATGAGCAGCATCGCAATCTGCCGTCTGCTGCACGAGGCCGGCATCGAGCCGGTGCTGCAGATGACCTGCCGCGACCGCAACCGCATCGCCCTGCAGGCCGATCTGCTGGGCGCCCATGCCCTGGGACTGCGCAACCTGCTCTGCCTCACCGGCGATCCGGTGCGCGTCGGTGACCAACCGGCAGCCCGGGCGGTCAATGAGCTCGAGGCGGTACGGCTGCTGCAGCTGGTGGAGCAGCTGAATGCAGGCCTCGATCCGGTCAGTGGCACCCTGCCCGACGGCGGCACGGCCTTCTTTGCCGGTGCGGCGGCCGATCCCCAGTCGCCCAGCCGCAGCGGTCTGGTGGCGCGGTTGCGCCGCAAGCAGCAGGCCGGCGCCCGCTTCGTGCAGACCCAGATGGTCACCGACATCGACGCCCTGCGCCGCTTTGTCGATGACATCGCCGCCCCCCTGGGGCTGCCGGTGCTGGCGGGGGTGTTTCTCCTGAAATCGGCCAGGAATGCCGCCTTCATCAACCGGGTGGTGCCCGGGGCCAACATCCCCCAAGGCCTGATCGACCGGCTGGCGGCGGCGACCAACCCCGCCGCCGAAGGGATCGCCATCGCCGCCGAGCAGGTGGCGCGCTACAGCCAGATCGCCCAGGGGGTTCACCTGATGGCGATCAAGGCTGAAGAGCGCATTCCCGAAATCCTCCGCCAGGCCGGCGTGGCCCCGCTGGTTACGGCTGCGGGCTCAGCTGGCGGCCGCGCCCAGGGCCAGGTCGCTGCCGAGCAACTCAGCCAGGGCCTTCTGCTGCGGTGAGGGCTCGACCACGTCCTGGCGGCGGGTGTCGGTGATCAGCCAGTCGAGGGCCGCCTCCTGCAGGTCGAAGTGGTCGCCGTTGCGGTCGACGCAGTAGCGGCCGAACACCAGCTTTTCGACCAGACGCACGCCCGGGCCGATGCGCGAGTAATCAAAGATGATCGAGTTGTCGATCGTGGCCCCTTCGCAGATGTGGCAGCTGGGGCCGATCATCGCCGGGCCGATGATTGTGGCGCCGTCTTCGATTTTGGTCATGCCACCCACGTAGATGGGGCCCTTGACGGTGATCCTGTCCCAGTTGGCGGCCACGTTGAGACCGGTGAAGATGCCTGGCTTGACCTCGTGTCCGGGGATCTGCACCTGGCGCACCTGGCCCTGCAGCACGCTGCGGATCGCCTGCCAGTAATCAGGAACCTTGCCGATGTCGACCCATTCAAATTCCATCGGCAGGGCATAGAACGGTGCCCCGGCTTCCACCAGCTTGGGAAACAGGTCGGAGCCAATGTCAAACGCCATCCCCTCGGGCACGAAATCGAGCACCTCGGGCTCGAAGATGTAGATGCCGGTATTGATCATGTCGCTGGCCGCCTCGGCGACCGCCGGCTTCTCCTGGAAGGAGCGCACGCGGCCATCGGCATCGGTGACCACGACGCCATAGCTGCTCACCTGCTCCATCGGAACCCGCTTGGTGATCAGGCTCGCGAGGGCGCCCTTGGCCTTGTGGCGTCTGACCGCCTCGCTCAGGTCGAGGTCGATCAGGGCGTCGCCGCAGAGCACCACGAAGGTGTCATCGAAGAAGGGCTGGAAGCTCTGGATTTTCTTGAGACCGCCGGCCGAGCCCAGGGCTTCGCCGATCAGTTCGCCGTCTTCGATGCGTCCTTCGAAGCTGTAGGCGATCTGCACGCCGAAGCGCTGGCCGTCGCGAAAGTAGTTCTCGATCTCCTCGGCGAGGTGGGAGACGTTCACCATGATTTCGTTGAAGCCGTGCTCCCGCAGCAGCTCCAGCAGAAACTCCATCACCGGCTTCTGCAGGATCGGGATCATCGGCTTGGGAATGGTGTGCGTGATGGGACGCACCCGGGTTCCCTTGCCGGCCGCGAGAATCATCGCCTTCATCGGCGGGGCTCAGTTCGGACGGTTCATCGAAGCCTAATCACCCTGATCAGGCGGCAAGCGTCTCATGAGACGGCGCCTGAGCTGACCCAATCGAGACGTCGGCGAGCGGCAGCTGGCGGCTCTCGCCTTGCTCGAGCAGCCGTTTGAGCTGCAGCGAACCGTAGAGCCCGCCCTGCTGCTGCAGCTCGACCTTGCCCTGATGGGTCAGAAACAGCAGCGCCCAGAACACCCCGGCCCGGTCGCAGTCGAGGTCGTCGTGCTGGCGCTGGCGTTCGACCTGGGCGGCCCAGGCGCTGCAGAGTGCATCGAATTCGACCCACTCGGCAGCTTCGCTCCATTCCAACAAAAAACGGCTGAGGGCGGCCGTCGTTTCCGGAAGTTTCTCGCGATGGGCCAATGCGGCCACCTGGGCGATGGCGGCCCGCTCGCTGTAGCGCTTGGGCCTGTGCCGCGAGCGGCTGCGCTGCTCCTCGTGCTCGAGCCGTTCGGCGATGTCTTCCAGCTGGCGGATCAGCTCCCCCAGGGTCACGGGCCGTTGCAGCGGCGGCGGGGCCACGGGGCGGCGCCAGAGGTGGCGCTCGGGACGGCTGGGCAGGCTGACTCCCGGATTCATGAGCCAGCCCTGGCCGTCGGCGTCAAAGTCGAAAGCATCGCCTTCGTCGAGCGGTGCTGGCGCTGGAAAGGTGGCGGCTTCCAGCACATCGGCCTTGAGGCTCACCAGCACCGAGGCGGCCAGAAAGGCCTCACTGGTCTCCGCCAGATCGTGTTCATAGCTGCCTCCGACGCTGCGCACCAGCACCGGTGAGGCGATGCGGCTGCGCAGCTGATCGAGGAAGCCGTCGATCACTGCGATCACATCCACGTCCCAGGGATCGACCTCGCCGCGCTCGGCCGCCTCCTGCAGCAGGCGAATCGCCAGCCTGGCGCCTGCGTCAGCCAAGGCTCCGGATGCGTGGGACTGAAGAGGTCATGGAACGGGAACCATCACCGCACGCTACCCGTGGTGTCTCGTGAACACCAGGGCGCTAGGCCGCTGGAATCATCGGCGCCCTCAGGGGCTGCTGCCGGATCAGGGATCCACCGGCGGGAGCCACCAGGGCTTTCATGGCGCTCTCATCACGGGCCACCAGCACTTCCATCGAGGCCCGGTAGGTGTCGGTCATCAAGCGGGGGTAGAGGCCGATCCCGATGATCGGCACCAGCAGGGCGCCGATCACATAGATCTCACGCGGTTCGGCGTCGACCAGTTCGCTGTGGGAGGCCAGCTCGACGTTCTCCTTGCCGTAGAAGATCTCCCGCAGCATCGACAGCAGGTAGACCGGCGTAAGGATCACCCCGACCGCAGCCAGGCCGTCGATCACGATCCTGAACGGCAGGGTGTAGGCATCGTCGGTGGCGAAGCCCACAAACACCATCAGCTCGCTGACAAAGCCGCTCATGCCAGGCAGGGCCAGCGAGGCCAGGGAGCAGACGGTCCACAGGGCGAACATCTTGCGCATCTTCTGCCCCACGCCGCCCATTTCATCGAGCTGCAGGGTGTGGGTGCGGTCGTAGGTCGCCCCCACCAGAAAGAACAAGCTGGCGCCGATCAGGCCATGGCTGATCATCTGCAGCATCGCCCCACTTGAGCCCAGGGCGCTGAAGCTGCCGATGCCGATCAACACAAATCCCATGTGGCTGATCGAGCTGTAGGCGATCTTGCGCTTGAGGTTGCGCTGGGCAAACGATGTGAGCGCCGCATAGATGATGTTGACCACCCCCAGCACCACCAGCAGGGGGGCGAACTGGGCGTGGGCATCGGGCAGGATCTGGCAGTTGAAGCGCAGCAGGGCATAGCCGCCCATCTTCAGCAGGATGCCGGCGAGCAGCATGTGCACCGGTGCCGTGGCTTCTCCATGGGCATCGGGCAGCCAGGTGTGCAGCGGCACGATCGGCAGTTTGACGCCAAAGGCGATCAGCAGGCCCGCATAACAAAGCAGCTGGAAGCCAGCCGGGAAGCCCTTGGCCATCAACTGGCTGTATTCAAAACTGATCGGTGCTCCTGTAGCACTGCCGTAAAAGGCCATGGCCAGGGCCGCCAGCAGGATGAACAACGAGCTGCCGGCCGTGTACAGGATGAACTTGGTGGCGGCGTACTGGCGTTTTTTGCCGCCCCAGATGGCCAGCAGCAGGTACACCGGAAGCAGTTCCAGCTCCCACGCCAGGAAGAACAGCAGCATGTCCTGCACGGCGAACACCGCGATCTGGCCACCATCCATGGCCAGCAGCAGGAAATAGAAGAGCTTCGGTTTGAACGTGACCGGCCAGGCGGCCAGGGCGGCCAGGGCGGTGATGAAGCTGGTCAATAGGATCAGCGGCATCGAGATGCCGTCAGCACCCACCGACCAGGCCAGGCCCAGATCGGGCAGCCACTGCACCCGCTCCACCAGCTGCAGTTCGGGGTTGCTGGGGTCGTAGCCGTTGAGATAGCCCCCGACCGTCAGCAGAAAGGTCGTCAGGGCGATGCCCAGGGCATACCAGCGCACCTGCTTGCCCTCACCCTTGTCGGGCACAAACGGAATCAGCAGGGCCGCGGCGATCGGGAACAGGATCGATGCGCTTAGCCAGGGAAAAGCCACAGACGATGGGGCATGCGCGTTGGCTGGAGTGTAGAAATTTCAGCCCGCTCCGCCCCGTTGGCATCGGGGATGTCACACACAGCGAAGGGTTGAGACAGGGGGCGGTCGCAGCTGGCAGGCTGATGGAGCATCGAGATCAACGATGCAGCCCTGTTGCCATCGCCCCCTCAGCCCAGCGACCCGAACAGCACCACAAGGGCGATGACACCGCCAAAGACGATCAGGGCATAGAACTGGGCCCGGCCGGTGTTGAAGTATTTGAGCCCCTCGCCGCTGCCGAGGGTCAGCAGGCCGGTGAGGTTGACAACGCCATCGACGACCTTGGAGTCAACGTCGAGAACCTGTTTGGCCAGTTTGCGGCTGCCCTGCACGAACAGCTTGTCGTTGATGGCATCGAGGTACCACTTGTTGGCCAGGAAGCGGTTGATCGCCGGGAACCGGCCAGCCACTGCCGTGGCCAGATCAAGGCGTCCCAGGGCGTAGGCGAACACCGCCACACCGATGCCCACCAGCGACACAGCGACCGAGGCCCCGGCCAGGGGCAGAAACTCGGCCATCGAGAAATGGGCCATGGCCTCGGCGGCCTCCCGGGGGTCCAGCAGAGCCGCGAACCGGTTGTTCCAGGGCATGCCCAGCAGGCCGATCAGCACCGACGGCACCGCCAGCACCGCCAGCGGCAGGGTCATCGGCCACGCCGATTCGTGCACGTGGCCTTCGCCATGGCCATGGTCCGGGGCCCCACGACCGGCGGCCTGCAGCAGGCGGGTCTGCAGGGCGGTGTCATGGCCCCGGAAGCTGCCTTCGAAGGTGAGGAAATACAGCCGGAACATGTAGAAGGCCGTCATGCCGGCCGTGAGCCAACCCACCAGCCACAGCAGCGGAAAGCTCTGGAAGGCTTCGCCGAGAATCTCGTCCTTGCTCCAGAAGCCGGCCAGGGGAGGCAGGCCGCTGATGGCCAGACAGCCGATGAAGAACGTGATGGCGGTGATCGGCATCGAACGGCGCAGGCCACCCATCAGGCGCATGTCCTGGGCCAGCACCGGTTCATGGCCCACCACCTCTTCCATGGCGTGGATCACCGAGCCCGACCCCAGGAACAGCATCGCCTTGAAGCAGGCATGGGTCACCAGGTGGAACATCCCCGCAATCGGGGCGCCGCAGCCCATGGCCAGCATCATGTAACCCAGCTGGGACACGGTGCTGTAGGCCAGGCCCTTCTTCAGATCCATCTGGGTGAGGGCGATCGAAGCCCCCAGGAAGCAGGTGATGGTGCCGACCACCGCCACCGTCAGCTGGACCGAGGGGAACTGGACATACAGCGGTTCCAGCCGGGCCACGAGAAAGACTCCGGCCGCCACCATCGTGGCGGCGTGGATCAGGGCCGAGATGGGCGTCGGACCCTCCATGGCGTCGGGCAGCCA
>JAGWVJ010000020.1 GCA_018970945.1 Cyanobacteria bacterium REEB417 | reverse complement strand
ACCCTGCAGATCGACAGTCACATGCGCTCTGTGGCGGGATGGGACAACGCGCTGTTGGCCTGCTGGCAGCGCTGCGGCGATCGGCGCGCCGTGTTGAGCGTCTACCCCAATGCGTTTGAGCTGCCTGATCGCTATGACACAGCCATGCTGCCGCTGATGGGCGCCCATCGGTTCGATGAGCATGGTGTGCTGCGGCTGCAGGGCATCAACCGTTTTCGCAATCCTGAGGAGTTACCGGCGTCACCACTGGCGAGCGCCTTTGTGGCTGCAGGCCTGCTGTTTGGCTCTGGCGAACTGATCCGGGAGGTGCCCTATGACCCCGAGCTCTATTTCTACGGGGAGGAGATCACCCTGGCGCTACGGCTCTGGACAAGGGGCTTCAACTTTTACAACCCTGACCGGCTGTTGCTGTTTCACCTCTACAAACGCCCAGGGGCCGAGCACGTGACCCATTGGGCAGACCACACCGACTGGCAGCAGCTCAACCAGCGCTCGCTGGCCCGCGTCAAGGCACTCGTCAGAGGCGAGGAGATCGACGCGCCCTATGGCCTGGGGGAGCTGCGCAGTCTTCACGCCTGGCAAACCTGGAGTGGCGTCGACCTGCGCCGGCAAACGATCAGTCCTGAGGCTCTGGCGGGAGCCTTCACCCCGCCGCCTGCAACCACCGCCGCAACAGCGGCAGGCTGAGGCCGATCACATTCGAATAACAGCCGTCGAGCCGCTCGACCACCAGGCCCCCTCGCCCCTCAAGGGCAAAGCCGCCGGCACACTGCAACGGTTCGCCGGTGGCGACATAGGCCTCGATCTCGGCATCGCTGAGCGGGGCAAACTGCACCCGGGTGGTGACCGTCTCGAGGCGTTCGGCATCGCCGGCTAACAGACAGTGCCCGGTATGAAGCTCGCCCCAGGCCCCGGCCATGCGCTGCCAGCGGGCGATTGCCTCGGCCGCATCGGCGGGCTTGCCAAACACCTCGCCGGCAAAGGCCAGCACCGAATCGCACCCCAACACGGTGATGATCGCTGCATCTCCAGAAGCGCTCTGGGCCATCCGGCTGTGCACTGTCTGCGCCTTGGCACGCGCCAGCAGCTGGACCAGCCTGGCCGGCTCGGAATGGGTGATCGCGTTTTCATCGACGCCGCTCACCTGCACCCGATGGGCGATCCCAGCCTCCTCCAGCAGGCGGCGCCGGGCAGGGGATGCAGAAGCGAGCAGAAGCATGGTCGTGAACGAAGGGGGTGAAGCACGCAGCCAGGACCTGGAATCGGATCGACGGCGATGACCAGGGGTCAACCGGCATGACAGGTGTTGCACGCCATCACGGGCTCAGCCTGGCAGAACTGCAAAGCCAGTCCCAGCCGTTGACGTGTCTGCCATCACCATTAGTTTTCATTTGCCTGACTGTGACGATTCAATGGCACGACGGAGTGGGCGGAAGCTGGCACAAACGGGCACGTTCCAGCTCACCGACGCCATGAACACAGCCCGTGCGCTCCATACAGCCACGGCACTGGCCAACGGCAAGGTCCTGATTGCGGGCGGTTATGACCAGACCCTGGCAACCCTGGCCTCGGCCGAGATCTATGACCCCATCATCGGCAGGTTCTCACCTACCGACACCATGGGCTACGGCAGGGTTGCTGCCGCTGCGACCCCGCTCAAGGACGGGCGCGTCCTGATGGTCGGTGGACAGGACGCCAGCGGAATCGCGATGGCCTCCGTTGAAATCTATGACCCGATCACGGGAACCTTCACGGACACCGGCTCCATGCTGACGGCACGGCTCAATCCCACGGTGACCCTTCTGAGCGATGGCCGTGTGCTTGTTGCCGGGGGCTACGAGGGCACAAGCCATGGCCAACCACTCACGAGTGCCGAGGTATACCAACCCTCAACCGGCACCTTCGTGGCGACCGGTTCGATGACCACGGCACGCCGCAATCACATTGCCACCCTGCTCAATGATGGCAACGTCCTGGTTGTCGGAGGTTATAACGGAACTGCCGTCAATGCGCCGGAACTCTATAACTCTCGAGAAGGCACATTCATGCCCGCAGATTCAATGTCGACCCCCAGGCGATACCCCTCGGCGACCCTCATGAACGATGGCGGGGTGCTGGTGGCCGGGGGGTACGAACGCGCCGACGGCGGTGCACTGGTCTCAACCGAGATCTACCGACCCCAGGGCCAGGGAAGCAGTGCACCCGGCGGCAGCTTTGTCGCCTCAGGACCGATGCAGGGCGCTCGCGGACGTCACACAGCGACCGATCTTGGCAATGGCAGGATCCTGATCACCGGGGGATATGACGGCCAGGTGCCGCTCGCGTCGGCCGAGCTGTACACCATCGCCAGGGGGACCACGACCGCGACTCCGTCGATGACGACAGCCCGCTGGCGCCACACCGAAACGCTGCTGCCCGATGGCCGTGTGCTGATCGCCGGTGGAGCCGATGCCACCGCTGCACTGGCCAGCGCCGAACTCTTCACGCCCCATGACCGTGCCCCCTTGAGCACGGGCCTTTTCACAGTGCAGGGTTGAGCCGGTGTGGCCCGGGGCCGGCTGCCACGGCCGCCCGGCAGACTGATCGTCACGGCACACCAGTCCCCATTACCACTCTGCCAAACGCCTACACCGATCGGGACGCGCTGCATCGAGCCCGCAGGGCCCTGCGCTGCCTGCCTTTTCGACTGGCGTTTTATCTGGAGCTTGAGCGGGGAGCCCTCAGCAGCCAGCAGCTGAGCGCCCGTAGCGACTGGCCCCACCTGTGCCGCAGGCGCCTGGGGTCCCGCCGCTGCGAAGACCACTTCATCTGGCTGATTCAGCTGGGGGTGCTGCGGCGCGAGGTCGACGGCCAGGGCCTCACCGAGCGGGTGCGGCTCACCCCCCTGGGCCGCGAGGTGCTGGCGATCTGGACCCTTGATATTCCGGCGGCCACGCCATGGCAGCGCCTGCGCCACTGGGCGGGGCGGCGCAGGCCCCGGCTGTGAGCAGCGCGGAGCAGCATGAACGTCCCACTTGCTGTGATGGCCATGGCGGCAGAGGGCATCCTCAGTCAGGCTGGTTGGTCAGTCAGTGCCACCATCCCCAAGCAGCTCGCACGGCGGTTTCATCTGGAGCCCGGCGACCGTATCGAGGCGATTGAGCCTGAAGCAGGCATTGTGCTCATTCCCTTTGACCCAACGGTTCAACAGGCCATAGCACTGGCCTCGGAAGCAGCCAAGGTCTACCGACCAGCCCCGCGTGAGTTGGCCCAGTGACGCCTGGCGATGAGCCACGCTGGGTCCCACCAGTAGCCATTCGTGCCATCCATCACCAGCAAATTCTTGAGCATGGTGGTCTGCAGGGCGTTCGTCATGCAACGACCCTTGAGGCAGCCCTGGCACGCCCAAGGCAACGCTGGGGGCATGGCGAACTGCACACCATCCCCGAGCTGGCAGCCGCCTTTGCCGAAGCCATTGTTGTGGCCCATCCTCTTGCCGATGGCAACATGCCCAGTGGATGTCTCGTTGCCGTGGTCTGTTGGGGCCTCAATGGGTTCAGCTTCGAGGCTTTCAACGAAAGCGTTGTGCTGAACATTCGGCGACTGGCCGCAGGTGAGTTGCCATGGGCTGAGCTTGCGACCTGGTTCGGCGCTCAAAGCAGCCCCCCCACGTGACGACAAGACATCCCATCCCCTTGATGGTGCTGGGCACCAGCAGCGGTGCGGGCAAGTCGTTGATGACGGCGGCCTTGTGCCGGGTGCTGCGGCGGCGTGGCGAGACGCCTTTGCCCTTCAAAGGGCAGAACATGAGCAACAACGCCTGGGTGGATCAAGCCGGCGGCGAAATGGCTTACTCCCAGGCGCTGCAGGCCTGGGCGGCTGGCCAGGAACCCCGCTGCGCCATGAACCCGGTGCTGCTCAAACCGCAGGGCGACAGCACCAGCGAGGTGATTCACCTCGGCCAGTCGGTCGGCAGTGCCCGCGCCGAGCACTACTACCGCGACTGGTTTCGCCCCGGTTGGGCCGCGATTCGCGCTGGCCTGGCCGAGCTGCAGGCCGCCCACCCCACTGGGCGGCTCGTGCTCGAAGGAGCCGGCAGCCCTGTCGAGGTGAACCTGCAACGGCGTGATCTGACCAACCTGCGGTTGGCCCAGTACCTGCGCGCCCGCTGCATCCTGGTGGCTGACATCGAGCGGGGCGGCGTGTTTGCCCAGATCGTCGGCACCCTGACCCTGCTACGCCCCGTCGAGCGGCCCTTGGTCAGTGGACTGCTGATCAATCGCTTTCGCGGCAGGCGTGCGCTGTTTGACGATGGCCGCCGCTGGCTCGAGGCCCAGACCGGCGTGCCGGTGCTGGGGGTCATGCCCTGGCTCAATGAGCTGTTCCCCCCCGAAGACTCACTCGATCTGCTGGAGCGGCGTGGCCGCAAACAGGGCGCCGAGATCACGATTGCCGTGCTGCGTTTGCCCTCGCTCAGCAACTTCTCCGATCTCGACCCGCTCGAGGCCGAACCCACGGTCCGGCTGCGCTGGGTGGCCCCGGGCGAAGCGCTGGGCCAGCCAGACGCGGTCGTGGTGCCCGGCAGCAAACAGACCCTCCGCGATCTGGAGGCCCTCCAACGCAGCGGCTTGGGCGAAGAGATCCGGCGTTACTCAGCGAGCACCGCTGGAAGCCACGTGTTCGGCATCTGCGGTGGTCTGCAGCTGCTGGGCCGCGAACTCAGGGATCCCCAGGGTCTCGAGGGCGGCCGCGGGACAAGCGCCCAGGGCCTGGATCTGCTGCCGTTGCGCACGGTGTTCGGCGGCAGCAAGGCTCTGCGCCAACGCCACAGCCTCGCCCTCTGGCCTGGCGAGGTGCCGATCGAGGGGTTTGAGCTGCACCGCGGAGCCACCACACCGCTGAGTCCCTGCCAACCCCTCTGCCAGGACGAGGGGCTTGGCTGGGTCTCGAGCGCAATGGCAGGTACGGTGGCGGGCACCTATTTGCACGGGGTATTCGACAGCGGCCCCTGGCGGCGGCGCTGGCTCAACAGGCTGCGAGCGGCCAAAGGGTTGCCATCGCTGAGCGAACGCCAACCCCACCACAGTCGTCAGCGGGAGGACCTGCTCGATCGGCTCGCCGATGCCTTTGAGCAGCACGTCAACCTGGAGCCGTTGTTGCGCGCCCCATGAAGCAGGTGCAGATCCACTGGCCCGATGGCCTCAACACCCAGGTCACCTGCGGCACGGCCTGGCTGGCAGCAGCCCGGGCAGCCGGCGTCACCATTCCCACAGGCTGCCTGGGCGGCAGCTGCGGCGCCTGCGAGATCGACGTCAACGGCACCACCGTGCGCGCCTGCATCGCCACCGTGCCCGCCAGCCGCAGCGGCGCCCTGAACGTCGAGCTCGCGAGCGACCCCTACTGGTGATCTGACTGCGGATCCGGCTGGATCAAGCCGCCGCCCAACACCAACTCACCCGCGTAGAACACAGCCGCCTGCCCCGGGGTGATCGAAAACTGTTCTTCGGCGAACTGCAACCGGCAGCGATGGGGCCGCCCGGCGGCGGCATCGGCATCGGTGGCCGGCAGGGGGCTGAGCAGGGCTTTGACCGGAGCGCTTCGGTAGCGAACCTGCACGTCCACCTCGAAGGCCTCGCTGGACGGTGCGATCGAGACCCAGTTGACCGCGCCGACCACCGCCGCGGCGCGGGCGGCCTCGGCACGGGGCGCCACCACCACCCGGTTCATCGCCGCATCGAGCCGCACCACATGCAACGGCTCGCTCCACGCCACGCCGAGCCCCTTGCGCTGGCCGATGGTGAAGTGCTCAATGCCGTCGTGGCTGCCCACCACGGTGCCGTCGGTGAGCACGATCTCGCCGGCACGGGGCGGCAGGTAGGCATCAAGAAATGCCTTCATCGAACCGTGGTGATCAGCGAGGCAGAGGTCCTGGCTTTCGGGCTTTTGGGCGGTGCGCAGGCCGTGGCGCGCCGCCTCGGCGCGGGTGTCGGGCTTGGTCATCTCCCCCAGGGGAAACACCAACCGCCCCAGCACCTGCTGCGGCAGGTCGTAGAGGAAATAACTCTGGTCCTTGTGGGCATCGAGCCCGCGCAGCAACTGATGGCGGCCGTTGCTGCTGTGTTCGCCGCGGCGCACCCGGGCGTAATGGCCTGTGGCGATCCGGGCAATGCCGCGCTCCTTCTCGGCCCAGCGGAGCATCGGGCCAAATTTGACCTCGCGGTTGCAGCGCGAGCACGGCAGCGGGGTGATGCCATCGCCATAGCCCTGCACCAGAAAATCGACAATCTGCTGTTTGAAGTGCTCGCGGAAGTCGACGACGTGGTGCGGCACACCGAGCTGCTCGCAGATGCCGGCCGCATCGACCAGTCCTTCGGCGCAGCAGGCCCCTTTGCCGCTCATCAGCCAGAGGGTGAGGCCTTCGACCTGCCAGCCGGCCTCGACCAATAACGCTGCGGTGAGCGAGCTGTCGACCCCCCCTGAGAGTCCGACCGCCACCCGGTGCTCACCGGGCCAGCTGCGCAGCTGCTCGAGCACATGGGTACCGGCCTGGGTGGCACCGGCCTCGGTGGCACCGGCATGGGAAGGAGCAGCAGACGGCAAGGCCAAGGCGACAGGGGCGGCGCAACAGGGCCGTTGCTTCCATCATGAAACCGAGCGAGCGCCCCTGCCTTGGAAACACCCAGCTGGCCCGAGCGCGACAGCGACCATCTGCTGGTCACGGGCACGCAGATGGCCGCGCTCGAACAACAGCTGTTCAGCAGCGGGTTGCCGGTGGAGGCGCTCATGGAGAAGGCCGCCCTGGCTGTTGTCAGGGCGATCCAGGCCGATTGGGGCGACCACCTGGCTCGTCACGGCGCCCTGGTGCTCGTGGGTCCTGGACACAACGGCGGCGACGGCCTGGTGATTGCCCGCGAACTGCAGCTGACGGGCATCGCCACGGCGATCTGGAGCCCGTTTGAGCGCCACAGACCGCTCACCGAGACCCACCTGCGCCATGCACTGTGGCTGGGCATGGCGCGGCTTGAGCAGCCGCCCGACCCGTCAGATCCGGCCCTGTGGATCGATGCCCTCTTCGGCATCGGCCAGACCCGCCCCCTGGACCCAGCGCTGGCCACGCTGCTGAACGCCCGCCGGCGGCTCCAGCCCGCAGCGCTGGTGGCCGTTGACGTGCCCAGCGGCCTGGACGACCGCAGCGGCCACCCCCTGGGCCTGGCATGGGCCCAGGCCACCGACACCTACACCATTGGCCTGATCAAACAGGGACTGGTTCAGGACACTGCCCTGGCCGCCGCCGGGCGGGTGCACCGCGTCGAGCTGGGGCTAACGCCATCGCTGCTGGCGCAGCTCGAGCCCGAGACGCCCCTGGGCCTGGCCGAGGCCGATGCACCGCTGGCACCGCAGCCAGGGCTCAATCCGGCTGCCGGCAAATACGCCCGCGGCAGGTTGCTGGTGATCGCCGGCAGCCAGGCCTACCGCGGCGCAGGCCATCTGGCACTGCTGGGGGCCAGCGCGGCAGGACCCGGCAGCCTGCTGGCCGCCGTGGCAGCCCCCCTGGCCGAAGCCCTTTGGCAGCTGCTTCCCCATGTGGTGCTCCAACGGCAGCTGGCCTGCAACGCGAAAGGAGCCCTGTTGCTGGGTGATCTCGAGGCGACCGATCTCGAGCGGCGCGATGCCGTGCTGCTGGGACCCGGGCTCGGCCCTCTGGCGCCCGACGACCGGCCGGGCCCGCAGGCCGCGGCCGAACGGCTGGCCTGGGAGCGGCTGCAGACCTTTGCCGGTCTGCTGGTGCTCGATGCCGATGGGCTCAACCGCATCGGTGTGCCCTGGCTTCAAGGGCGCCGCGGCCCCACCTGGATCACCCCCCACCGCGGCGAACTGGCGCGGCTGTGGCCTGATCTCGGTGAGCTACCGGCCCTCGACGCGGCCCGCCGCGCCGCCGCCGACAGCGGCGCCGTGGTGCTGCTCAAGGGGGCCCGCAGCGTGATCGCCACCCCGAGCGGGCCCTGCTGGCAGCTGCTCGAGGCGGCTGCGGCTGCGGCCCGGGCCGGCCTGGGCGACGTGCTGGCGGGCTATGCCGCCGCCAGGGGCGCCATGGCCCTGGCCGCAGGGCACAACGGCGATGGGGTCTGGTTGGCGGCCGCTGCCCTGGAACACGCTGCGGCGGGGCTGCATTGCGCCCGGGAGCGGGGGTCCGGCGGGGTGAGCCCAGGGGCGGTGGCAACCGCACTGATGCGGCCAAACAGCGAATCAACACATAGAGCCAACACATGAAAATAACAGCATTTGAAGACAATCGAAGCAACCGCAAAAAGCTTGCAGCACAACAGGTCTGAGCATCGCAAGCAATGCAGTCCAGACAACAGTGTGTTGTTTTGCAAGGCAAAGCTGAAGGGTTGCTGAAATCACACCCAATTCGGCGATTTCAACGGGAGAGTCATCCCCACGTGATGGAGTGGCGATGACCGCCTCAACGCTGCAGGGAAGTGACAGCAGTCGCCGTCGCAGCAGCGACCCGATCAGCTGGTACCTCACCACCATCGGTCGCGAGCCGCTGCTGACCGCCGCCGAAGAGATCGAACTGGGCAACCAGGTGCAGGCGATGATGCGCCTGGTCGAAGGGGGCGAACGCGCGTTCAGTGACCAGGAACGCAAGACCATCCGCATCGGACGCCGCTCCAAGCAGCGCATGATGAAGGCCAACCTGCGCCTGGTGGTCAGCGTTGCCAAGAAGTACCAAGGCAAGGGCCTCGAACTGCTCGATCTGATTCAGGAAGGCTCCCTCGGCCTGGAGAGGGCGGTCGAAAAGTTCGACCCGACCCGCGGCTACAAGTTCTCGACCTATGCCTTCTGGTGGATCCGCCAGAGCATGACCCGGGCGATCGCCTGCCAGTCGCGCACGATCCGGCTACCGGTGCACCTGGGTGAACGGCTGAGCGCCATCCGCAAGGTGAGCCTCGACCTGGCCCACAAGCTGGGGGCCATGCCCAGCCGCCGCGAGATTGCCGAGGCCATGGACATGCCGCTCGAGGAGCTCGATGGCCTGCTGCGGCAGTCGCTCACCACATCAAGTCTCGATGCCCCGGTCAATGGCGACGAGGGGCGCAGCTTCCTGGGCGATCTGATCGCCGACAATGCCGACGAAGAGCCGCTTGAGCGGGTCGAGCGGGGCATTCATCAGGAGCAACTGGGCCGTTGGCTCAGCCACCTCAGCGATCAGGAGCGGGAGGTGCTGCAGCTGCGCTTCGGGCTTGATGGCGAAGAACGGCACACCCTCGCCGAGATCGGCCGGCAGCTCGATGTCTCACGCGAGCGGGTACGCCAAGTGGAGCTCAAGGCCCTGCGAAAGCTGCGCAACCTGACCCGGCGCATTCCCAGCAGCCTCTGAGCTTGGCTGTCCCACTGGCTGGGGCTCAGTCCTCAGCCCAGATGTAACGGGTGAGCTCCTCGGGCTTGGGCTCGGGCGCTGCCAGGGCGAACTCGACGCAGTCGGCGACGTGGGCATCGATCTCCTTGTCGATGGCTGCGAGCTCATCGCTGCTCACCAGTGACTGGCTCACCAGTTGGGCGGCCAATCGCTTGATCGGATCACGCTTGGCCCAGAACTCTTTCTCTTCTGCTGCGCGCAGCTCGTCTGGGTCGGCCAGCGAATGGCCGCGGTAGCGGTAGGTGAGGCACTCAAGCAGGGTCGGCCCCTCGCCGGCGCGGGCGCGATCGATAGCGCGCTGGGCTGCGGCACGCACAGCCAGCACATCCATGCCGTCGACCTCTTCGCCCGCCATGCCGAAGGCAGCTGCCTTGCGCCAGATCTCGGGGTCGCTGGTGGCGCGGTTGTGGTCCATGCCGATGGCCCACTTGTTGTTCTCGACCACAAACAGGATCGGCAGCTTCCACAGCGCTGCCATGTTCAGACACTCGTAGAACTGCCCGATGTTGCAGGTGCCATCACCGAAGAACGCAGCGGTAACGGCATCGCTGGACGCATCCCCGAGGGCATCGCGCTTGTAGCGACTGGTGAAGGCGGCGCCCAGGGCCACAGGAATGCCTTCGCCGATGAAGGCATAGCCACCCAGCAGGTGATGCTCCCTGGAGAAGAGGTGCATGGAGCCACCTCGTCCCTTGCTGCAACCCGTCTCCTTGCCGAACAGCTCACTCATGACCTCACGCGCCGGCACACCACAGCTGAGGGCGTGAACGTGGTCGCGGTAGGTGCTGCAGAACCAGTCGTACTGCGGCTTCATCGCCTTGATGACACCCGTGCTGACAGCCTCCTGGCCGTTGTACAGATGCACGAAGCCAAACATCTTGCCGCGGTAGTACATCTCGGCGCACTTGTCTTCAAAGCGCCGCCCCAGCACCATGTCGCGATACAGCATGAGGCCGTCTTCGCGGCTGACTTCAGCGGGCGTGGCCGGATAGAGATTCTCGAGCCTTTCAGCGTGGGGGCCCGCCACATGGGTGGAATCGGCTGAGCAGGAGGGCGCACCTGAGGCGGCCGCAAGATCAGCGCTCGTGTCTGCCTGGGTCATCAGCCAACTGTACGGGGTCCGTTCACGACTTCCTGCCATGCACGAGCCAAAACCGCTGCCACTGCCTACAGTCGGCCACCAGCGAAACGCCAGGGTTGGAACTGCCGATCGATCACTTCCGGTTGCTCGGTGTGGGTCCCTCCACCGACGCCCGGGGGGTGCTGGAGATGCTGCAGCAGCGCCTCGACCGGCTGCCCGAGCACGGCTACAGCCTCGAGACCCTCGATGCCCGCGGTGAACTGCTGCGCAGCAGCGCCGACCTGCTGAGCGACCCTGCGCGCCGCAGCCGCTACGAGACCGATCTGACCTCCCTGAGCGCAGCGGGCACCAACGTCATTCCGGCACTCGACATTCCCAGCAGCCTCGAGGTGGGTGGCCTCCTGCTGTTGCTCGAAGCGAGCCAACCGCTCGAGTGCTTCGAACTGGCCAGCCGCAGCCTGCAACCGCCCCGGGCCCCCGCCCTGGGCAGCAGCCGCGAAGCCGACCTGACCCTGGTGGCGGCCCATGCCTGCCTGGCCGGTGCCGCCGATCTGCAGAACCAGCGGCTCTACGAGGCCGCCGCCCAGCTGTTGCTGCAGGGCCAGACGCTGCTGCAGCGCATGGGCCTGCAGCCGCGGCTACGCCAGAAACTGGGCGAGGCCCTCGACGGCCTGGCGCCCTACCGGGTGCTGGATCTGCTGAGCCGCCCACTCACCGCCGCCACCGAGCGCGCTGAAGGTCTGCGACTGCTGGACGAGCTGGTGCAACGCCGCGGCGGCCTCGAGGGCGGCGGCGACCTGCGCATGAGCCACGACGAATTTCAGACCTTCTTCAGGCAGATCCGCGGCTTTCTCACCGTTCAGGAACAGGTGGATCAGTTCACGGCCTGGGCTACCGGATCGGCCACCGCCGACTTTCTGGCCACCACGGCCCTGACCGCCTCAGGGTTCGTGCAACGCAAACCCGAACGCATCGAAGCGGCACTGTCGCGACTGGAAGCAAGCTCCCAGAGCGGCACCGAAACCCTCATGGCCGCCCTGCAGCTGCTGCTCGGCCGGGTCGGGCAGGCCCAGCAGAGCTTCCTCGCCGGAGCCAGCCCCGAGCTGCTCGCCTGGGCCGCCCAGCAGGGAGAGGACCCACTGGTGCAGCTCTGTGCCTACGCCCGAGACTGGCTGGCGCGGGATGTGCTGCCGGGATACCGCGACCTGGAGGCCGATGCCGACCTCGAGGCCTACTTTGCCGATCGCGATGTGCAGATGTACATCGAGCGCCACGACCCGGCTCCACGCCACCAGGCCGGCCTGGCCACACCAGCCGTCGCACCTGAACCGGTTGCGACCAACCCCTTTGCCTCGCTGCTCGGTGGGCTTGGACTGCAGGGCCCGCCGCCCGAAGCCCTGCTCGATGACGACGGGGATGACATCGACGGGCTGGACGACCCTGCTGTCGACACCGATCCCGGTTTCGATGACGGTGACCTCGACGCCGCTGGCGAGCAGCGGCAGCTCTGGCCCTGGAACGTGCTGGACCTGGGCCAGCGCCTGCATGGGTTGCTGCGCCCCCAGTCGATCGCGCTGGTGGCGATGGGTCTGGGTGTGCTGGTGGGTGCCGCAGCCCTGACGGTGCGGCAGCCATGGCGCCAGCCAAGGCCGATCGTCGTGGTCCCGGCACAAACACCAGCCCCGCCGCCGCCCGCCACGCCTGCTGCGGTGCGACCATCGCCCCAGCTGCCCCTGACGGCAGCAGAACCAAGCGAAGCCGAACTCAGGGGTCTGCTCGAGGCCTGGCTGTCGGCCAAGGCCAGCGTGCTGGCGGGACGGAGCAGTGCCCTGCCCCTGGCCGAGCTCGCCCGCGAGACCCAGGTTGAGCGCCTCGAAACCGAACGCCGCAGCGATGCCTCCCGCGGCGAAACCCAGACCATCGAGACCCGCATCACCGCCCTCGAGGTGCTGCAGCGCAGTCCCAGCCGCATCGCCCTGAGGGCATCGCTCGACTACAGCGACAGCCGCCTCGGCAGCGGCGGTGCCGTGCTCGATCGCACCCCGGCCACCAGCCTCACCAACCAATACGTTTTTGCCCGCGACGGCCAGACCTGGCGCTTGGTGGCCTATGGCCGGGACGGCTGAGGCGGCGGCAACCCCAGGCTCTCCGTCTTTTTACGATCGGGCAACTTTCCGCCAGCAGGTCCGGTGTTCGACGAGCTCTCCCAACGGTTCGAAGAGGCCGTCAAAAGCCTGCGCGGCCAGGCCAGCATCAGCGACACCAATGTCGAGGGCGCCCTCAAGGATGTGCGCCGGGCCCTGCTCGAAGCCGACGTCAGCCTGCCTGTGGTGCGCGAGTTCGTCGACGAGGTGCGCCGCAAAGCCGTCGGCACCGAGGTGGTGCGCGGCATCAGCCCCGATCAGAAGTTCATCCAGGTTGTTCACGAGCAGCTCGTCGAGACCATGGGCGGCGAGAACGCACCCCTGGCGGCCGGCGGCACGGCGGGCGACCCTTCGGTGGTGCTGATGGCTGGCCTGCAGGGGGCCGGCAAAACCACCGCCACCGCCAAGCTGGGCCTGCACCTCAAGGACCAGGGCCGCAAGACCCTGCTGGTGGCCGCCGACGTCTACCGGCCCGCCGCCATCGACCAGCTGCAGACCCTGGGCGGCCAGATCGGCGTCGAGGTGTTCAGCCTGGGGGCCGAGGCCAAGCCCGAGGACATCGCCGCCGCCGGCATCGCGAAGGCCAGGGCTGAAGGCTTCGACACGGTGCTGATCGATACCGCCGGCCGCCTGCAGATCGACACGGCGATGATGCAGGAGATGGTGCGGATCCGGCAGGCCGCCCAGCCTGATGAGGTGCTGCTGGTGGTCGATTCGATGATCGGCCAGGAAGCCGCCGAACTGACCCGCGCCTTCCACGAGCAGGTGGGCATCACCGGCGCCGTGCTGACCAAGCTTGACGGCGACTCGCGCGGGGGCGCAGCCCTCTCGATCCGCAAGGTGAGCGGTGCGCCGATCAAGTTCATCGGCACCGGCGAAAAGGTCGAGGCGCTGCAGCCCTTTCACCCCGAGCGCATGGCCAGCCGCATCCTCGGCATGGGCGATGTACTCACCCTGGTTGAAAAGGCCACCAAGGAGGTCGAACTGGCCGACGTCGAGCGCATGCAGCGCAAGCTGCAGGAGGCGTCGTTTGACTTTTCCGACTTTGTGCAGCAGATGCGCCTGATCAAGCGCATGGGGTCCCTGGGCGGGCTAATGAAAATGATCCCGGGCATGAACAAGATCGACGACGGCATGCTCAAGCAGGGGGAGCAGCAGCTCAAGAGGATCGAGGCGATGATCGGCTCGATGACCCAGGCCGAACGCGAGGACCCCGACCTGCTGGCGGCAAGTCCCTCGCGGCGGCGGCGCATCGCCGGCGGCAGCGGACACTCCCCCGCCGATGTCGACAAGGTGCTGGCCGACTTCCAGAAGATGCGCGGCTTCATGCAGCAGATGACCCGCGGCGGCGGCATGCCCGGACTGCCGGGCATGGGTGGCGGCTTCCCCGGCATGGGCGGCGGCATGCCGGGCTTCCCTGGCATGGGTGGCGGTGCGCCGGCCAAGGCTCCGCGGCCGGCCAAGAAGAAAAAGGGCTTCGGGGACCTTTGACCCCCGAAAGGTACACTTCTCCTTTGGACATCCACCGGCAAGGCCACAATGATCAAGCTCCGCCTGAAGCGGTTTGGTAAGAAGCGGGAAGCGAGTTTCCGCCTCGTGGCCACCAACAGCACCTCCCGCAGGGACGGGCGCCCCCTTCAGGAGCTGGGTTTCTACAACCCCCGCACCAAGGAGGCTCGCCTGGATGCCGAGGCCATTCGCCACCGTCTGGGCCAGGGAGCTCAGCCCACCGACAGTGTGCGCTCACTCCTTGAAAAGGGTGGCCTGCTCGAGAAGACCGTGCGTCCAGCAGAGATCGTCGGCAAGCGGAAGCAGGCTGAGGCTCGTGACGCCGCAGCCAAGCAGGCAGCCAAGGAAGCTGCCGAAGCCAAGGCTGCCGAAGCTGCTGCCGCCAAGGAAGCTGCAGACGCCGCCGCAGCCTCAGCCGCTGCCGAAGCCGTAGACACGGCCGAACCACCCACCGACGAAACCCCGGCTGACACCTGATCGGGCTCCCCATGGCAGGGGGAGATCAGATCAATCTTCAACTCCCGGATCCGACTGCGGCGCTGGCACTTTCTGGCCAGGCCGAGTCCACCCTGCGGCGACTTGAGGCCCTCACCGGCGCCTCTGTGGTGTTGCGTGGGCTCGACCTCGAGCTGCGCGGCACCGCCAGCCAGCTGGAGCGCACCTGCGGTCTGATCGAGCTGCTGAGCCCTCTGTGGAGCGAAGGCCAGAGCGTGGGGCCGGCCGATCTGCAGACCGCCCTGACAGCGCTCGACACCGGCCGCAGTGATGAACACCGCCAGCTGGGGCGACAGGTGCTGGCCCGCAGCCAGACCGGGCGCCTGCTGCGCCCGCGCACCCTGCGCCAGAAGTCCTATGTGGAGGCCATGGAGCGCCATGACCTCACCCTGGCCCTGGGGCCGGCCGGCACCGGCAAGACCTTTCTGGCCACGGTGCTGGCGGTGCGCATGCTGCAGGAGCGCAAGGTCGAGAAACTGATCCTGACCCGGCCTGCGGTGGAAGCTGGCGAGCGGCTCGGTTTCCTGCCCGGCGACCTACAGCAGAAGGTCGATCCCTATTTGCGCCCTCTCTACGACGCCCTGCACACCCTGCTAGGCGCGGAGAAGGTGGCCGCACTGCTGGAGAAGGGTGTGATCGAAATCGCACCGCTGGCCTACATGCGTGGCCGCACCCTGGCCGACGCCTTTGTGATTCTCGACGAGGCCCAAAACACAACGACCGCCCAGATGCGCATGGTGCTGACCCGTCTGGGCGAGCACTCGCGCATGGTGGTCACCGGCGACCCCACCCAGATCGACCTGCCGGCAGGGGTCACGAGCGGGCTGCACGAGGCCTCCGAGGTGCTCGAAGGCATCGAGGGGGTAGCCATCTGCAGGCTCACCGCCGCCGATGTGGTGCGCCATCCGCTGGTGCAGCGGCTGGTGACGGCCTATGCCGAACGCGACCAACGGGCCGTGGCCCCAGGGCCCAGATCGCGATTGGATGGTCAACCAGGCAGACCCAGACCATGAACCGGGCCGAACGGCTGGGGATACCCGCCCAGATCGCCGTCGCAGCCCTGGTACCCCTGCTCGGGGTCCTGCTCTGGCGCCGATAGGGGGATCCGCACCAACACGGCTGTCGCAGACCTCCCACAAGCCAGACAGCGCTGGCAGGATGGTTTGAGTTCATTCAGGGGTCCGTCAGTCATGCCGGCCAGCAGCAATTTTCAGCAGGCCATCCGCGAGGCGCAGAGCAGCGCCCTGGTGGGGCCCAATGTCGTTAACAAGGCCCTGCCCTACGTGGGTGGTGGCATGGTGCTCACCGCCGCAGGCGTGCTGGGCGGTCTGTCGCTGATGGCGACCAATGCGGCCCTGTTCATGCCGCTGTTCTGGGTGGCCCTGATCGGCAACTTCATCCTCTTCTTCGTGGCCCAGAACGTCGCCAACAAGGGCGACAACACCACGGCCCTGCCGCTGATGGCGGCCTACAGCCTGATCACCGGCTTCACCCTGAGCGGGATCGTGGGTTACGCCGTGGCTGCGGCCGGCATCGGTGCGGTCGGCACCGCCGCCCTTGCCACCGGCATCACCTTCGTGGTGGCCTCGGTGATGGGCCGCCGGATGAGCGACAACGTCGGCCAGGCCCTGACCGGGGTGGTCGGTCTCGGAATTCTGGGCCTGGTGATTGCCATGTTCGTGCAGATCATCGGCAGCATCTTTGCCCCCGGCATGTTCACCACCGGCGGTTTTGAGCTGGCCATCGCCGGCTTCGGCACCGTTCTGTTTGTGGGAGCCGCGTTCGTCGACTTCTACACCATGCCCCGCACCTACCGCGACGATCAGTACCTGGCCGGCGCCCTGGGCATGTACCTCACCTACATCAACCTCTTCATCTTTGTGCTGCGGCTGGTCATCGCCCTCAACGGTGGTGGCCGCCGCGACTGACGCACCAGCCCCGACCGGTTCCTATCGAGCGCTCCTGATGGGGCGCTTTTTTATGGCGCAGCTCTGGGTACCGGGCTGGGCAGGATCGGCTGCACTGCAATCTGCGACAACCCAGCGGTGACATCGCGCAGGGGATGGCTGGCACTGCCCCAGCCATCGGGCGGCAGTCCCGGGGGCTGCCCAGCCGCCGCCGGCGCGATGGCGTTGAACCAGGCCAGCAGCAGCCCCCGTAACGGGCCACCACCTGCGCCGCGGGGCGCACGCAGATTGAAGTGATCGCCCCCCTGCACCAGAACCAGGCGATGCCCCTGAGCACCGCTGCGCAAGGCGCTGGCCACCGGCTCCATGGCCTCGGGCCCGGGGGGTACCACCCAGTCGCTGCCGCCACTGACGACCAGCACCGGAGCGCCCATCGCCCGGGCCGAGACCTGATCAAACAACAGACGCATCGGCGGGCTGACCGCCACGGCAGCCACCACGCGCGAATCGGCGAGGGCGGCGGCATCAGCGCTGCCCACAAAATTGCACTGCAGCACCCAGCTGAGGTTGCGCGAGGGATGGCGGACGTCATCGCACAGCGCGCGCAGCCTGGTGGTGGTGGGCCGTGCCCCAGCCAGCTGGAGCGCTGTGGTGGCGCCCCAGGAATGGCCTGCCACCAGCACGGCCCTGCTATCAACCGGCTGACGCAGGCCCAGCTGGTTGCGGGCGGCCGCGTCGATGACCGCCGACACGTCCCGGGGGCGCAGGGCCAGTTCCTGCGGACTCGGTGGTGGCTGCCGGCCCGAGAGCATGGCGCGCTGCTGGCTGGCATCACTGCCGGGATGGCGGGGCAACACCACCGTGTAGCCGTGGCTGACCAGATGCTCGGCCCAGCCTTCGAAACTGCCGGGGTCATCCCACAGTCCATGGGAGATCACCACGAGCCGGTTGGGCTGCCTGCCGCCGCTGCCGCCGGGTTCGTGAATCACCACCGAGAGGGGCTGGGTTCGGTGGCCCACGGCGATGGTGACCTCCCGCCGCTGGGTTGAGCTGGGGCCGGGGTTGAGAAACCGCCCCGAGCTGCTGACCGGCTGCTGAGCCGCCATCGCGGCATCGGCCAGACGCCGTTGGTTGCGCAACCGCTGCAGCGCATCGCCCACCCGGGCCAGCTCGAGCGTCACCGCCTTGCCCGGCAGCTGCTCGAGCACATCGAGCAGGGAGATGCCACCGTTGGCAGCAGCGGCGCGTTCCATGGCCTGCAGAAAAGCCTCCCGATCCAGGGGGTCGGGGAGCGCATCGATCTCACCAAAGGCCCCCACCATCAACAGAACCTGGTCGAGCAGGGGCGAGCCCTGGGCCTGGCGCAACACCGCGTGCAGCTCCAGGGGCAGGTTGGAGCGCATCACATCGATCAGCCGGCGACCGATCGCACCGCCGCTGGCACGGTCCAGGTCTGCCAGATCGCTGTGGCCGGCCAGCAAGCTCCCGGGGCTGCGCAATTCAGACACCCGCACGACGAAATCGGTGTCCAGCAGCGGCAGCCGCAGCCTGATGGTCTCCAGGGCGCCTGCGGCAGCGGGATTCAGCAGCACCGACACACCCAACGCGGGCACCACCAGACGGGCCAGGGTGCTGGCGAGCAGCGATCGCCCCATCAACGGTTCGGTCTCTCGGCGACTCCCATCCTGATGCTCAGCCCTCGGCCACGGCCTCGAGCGCCGCAGCGATCGCGGCACGCTGCGCCGCGTCATAGCCCCAGCGGTCGAGGAAGGCCACGTCGTCGCCGACTCCACGGGTGGCCTCAAGCAGGGTTTCAAGCCGCGCTTTGACAGCGGCCGGATCAAGGCTGCGCAGCAGCTCGGTGCAGCGGGTCTGCACCCGCTCCGAGGCACCCTGCTGGGCCCCATCGCCGGCGCGCTGGTGATGCAGAACCATTGCCGTGCTCATGGCCAGGTTGCGTGCCGACAGGTCGACCACCCCCACGCCGGCCTGCCGCAGCTGCACCAGCAACGCCTCGGGCAGGCGGTCCATCAGCGGGCAGTCACCGGCCAGGCTCACCACAAAAAAGCCCCGGGCCCCGTCACGGCTGGCCACCAGCTCAGCCACTCGATCGGCCAACACCTCGTCGCTGAGTTCGCCGTTCTCCCAGAGGTTCAGCCACTGGGCGGTGATTTCCATCGCCTGCTGGAAGGTGGGTTCGGCAACAGCCGTCATGGGGAAACGCAACGCTGCCCACCAGGCTATGGAAAGCCTGCCGGCGTGCTGGCAGTGTGAGGGGAATGGATCCTGAGACCCCGCCCCCCCTGAACCCTGCCCCCGAACCCGGGGGATCCCCTGGACTGGGCGGCCAGGAGGGGATCGAACTGCCGATCCCTGACCCGGCCGAATCGGCCAGGCTGCTGGCAGCCTGCGGGGGCGAACCCTGCAGCCAGCCCTTTCGCTCGGGCTTTGTGGCCCTGGTGGGACGCCCCAACGTGGGCAAATCGACCCTGCTCAACCAGCTGGTGGGCACCAAGGTGGCGATCACGTCACCGATCGCCCAGACCACGCGCAACCGCCTGCGGGCGATCCTCACCACCGCCGAGGCCCAGCTGGTGCTGGTGGACACGCCCGGGATCCACAAACCCCACCACCTGCTGGGTGAGCGGCTGGTGCAGAGCGCCCGGGCCGCCATCGGTGAGGTGGATCAGGTGCTGCTGCTGGTCGATGGCAGCCAACCCGCAGGGCGCGGCGATGGCTTCATCGTCGACTTGCTGGCCCGCACCCAGGTGCCGGTGCAGGTGGCTCTCAACAAGAGCGACCTGGTGCCGCCCGACGCCGCCGACGCGCTGGAGGCCAGCTACCGGGAGCTGGTGCCCGGCTGGCCCCTGCACCGCGTCAGCGCCCTGGGCGGCGACGGCACCGCCGCCCTGGTAAGCGCCCTGGCCGCCCAGCTGCCCGAGGGACCCCACCTCTACCCCAGCGATGCGGTCAGCGACCAACCCGAACAGCTGCTGCTGGCCGAGCTGATCCGCGAGCAGGTGCTCAACCACACCCGCGAAGAGGTACCCCACTCAGTGGCCGTGCAGATCGAACGCATCGTCGACGACGGCCCGCGCACGGCGGTGCTGGCCACGGTGCTGGTGGAGCGCAGCAGCCAGAAGGGCATCCTGATCGGCAAGGGCGGCCAGATGCTGCGGCAGATCGGCACGGGGGCCCGGGCCCAGATGCAGAAGCTGATCAATGGACCGGTCTATCTCGAGCTGTTCGTCAAGGTGGTGCCGGGCTGGCGCCGCAGCGCCGCCCGCCTGGCCGAGCTGGGCTACCGGGGCGACAGCTGAGCGTGGCGGAAGCTGAGAGAATCGCTGCCATGACAACCACTCCTGACGATCAGCCCGACCCAGGCCCCTTTCCGCCGGCGACGCTCGAAGCCTTTCTGCGCTGTTGCGCCGGCGACTGGATGAGCCTGCGCAGCCGGTTCACCCTGGGGGACCGCGGCGAAGGCGACGACTGGCACAGCAGCGAGCGGGGCGAACTGGTGGTCAGCTACGTGGATGGTACCGATGGCGGCCCCGGTGGCCTGCAGGTGACCCCGAAGCGCGATGGCAGCCAGCAGCAGCCTTCCCTGCTGTTGTTTGGCGCCGATGGCGGCTTCAGCACCAGCAGCGGAGCAGAAGGCACCTGGTCGCTCTGGCCCGACGGCAGCCTGGAGCTGGTGCTCGACAGCCCGGGTGGCACGGTGCGCGAAAAGATCTGGTTCACCAAACCCAACCTGCGGCTGCGTTCAACCGTCGAGAGCCGCGCCGACGGGGCCCCGGGCCGGGCCAGCTTCAGCTCGGAGATCCGCCGCGTCAGCCGGCCCGCCTGATGCGCCTCGATGTGGTGAGCCTGGCGCCCGACTCGCTGGCGCCGTTGCTGAGCCTGGGGGTGATCGGCCGGGCGTTCGCCGCTGGCATCGCCGAACTGCACACCCACAACCCGCGCGACTTTGCTGAAGGCAGCTACCGCAAGGTCGACGACGAGCCCTATGGCGGGGGCGCGGGCATGGTGCTGATGCCCCAGCCGGTGTTTGCCGCGGTTGAAGCGATTCCGGTGCTACAGCAGCGCCGCGTGCTGCTGATGAGTCCCCAGGGGCGGCAACTGCAACAGGCCGACCTGCGACGCTGGGCAACCGGCTACGCACAGCTGGTGCTGCTGTGCGGCCACTACGAGGGATTCGACGAGCGCATCCGCAGCCTGGCCGATGAGGAGGTGTCGATCGGCGACTTTGTGCTCACCGGTGGCGAGCTGCCCGCCGCGGTGATCATCAACGGGGTGGTGCGGTTGCTGCCGGGCACGGTGGGCACCGCCGCCTCGCTCGACGACGAAAGCCATAGCGCTGGCCTGCTCGAGCACCCCCACTACACACGCCCGGCGTCGTTCATGGGCATGGAGGTGCCGGCCGTGCTGCGCAGCGGCGACCACGGGGCCATCGCCCGCTGGCGGTCCCAGCAGCAACAGCAGCGCACCCAACAGCGGCGACCCGACCTCTTTGCCCGCTGGCAGGCGCAGCAGCGGGAACAGCAATAACCGGCGCGATGGAGTGCAGCGATAGGGTCTGATCGATGATCCCTGCGCCCCATGCAGCTGCGCATCGGCAACGGCTACGACATTCACAGGCTGGTGCCGGGCCGGCCGCTGATTCTGGGGGGCCAGCGCCTTGAGCACCCTGCCGGCCTGGGCCTCGATGGCCACAGCGATGCCGATGTGCTGGTGCACGCGATCATGGATGCCCTGCTGGGGTCCCTGTCATTGGGTGACATCGGCAAGTACTTCCCCCCTGACGACCCCCGGTGGAAGGGGGCCGACAGCCTGGTTTTGCTGGAGCAGGTCAAGGCCCTGGTCCAGCAGCGCGGCTGGAGCGTGGTCAACATCGACAGCGTGGTCGTGGCCGAGCGGCCCAAGCTCAAGCCCCATATCGGTGCGATGGCCGCTGCCATTGCCGAGCGCCTTGGGATCGCACCCGACCAGGTGGGGGTCAAGGCCACCACCAACGAACACCTGGGTGCCGAAGGCCGCGAAGAGGGCATCAGCTGCCATGCGGTGGCGCTGCTGAGCCGCAGCTGAGGTGCGCGACATGCCCCGCCTCCGGCCCATGATCTCCGGCCTCCTGGCGCTGTCTCTGCTGCTGGGCAGCTGGCTCTGGCACCCTGATTTGGCCAGCGCGGCCGACACCGGAAGCAACATTGCCGGCGGGGCCTACGACGTGGTGCTGGTGGAGCACCTGCGCATCAAAGTGCCAGCCGAGGCCGTCGACGCCTGGATCGCCGCCGAGCGTGGCAGCTGGGAACCCTGGCTCGAGGCCCAGCCGGGATTTCTCGATCGCCAACTGTTGTGGGACCCCAAGCGGGAAGAGGGCACGCTGCTGATCCACTGGCGCAGCCGAGCCGACTGGCAAACCATCCCCGAGGCCGAGGTCGCTCGGGTGCAGCAGCGTTTTGAGCAGCTGGCCCAGCAGCTCACCGGCAGCCAGCAGGGCAATCCCTTCCCGCTGATCTTTCAAGGGGAGCTGCTGCCGCAATGACAAGCTCGGTCCCCTACGTGCTGGGAACCGGCACAGACGAGCTCAAACGCCTGGATCGCCAGCACCGGATCTGGCGCAACGACGCCCAGGCCAGCTGGGCGC
Organism: Cyanobacteria bacterium REEB417; assembly: GCA_018970945.1. Taxonomy (GTDB): domain Bacteria; phylum Cyanobacteriota; class Cyanobacteriia; order PCC-6307; family Cyanobiaceae; genus RGUW01. The sequence continues at coordinate 12,985 of JAGWVJ010000020.1, read as the reverse complement.
GGGCGGGCTTCGGCCCCGGGCAGCGCCTTCTGGATCTGGGGTGCGGGCCTGGGTTTGCGGCTCTTGATCTGGCCGAGCTGGTGGGTCCTGGCGGCAGCGTGCTGGCGCTCGACAACGCCGAGCCCTACCTGGCTCACCTGCGGCAGCAGGCCAACGCCCGCAGCCTGCCGCAGGTGACCACCCTGGCCTGTGATCTCCACGCCGAGGCCGCCAGTGCGTTGTTGGAGCCTGACTGCTGCGACGGCATCTGGTGCCGCTGGGTGGCGATGTTTCTGCATGATCCGCAGCCGCTGTTCGATCTGATGGTTCGGGCCCTGCGCCCCGGGGGGCGCCTGGTGCTGCACGAATACATCCAGTGGGACACGTTTGCCCTGGTACCCGGGGGCGAAGCGGTGGGGCGGTTTGTGCAGCGCTGCATCGCCCACTGGCAGACCAATGGCGGCGATCCCCACATCGCCCGCCGCCTTCCGGCTGCGCTCGAGGGCCGCGGGCTGCGCTTGCTTGAGGCCCGCAGCCTGCAGGCCTGCGAACCCGCTTCCGGGGCCAAAGCGCTGTGGCTGCAGGATTTTCTGCGCAGCTACAGCCCCCAGCTCGCCGCGGCCGGTCTCTGGTCAGCCAACGACCAGCACCAGCTCGAGCATGAGCTGGCCCGGTGCCGGCAACAGGCCAGTCTGTGGATCACCCCGACCCTGGTCGAGTTGATCTGGGAGCAGCCATGAACCCGGCAGACCACCAGCTCGATCTCCAGCGGCGCAGCCGCCTGGGCATGGTCGAGGCGATCTGGGGCGAACACAAGAGCATCGACCAGCTGGTGCGGATCCTCGAGGCACTGGCGGTGGCCGATGAACTGATCCTCGCCACCCGCATCAGCGCCGACAAAGCAGCCGCCGTGCAGGCCCGACTTAGCCAAGCGACGGTGCGCTATGACGTCGACGCCCGCTGCCTGGTGAGTGCCTCCCTGCCGGCTGCCGATCGCGCCTTGGGTGCGGTGGCGATCCTGGGCGCCGGCAGCAGCGATCTGCCGGTGGCCGCCGAAGCACGGCTGAGCCTGCAGGTCCATGGAATCGAAACCGATCTGGTAATCGATGTGGGTGTGGCAGGCCTGCACCGGTTGCTGGGGCGTCTCGAGCAGCTGCGTGGCGCGCGGGTGTTGATTGCCTGTGCCGGCATGGAAGGGGCGCTGCCCACGGTGCTGGCCGGATTGCTGCCTCAGCCTGTGATCGGCGTGCCGGTGTCGGTGGGATACGGCGTCAGTGCCGGCGGCCAGGCTGCCCTGCACGGCATGCTCGCCAGCTGCGCGCCAGGACTCACCGTGGTCAACATCGACAACGGCTACGGCGCGGCAATGGCGGCGCTGCGGATCCTGAACAATGGCCCCAGCACCTCAGCCGTTGGGGCGTAGCGGACCTTTGACGGGCGCCTCGAGGTCGAGCAGGGCCTGCAGCCAGAGCTGCATCGAGCGGGGCAATTGCCCCCGCTCGTAGCGCTCGATGGCCAGCATCAGCACCGGCGAGTTGACCCAGCTGATCGGGCGTGGAGCCATCGCTGCGGGGCTGCGTGCACGCCAGTCTGCGAAGACCTCCCCACCGCGGCAAGGGTGGCAGCGGCCTGTCTCCCTAAGTCTCCTGAGATCGGCTCAGAGATGCTGCAGCTGGGGGTAGGCGGTGATCAATTCCTCGGTGCTGAGCACCTCACCGGCCCCCTCCGGCTGCCAGATCACCTCAAGGGCCAGGAGCTCCTCACTGCCGACGGCCCCCAGCTGCTGCAGGGCCTGGCGCAACTGTTCGCCGCTGCCGGCACCCGCCAGCCTGAGCCGGCGGCGGCTGGCCACCAGAAGGGTGATCGCAATGAAGTCGCTGGTGGCGTCGCTGTCGCCGGCGGCCACCACGGCATCGCTGCGGCGGGTGCCGCCCACGTTGCTGGTGACCTCGCGTTCGAGCTTGCTGCGCTCGGCCATCGAAAGGCGGTTGAACGTCGATTCGGCGCTGGCGAAGGGTACCTCGCCCGTTTCGCTGCAGGCATAGACCCAAAGATCAGGGTGGCGCAACAGGGCCAGGGTGGTCTCCTGCAGAACCTGCTGCAGTCCACTGCTGCTGCCGGTGTCGGCCGAAGCCGCCAGCCGCCGCAGGTCGCTCTGCAGATCGCGGGCCGAAGCGAGCAGGCCAACCTGAAGTTGGGCGATCGTGACCGGTCCATCGGCCTGCTGGCCGTAGGCCAGGTCGCCGCCGCGCATACCCGCCGGCAGGGACTGGCCTCCACCACCGCCGCCCCGCAGGGCATTGGTCAGCAGACCCACGACCGCCATCAGGATCAGGAAACCGAACAGGCCGCCGCCGCCGAAGCCGAACAGGGGGATCAGGAACGGAAAGCCGATGCCGCCGCCGCCATAGCCGCCCCCGTAGCCTCCGCGGTAGCTGCCGCCGCCGTAGCTGCGGGGCATCGAGGGAGCGGAGCGGAAGCTACCGCCTCCGATGCGGCCGCCACTGGCCGCCTGCACCGGGGACGGTGCCGCGGTCAGCAACAGCGTCAGGGCAAAGGGCAGCACAAGTGCCGCAGCCAGTCGCCGGCGCCAGGAGCGGGCCGGCAGGGGCGAAGGGAGCACGATCGTCCGCTGCATCAAGGCTGAAATCTAGGAACCCCCCCCCACGATGGTGACCACCTCCAGCCCATCGGATTCCCCGACCACCAGCGCAGGCCAGTCGGTCCGGGGCACAATCACGCCGTTGACCTCGACCACCACCAGCTGGGGCCGGTAGCCCAGCGTCTCAAGCAGGTCTGGCAGGGCGAGGCCCGCTGGGCAGCGGCGCACCTCGCCGTTGACCGTGATGGCGATGGTGTCGGGCTCCGGCATCAGCACCCCTGCTCCAGCGCCTTGAGCAGCGTGCCGGCGGCCAGACGGGGATCGGCGGCAGCGCTGATGGCCCGCACCACCGCCACCCGGGTCGCACCGGCAGCGCACACGGCACCCAGGTTGGTGGCATCGATGCCACCGATGGCAAAGAACGGAATCGGACTCGCCCCGGCAACCTGCCGGACATAGTCAAGTCCAACCGGCTCGCGGCCGGGCTTGGTGGGCGTGGCATGCACCGGCCCGACGCCCACGTAGTCGCAACCGTCGGCGACAGCCTGCTGCAGCTGGGCCAGATGGTGGGTGCTGCGCCCGATCAGGCAGGCGGGACCCAGCAGCCGCCGCGCCAGGGCAGGAGGCAGATCCCCCTGTCCCAGATGGACGCCATCGGCGCCGACCGCCAGGGCCAGATCGATGCGGTCATTGACGATGAACAGGGCCCCGTAGCGTGACGTGAGCTGGCGCAACGCCCGGGCCTGCTGCAGCCGCGCCGCGTCGTCAAGGGGGGTGCCGTCGGCGGCCACGGCCTCGGCCTTGGCCCGGTACTGCAGCAGGCGCACACCCCCCTGCAGGGCCGCCTCGACCATGGACTCCAGGCCAGCCATGGGCCCGCTGATCAGGTACAGGTGGCACCGGGCCAGCAACTGGCGGCGGGCCTCACCCCCCGCTGCGGCCAGCTGCACGGCCTGCAGCAGTTCCACCTCGAGGTCATAGAGCTGGTAGCGGATGGCCGCCGCCTCGGCCGCCAGGGCCGGGGTATCGGCGCGGCCAAACTCCTCGAGCACCCGCAGGGCTTCGGCCACACGCGAGGCATTGGCCCCCACCACCTGCGAGGGATCCTGTCGCGCAAGCTGGGCGGGATGGCCCATGCCGGCCGCCGGATCGCTGGCCGTGTGGCGGGCCAGCTTGTAACGGTCGGCGTGGAGCCGCCCCAGCCGCTGGCGCATGTCCTTGCAGCGGGCCACCAGATCGGCCCGGTCGAGGGCAAAGCGCGCCCAGTCCTCGAGCACCCGCAGGCCTTCGCGGGCACGGTCGAGATTGGCATCGAGGAGCCGTTCGACCGCAGGACTGCTAGGGGTGGGAGGCATGGTTTTCGAGACTGGCTCCAATGGCACCGATCAGCCCTGACAGCGACAACCCGATGCTGGTGCTGGTATCAGGGATTCTGCTGCTCGGCGGCATCGCGGCGCTGATCAGCTGGGGACTGGGCAACGCCTATCCCGCGGCTTAGGTCCCGGGCCTGCCTGGCGTCGCGGCCGATCTGGTCGCTGAGGGCCTGGAGATCGGCAAACCGCTGCTGATCGCGCAGAAAGACGAGCGGCTCGACCACGAGCTCACGGCCGACGAGCTCGAGCTCGCGGTCCAGCAGATGCACCTCCACCGCCGAGGGGGCCGCCGGATCGACCGTGGGCTGGGGGCCCAGGTTCATCACCGCCGCCATTGCGGTCTCGGCGGGGTTGTTCGCCCCGTCCCGCAGCCAGACCCGGGCGGCGTAGACGCCCTCCCGCGGCAGAAACTTGCGGCCATCGACCTCAAGATTGGCCGTGGGCCAGCCCAGGCCCCGGCCCAACCCACGACCGCGTACCACCCGGCCGCAGAAGCGGTAGGGCCGCTGCAACAGCCGACCCGCCTGCGACAGGTCACCCTCGGCCAGGGCCCGGCGGATGCGGCTGCTGCTGTGACGCCCCGCGGCGTCGTGGAGCATCGGCACCACGGTGACCGCCACCCCGTGGGCGGCCGCCAACCGCTGCAAGTCGGCCGCCGAACCGCTGCGCCCCACGCCAAAGCGAAAGTTTTCACCCACGGCGATGCAGCGGGCACCAAGTTGCTGCAGCAGCACCCCATTCACAAAGGCCTCGGGCGCGAGCGCCGCCAGGGCCCGATCAAAGGGCACCAGCACCAGCTGGGCGATGCCAAGCGGTTCGAGCAGCTCGAGTTTGTCTTCGGGCAAATCCAGCCGCAGACGCGCCTCACCGTGCAACACCTCGCGCGGATGGGGCCAGAAGCTCACCACGGTGGGACATAACTGGGGATCGGCAGCCGCAGCGGCGGTAACTGCAGCAATCACCTGGCGGTGCCCCTGATGCAGCCCGTCAAAACTGCCCAACGCGATGGCGGTCGGACGCTCAGCGTCGGCAGGGGTTCGCAGCGGGATCAACTCAGAGCAGCGCAGCAGCAACGCAACGAAACCCACCCGGACGGCGGGACAGGGCGATCTTCCCATGGCAACTTTGGAATCAGCCCTGCATCCCCTGCGCTCCCGGCGCGCCCCCCATGGCCGATCGCCTTGACCTGCAGCTGATCTCGGCCGCCCTGCGGCGCCTTGGCTGGGTGCGTTTCTGGGTTCAGGTGGCCCTGGGTGTGGTGGTCGTCGGGGTGTTGACCTTCAACAACATCGGCGGCAGGCTTGCCGCCAACTCGTCGCGGGCCCTGGGGCTGGGTCCCGGAATCTCACTCACGACGTTCTCGTTTCTGCTGTTGCTGTGGTCCCTGTGGCACAGCTGGATGGTGGTGCGCTGCGGTCGGGCGCTCGACTCGCCGGCGCGCCCCAGCAAGGGCGAAACCGCCCAGATGCTCAAACGGGGACTGCTGGCCGACCTGGTGGGCATCACCCTGGCGGTGGTGGGCTATCAGTCTCTGGCCGGCAGCCTGTTCGTGCAGGCCTCACAGCAGGTGCCGGGCTTTTTCGGCGCCCAGATCCAAGCGACGCCCGGCGCCGCCGGACGGCTGGTGGGGCTGCCGATCACCTCGATCGAGATGCTCTCGGTGCTGGGCAACACCCAGGTGCTGTTCGCCCACCTGATCGGGCTCTGGATCAGCCTCTGGCTGCTGCAGCGGATCTACCGCCCCAGCTGAGGCAGGGTGTCGCAGTCGCCCCGCCAGAACAGTTCGGGTTGAAGCGGCGTCAGGGAGACACCGCCGGCCGCCACATGGGCCACATCGGTGGGCCAGGCCGCCGGCCCGGCGACCTCGGCCTCCAGATCGTTGGCCACCTCCCCGGCGAGCCAGTAGTAGGTGCGGCCGCGGGGATCGACCCGCTTGACGAACTGGTCGGTGTAGCGGCGCACCGCCTTGCGGCACCAGCGCAGTTCACCGATCTGAGCAGCCGGAAGGGGGGGCACGTTGAGGTTGAGCAGGGTGCTGGCGGGCCAGCCCAGCTGCAGCATCCGTTCGGCCACATCAAGGGCGATGGCGGCCGCCGGCCCGAACTGTCGCCACTGAAAATCGGCACTGCTGACGGCCAGGGCGGGCAGCCCTTCGATCGTGCCCTCCATGGCGGCACTCACCGTGCCCGAGTACAGGGTGTCGGTGCCCAGGTTGGGGCCGTGGTTGATCCCCGAGAGCACCAGATCGGGCCACCCCTCGAGCAGGGAAAACAAAGCCAGCTTGACGCAGTCGCTGGGGGTGCCGCTGCAGGCCCAGGCCTCAACCCCAGGCGCGAACAGCGCATCGGCCCGCTCGGCGCGGATCGGTGTCTGCAGGGTCAGCCCATGGCCGGTGGCAGAACGCTCCTGATCGGGGCAGACCACGCTCACCCGGTGCCCCCGGGCCGCCGCCTCGGCCGCCAGGGCGCGGATGCCGTCCGCGAAGACCCCGTCGTCGTTGCTGATCAGGATCCTGAGCGGGGCCATCCAGGCAGAACCGTTGACCGCAGGGTACCCAGAAGCCGCTGCCTACAGTCCAGCCACCAAGCAACGGTCTCCGTGGGCGCCCCGATCACCCTGACCGAGCTCAGCACGCAGCTCGACAGCCTTGAAGCCGAAGCGGCCCGCAGCATTGAAACCGCTGCCACCGCCGCCGAACTGGAGGAGCTGCGCATCGCCCTGCTTGGCAAGAAGGGCCGGCTCTCGGGGGTTCTGGGGGCGATGGGCAAACTCTCGGCCGAGGAGCGTCCCCAGGTGGGTCAACGGGCCAACGTGCTCAAGGAACAGGTGCAGAGCCTGCTGGGTGCGCGTCTCGCGGCCGTTCAGGCCGCGGCCCTGGCCGAGCAGATCGCCGCCGAGACGATCGATGTGACAGCCCCCTGCAGCTACACGCCACCGGGGCACCGCCACCCCCTGATCAGCACGATCGAAGAGATCGTCGACATCTTTGCGGGGCTGGGGTATCGCGTCGCCGAGGGCCCCGAGATCGAGACCGACCACCACAACTTCACGGCGCTCAACATCCCGCCCCATCATCCTGCGCGGGACATGCAGGACACCTTCTATCTGGGTGATGGGCGGCTGCTGCGCACCCACACCTCGCCGGTGCAGATCCGCTATCTGGAAAACCAGGCACCACCCGTGCGCATCGTGGCTCCCGGTCGCGTCTACCGCCGGGATGCCGTGGATGCCACCCACTCGCCGGTGTTTCACCAGGTCGAGGTGCTGGCCCTTGATGAGGGGCTCGACTTCAGCCATCTGCGCGGTACCGTGATGGCCTTTCTGAAGGCCTTCTTCGGCGACCTGCCGGTGCGCTTCAGGGCCAGCTATTTCCCCTTCACCGAACCCAGTGCCGAGGTCGATGTGCAGTGGCGCGGCCGCTGGCTTGAGGTGATGGGCTGCGGCATGGTCGATCCGGCCGTGCTCGAGGGGCTGGGCCTCGATCCAGAACGCTGGAGCGGCTTTGCCGCGGGCCTCGGGGTCGAACGGTTCTGCATGGTGCGCCACGGCATCGACGACATCCGCCGGCTGTTCAGCAGCGACCTGCGCTTTCTCGAGCAGTTCTGAGGGCCGGCCTGCCGCCATAAACTCGACTGGCCCCCTGCTGCCGGTCGGTGCCCCGCGTCGGACTGATCGTCAACGACGGCAAGGACCTGGCCATGGCCACGGCCGATGCCATCGAAGCGCGCTTCAGTGCAGCAGGCCATGGCGTCGTGCGGGTCAGCAGCTCGGGCGGCATGGTGGGCTTCGCCAACCCTGACCAGCACCTGCGCACCCAGGGGTACAGGGCCTGCGTGCCGGGCAGCTTTGCGGCCGACCTGGGCCTGGCGATCGTGCTGGGCGGCGACGGCACGGTGCTGTCGGCGGCCCGCATGACCGCACCGATCGGGGTGCCGATCCTGACGATCAACACCGGGCACCTGGGCTTTCTGGCCGAGGCCTACCTCGACCAGCTCGATGCGGTGCTCGACCAGCTGCTGGCCGGCGACTGGAGCATCGAAGAGCGCACGATGCTGATCGTCAGCGTCATGCGTGGTGAGCAGCGCCGCTGGGAGGTGCTCTGCCTCAACGAGATGGCCCTGCATCGCGAGCCCCTCACCAGCATGTGCCATTTCGAGATTGCGATCGGGCGGCATGCTCCGGTCGACATCGCCGCCGACGGGGTGATCCTGGCGACCCCCACGGGATCGACGGCCTATGCCCTGAGCGCCGGTGGCCCGGTGATCACGCCCGACTGCCCGGTGCTGCAGCTGACCCCGATCGCTCCCCACTCACTGGCCTCCCGGGCCCTGGTGTTCAGCGACCGGGAGCCTGTGACGGTGTTTCCAGCCACGCCCGAGCGGCTGATGATGGTGGTCGACGGCAGCGCCGGTTGCTACATCTGGCCCGAAGACCGGGTGCTGATCCGCCGCAGCGACCACCCGGTGCGCTTCGTTCGTCTGGCCGACCACGAGTTCTTCCAGGTGCTGCGCAACAAGCTCGGCTGGGGCCTCCCCCATGTGGCCAAACCGTGCTGATGCAGGCTCCTGCCGTGCTGCTGGTGGGCCCCCAGGCCGAGGCGCTGGCCTCGCGGCTCGAAGCTTCGGGGTATGCGCCCGTGCTCGACTCGGCGGCGACTGAAGGCCCGCCAGCGATCACCCCCCAGGTGGCGGTGGTGGCGGCCGGCGCCGCGGCCCGCATCCCCGGCCTGCGCCAATGGCTGGGGGATGCGGCCATCCTGCTCGACCTGGGCCAGGACAGTGTCGAGGCCCGCAGCCGCTGCCTGGCCAGCGGCGCCGATGACTTCTGGCTGTCGGGACTGGGGCCCAGCGACCTGTTGATGCGGCTGCGGCTGCATCTGGGCCTGCAGCAGGGGTCGCGCCTCAGCGAGCCGCAACTGCAGGTGGCCGATCTGACGATCAACATGGCCAAACGCCAGGTGCGCCGCGGTGGACGCAGCGTTGCCCTCACAGCGCGCGAATACCAGTTGCTGCTGTTCCTGGTCGAGCGGGCCGGCCAGGTGCTGAGCCGGGAGAGCATCCTGGGCAGCATCTGGAACGACCAACAGGGCGCCGCCAGCAACGTGATCGAGGTGTACGTGCGCTACCTGCGGCAGAAGCTGGAGGCCGGCGGCGAGCGGCGGCTGATCCACACCGTGCGCGGCCATGGCTACTGCCTCTGCGATGGAATTCCCCAGAGTCCCTGAGATGAAACCGCTGCTTCGCCTCAGCCTCACCGCTGCCCTGCTGGCAGCAGGTGCCTCTGGCCTCAAGCCTGCCGGGGCAAGCCCCAACAGAGCCCAACAGTTGCCCCTGGAGGCGCAATGGTGCCTGCAACCGCAGACCTGCATCCTGCTGGAGATGGCCGATGAACCCCACGAACAGTTCAAGGGCCTGCAGCATCGCGCGCCACTGCCGCCGCTACGGGGGATGTGGTTCCCCTTCAGCACAGACATCCTGATGCGGTTCTGGATGCACCAGACACCCTCTCCCCTCGACATGCTGTTCATCGACGATGGGCGGGTGATCGCGATCGAGGCGAACGCCACCCCCTGCGCGCGACTGCCCTGCAGGTCGTACGGGCCCGATCAGCCCGGTGATGCCGTGATCGAGCTCGCCGCCGGCGAGGCGGCACGGCTGGGCATCACCGTGGGCACTGCCGTGCAGATCACCCCGCTGCCGGCTTCTGCGCGCTGAGCACCAGCACCGGGTTCAAGGGCGCCAGGCGGGTGCCATCGGCCAAAGGAGCCCCGCGCCAGGCCTGGATCTGGGTGACGCTCAGCTGCAACCCTGCGCGCTCAAGCACCGGCCGCAGCTCTGCCAGCGCCTCCAGCGTGGCCAGTGGAATCACGATCACCCCACCAGGGCGCAGCCGCCCGCAGGCTGCTGCAGCGATCGCAGCGCGCTCACAACCGCCGCCACCGAGCAGCACCCGATCGGGATCCGGCAGCGTGGTCAGAGCCCCAGGGGCACGGCCCTCGATCACCCCGCCAGCGGCCAGTGCTGCTGCAACGCCAAAGCGCTCGGCATTGCGGCGGATCAGTGCCGCACCGCCGCCGCGCTGCTCCAGAGCCCAGAGCTGAAGCTGGGGCCGCAGCCGCAGCGCCTCGATGCCGACGCTGCCGACACCGGCACCGACGTCCCAGAGCACGCCGGTGGGCGGCAAGCGCAGCTCGGCCAGCAGCTGAATGCGCACTTCGCGCTTGGTCATCAGCCCGGGCCGGTCGCCGTGCTGCAGCCAGAGGCCATCGGCGATGCCAAACAACGGCAGCTCGCCCAGCGCTGGGGCGGGCGGCTCATGGGCGATCAGCACCACCAGGTGGAGGGGATCCAGATCGGCCGGCAGCGCCTGTTGAAGCGCCAGCTGCTGGACCCGTTCATCGGGATGGCCCAGCCGCTCACACAACCAAAAGCCATAGGCCGTCTCCATGCCGGAGGCGCGCAGGATCTGCCGCACCGCAGCAGCACCGCCGCGCTGGGGGTCGGTGAGCACCGCCAAGGCGGTTGGGCGCTGCTGCAGGCGTGCCGCCAACGGCTCCGGCTCACGGCCATGCAGGCTGATCCACTGGGCGTCCTGCCAGGGGCGGCCGATCCGTGCAAAAGCCAGCTGCAGCGAGCTGGGTGCGGGCTGAAAACGCAATGCCCCGGCGCCAAAGCGCTCAAGCAGCAGGCGACCGATCCCGAACCAGAGGGGATCACCACTGGCCAGCACCACAATGCGCTGATCGGCCTGGCGCGCGGCTTCGATCCGCTCGATCAGGGCAGCAGGCTGATCACTGCTGAGCAGTTCTGGATGCAGCTCACGCTGCTCAAACCACTGCGCCTGAAGGGCCAGCAGCCGTTGCGGCAGGACCACCAGATCGGCAGCCATGAGTTGATCCTGCAGGGCCGCCGGCAGACCATCGACCCCCGCGGCATCGGTACCGAGCACAACGATCGGCATCAGCGGCGAAACACTGGGCAGGGATCGGGCTCGCAATGCACCTCCCCGACAATTGACGTGCACTCAATCTGCTGCATCGCGCCATGGCCGAACGCCGCCGCCGCATCCATGAGCTGGTGCTGGCGCTGATCGCCCAACAAACCGATCTGGAGCTGCTCGATGGCGACGAGGCACGGCCGCATCAGAACCCGGCCAGCTGGATCGAGCGCAACCGGAGATTGGTGCAGCGCTACCAGGGACTGGTGCGCACCGCTGTGACCCTGGACGCCCTGATCGATCAGGAGGCCGGCGGCCTCGAGGCGCCACAGCGCCGGGTCTGACAAGCTGTCGCGAACGCAGATTCACCCCGACCCGGATTCCATGGCGCGCCTCGGCCTTTCGAAGCTCCTCGGGTTGCTCAAGGGAGACCGCCGGGGCGGTGGTGACACCAGCCTGACGGCACCCCTGGACTGCGCCTGGAGTCGCCCCTTCGGCCTGGGCTGGCAGCAGCCCTACACAGTGCGCTACGCCAGCAACCTCGACGACGGCCCCAACCACGGCATGCCCCTCGGGGGCTTTGGCGCGGGCTGCATCGGCCGTGGCCCCGACGGCAACGTCAATCTCTGGCACCTCGATGGCGGCGAGCACTGGTTCGGCACCCTGCCCGACTGCCAGTTCGCCCTGTTTGAACACGACGGCACCAACCGCAGGGCCCATGCCCTGGCGGTCAAACCCCAGTGCGATGCCTCCAGGCCCGAAGCCGGCGAGCCCCTGAGCGCCTGGAGCTGGTACCCGGCCAGCACAGATGAGCGCAGCACCGGCCGTTACGAAGCGCGCTACCCCGTCAGCCGCACCAGCTACAGCGGCGTCTTTGCTGCCCGGGTGAGCTGCGAAGCTTTCAGCCCGATCATCCCGGGCGACTACCAGCGCACCAGCTATCCGCTGGCGGTGTTCGCCTGGACGCTGCACAACCCCACCAGCAGACCGCTGGAGTTGTCGCTGCTGTTGAGCTGGCGCAACACGGTGGGCTGGTTCACCAACACCGATGCCTCGGCCGAGGTTCGCTTCCGCGACGACGGCAGCCCCGAGTACAGCTACATCCCGGCGATCGGCCGGGGTGAGGGGCAGCGCAACCGCTGGTACGACCACGGCGGCGTTAAGGGGCTGCTGCTGGAGGGCGACCGCTCGACACCTCTCAAAGAAGGGGAGGGGCAGTGGTGTCTGGCGGTGCCCGATGCGACCACCCTGGCGGCGGCCGGCATCGGCGCCGAGATCATGCGCTGCAGCCGCTGGGACCCCAGCGGCAGCGGCGCCGAGCTGTGGCAGAGCTTCGCCACAGACGGCACCATCCCCGACAGCAACAACGACCGCCGCAGCCGGGCCGGTGAAGCCAGCAGCGCCGCCCTGGCGGTGCGTCTGCGGCTGGAGCCCGGCGCCACCGCAGAGATTCCGTTGGTGATCAGCTGGGACCTGCCGGTCACCGCCTTTGCCCGCGGCACCGAGGCCCTGCGCCGCTACACCGACTTTTTCGGTAGCAGCGGCACCAACGCCGCTGCCATGGCCAGCGAGGCGCTGAACCACTGGCGCAGCTGGCGCACAGCGATCGAGACCTGGCAGCGGCCGGTGCTGCAACGCAGCGACCTGCCCGAGCAGCTGCGCATGGCCCTGCTCAACGAGCTCTACGACCTGGCCAGCGGCGGCAGCCTCTGGACTGCGGCCAGCCCGGCCGACCCGGTGGGCCGCTTCGGCGTGCTCGAGTGTCTCGACTACGCCTGGTACGAAAGCCTCGATGTGCGGCTTTATGGCTCGTTTGCCCTGCTGCAGCTGTGGCCTGAGCTCGACAAGTCGGTGCTGCGCAGCTTTGCCCGGGCGATCCCGGCGGCCGACCCCACGCCCAGGCCGATCGGTTGGTACTTCACCCAGGGCAAGGGCCGGGTCGAAGCGGCCCGCAAGGTGGGCGGCGCCACCCCCCATGACCTCGGGGCCCCCAACGAGCGTCCCTGGGACGCCAGCAACTACACCGCCTACCAGGACTGCAACCTCTGGAAGGACCTGGCCAGCGACTTCGTGCTGCAGGTGTGGCGCACCTTCA
>JAGWVJ010000049.1 GCA_018970945.1 Cyanobacteria bacterium REEB417 | reverse complement strand
GGCGGACTCATCCGCTTCCTGATGTCAGCTTTGACAGCCTCGCTGTAACGACGCATTGCTCCTCTCCGCAAGCCCCCGCGTGGTCAAAAGCACGGGCGACAACTTTCCTGACGGCGGGGGGGTCCTGGCAGCTGCTCAGCTCCACCTCATGCCACAGCCAGGCTGGAAAGAGCAGCAGCAAACCCGTTTCCGGCACCAATCGCAGCCGTCCGATCTCTCGGGCAGCTGCCTCTCGGTGAAGCGGCGGCTGGAGCATCAAGGCCCCTGCACGAGGATCCAGAAAGGCGATCGCGCCACTTCCAGAAGGTGCCGAAAGATAAAACACTCCGCTGAACAAACTGTTGGGGTGAATATGGGCGCCATGGCTATCGCCTGATCGGCTGACCACCGCCCAGGCATTGTTGAAGCGCGGTCTAGCCTGCTCCAGATCCCAGCCCCACGCTGATAGGGCTCCATGAACCTGAGCGGCAATCCAGCCGAACAGTTCATGCAGCCCAGGATCCTGGAGAAGAGTCGTCTGGCTGTGCCAGGCACCCTGATTCGTGAGCTGTACTCCGATCGGATCGGCAGCCTTGAGGACCATCACCCGGTCCTCCCATCGCGTCAGCTGATCTGCATCGTTGAAGCGTGCTGTCCACAAGGGAGTTGGGAACAGGCTCTGCTGCTTCATCGCCTGCAGTGCACGTCAACGCGTTCATAGGCTGGCATGAGTCCGAAGCATTCCATGCACCGCTGGATCAAGAGTGAATGCGGCCGAGCCAAGCTTGCTGAACTGTCCGCTCGCCGCGGCCCACTGGCACGGCTACGGCTGGGCTGGTTTCTGGTATTCGGAGCACTTCGCGATTGGCGTCGGCCCCTCCCCGAGGGATCAATCGACTGATCCGGAGCCTTCAACCAACGCACGCCGCGCCGCCCGACCCACCAGCCACACCACCGCCACGGTGGCCAGCAGGCCGATGATGCGCAGCGCCCAAGTGCCGGCGTCGGCCTCACCGCTGAGCACCTCACCGAACCGGGCCACATCGCCGGCGAGGGCACCGAGGCCGCAAAACAGAACGGTGCCCGGCAGGATGCCGATCAGGCCAAGCGTGTAATCGCGCAGGCTCACCTCGCTGAGGCCGTAGGCCAGGTTCAGCAGCGAGAACGGGAAGGCCGGCGACAGGCGGGTGAGCAGCACCAGCTTCAGGCCTTCACGGCTCACGGCCTGCTCCACCGCCTGCAGCTTCGGCAGCGCCGCCAGCCGCCGCTGGGCCCAGCCGCGCAACAGTGTTCTGCCCAGCAGGAAAGCCGCCTCAGCGCCGAGGCAGGCACCGACGAACACGATCAGGCTGCCCCTCCAGGTGCCGTAGAGGGCTCCCGCCAGCATCGAGGCCCAGACCCCCGGCAGCATCAGCGTCACCCAGAGGGCATACAGGGGAATGAACACCAGGGCCCCAGCGGGCGACTGCAGGGCCGGCAGCCAGCTGTGCCAGTCGAGGCTGAGCGGCAGCGTTTCCATCAACGTCCGCCTGGCCCGCTGCTGTCCTCCGACATCCGCTGCTCCTGACCAGTCGGCAACAGAGCCGCGACCACGCGATCCCGGCCCTGGCGTTTCGCCTCATACAGGCAATCGTCGGTCAGCTGCAGCAGCGGATCCAGCGCAGGCAGCTCCCCCTCCTGCGGCCTCCAGCTGGCCACGCCAAGGCTGATGGTGAGGCCCACCCCGTTGATCGGCTCCGGGTGGCGGATCGCCTCCGCCGCCACCGCCTGGCGCAGACGCTCGGCGATCGCGGCGGCCTGGGCCGTGTCGGTCTGCGCCAGGACCACACCGAATTCCTCGCCACCGAGACGCGCCACCATGTCGCTCTGGCGCAGCAGCTGCTGACTGAGCACCGCCGCCACGCGACTGAGGCACTGATCGCCATAAGCGTGGCCCAGGCTGTCATTGATCAGCTTGAAGCGATCGATGTCCACCAGCAGTACGGTCAGGGGCTGTCCGGTCGTGGTGGCAGCCACCCGTTCAGCACGGATGCGCGAGTCGAAGCTGCGGCGTTTGGGCAGCTGCGTCAGCACATCAAGCAGGGCCAGCCGACTGTCGCGCTCGCACTCGAAGGCATGTAACAGTAAGCTGAGCAGACTGCTGAACGTCTCGTCCGCTCCACCTGCCGGGCCGAGAAGCGCGTCCCTCCCGTGAGGCAGATGGTGAGCACCGGAATCGAGACTCCGCGGTCAGCAAGCCGCAGCCCGAGATAGTCGGTGCCGCCGGACTCAAGCAGCTCCTCCAGGAAGGAGAAACCCCCGGTGCCCATGTCCGCGAGATCAGCCCGGAACAGCCGGCAGCTGCAGACGATGTACCTAGCACGCTCTGCCGATGCTGGGGAGTCTCGAGGAAGTCCCGCTGCATGCGCAGCGTCTCCACCTCACCGGGGCGATGCGAATGCCAGACGTACTGGCTGCAATCCACCGCCTCCTGGTCCGGCAGAAAGGCCAGGGACAAGCGCAGCACCTCCAGCCCCCAGGCGGACAGCTCCTGGACGAACAGCAGCACCAGCTCATCGAAACTGCGCAGACTGGACCAGTGCTCCAGCACGTAGCGCTCAAGCGGCATCGACACAGGCACAGGCCCGCTGGCTGGGATGGAGCTGAGCGGCGGAGCTAGCGGCGCCTGCAGTTGTCGGTCGGATTCGATGATCTCGGCCTGCAGCCGGGGCAGGTGATCAAGCTCCAGCAACGGACTCTCCCTGAGGAAGGGAACGAGCTGCTGCCAGGGCATCGGCCGGGAGATCAGATAGCCCTGCAGCGCATCGACCCCCAGCCGCAGCAGCACCTCCAGATCGCGATGCTGCTCCACCCCTTCGGCCACCACGGTCTTGCCGAAACCGTGCACCGCCTCGATCAGCGACCCCACAAAGCTCTGCAGGCGGTAGGAACGACTGATCCCATCCACCAGCTGCAGGTCCAGCTTGATGCCGTCGTACCAGGCCTCGCAGAGTCGCCGGTAATTGGAGAGACCGGAGCCGAAGTCGTCGACGATCAACCGGAACTGGAGCTCATCCATCAGCCGCTGGGACGTGGAGCGCAGGCTGTCGGACTCCTCCATGGTCTCCATGGCGGCGGTCTCGGTGAGCTCGAGCCGAAACAGGGCAGGGTCGATGCGCTGACCGCGCAGCAGGGCCATCAGTGCGTCCTGCCGTTTGGCGGTGGCCACGGAGGCGGCGTTGATGTTGACCGTGATGTATACAATCCGGGCCGAGAGATCGCCCAGCTCGCGCCAGGCCCGCTGCACATCCCCGAGTCGTTCCAGTACGAGCCGATCGAGGCGGTGGGCCAGGTTCAGAGCCTCGGCCCGCTGGAACACGGCCTGGGTGCCGAGGGCCGCCAGCTCGGGAGGCCGGAAGCGGAGCAGGAGCTCAAGCGCGAGCTTGCTCGGATCGCGCACGAGCAGAATCGGTTGGATGAGAAGCTCAAGGTCGTCGGGCCTGAGGCTCTCGATGCGTCGGAGCAGACCATCGTCGAGCGGTGGCGCGGCATCCCTGGCACCGCCGAGGCCGGCAACATGGCGCAGGGCATGGGCGAGACGCGCACGGCGACCCAGCTCTGGCCGACGGGTTTGGCCGGACTCCATGCAGCCCTCGAACACCTCGATTCTATCGAGAGTCGGGGCTTTCAGCTCGCCAGGACCAAGGCGAGCTCAATCCAAATCGGCCAGGCGCCGGCGGGCCAGCTGCGCCTGAGCCTCGGCTTCGGCCAGGTTGGCCTTGCACTCGGCCACTACCTCGGGCGGCGCCTTGTCGGCGAAGTTGGGGTTGGCCAGGCGGCCGGCCAGACCCTCGATCTCTTTCTCGGCCTTGGTGATGTCCTTCTCCAGGCGACCGCGCAGGGCCTCGAGGTCCACAAGGCCCTCGATCGGCAGCAGCACCTGCAGGTCGCCGCTCACGCCGGCCAGCGCCTTGGCTGCCGGGGCTGCCTCCGCCGCGGCCGGATCGAGCACCTCCACGAATTCGGCACGGGTGAGGGCGGTGATGTCGGCACTGGCGGCACTGAGCACCGCGGCCAGTTCAGGGCGACCGGTGACGAAAAGCACCGGCATGCTCTGGCTGGGCTTGAGGCCAGCCACGGCACGCAGGTTGCGCACCACGCGGATCGCCTCGATCAGCTCGGCGAACGACGACTCCAGGTCGTCGTTGAGGGCGGCAACGTCGACCACAGGCCAGCTCTGCAGGGCCAGGAACGTCTCCTGGGGCTGGGCCGTCAGGCCGTGCCACAGCTCCTCGCTCAGGTGCGGCATCAGCGGGTGCAGCATCACCAGCACCTCCTGCAGCACCTTGGCCAGCACCTGGCGTGCCGTGCGCTGCTGGGCCGGGTCCTGCAGGCGCCGCTTGATCAACTCCACATACCAGTCGCACACCTCGTTCCAGGCGAACTCGTAGAGCCCCTTGGCCGCTTCGCCAAGGCCATAGCTGCCGTAGCGATCGGCCGTGTCCTGGTTGACGCGGGCCAGTCGCGAGAGGATCCAGCGGTCGGCCAGCTGCAGGGCGGCGGGATCGGGCTCACCCAGGCTGGCGGGGGTCTCGCCGCCCAGGTTCATCAGGGCGAAGCGGGTGGCGTTCCAGAGCTTGGTGGCGAAGTTGCGCGCTGCTTCGACCGTGGCGGAACTGTCGTCGGTTCGGTTGTAGTCGAGGCGGATGTCCTGTCCCGCACCGGCCACTTCGCGCACCAGGGCGAACCGCAGGGCATCGGCGCCGTAACGGTCGATCAGCAGCAGCGGGTCGATGCCGTTGCCGGCTGATTTGCTCATCTTCCGGTTCTGCTCATCCCGCACCAGGCCGTGGATGTAGACATCACGGAACGGGGTCCAGTCGGCCGACGTTGCACCGGGCCCATCGATCAGGGCGCCGGCCAGCATCGTCATCCGCGCCACCCAGAAAAAGATGATGTCGAAGCCCGTCACCAGCACGCTGGTGGGATACCAGCGGGCCAGGTCCGCGGGGGTAGGGGCCCCTGCCTCGCCGGGCCAGCCGAGGGTCGAGAAGGGCCAGAGGCCGCTCGAAAACCAGGTGTCGAGGGCATCGGGGTCTTGCTCCAGCACGAGGGGGTGGACGTGGGTGCCGCCTCTGAATTGCGCTTCGGCCCTGGTGCGGGCCTCGGCCGCATCACGGCCCACCACATAGGGGGTGCTGTCGGTGATCACGCCGCCGGTCTCGCTCACCACGAACCAGGCGGGAATGCGGTGCCCCCACCACAGCTGGCGGCTGATGCACCAGTCGCGGATGTCGGTGAGCCAGTCGCGATACACCTTGGCCCAGCGCTCCGGCACGAAGCGGGGATCGGCGTGCTCAAGGGCACCGCGGCAGCGGGCCGCCAGGGGTTCGGTGCGCACGAACCACTGGGTCGAGAGCAGCGGCTCGACCGGCACCTTGCCCCGGTCGGAGAAGGGCACGCTGTGGCGATAGGGCTCCACCTTCACCAGGAAGCCTTCTGCCTCCATCGCGGCCACCACGGCCTGGCGGGCCTCGAAGCGATCCAGCCCCTGGAAGCGGCCGGCGGCCTCGTTCATCGTGCCGTCCCGGGCCATCACGGTGATCAGCGGCAGGTTGTGGCGCTGGCCGATGGCGAAGTCGTTGGGGTCATGGGCGGGGGTCACCTTGACGCAACCGGTGCCGAAGTCGGCCTCCACGTGGTCATCGGCCACGATCGGGATCGTGCGACCCACCAGCGGCAGGGTGAGGGTCTGCCCCACCAGCTCGGCATAGCGCGGGTCCCGCGGGTTCACGGCCACGGCCGTGTCGCCCAGCAGGGTCTCGGGGCGGGTCGTGGCCACCTCCAGGTGGGTGCGGCCATCGGCGGTGGCGCCGGCGGTCAGGGGATAGCGGAAGTGCCAGAGGTGGCCGTCCACCTCCTTCATCTCGACCTCCAGATCGCTCACCGCCGACCCCGAGGCGGGGCACCAGTTCACCAGGTATTCGCCCCGGTAGATCAACCCCTGCTCATGCAGGCGGTTGAAGGCTTCGATCACGGCCCGGCTGCAGCCTTGATCAAGGGTGAAGCGTTCGCGCTGCCAGTCGACCGAATAGCCCAGGCGGCGCAGCTGGCCCACGATCGTGCCGCCGCTTTCGGCCTTCCAGGCCCAGGCCTTTTCCAGAAACGCCTCCCGGCCCAGGTCTTCCTTGCGTTGGCCCTCTGCCTTGAGCTGCTTCTCGAGGATCGTCTGCACGGCGATCGAGGCGTGGTCGGTGCCTGGCAGGCAGAGCACATTGCGGCCCTGCAGCCGCTGGAAGCGCACGATCGTGTCGATCAGGGCCGTGTTGAAGGCATGGCCCATGTGCAGGCTGCCGGTCACGTTCGGCGGTGGGATCACCACCGCGAACGGCTCCCCGGGGGCCGCAGGGTCTGGATGGAAGGCTCCGGCCGCCTCCCACGCCCGCTGCCAGCGCGCCTCGGTGGCGGCCGGGTCGTAGGTCTTGGGCAGGGCGTCCTCGGGCACGGCGGCGGGCAAGGCTGGTGTCCATGGTCTCAAAGGGGGCTGGCCGCCATGGTCTGCGGGATGGCGGTGCCTAGCCTTGTCCATGCCTCCGCCGGGCAGAGGTCACCATCGGCCGCCGCAACCCATCCACCCGCGACCGCGGCGCGGCGCCGTCGGGGCCGGAACAGCAGCTGGTGGAGAAGCTGCGCCGCATCGAGGCCCTGCACGCCCGTCCCGGCAGCGAGGGCGAACGGCAGGCGGCCGAACGGGCCCGCGAACGCATCCAGGCCCGCCTGCGCG
>JAGWVJ010000048.1 GCA_018970945.1 Cyanobacteria bacterium REEB417 | reverse complement strand
AGGAGATCGGCAACGCCGTGGCCCGGCGCCAGAGCGTCAGGCAACTGGTCAACGAAGTGCACACCCACCCGACCCTGTCGGAAGTGGTCGAGGTGGCCTACAAGCAGGCCGCCCTGGCGCTGGCCTGAACCCTGAGAGCTGACCCATGGAACTCCGTCGCCGGCCACCCAACCCCAAGGTGAAGGTTGCCCACCTCGAGTACGCCGTTCCGCACGCGGAGGCCGAACCCCGGCACATCCTGGAGGAGATCGTCTGGGCCAAAGACCGTGAAGTGGCCGTGGCCCGCGAGCGGGTGAGCCTCGAGGCGTTGCGCCAGCAGTTGGATGGGCTACCGGCCTGCCGTGATGTTGTGGCGGCCCTGCGCGCCAGCTGCCGCAAGCCGGCGGTGATCGCCGAGATCAAGAAGGCCAGTCCCAGCAAAGGGGTGATCCGCGAAGACTTTGACCCGGTGGCCATCGCCCAGGGCTATGCCGCGGGCGGCGCCAGCTGCCTGTCGGTGCTCACCGACAAACAGTTTTTCCAAGGTGGCTTCGAGGTGCTGGTCGACGTGCGCCAGGCCGTCGACCTACCCCTGCTGTGCAAGGACTTCATTCTCAGCCCCTATCAGCTGTATCAGGCCCGGGTGGCCGGCGCCGATGCGGCCCTGCTGATCGCGGCGATCCTGAAGGACCAGGATCTGACCTACCTGCACAAAGCCGCCCGCAGCCTGGAGCTGGCAGTGCTGATTGAAGTGCACGACGCCAAGGAGCTGGCGCGCGTGCTGGCCCTGCCGCTGTGGCAGCAGGCCGGTGCCGGCGCCCACACCCTGATCGGCATCAACAACCGCGACCTGAGCACCTTTGCGGTTGACCTGGCCACCACCGAAGCGCTGACCGAGCAGTTCGGCGATGCGATCCGCGAGCGCGGTTGTCTGCTGGTGAGCGAATCGGGCCTGTTCAACCGTGATGATCTTGACCGGGTCCAGAGCGCCGGTGCCGATGGGGTGCTGGTGGGCGAAGCGTTGATGCGCCAGGCCGATGTCACCGCTGCCCTCGAAACCCTGCTCGGGGGGTGAACCCACAACGAACCGAGCCGCTGACTGGCTGCATGCCTTCAGTTCACTCTCGGCAATGGCTGCTTGAAACGATTCTCCTGAGCCACGATGCCTTAATCCTGGAGCCCAAGGAGTTGGACACGTTGATTCTCAGCTGTAGCTCTGACTCTGCACTGGATCCTGCAACAGCAGCCATGGCGACGACTCTGGAGCGCAATTGCCGGTGGCTCTGGTTTCGGGGTGGGTGCGCCCAGGGGAAGAAGCATGGCTGAAACATCGCGACCGGTGACGCCCCTTACGGCCCCGATCATCAACGCCGATGGCCAGCTCACCTACATGGGCCAGGACGGCCAGCGCTACGTGATCGTGGGCAACAGCGAAGCCATAGAAGAGTTAGATCAAGACACCGATCAAGACAAGAATCAAGACAATGGGTCCTGATCAAGATCAGCAGATCATGTGACGTGAAGCAAAAAAGAGCAAAGGTTCAGAACACGGCCCGTGTGTCACGTTGCAGGTCTGGCGATGACGTTATCGTCAAGAGCGGTATGCACCATAATTCAGTGATCCCAGCCTGTTGATTCACACCGTGGCCGAGTCTTCTGATCGCTATCTGGCCCTGAGCGGCGGAGG
Source organism: Cyanobacteria bacterium REEB417 (assembly GCA_018970945.1). Taxonomy (GTDB): domain Bacteria; phylum Cyanobacteriota; class Cyanobacteriia; order PCC-6307; family Cyanobiaceae; genus RGUW01. The sequence goes on along the minus strand of JAGWVJ010000048.1, from coordinate 5,225 downwards.
CTGGAACGCCCATTCTTCCCACGCTGGCCTACTGGCCGGAGCCATGGATGCGCTGGCTGCAACAGGAAAGGACAACAACATCGACAACCTGCTGGGCCAGGTCAAGAAGCTGTCCTCCAGTTCAGGCGGAACCTGGTTTTCGACCCAGCTGTCCTATGTTGATGCATTCCGCAAGCAGTTTGAATCCCGAAGTGGCCGCGACAGCTACACCACGTCTGGATACAACGGCGAGCTCCGTAAGATCTTTGAGGGACTGGGTTTCAACGCCGACGGCTCCGTCAAACTCCCCCCCTGACTGGCGCTACAAAACCGTCCTTTGACCTGCTGAACACAGGTCTAGAACTCATCATTCAGGCGGCGGCAAAACTTACCGGTGTTGCCGAAAAAACAATCAGAACAGGTCTTGATACGGCTCTGTTCACAGGCGCGTTGGCTTTCGACACCACGATCAAGTCGGGCATCAGCTGGCTCGGTTTCGTCAACAACTACGTCAACAAACCCCTCGGCATCGGCAATGTGCTCAAGGATGCCCTTGGCATCACCGTCTGAACAAGACGTCCAGCAACGCAGCAAGCCACAGAAAAGCCCGGCATTGTGGCCGGGCTTCAAAATCTGCTGATGGACTGCTGCTGGTTTCCTTGACGGGCGGACTACCGCTGAGCCGTGCAGCCCACGGGCTGATCAGACCTTACGGCTGTAGAACTCAACCACCAGCAGTTCGTTGATCTCAAGGGCGACCCATTCGCGCTCGCACTTGCTGATGACCTTGGCGACCTGCTTGGCCTTGTCGAGCTCCAGGTGCGGGGGAATGTTGGCCAGACCGGGGAACTCCAGGTTGCCTTCGGCGAGCTTCTTGCTCTGCTTGCGCTCGCGGATGGCGACCACATCGCCTGCCTTGCACTGGTAGCTGGCGATGTCGACGACACGGCCGTTGACGGTCACATGACCATGGTTCACCAGCTGGCGGGCGCCGGGCACGGTGGGACCGAAGCCCAGACGGAAGCAAATGTTGTCGAGGCGGTTCTCGAGCAGCTTCAGCAGGTTGGTCCCGGTGGAACCCTCCTGGGCGCGCGCTTTCTTGACATAGCGCACGAGCTGACGTTCAGAGATGCCGTAGTTGAAGCGAAGCTTCTGCTTTTCTTCGAGGCGGATGGCGTATTCAGAGCGCTTGCGACGGGCTTGGCCGTGCTGACCGGGGGGATAGGACCGCTTTGCGGCCTTCCGGGTGAGACCAGGGAGATCTCCCAAGCGCCGCGTGATCCTCAGGCGAGGGCCGCGGTAGCGAGACATGAAATCGACAGTTGAAGGGACAACGGCGCCCTGGTCCAGGCATGCTGGGGGGAGCCCCCGACGGCCTGGAGCTTTGCAGCGCCAACGATCGATCCTATCGGGTGACCCCCTGGCCGCCCTGATGCTGGCCCTGATCGGCCTGTACCGGCAATGGATCTCGCCGTTGCTGGGGCCGCGCTGCCGCTTCATTCCGAGTTGCAGCGCCTATGGAATGGAGGCCATCAGCCGCCACGGGGCCCTGCGCGGCGGTTGGCTGACCCTCAGACGCCTGCTGCGCTGCCATCCCTGGACCCCGTGCGGCTGTGATCCGGTGCCGGACTGATGGAGCTGCTGCTCTACAGCCGCCAGGGATGCTGCCTCTGCGCCGGCCTCGAAGACAGGCTGCGCGCCCTCGTGCCGCCTCCACCGTTGACGGTGATTGATGTCGATGGTGATGCTGCGCTGCAGGCCCGTTATGGCCTGGCGGTGCCGCTGCTGGCGGTGCAACGCCCAGGTGGCAGGCCGCTGGTGCTGCCGCGTGTCTCGCCACGGTTGTCGGGAGACAGCCTGGCCCGGTGGCTGCAGCAGCAGCTCATGGCCGGCGACCTCGCCTAGAAAGGGCGCCAGCAACCACCCAGCTGATGACTGAGCTGCTTCATTCGCTGCTGCATCAGGTGGGTCTGGCGCCCAACGGGCAGCTGGCCAATGCGGCGGTCAGCGGCATCAGTTGCGATTCGCGCCGGCAGGGCCGCAGCAGTCTGTTCATCGGCATCGAGGGAACCCGCGTCGATGGCGGCATCCATTGGCGCGAGGCCCTCGCCGGCGGTGCCTGCGCAGCCCTGATCAGCGACGCCGCTGCTGCGGCCATGCCCCCAGGGCCCGACGATCCCGTGCTGGTGCTCGCCGCGCCGATGGCCCGCTGGGCCGGCGATCTGGCCGCAGCGTTCTGGAAGCAGCCCAGCCAGCGGTTGGCCTTGATCGGGGTGACCGGCACCAACGGCAAGACCACCACCACGCACCTGATCGAACACCTGAGCGCGGCCTGCGGCCATCAGCCGGCCCTGTTCGGCACCCTGGTGAACCGCTGGCCAGGCCACAGCGTGACCGCCCAGCACACCACAGCGTTTGCCGACGTGCTGCAGGCCCAGCTGGCCCAGGCGGTCGAGGCCGGGGCCCAGATCGGCGCCATGGAGGTGAGCTCCCATGCCCTGGACCAGCAGCGGGTGGCAGGCACCCACTTCAGCGGTGCGGTGTTCACCAATCTCACCCAGGACCACCTCGACTACCACCCCTCGATGGAGGCCTATTTCGAGGCCAAGTCGCTGCTGTTTGCCGAGCCGCTGCTTCAACAGGGACACCCCACCGCCGTGGTGAACGTCGATGACCCCTGGGGCGGCCAACTGGCGCGGCAGCTGGGAGCAGGCTGCTGGCGCAGCGCTTTGGAAGACGGCCGCGACGCTGAACTGCGCATGGAGGCACTCACCTTTCACCCCGCCGGGGTGCACGGCACCCTGGTGACCCCAATGGGCAGCGCGGCCTTCAGCTCACCGCTTCTGGGCCGCTTCAACCTGATGAACCAACTGCAGGCCGTGGGGGCCCTGTTGCAGCAGGGTCTGCCCCTGGCCGCCCTCGCCGCTGGTCTGGCCAGTTTTCGCGGTGTGCCGGGCCGCATGGAGCGGGTGGTGGTGGCAAGCCAGCAGCCCCTGCCGTCGGTGTTGGTCGACTACGCCCACACCCCCGATGGCCTGGACAATGCCCTGGCCGCAAGCCGACCGTTTGCCACTGGCCAGTTGATCTGCGTGTTCGGCTGCGGTGGCGACCGCGATCGCAGCAAACGGCCCCAGATGGGAGCGATCGCCGCGCGGCTGGCCGATCAGGTGGTGGTCACCTCCGACAACCCCCGCAGCGAAGACCCCCAACAGATTCTTGACGACGTGGTCGCAGGCATCCCGGACGGCACCAGGCTGGAGGTCGTAGCCGATCGCGCCTGCGCGATCGCAGCCGCCATTGCCGCTGCCGCACCGGGCGATCTGGTGCTGATCGCCGGCAAGGGCCATGAGGACTACCAGATCCTGGGCAGCACCAAGATTCACTTCGATGACCGCGAAGAAGCCGAAAAGGCGCTACGGGCCCGGCTGATCTGAGCAGGGCAGCCGGCCCGCGGGTCACAGCGCCGCCAGCGCCGCGAGCAGCTGGTCGATTTCGGCGTCGGTGGTGGTGATGTGAATGCAGGCCCGCAGGCAATCGGGCTGGTCGAGACGTCGGATCCAGATGCCGGCACGCCCCAGGGTCTCGACCACGTCGGCGGTGTTGCGGGGCAGGCCGGTCGCGTCGCTCAGGGTGAAACTGACGAGGCCTGCCGGCGGTGGCTCGGCCAGCAGCGTGCGGGCACCATGGACACGCTGCAGGCCTTGCCAGAGTCGTTCACTGCCCCGACAGATGGTCTGCAGGCGCTGCGCAGGGGTGCCCTGGTCCGCCAGCAGCTCCAGTGACGTCGCCAGCCCACTGGCCAGGGGGACACAACTGGTGGCCACCTCAAAACGCCGCGCATCCCGATGAAACAGGCTGGCCGCAGACGCCTCATTGCGAAGGCTGCGCCAACCGATCACGGTGGGCCTGGCCTGCTCGAGCAACCGCTCGGAGAGCGCCACCCCACCCAGCCCCTCTGGCCCGCAGCACCACTTGTGGCCAGTGAAGGCATACATGTCGGCGTGGGGAGCGACAGCCTCCACCGCGATCGAACCCATCGACTGCGCCGCATCAACCAGCAACCAGGGCTGCCGTGGGTGCTGCTGCAACCGCTCGGCCACGGCAGCGATCGGCATGAGCGCGCCGCTGTTCCAGAGGAGATGCGACAGCACCACGAGGCGGGTGCGGGGAGTCAGGCCCTGCTCAAGCTGCTCCAGCACGGTCCCCGCCAGCTCACCCTGTGCCGTTGCCATGCAGAGCCCGAGCAGCGGCAGCGTGGCCACCTGGAGCCCCTCGCGGCGGGCGAGCTCGTGGCAGGCCGCCACGATCCCGGGATGCTCGCAGTCACTGATCAACAGCGCATCGCCCGACTCCCAGGGCAGGCCCCACAGGGGCAACACACACCCGGCGCTCACGTTCTCGGTGAGGGCGAGCCGGTGGGGGCCCACACCACACAACCCGGCAAGCGACTGGCGCACCCGGGTCGTCTGCTCGGCAAGAAAGGGCCACACCGTGGTGGTGAAGGGCCCCAACCGCTGAATGGTCTGCCAGCTGGCCGTCATCGCCTCAAGCGACGGCGTGGGCAGGGGCCCCTGGCCGCCGTAGTTGAAGTAGGTCTTGCCCGCCAGAGCTGGGCAGAACTCACGCATCACGCGTCATGGAAGAAGCGGCAACCATCCTCCCAAAACAACAACGCGAGGTTGCACGAATTGCAAACCACGACGCGAATGCACCTGAACAGATCGAATTTCACATCAAAGCAATCTCACCAGCTTGCTGCTCCGATCAAGTCGGGTTAACGATGGTGAGGATGATCCACCCTCTCACCATGACAGCTTCAGTTCCAATTCAAAAGAAATGTTTGGCCGAAGCCTTCGGCACCTTCTGGCTCGTGCTGGGGGGGTGTGGCAGCGCAGCCATCGCTGCCAATTTCCCCTATCTGACCGGCGCTGACATTGCTCCAGGGAATCCCTTTGGACTCGGTTTTCTAGGGGTTTCACTCGCGTTTGGCCTGACGGTGGTCACGATGGCCTATGCCATCGGTCACATTTCCGGTTGCCACCTCAACCCGGCTGTGAGCTTTGGGCTGTGGGCCAGCGGTCGCATGAAAGGCTCTGAGCTGTTGCCTTACATCGTGGCGCAGGTCGTTGGCGGTGTTCTGGCGGGCGGTCTGATCAAAGCGGTGGTCGCCGGCGGCCCAGCATTCAGCCTGGTGATGTCAGGCAGCAATCCACTCGCCACCAATGGCTGGGGGGCCCATTCGCCCG
>JAGWVJ010000019.1 GCA_018970945.1 Cyanobacteria bacterium REEB417 | reverse complement strand
CCCGGCAGCCTCAAGACCACAACCGTGTTCCTCGAAGCCGGCTACCACCTGGTCTTGACGACGTGGCTGGATCTCTACCCCTTTCTGCAATGGTCGGTGCGGCCGGCGGGAACCAGCACCACTGCCGATGTGTTCACTACTGGCTTTGGCGCCAAGGTGACGTACTGACGGTGACGTTCTGACAGTGACGTTCTGACGGTGACGTTCTGATAGAGCCCGAACCGGGGCCGCTCTTAACCGGATGACCATCCGACGGCTGCGGGCTGCAGTAACACTGGGGCAGCCCTGAGTCGGCGCCAACGCTCCCCATGGCCAAACGCAGCGTTCAGGCCTACATCGAAGAGGTACCCAGCTGGGAGGGAGGCGCCCGGCTGGCCGGGCCGCCGCTGTCAGCCATGCAGTGGCTTGTGTGGTCGTTGGCCACCGCCGGCAAGTTCTTTGAAGGCCTGATCGTGTTCATGGGTGGCATTGCCCTGCCCCTGATCGCCGAACAATTTGCGATGACCAGCACCGTCAAGGGTCTGGTCACCGCCGCCACCCTGGCGGGCATCCTGGTGGGTGCCCTGGCGCTGGGGGGCCTGGCCGATCGCTTTGGCCGCAAGCCGGTGTTCATCGGCGAGATGGTGCTACTGGCTGTAGCCCTGGTGGCGGCCGCTTTCAGCCCCGGCACCCCGGCCCTGGTGGGCGCCCTGTTTGTGATCGGACTGGCGCTGGGGGCCGACTACCCCACCGCCCACCTGGTGATCTCCGAAAGCATTCCGGCGGCGGTGCGGGGCCGGCTCGTGCTGGGGGCCTTCAGCTTTCAGGCCCTGGGGGCCGTGCTGGGCACCGCCATCGCAGCCGTGCTGCTGGGCAGCAAACCCGAACTGAGCACCTGGCGCCTCTTTTATTTGATCCCGGTGATGCCGGTGCTGCTGGTGGTCTGGGGCCGCCTGTTTCTGCCCGAAAGCAGCCACTGGCTGGTGAGCAGGGGTGACGTCAAGAAGGCCGAAAAACAGTTGCGCAAACTGCTGGGCCGCAAGGATGTGGAACTTCTCGATCTCGAGATCGCCGAAGCGGGCCACATCGAACGCAGCAACGACTGGAGCCAGCTGTTTCGCGGCAAGCTGCAACGGGCCACGATCCTGGCCTCGGTGCCGTGGTTCCTGCAGGACCTGTCGACCTATGGCATCGGCATCTTCACACCGGTGATCATCGCCGCCGCCTTTGGGGCCCAGGCCAAGGAGCACACCGTCGCGGCGGTGATTCACAACGACCTGCTGGGGGCCCGCGGCACGGCCCTGGTCGACGTCGGCTTTCTGGTGGGCATCGCCTGCGCCATCGCCCTGGCCGACCGCTGGGGCCGCATCCCGTTGCAGATCCTGGGGTTTGTGGGCTGCGCGGCCGGACTGCTGATCGCGGCCCTCGGCAACCTCAACGGCCAGAGCAACCTGGTGGTGATCGTGATCGGTTTCGTGCTGTTCCAGTTCATGACCAACCTGGGGCCCAATGCCCAGACCTACCTGCTTGCCGGTGAGGTCTTTCCGACCCGGGTGCGGGGCCTGGGGGCTGGCCTGGCCGCCGCCACAGGCAAGGTGGGAGCGGTGCTGACGGCCTTTTTGTTCCCGACCCTGCTGGCCGACTGGGGCACCGAGCGGCTGCTGCCGCTGCTGGCGATCACCTCCCTGGTGGGGGCCGTGATCACCTGGATCTACCGCATCGAGACCACCGGGGTCGACATGGAATCGATCTGAGCGGGTGCGATGGAGTGGCCCGGTCCGATCGCGCTGCCCTGCCCCCTGAGCGCCGGCTGGCAACGCGTCGAGCAGACCGTGCTGCCCCGCTCAGCCGGAGGGGGCTTTTCGGCTGGTGCTTACAGCAGCGGCAACGACACGCTGTGGCTGCTCAGCGATGGGCCCAACGGCAGCATCGGCCGCTGGCAGGGGCTGCGGCAGGGCGGGCTGGCGGGGCTCAGGCCGCTGGCCCCCCTGCCATTGCCCCAGCCGCAACCGATGGACGGCGAGGGGCTGGTGCTCGACGGTGCCAGCCTGTGGGTCGCCAGCGAGGGGCGCCTGCAGCCACCGCGCCCGGCCGAGCTGCTGCGCTACGACCTGGCCACGGGCCAGCTGCAGCAGCGCGTGGCGCTGCCCATCGCCTGGCAGCTGCAGCAGGGCAGCGGCCTGCACAGCAACGGCGGCCCTGAGTCCCTGACCCGGCTGCCCGGATCGGGTGCCCTGCTGATGGCTGCCGAACGACCTCTGCAACAGGATCCCACCGACCGGGTGCGGCTGCTGCGCTGGCCAGTGCAGCGCAAACCGGTGCAGCGCAAGCCGGTGCAGCCCGCTGCCGCACTCCAGGCCACGCCGCTGCAGCCCCTGGCCCTGCCCAGTGGCTGGGGACTCACCGATCTGCTGGCCACCGACCGCGGCCTGCTGGGGTTGTGGCGCCGGTTTGACGCCCCGGACCGGTGGCAGGCCCGGCTCGTGCTCTACCCGCTGCCGGGCCCCGACCCCGCGGCCAGGCCCCTGGTGCCGCTGCAGCAGTGGAACCTCGACAGCCTGGGACTGCCGCGCGACAACTGGGAGGTGCTGCTGGCCGCACCACCGCTGGCCGATGGTCGAACCACCCTGATGCTGGTCAGCGACGATAACTTCAACCCCCTGCAGGCCAACCACCTGGTGCGGCTGAGCCCGGTGCGCCATCCCGATTGCAAGCCATGAACCACCCCGCTGAGCTGAGCCGTCGCCGCCTGTTGCAGCTGCTGGGCCTGGGCGGCGCCGCCGCGGCCGCAAGCCTGATGCAGGGTCAGGCTTCGGCAGGCGCAGGCCCAGGCCCGCTGGGCTTCAAACCCCTGCGGCCGCCGTTGCCCCTGCCCGGCGACGGGCTCAGCGCGGCCCAGCAGCGAGGCCAGTACCGCCAGCTGACGCTCGACGACCGGCTGCTGGTGCCCGAAGGCTTCGCTGCCGAGCTGCTGGTGGTGTGGGGCGATCGTCTCGCCGGTGGTCGCTTCGGGTTCAACAACGACTACCTGGCCCTCACCCCCCTGGAGGACAACCGCGCCCTGCTGAGCGTCAATTTCGAATACATCAGCCCCCAGACCTGGGCATCGGGCTATGGCGAGGCGGTGGGCACGCCCCTGCCGCTGGCGGCGCTGCAGCAGGCGCTGGCGGCCCGCGACGGCAGCGTCGACGCCTCGGCGCTGCCAGCGAATGATCCCCTTCTCGCCATGGTGCGCCAGGTGGCCGAGGCGGCCATGGCCGATCTCGGCATCGGCGTGCTCGAACTGCAGCGCAGCAATGGCAGCTGGCGCCGCCTGCAGGGCAGCCGCTATGAACGGCGCATCGACGGGCTGACGCCGGTGCGCTGCAGCGGCCCGGCGGCAGCGGTGTTTCGCAACCCGGCCCCGCTGGGCTACCGCGGCAGCCAGGGCGCTGGCCTGCGCGGCACCTTCGCCAACTGCGCCGGCGGTACCACGCCCTGGGGCACGGTGCTCAGCGCCGAAGAAAACTTCCAGAGCCAGGTGAGCGAGGCGGTGTTTGCCGACGGCTCGGCAACCGCACCCTCCCAACGCCCGTTCCGCTGGGACGGCACCCGGCTCGACGGGCTGGGCAATCCGTTCGGTCTGCCCGGTAACCACTACGGCTGGATGGTGGAGTTCGACCCCCGCCAGCCCCGGCAGGTCGCCGTCAAACACAGCTGGCTGGGACGGTTCCGCCATGAAGCCGTGGCCGTCGTGGCCAGGGCCGGCGAACCCCTGATCGTCTACTCGGGCTGCGACCGTCACGGCGGCCACCTCTACCGGTTTGTGAGTGATGGCCGGGTGAGCACCCCGAGCGACCCAGCCAACGGACGGCTGCTCGAGCACGGCCGGCTGGAGGTGGCCCGCTTTGAACCCGGCGGTAGCGGCCGCTGGCTGGTGCTCGAACCCGCCACCCGACTCGACCCGCAGCGACCAAGTCACTACGCCCGTTTTGGCATCGCCCAACCCACCCTGCTTCCCCATGGCGACCGCCGTCGCAGCGGTGAGCAGGCCCTGGAGAGCGATGCCGACGTCGACGCCTACTGCCAGCGTCACAGCACCCTGGCCGACCTCTATCCGGTGCTGGGGGATGACCCCGAAGCGCGCCTGCGCCAGCAGGGGGCGATCCTGATCGACGCGCACCTGGCCGCCAATGCGATCGGCGCCACCGCCGCGGCCCGCCCCGAAGACACCGACATCGACCCGCAGACCGGCGACCTGCTGATCGCCTTCACCGCCGCAGGCCGGGGCGATGGGGGCGGCGCCGACCCGGCCATCTTCAGGGGGCCCGCCGGCCAGGCCAACTGGCCCCACGGCTGGGTGATGCGCCTGGGCGATGGCGGCAGCGCGCGTGGAGCCCGCTTCAGCTGGCGGATGGAGGCCACCGGCGGCACCCCCTGGCAGGGGGGTCTGGGGTTCAGCAACCCCGACAACCTGGCCTTTGACCCGGCGGGCAACCTCTGGATCACCACCGACCGCTCGAGCAGCGCCAGCCTCGATGTGTTCGGCAACAACAGCTGCTGGGTGCTGCCCCGCCAGGGGGCAGCGGCCGGCCAGGCCCTGTGCTTTGCCATCGGCCCGATCGACTGCGAGCTGTGCGGCCCCTGCTTTGATGCTGACGGGCGCACCCTGTTTCTGGCGGTGCAGCATCCTGGCGAAACCGGTGGCACGCGCCAGGGCCAGGCCGTCGAGGCCCAGGCCCATACCCTGGTGGATCGCAGTGGCCGGCGTTTCGAGCAGCTGCGCTGGGTACCCCTGGGCTCCAACTGGCCCTCAGGGGTCCCGGGGCGGTCGCCGCGGCCGGGGGTGGTGGCGATCAGCCGCCGTGACGGCGCTCAGTGGTTGCCCGGCACGAACTGACGTTCGTGGCCGGCCCCGGCCTGCATGCGGTTCCAGTACAGCGATGGCAGGATCTTGCGCCTGTCGAACTGCATGCTCCAGCGCTCCTTGGTGGGGTCGAGCGGAAACGAGGGCGTCTTGGAGTTGGGCATGCCCCCCACATCACCCAGCGAAAACACGTTCGGGTAGCGCACGCGCTGCAGGCTGAACGGTGGTCTCACAGAGGGCAGCTCAGCTCGACCGGAACCGGCTGCACCTGCCAGATGGTTCTGGCGTACTCGCGCACGGCCCGATCCGAGGAGAAGAACCCGCTGCGCGCCGTGTTCAACAGACTCATGCGCTGCCAATCGCGGCGGTGCTGCCAGGCCGCATCGACCCGCTGCTGGGCCTCGAGGTAGGCGTTGAAGTCGGCGATCACGGCAAAGGGATCACGACCGACCAGGTTTTGCACCAACGGCCTGAACAGATCGCCATCGCCGGCGCTGAAGTGGCCGCTCTCGATCAGGGCAAAGATCTCTTCGAGCAAGGGACTGCCCGCCACCCACTCCCAGGGGCGGTACCCGTTGCGGTGCAGCTCCTGGATCTGATCGGTGGTGTGGCCGAAGAGCACGAAGTTCTCCTCACCCACCTGCTCACGAATTTCGACATTGGCCCCGTCAAGAGTGCCGATGGTGAGGGCACCGTTGAGGGCGAATTTCATGTTGCCGGTGCCCGAGGCCTCAAGACCGGCCGTTGAGATCTGCTCGGACAGATCGGCCGCCGGATAGATCTTCTCGCCCAGTTGCACATTGAAATCGGCCAGGAAGGCCACCTTCAGCAGCCCCTTCATGTCGGGATCGCTGTTGACCGTCTCGGCGATGCCGTTGATGAAGCGGATGATCAGCTTGGCCATGGCATAACCGGGAGCCGCCTTGCCGCCGAAGATCACGGTGCGCGGCGCCAGGCCCTGGGTGTCGCCGCTCTTGATGCGCAGATAACGGGCGATCACCCCCAGGGCATTGAGATGCTGACGCTTGTATTCGTGAATCCGCTTCACCTGCACGTCAAACAGGCTGGTGGGATCGACCAACAGGCCATTGCGCTGATCGATCACGGCGGCGAGCCGGCGCTTGCCGGCCAGCTTGCAGGCGGCCCAGCGCTCCAGGAAGGCCTCGTCGTGCTGAAACGATTCCAGCCTCTGCAGCGCATCGATCTGGGCAGGCCAGTCGGCACCCACGGTCTGACTCAGCAGATCGTGGAGGGGTGGATTGGCCAGGGCCAGCCAGCGCCTGGGGGTGACCCCGTTGGTCACGTTGGTGAACTTCTCGGGCCAGATCGCCGCAAACTCGGGAAACAGATCGCGCTTGACCAGGTCGCTGTGCAGGGCCGCCACGCCATTGACGTGATGGCTGCCCACCACGGCCAGATGGGCCATGCGCACGGCTTTGGCGCCGCCCTCATCGATGATCGACACCCGCCTGAGGATCTGGTCATTGCCCGGGTGGCGCAGCCGCACCTGCTGCAGAAAGCGGGCATTGATCTCATAGATCAGCTCGAGATGCCGGGGCAGCAGGGCACCGAACAGGTCAAGGCCCCAGCACTCCAGAGCTTCGGGCAACAGGGTGTGGTTGGTGTACGCCAATGAACCCGAGACGATGGCCCAGGCCTGATCCCAGTCGAGGCCATGGTCATCGAGCAGCAGCCGCATCAATTCGGCCACGGCGATCGCCGGATGGGTGTCATTGAGCTGCACGGCCCAGTGACGCGGAAAGTCCTCGATGGCGATGCCGCGGCGCTGCAGGTTGGCGAGCATGTCCTGCAACGAGCAGCTCACAAAGAAGTGCTGCTGCATCAGCCGCAGGCGGCGGCCACCGTCGGTGCCGTCGTTGGGATACAGCACCTTCGAGAGGGTTTCACTGCCCACCTTGGCTTCAACGGCGCCATGAAAATCGCCGCTGTTGAAGGCATGGAAATCAAACGCCTCGGAGGCCTCGGCCCGCCACAGCCGCAACCGGCCGCAGCTGTTGACCCGGTACCCCGGCACCGGCACATCGTGGGGGATGCCCTGCACCACCTCGGCCGGCATCCAGCGCACCCGGTAGCGGCCCTGCTCGTCGTGCCAGGCCTCGGTGCGCCCGCCGAAGCCCACGCTCTGGGCCTTGGTGGGATGGACCAGCTCCCAGGGCCAGCCCCCCTTGAGCCATTTGTCGGTGATCTCGACCTGCCAGCCGCCTTTGATCAGCTGGTCAAAGATGCCGAACTCGTAGCGAATGCCGTACCCGGTGGCGGGAATCTCCAGCGACGCCAGCGATTCGCTGTAGCAGGCCGCCAGGCGACCAAGGCCGCCATTGCCGAGACCGGGTTCCTCCTCCACGGCAAACACCTGCTCGGGGTCGCTGATGCCGAAGCGGGCCAGGGCCTCGCCGGCTTCGGCCTGCAAGCCCAGCATCAACAGATTGTTGGCCAGCTGGGGGCCGATCAGAAACTCGGCCGAGAGGTAGGCCACCGCCTTGGGGCGTTGCTGCCGCATCAGGTCCTTGGCGGCCAGGTGCCTGTTCATCAGCCGGTCGCGCACCGCAAAGCTCAGCGCCATGTACAGGTCATGGGGGCTGGGATCAACGGCGCTGCGGCCCAGCGAAAAGAACAGGTGCTCGGTGATGCCTTCAAACAGGTCATCGGCCGTCAGACCGGTGCGCTGACGGTCGCTGAAGCTGGCCGACATCGGCAGGGCTGCGCCCTGGTGTGCCTGGGGGTTCTCGGTGAACGTCATCGATGGGCACAAACAGATGCCCACAACCTGGTCAGGGCGCGTTAAGGGGGCAACAAGGAGCCGAGAACTTTTGATTTGCTTCGCTTGCCGCCGCCCAAACCGCCCAGGAGCATGGGTTGATCACCAGAGCCCAGATGGCAGCCCCTGCCTCCCAGCCGGCCATCCTGATCTGCGGACTGGGAAAGCTGGGGCAGGCCTGCCTCAGACGCCTGCGGCGTTTCGACATGCCGCTGCTGGCCATGGACCGCCATGCCCCCGACTGGCGCGAGCCCGATCTCGAGCAGTGCCTCAGCGCACCGGTGGTGATCGGCGACATGCGCCGCCCCCATCACCTCGGCCAGGCAGGGGTCCGCGACGCCCGTGCCGTGCTGTTGCTCAGCTCAGAGAGCACGGTGAATCTGGAGGCCGCGCTGCAGGTGCGGCTGCTCAACCCCACCGCCCAGATCGTGGTGCGCGCCTCGGGTGAGCAGCGCCAGCTCGGTGACCTGCTCGAAGGGCGGCTGAGCGGTGTGAACGTGGTGGATCCGCAGAGCCTGATGCGCTGGGCCCTGCTGCAGGCCCTGAGGCCCGGTGACGATGCCGCCAGGTTTGAGGCCGATGGGCTCGCCTTTGCCCTGTTTCAGGGTGCATGGGAGGACCACCGCTTTCAACGCCCGGTGCAGCTGGAACACGGCATGGACGGGTGGCTGGTGACGCCGTTGGCCTTTCACCATCGCGGCATCGACAGGGCCGACCCAGACGGCCAACCCGGGCGCCAGCCCCGGCGCCGATGGCGCTGGTCGGCGCTGGATCGCCGCAGCCGCAACCTGCTGCTGCTCAGCCTGGGGCTGGTGCTGGTGATCGGGGCCGGGATCCATCAGTTTTCGCTGGGAACCAGCTGGCAGCACGGGGTGTTCGTGACCCTGGGCCTGCTCAAAGGCGAGTACGTCGATCCGGTGAATGTGCTGTCTGCAGCGCGACCCGGGAGCCGCGGCGGCCTCGATGGCGCCACCATCGCCGGCACCCTGCTGCTGTCACTGCTGGGCACCCTGCTGACCTCGGCCCTGGTGGCCGTGATTCTTGATCAGCTGCTGAGCGCCCGCTTCGGACTCAAGGCCCGGCCCCGGCTGCCACGCCGGGCACGGCCGATTCTGCTGATCGGAGGCGACATCCTGAGTGAATCGCTGGCCCAGGAACTGCAGCGCGAGGGGCACTGCGTCTGGCCGATCGACGCCGACGGCCGAGCCCTCGAGCGGGTGCAACGCAGCCTGCGTGATCACGAGGTGCGCGCCATCGGGCTGCTGAGCAGCGATCTGCTGGCCAATGTGCAGGCCATGCTGGCCCTGCAGCGGTTCTGGCCGCAGGCGCGCCTGGCCATGGTGGCAAGCGCCGAGCAGGCTGCCGAACAGCTCGGTGAGCTGCTGGGCGGGGTCACGGTGATCTCCAGCCTGAGCCTGGCGGCCGACGTGATCGTGGCCACCGCCTTCGGTGAACGGGTCGAGGGGGTCTGGCCGATCGGTGAGGCCATGGGCCTGCTGGTGCGGTACCGGATCAACCCCGATGACAGCCTCTGCGGCCAGAGCCTGGCCCGGATTCAGAACGGCTATGGGGTCACGACCATCGCCCTGCGACGACCCTCCCGGGGCGACGTGCTGGCACTGCCGCCGCTGGACCTGTTGCTGAACCCGGGGGATCAGCTGCTGGTGCTGGCCACCCTGGCCGGACTGCGGCGCATCGAGCTGGGGCAACTGGCGCCACCCAGCCAGCGGCTGCAGCTGCGGCTGCGGCGGCCCCTGACCGCCGAAGCCCTGTTTGAGGTGCACCGCAACCTGGCCCGCTACCTGGGCTGCACGGTGGAAGCCGCCCAGGCCCTGCAGATCGGTGAGCGGTGGCAGGAGTTGCGGATCGACCCCGAGTTGGCCACCGTCCTCAGCGACAACCTGCGTCGGCTGGGCCTGGAGCTGAACCTGCTGGAGCTGAACCCGCCCGAGGAGACCACACCGGCCGCCAAGCTGGAGCCATGAACACCCTGACGATCCGCCGACCCGACGACTGGCACGTGCATCTGCGCGACGGGGAGCTGCTGCAGCTGGTGGCGCCGGCCACCGCGCGGCAGTTCGCCCGGGCGATCGTGATGCCCAACCTGCGGCCACCGGTCACCACCACGGCGGCGGCGCGCGCGTACCGCGAACGCATCGTGGCGGCGGTGCGCTCGCGCGGTGGTGCGGCCCTTGCAACTGGCTTCACGCCGCTGATGACGGCCTATCTGACCGAAACCATCAACCCGGCCGATCTCGAGCAGGGGCACCGGGAGGGGGTGCTGACGGCCGTCAAGCTGTATCCGGCCGGCGCCACCACCAACTCGGACGCCGGCGTGCGCGACCTCGCCGCCATCACACCAGTGCTCGAAACCCTCGAGCGCATCGGCATGCCGTTGTTGATTCACGGTGAAGTCACCGACGCTGAGATCGACATCTTCGATCGCGAAGCGGTGTTCATCGAACGGGTGATGGCGCCGCTGCTGCAGCGTCACCCGGGGCTCAAGGTGGTGCTGGAGCACATCACCACCAGCGACGCGGTCGATTTTGTGCGCGCAGGGCCGGCCAATCTGGCCGCCACGATCACGCCGCACCACCTGCACATCAACCGCAACGCCCTCTTTGCCGGCGGCCTGCGGCCCGACATGTACTGCCTGCCGGTGGCCAAACGGGAACTGCACCGCCTTGCCCTGCGGGCCGCCGCCACCGGCGGCAACCCCAGGTTCTTTCTGGGCACCGATTCAGCCCCCCACGAACGCCATGCCAAGGAGAGCGCCTGCGGCTGCGCCGGCATCTACAACGCTCCCCATGCGCTCGAGAGCTACGCGGCGGTGTTTGACGCCGAGAATGCCCTCGATCGGCTCGAGGCGTTTGCCAGTGAGAACGGTCCCCGCTTCTACGGGCTGCCGCTCAACGACGGCACCGTGACCCTGGCGCGTCGCCCCACGCCCGTACCCGAGCGGGTTGGCAGCCTGGTGCCGTTTCATGCGGGCGAGACCCTGGGCTGGCAGCTGCTGGCCTGAGGCAGAGACCTGGTCAACGCAGCGAGCTGTTGCAACGACCTGTTGCGCAGGCCCACGGCCGGGGGCAGCGCCGGCTTAGCAACGCATGGGCGACCTGTTCAGGCCCAGCGCCGGCCATGGCCTTCTTCGTTCAGCTGACCGAGGCCATCAGCCGCCACCAGAGCCTGCTGGTGACTGGGCTCGACCCCAACCCCGAGCTTCTGGCCAGCTGGGCGGCGGCGCGGGGGCTGGCGGGACGTTCGTTTCTGAGCCAGGCGCGCCATTGGATCAAGGCCGTGATCGAGGCGACGGCGCCGGTGGTCTGCGCCTTCAAGCCCAGCCTGGGGTTCTACCAGGCCCTGGGGCCGATCGGCCTCGAGCTGCTGACCGAGGTGCGCGATCTGGTGCCGCCCGAGATCCCGTTGATCATCGATGCCAAACATGGCGACCTCAACAGCTCGTCGGCCCTGGCCCACTACCTGTTCAAGGAGCTCGGCGCCGATGGGGTGACCCTCTCGCCCCTGGCGGGCCAGGACATCGCCGCGCCCTTTCTGCTCTACCCCGACAAGGGGGTGGTGATCACCTGTCACAGCTCGAACCCCGCGGCCCGGGTGCTGCAGCACTACCCCGGTGAGGAGGCGCCCCTGTTTCTGCACATCGTGCGCGAAAGCCAGCTGTGGGCCACGCCTGAGCAGCTGCTGCTCGAGGTCGGCACCAGCGATGCAGCCGTGCTGGCGGCGGTGCGGCAGGCGGCACCGCAGCGGTTTCTGCTGCTGCGCAGCCTCTGGGCTGAAGAAGACCAACTCGAACCGCTGCTGCAGGCCGGGCTGAGTGAGGCGGGCGACGGCCTGCTGCTGCCCCTGCCCCAGAACCTGCTGGTCGAAGACGACCTGGCGGCGCGGGCCGATGCCCTGCGCGAGCAGATCAACGGCTGCCGGGCGCAGCTGCAGAGCGCGCGGCAGCGTGCCGGTGCCCAGAGCTGCGACCTGTGGTTGCCCGACGCCGCGGCGGGGACCAGCGACGATCCCCTGGCTGCCCTGATCGTCGACCTGTTTGACATCGGCTGTCTGTTGTTCGGGGAGTACGTGCAGGCCAGTGGAGCCGTTTTCAACTATTACGTCGACCTGCGTCAGATCATCTCGGATCCCAACCTGTTTCACCGGGTGCTGCACAGCTACGGCGAGCTGTTGCACCAACTCGACTTTGACCGCATCGCCGGCATTCCCTACGGCTCGCTGCCCACCGCCACCGGCCTGTCACTGCAGCTGCACAAACCGCTCATCTACCCGCGCAAGGAGGTCAAGGCCCACGGCGCCCGCCGCCTGATCGAAGGCGATTTCGAGGCCGACGATGTGGTGGTGGTGGTCGACGACATTCTGATCACGGGCGGCAGCGTGCTCGAGGGCATCGCCAAGCTGGAGAGTTCAGGCCTGGTGGTCCACGATGTGGTCGTGTTTCTCGACCATGGCGGCGACCACGATCGCCAGGCCAAACAGCGGCTCGCCGCAGCGGGCTATCGCGTGCACGCTGTGCTCGACATCACCCGCATCACCCAGGTGCTGCAACAGACAGGCAGACTCGATGCCAACCAGGTGGCCACCCTGCTGCCCGATGTCCATCACCCCTAGGGCCTGCTCTGGAGCGGAAACGCCGAGTTTTGCGATCGATCTCCGACCCGTTCCTGAAACGGCCGGTGTTCACCCTGGTGTGCAGCCTGCTGGTGCTGTTGGCCGGCCTGGTGGCCCTGCCGGCCCTGCAGGTGGAGAACCTGCCCCCGATCGCCCCCAGCCGGGTCACGGTGCGCGCCGCGTACCCCGGCGCCAGCCCCGAAGTGGTGGAGCAGGGGGTCACCGCCATTCTCGAAAAACAGCTCAACGGACTCGAGCGGCTCGACACCATCCGTTCCACCAGCTCAGCCAACGGCAGCTCGATCAGCCTGAGCTTTGACGGGGGCAGCCCCGAGCTCAACCAGATCAACACCCAGAACGAGGCGGCCGTGGTGAGCCGGCTGCTGCCGGCGGTGGTGGCGCGCCAGGGGGTGCAGGTGCGGCGCAGTTCCGACGATGTGCTGATGGTGCTGAGCTTCGGCGCCGATCGTCGCCTCTATGGCAGCACCTTTCTGGGCGGTTGGGTCGACCAGGTCATTCGCGACCGGATCCAACGCGTTCCAGGCGTCGGCAGCGTCAGCATCTCGGGCGGCAACAGTCTGGCGTTCCGCCTCTGGCTTGACCCCTGGCGGCTCGAAGAGCGGGGGCTCACCATCGGCGACGTGCGCACGGCCCTGCAGCAGCAGAACGTGCTGGCGGCCCTTGGCCAGAGCGGTGACGCCCCCAGCCCCGAGGGCCAGCAGCTCACCCTGCCCTTGCGCATGGAAGGCCGGCTGCGCACCCCCGCCGAGTTTGAAGAACTGGTGGTGGCGCGCGACGCCAAGACCGGCGGCCTGACGCTGCTGCGCGATGTGGGCCGGGTTGAACTGGGCAATGAAAGCTATGACGCGATCGCCACCAACCTGGCCGGCAACCCGGTCGTCGCCCTGGTGATCAACCAGCGCGACGGCAGCAATGCGATCCGCGTGAGCGCCGCGGTTAATGCGGCCCTCAGGGAACTGGAACCCCGGTTCCCGCCTGGCATCAGCATGCAATTGATCGTCGATGAAGCCGACTTTGTCCAAGGCAGCATCGACAACACCACCGCCAGCCTGCGGGATGCGGTGGTGCTTGTGTTTGTGGTGTTGCTGCTGGGCCTGGGCAACAGCCGCCTGGCCCTGGTGACCGCGGCGGCCGTGCCGGTGGCCCTGATCGGCGCCCTCAGCGTGCTCTACCTCACCGGCCAGTCCCTCAACACCCTGACCCTGTTCGGCATGGTGCTGGCCTCCGGTCTGGTGGTCGATGACGCCATCGTCGTCAGCGAGGACATCGGCCGCCGGCTCGAGAACGGCACGGCGCCCCTGCAGGCGGCCCGCGAGGCCATGGCCGAACTGGGCAGTGCTGTGATCGCCACCTCGTTGGTGCTGATCGTGGTGTTCGTGCCGGTGCTGGGTCTTGGGGGCAGCGTGGGCCGTCTCTATGCCCCGATCGCGATCACGATCAGTGCTGCGATCTGCCTGTCCACCTTCAACGCGCTCAGCTTCACCCCGGTCCTGGCCAGCCGGGCCGTGGGCCCCGGACGGGCCGAGCCACGCTGGTTGCTGCGCTGGATCGACCCGGCCCGGCGCTGGCTCGAGGGCCTTGAAGCGCCCTATGGCCGGTTGCTTGCCTGGGTCATGGCCCGCTCGCGCCAGGTTCTACTGCTGCTGCTGGCCGGCATCGTGATCACGGCCCTGGCCCTACAGGCCATGCCCAAGAGCTTCATTCCCCAGGAGGACACCGGACAGCTGCGTGGGGTGGTGATCCTGCCCGATGGCTACGGCCTGCAACAGACCCAGGCCGTGCTCGACCAGGTGCGCGAGATCGTGCGCAGCGAGCCGCTGATCACCCGCGCGACCTTTTTTGCCGGGCGCTCCTTCGGCGACAGCAGCCCCAACAAGGGACTGTTCTTTGTGCGCCTTGCTCCGATCGAACAGCGCCATGGGGCTGAGGCCTCCACCGCTGCCGTGGCAGACCGACTCAACGCCAAGCTGCGGCGACGCATCCGCCAGGCTGTGGTGCAGCTCAGTGAACCACCGAGCGTGCGGGGTTTCAGCAGCGAAGGGGGGCTGGAGCTGGAACTGCTCGACATCAGCAATGGCCAGCTCAGCCTCTCCGCCTTTGAACAACAGGCCCAGCGCTTCATCGGGGCTGCGCGCGCCAGCGGAGCCTTTGAACGGGTCTCGACGCGCTTCAGCGCCGGCTCCCCCCAGCTGGAACTCATCCCTGATCGCCTGCAGCTGGCCTCGCTGGGGGTGGACCTGGCCACCGTGGTCGACACCCTGGGGGCGAGCTTTGGCAGCGACTACGTCAACGACAGCTTCGAGAGCGACCAGGTGCGCAAGGTGATCGTGCAGCTCGACGGGACGAGGCGGCGTGACGCCAATGACGTGCTCAGCCTGATGGTGCGCAACCGCGAGGGCAAGCTGATCCCCCTGCGCCAGCTGGTGACCCTGGAGCAGGGCAGCGGACCCACCAGCATCAACCACACCCGCCTGGTGCGCTCGATCAGCGTGCGCGCCCTGCCCAAAAACGGGATCAGCAGCGGTCAGGCGATGGCGATCCTCGAGCAGGTCCAGCAGCGCCAGGGCGGCGTGACGGCCCTCGAATGGGCCGGTCTCGCCCGCGAAGAGAACCAGGCCCAGGGCAGCAACGTGCGGGTGTTTGCCCTGGGGGTGGTGGTGATGCTGCTGGTGCTCGCGGCCCTTTACGAGAACTTCATCGATCCGCTGATCATCGGCGTCACGGTGCCCCTGGCCCTGCTGGGGGCCAGCGCCGGCCTGGCCCTGCGCGGGTTGCCCCTGGATGTCTATGGCCAGATGGGCCTGCTGGTGCTGGTCAGCCTGGCGGCCAAGAACGGCATCCTGATCGTCGAATTCGCCAACCAGAGGCTGGCCGCCGGGGAGCCCCTCGAGCAGGCGATCCGGGAAGCCTCCACCGCCCGCCTGCGGCCGATCCTGCTGACGGCGATCTCGTCGTTGGCGGGGTTTTTGCCGTTGCTGTTTGCCAGCGGTTTCGGCTCCGGCAGCCGCGTCAGCATCGGCACCGTGGTGTTCAGCGGCCTGCTGGCCTCGACCGCCCTGAGCCTGCTGGTGGTGCCCGTGATTTACCAGCTGGTCAAGGGCTGGGAGCTCAACGGCCTGGAGATCCGCAGCTGGCGGTCGCTTCTGCTCAGAACACCGCCATCAGAATCGCCACCACCAGGCTGAGCAACAGCAGCAGCACCAAGGCCCCGCCAGCCAGCAGGATCACACCGGCGATCAGCCCGAAGCGCCTGGTGGTGCGCGGAAACAGCAACACCAACATGAGTCCCAGGGCCAGGGGCCACAGCGGCGGCAACAGCAGGCAAACCCCCGTGAGCAGGATCAGCTTGCGGCGGTTCTGCCGCTGCCCCTGGGCCTGGTCGACCGCCTGCTGCTGCTCTCGGTCGAGGGCGACGCGTTCATCGTCAGATAACCAGCGGCCATGCTGGCGAGCCTGCTCAAGCTCGCGTTCGAGCTGCGGATCCGGCATGACCGATGGGGGCAGGGGGACTTGAACCCCCACAGCCTTGCGGCCTGCAGATTTTAAGTCTGCTGCGTCTACCGGTTTCGCCATGCCCCCATTGGGCGCAGCTTAGGCCGGGCTGTTGCTGCGTCAGCAGTCCTCGAGGGTCACCCAAGCGATCGGGGCACACACCGGGTCGGCGCACACCGCGTCGGCGCACACCCCGACCGATGCCCTGCACACCGCTCCTATGCTTCATTCAACTGTGCTGAGCCAGTGACCTTGCCCGGCTTCATGAGTGCCATCACGCCCGAGACCCTTCTGGTGCTTGGTCTCTATGTCGTGCTGGGAGGCGCCTACCTGGTGGTGATGCCCCTGCTGCTCTACGCCTGGATGGTCAGGCGCTGGACCACCATGGGCAAGTTGGAACGCCTGGGGGTCTACGGCCTGGTGTTTCTGTTTTTTCCAGGGTTGATTCTGTTTGCCCCGTTCATCAACCTGCGCATGGCGGGCCAGGGGCAGGTCTGACACCCATGACCAAAGGGGGTGCCCTGCTGCTGGGTTTGGCGGTTCTCGGGCTGGGTGCGGCGGGGTATGCCGCTTTTGCATCCACGGGCTTCGAAGGGTTTTCGGCCGGCATCGCGGCCTCGGCCGTGCTCATGGTGGTGGTGGTCCTGTGGACCGGCAGCTACCTGTTTCGGGCGGTCACCGGCCGCATGACCTACATGCAGCAGCGCCGCGACTACCGCCAGGCCTACGACGCCTACACCGATGCCGAGCTGCTGCGCCGCTTTGAAGCCCTCAGCCCCGAGGAGCAGGCCAGACTCCTGGCCGAAACAGCTGCAGAGTCGGGCAGCCCGTCCGCTGAATCCGACCCCATAGGCTCAGGGGCATCCGAACAGCAGGCGTGACGGCGATCCAGCAGCGTTTTGAGGCCCTGCGGCAGCAACAGCGCTGCGCCCTGATGCCCTTTGTGATGGCAGGTGATCCCGATCTCACCACCACCACCGACACGCTGCTGGCCCTGCAGGCTGGCGGCGCCGACCTGATCGAACTGGGCATCCCCTACAGCGACCCTTTGGCCGACGGCCCGGTGATCCAGGCGGCCGCGAGCCGCGCCCTGGCCGCGGCCACCACCCCGGCCGGGGTGCTGGGGATGCTGGGCGACCTCAAAGACCGGCTTGCGATTCCAGTGGTGCTGTTCACCTACAGCAACCCGCTGCTCAACAAAGGCATGGAGGCCTTCTGCGCCGAGGCCGCTGACGCCGGTGCCGCCGGGCTGGTGGTGCCCGACCTGCCTCTCGAGGAAGCCGAAAGACTCTCCACCATCGCCACCAGCCACGGCCTCGATCTGGTGCTGCTGGTAGCCCCCACCACCCCGGCCGAGCGGATGGCCCGGATCCACGCGGCCAGCCGCGGCTTCACCTACCTGGTGAGCGTCACCGGGGTGACCGGGGTGCGCACCAACCTGCAGGAGCGGGTGGGACCGCTGGTGCAACAGCTCAAGGCCCAGGGCGGCACGCCGGTGGCCGTGGGTTTCGGCATCTCGGGCCCCGAGCAGGCCCGCCGGGTGCGTGACTGGGGAGCCGATGGCGCCATCGTCGGCAGCGCCCTGGTCAAGGTGATGGCTGAAGCTCACAGCTGCGGCCAACCGGTGGCCGATGCCGCGGGCCGGTTCTGCAACGAGCTGCGCCTGGCCCTGGATCAGCCCTGATCGCGACGCGCGCCGTCGCCCTGCCAGCCGTGCTGTTTTCTGAAGCCTGCGAACGCAACAAGCAGCCCATCGCCGAGGCGTTGGAGCGTTGGTTGCCGCGGCCGGCACGGGTGTTTGAGGTGGGCTCGGGCAGCGGCCAGCATGCGGTGCACTTCACGCGCCAGCGCGAGCAGTTGCACTGGCTGCCGAGCGAACGGGCCGGGCAGTTGGCCGCGCTGCAGGAGCGCATCGACCGTGAGGGCCGCAGCCAGCAAGCCGCCGGCAGTCACCTGGCCGATGCGGTCGCCCTCGATGTGACCACAGGCCCCTGGCCCCCTGGTCGCTTCGATGCCGTGTTCAGCGCCAACACGGCCCACATCATGCCGGCCGCTGCGGTGCCCGATCTGGTGGCCGGAGCTGCGGCACTGCTGGTCCCCGGCGGCCTGCTGCTGCTCTATGGCCCCTTCAGCGATGGTGGGCGGCACACGGCCCCCAGCAATGCCGCCTTTGATGCCCATCTGCGCAGTCTCGACCCCGCCATGGGGGTGCGCGACGCCGACTGGCTGACCCTGCTGGCCAGCAGGCATGGCCTGCAACCGCGAGCCGACCTGACGATGCCCGCCAACAACCGTCTGCTGGTGTTTGCCGCTGCCGGTGACGCTGCCGGTGACGACGGCCTATGGGCGTGATCGCCCCACCTAACCGGAGGCGTTCTTTGAGGCCTATGCGGCGCACCTGAAATCGGCCAGGGGCACGACACCGGTTGTGTGGGACTGCGGCTGCGGCACTGGCCCACCATGGGCCGCTGGGGCGTGGTGCGGCAGGACGCAGCTCAGCGCACCACGTCGAGGCAGCGGGCCGCCTGGTAGTCACTGCTGAGGTTGACCAGCTGCTCACCAGAGTCGGCGACGGCGTCCACCTTGGTGGCCACCTTCTCCGAGTAGTTCACATAGGCCGCAGGATCGGTGCTGCGCAGAAGCCTCGCCTGCTCGGGGTTGAGCCGGCTCTGGCGCATGTCACGGGTCGTCGCATCCAGACGGCCCTTGGTCTGTGAAAGCTGGTCGCGCAGGGCATTGCAGCGGGCCAGCTGCTGTTCGTAGGCCAGGTGGGCCAGCAACCACTGCAGCCCTAGCACCACAGCAGCGACGCCGGCGATCACCCCGCCGGCGGCGATCGCCTTCTGCCTGAGGGTCACCAGCGCACGCGCAACTGTGCCCAATGCTGAAGCCGCCCCTATGGGTGTCAAGCCTGGCCGAGCAGTGCCCCGATGCCGCCGAACAACCGTTGCAACGCAACGGTCAGGGTGGGACCATCGACCATGCCGGTGCTGAGCCGCAGGGCATGGCCGTCCAGGCCAAAGGCATCACCACTGACGCAGGCCACGCCGTAGCTGCTGGCCAACCGCCGCATCAGGGTGCGTCCATCGACACCCGCGACCGATAGGCGCTTTGACGCCTCGGGCTCCAGCGCCAGGAGCCCATAGAAGGCGCCATCGGGCTCGGCCAGCAGCCGCAGCGGCAGCCCGCCGGCGCGGGCCTGGGCGACGGCGCCGACCAGATGCTGCTGCAGAGTTGCGAGCCGGGCGACCCGGGGCCGGCACCAGGCTGCACCGGCTGCCAGGGCCGCCACCGCCGCCCGTTGGGTGAGCCTGGGCGGGCAGATGAGCACCGTGTCCTGCACCTGGGCCAGACCTGGCCTCAGCTGGGCCGGCAGCACCGCATAGCCCAGCCGCCACCCCGCCATGCCGTAGGCCTTGGACAGGGAAAACAGGCTGACCGTGTGCCCTTCCGCTCCCGCCTGGGAACCAGGGCTCCAGTGGGGCGTCGGGCCGTGCACAAAGTGCTCATAGGCCTCGTCATGAATGTGAAACAGGCCCCGCTGCGCGCACAACCGGTTGATCGGCTCCAGCACCGCCCGGGGCATCACCACGCCGCTGGGGTTGTTGGGGGAGACGGTCACGATGGCCCGGGTGCGGGGGCTGATCGCCGCCGCCAGGCGCTCGGGGTCGGGGATCAGCCCCGCGTGCACCGGCACCGCCACGCCCCCGGCCAGCTGCACCGCCATCGCATGGTTGAAGTAGTAGGGCAACGGCAGGATCAGCTCATCGCCAGGCTCCGTGATCACCTGGGCGATGGCGTTGAACGCCATGTTGCTGCCGGCGGTCACCAGCAGCGTGGAGCCCTCGAGCTGCAACGGCCCCCCGGGACGGGCCGGCGCTGTGAGCTCAGCGCCGATGGCCTCCAGAACTGGATCATCGCCGGCCATGGCGCCGTAGCGGTTGAGCGCAGCAGCGCCGGCAGCAGCCGCCATCTCTGCGGCAGCGGCGCCCAGCACGGCGGCCACCCCCGGCGGCGGGCCCCAGCTGACCATGCCCTGGGCCAGCGACAGACAGCCGGGGGTGGCGCGCACCAGGGCACTGATCTCGGGGATCACCGGTTGCATCACGCCATCCAGGCGCGGGGCCGGGCCAGGCCGTTCAGGCAGCCCGGATCTGGGAGGATCCACACGCATCACGGCACGCTGGCATGGCATCGCGGTTTGTTCTCTGGGGCACCTATTGCGAGGACGTGCTCGAGAAACGAGCCCCCTTCCGCGAGGAGCACCTGGCCCGGCTGCAGCAGCTCAAGGAGGGCGGCAGCCTGGTCACCCTGGGGCCCACCACCGACCTGAGCCGGGTGTTCGGCATCTTCGAGGGCGACTCGGCTGAGGCCATCGAAGCCCTGGTCAAGGCTGATGTCTACTGGCGCGAGGGGATCTGGAGCGCGATCGAGATTCACCCCTGGACCCAAGCCTTCTAGGCCCGGGGCCAACCGGCCTGGGCCTGCTGCCACACGTAGGCCGCCACCGCTTCGGGACCGCCATCGCCGAGGCTCGAGGCATAGCCGCCCATCTGGCCGATGCCGGCCGCGGCCACCCGGGCGATCGCCTCGGGACTGGCCAGTCCCTGGCGCTCCAGGGCGCCCAGTTGAAGGGTCTTGCCGCGCCGGATGATGTTGCCGCCATGGATGTGGCATCCGGCGCAATGGTTGTCAAACAGCAGCGCCCCATCGGGGCTTGCCTGGGCCGGCAGGGGCCACCAGGCCAGCAGCACGACCAACAGCAGGGCGAGTGCCTGGAGGATGCGGGCCCTCAGCACCCTGCAGAAGTGAGAAGCCATACCGCCCGCGCAGGTGCGGTTCCAGTCTGGGGCTTCAGGCGCTAGACAGGTCGCTCGAGCGCGGGTGGTCCCCAGGTGCCGACAGCCATCACCGTGCTGCATACGGCCGACTGGCAGATCGGCAAACCCTATGGCCGGATCAGCGACCCCGACAAACGCAGCCGGCTGCGTCAGGTGCGCCTCGAGGCCATCGACCGCATCGCGGCGGCCGCCGCTGACGCTGGGGCCAGGGCCGTGGTGGTGGCCGGCGATCTGTTTGATTCGCCCACGCCGAGCCCGAGTGATGTGAGCGGCGTGTGTGCGGCCATCGGCCGCATCGGTTGCCCAACCCTGGTGATCCCGGGAAACCACGACCATGGGGGTCCGGGAAGCATCTGGCAATCGCCGCTGTTCGCCGACGAGCGGCAGCGCCGTGCACCCGCTCTGGCGGTTCTGGATCAGCGCCAGCCCCTCGAACTGGACGATCTGCTGATCCTTCCCTGTGGTCTGGAGCAGCGCCACGACAGCAGCGACCCCTGTGGCTGGCTCAACCGCCTCGACTGGGGCAGCCTGCCGGCGAACAAGCCCCGGTTGGTGCTGGCCCACGGAGGCGTGAGCGGTTTTGCCGGCAGCGATCTCGATGACGACAACCCCAGCGGCCCCGCCAACCTGATCGACCTGCGGGCCCCCTGGCTGGAGCAGGTCGACTACGTGGCCCTGGGCGACTGGCACGGTTGCAAGCAGGTGCACGCCAAGGCCTGGTACAGCGGCACCCCCGAAGCCGATCGGTTTCCACGCCATGCCGACTACCGCAGCGGCCAGGTGCTGGTGGTGGAGCTCATCCGGGGCGGGGCTGCCCGGGTGAGCTCCACCACCAGCGGCACGGTGGGCTGGCATCCGCTGCAGGTCGCCCTCAATGGCGACGGTGACCTGGCAGCGCTGGAGCGCCAGGTCGAGGGGCTGCTGCAGGGCCGGGTGGGCGCCGATCTGCTGTTGCTGGAGCTCAGCGGTCAGCTGAGCATTTGCGGTCAACAGCGGCTCGATGGCCTGCTGCAGCGCTGGGAGGCCCAGCTGCTGCGGCTCAAGCGGCGCCTCCGCGTGGGGCTCAGTCCGGAGGCTGATGAGCTCCGCTCGCTGGCCGAGCTGACCGATGCCCCCCTGGTGGCGGCGGTGGTGCGCGACTTGGGCCAACGGCTGGCTCAGGACCCTGGCAACGACACCCTCGACCAGGCGCTGCTGGAGCTGCACCGCAGCGTGGGCGACGCATGCGCCTGATCGCTGCCCGACTTGAGCGGGTGCGCCAGCACCGGCTGCTGGAGCTGCGCTTCGCTCCCGGATTCACGCTGATCGGCGGGCCCAATGAGGCGGGCAAGAGCACCGTTGTCGAGGCGCTGCACAAGACGCTGTTCCTCAAGGCCACGGCCAGCGGCCGGGGTGTCGAGGAGCTGCGCTCCCTGACCCATGGGGGCCTGCCTGAGGTGGAGGTGCGCTTTGAGGCCGCTGGCCTGCAATGGCTGCTGCGCAAACGCTTTGCCGGCACGGGCGGCACCTGCCAGCTGAGCAGCGATGGCGGCGACACCCTCCAGGGCAGTGCCGCCGAAACCAGGCTCGCGGCGCTGTTGCAGGTGCCCGGCCCGGTGGAGGGGCGCCGCATCGCCCAGCTGCCCCTGCGCTGGGCCCATCTGTGGGTGCGCCAGGGAGAAGCGGGCAGCGATCTGCTGGCGGCTGGGGGGGAGAGCTACGACCTGGCCCTGCTGGTCCAGCAGCTGCAGGGGGCCGGGAGCAACCAGGATGCCCTGCGGGCCACCGCCACGGCGTTGGAGTCTCCTCTCGACCGGCAGGTGCAGGCCCTGCTGCAACAGCGGCTCGACCAGCAGCTCACCGCCACCGGCAAGGTGCGGGCAGGCTCCCCCCTGGCCCTGGCCCAGACGCGAGAGGCCGAGGCCCTGGACGCGCTGCACCGCAGCCAGGCCCGACTCGACGAACTCGAAGCCGCCATGGAGCAACTGGCACAGATCGGCGATCGGCTCGCGGCGATCGCGCTGCAGGAGCAGGCCCTGAGCCAGCTGCAGCAGCTGCAGCAGCTGCAGGCGTTGCAGCGGCAGCAGCAGGTCCTGAAGCAACAGCGCCAGGTCGACCAGGCCCAGCTCGAAGGCTTGCAGCAGCAACTGCAGCAACACCAGCTCCAGCTGGATCAGCTGGAGCAAGCAGCCAACGCGGGGCGAGCCCGGCGCCAGGCCCTCGAGCGCAGCGGCAAGACCCTGGCTCAGCAGCAGCAGCGCGTCTCAACCCAGCTGGATCTGGCGGCTCTGGAGCGTGAGCAGGACCAGCTGCAGGCGCACAAGATCCGCTTTGAGGCGTTGCAGCAGCAGGCCAATGCCATCAAGGAGCAATTGCAGCAGCTGCCCGCCATCAGCGGTGACCAGGTGCGCGAACTGCGCCAGGCCGAACAGCAACTGGCCCAGGCCCAGGTCCGCTGCCAGGGCATGGCAACCCAGGTGGAGCTGCTGGCGAGCACCGCGCCGGCCAGCCTCGATGGGCGGCCACTCGTGCCCGCGCAACCGCAACGGCTTGACCATGCCGCCGAACTGAGCCTCGACGGTGGCCGCACCCGGCTGCTGATCAGCCCCGGTGGAGGTCAGGCCATGGAGACGGCCGTGGCCCAGCGCCAGCAGGCCCAGGTCCGGCTGCAGGCGCTGCAGCAGCAGCTGGGCCAGAGCAGCAGCGATGCTGCCGAGGGCGTGGCCCAGCAGCGTCTGGTGCTCGAGAGCGAGCTGGCCAATCTGCGCAAGGCGGCCGCCGCGATCCCGTGGGCCCGCCTCGATGCCCAGCTGGCCGACCTGGAGCCCCGCCGGCAACGCTTGACCCGTGCCCTGGCGGCGTTGGGTCATGACACCACGGCAGGCGCCTCGGCGCCCGACCTGGCCGCCCTCGAGGCCGAACAGGACACCCTCGGACAGGAGCTGCAGACCCTCACCCGGCAGCAGGCCCAGCTGGAGCAGGACAACGACACCACGGCGCGCGAACGCGAGCAGCTGATCCAGCGGCAGGGGCAGCACCAGGCCGAAGCAGCCCGGCTGGCCGGCGCCCTGAGCGCCACCGCCCAGCAGCTGGACCAGCTCGAGAGCGCGCACGGCTCGCTGGACCAGCTGCAGGAGCGCCTGGAACACCACCACGCCCAGCTGGTCGGGGTGGAGTCGTCGCTGCTGGACGGGGGCGGCGAGCCCGGGCAGACCCTGCGCCTGCTGGCCGCCGAAAAGGAGACCCTGCTGACGCGTCGGGGCCAGCAGGAGCAGATCTGCCACAGCCTCGGGGCCCGTGACCCATCAGCCGAAGTGGAGCTGCTGCAGGCTGCCTGGGAGCAGACCCGGGCCGAGCGCCAGACCCTCGAGCGCAACACGGCGGCGTTGCAACTGTTGTTGCAGGCCTTTGACAAGGCCCAGCAGCAGGCGGCCGACCACTACTGCCTGCCGCTGCAACAGGCCCTGCAGGGCTACCTGGAGGCCCTGGCGTTGCCCGCAGCCGCAGCGGCCGCCCTGCGGTTCAGCCCGCAGCAGGGCATCAGCGCCCTGAAGCTGCAACAGGGGGCCGTGCGCTTCGACTTCGGCCAGCTGAGCGGCGGCATGCGCGAACAGCTCAACACGGCCCTGCGGCTTGCCCTGGCCGAGGTGCTGCTGGGGGCCTACGACGGCTGCCTGCCCCTGGTGCTCGACGATGCCTTCAGCAACAGCGACCCTGCACGGCGTGGTGGCCTGCTGCGCATGCTCGAGCGCGGCGTGCAGCGTGGGGTCCAGGTGCTGCTGTTCAGCTGCACCCCCGCTGACTTCGCGCCGCTGGCGGCAGCACCGGGGCAGCACCTGAGCCTGGGCGCCGATGATGGCCACTGAGCCCGGCCACATCCTGCGCCCGGCCGAATCCGGGGAGCGGGCTGCCCTGCTGGGCCTCTATGCCGCAGCGGTGCGCAGCCAGTGCACAGGGCTCTACAGCCCCAGCCAGGTGGAAGCCTGGGCCGGGCACGGCCAACCCGAGGGTGCCGTGGCTGCCACGATCGACCGCGGCTTCACGCTGGTGAATCCGGTGGCCCCAGGCGATGAACGCCTCGCCGCCTTTGCGGTGCTCGATCCGGACGACCGCCTGGCCCTGCTCTACTGCGATGGACGCTGGAGCCGCCAGGGGCGCGCCGCAGCTCTGGTGCGCGCCCTGGAGCAGCGGGCCAGCCAACAGGGTGTGCACCAACTGCGCACCGAAGCCAGCCAGCTGTCACGGCCGTTGCTGCTGCGGCTGGGCTGGCAGATCGAGGCCTGTGAAACCGTGCCCTATGCCGGCGTGCTGTTTGAGCGCTGGCGCATGATCAGAGTTCTCACCGCCGGCCATGGCTGAAGCGCAGCTGCAGCAGTTTCTTGAAAAGGTCAGCCAGCTCAATGCGCTGGTGGCCCTGAGCGAGGCCGACCCGACCGTGCGGGCGGCCCTGGCCGCCTGCAGCAGCCACCACGAGGTGGTCAATCTGGCCCGTGACTTTGGCTTCGCCATCGGCCGGCGCTGGGGGGAACCCGACGAGCCTGCGTGGCAAACGGCCGGCCTGGTGGGGGGTGCGCCGCCGCCCCCTGGCCAGGAGCTCACCACCGTGCTGCTCAGCAATGACCACCTGCGGCTTGAGCGCATCCATTCGAACCAGGCCTGCAGCCCCGCAGGCTTCTGGTACGACCAGCACGAGCACGAGTGGGTGGTGCTGCTGCAGGGCAGTGCCCGGCTCGCGTTGGAAGGCGAAGACCTGCCGCGGACCCTGAACCGCGGCGACCACCTGATGATCCCCGCCGGTACCCGCCACCGGGTGGAGGCTACGGATCCCGATCCAGGAACCGTCTGGCTGGCGCTGTTCTGGCCAGGACCGAGCTGAAATTGCTGGCCTTGACCAGCCAGTAGGCCGCGGCCAGGGCCAGTACCGCCACGCCCAGACCCGCCAGCAGCTGGGGCTTGTTCTCGGCACCGGGGGGCAGCACGATCACCTTTCTGGCCACAGCGGTCATCGCCGTGACCAGCACCAGCTCGATCTGCACCACATGCTTGCGCAGGTAGGAGGTGATGTTCTGCAGCACCTCAAGCGCGATGAGAATGTTGAGCAGATCCCCGAGCACCCGGGTGAGCCGCTCGCTCAACCAGGGGGTCTGGGGCGAGCTGATCGCCAGGACCACCTGAACCAGCAGCTGCAAGGTGGCCATGACCATGACCACGAGCAGCACCATACCGAGCAGTTTGGCGATCCAACGCTCGGCCCCATCGACCAGGGCGAGGTAGCGGTGGTCGCTCGAGGGGGTCATGCCTGCTTTCGTACCCGCTTTCATACCCGCTTTCATGCCAGGGCCGCCTAATTACCGAAGGGTGTGTAGTGGGGCTTGGCCGGGGTGTTGCCGGGCGGATTGACGATCTCCGTGTCACAGGTGATCGCCCCGGTCTTGGGATCGGTGACGCAGTTCTTCGGTTTGATCTCGGTTTCGCTGCCCACCGAGCTGCCTGGCCCCAGCAGGAACTGCTGGACCTGCGCCCGGGCAGGCAGGCCACCCAGCAACAGCGGAGCGACAGCTGTCCCCAGCAGCAGGGCAAGGATGGGATCACGCCGCAACATCGGTGCACGCTCGAGAGCTACCGAACCACTATGGCGAGGGGCCCACGGGTTGCGGTCAGCCCGGCTGCTCCTGGCGGATTTCCTGCAGCAGCAGATCCAGTTGCTCCAGGGAGCCGTTGATGGCAGGCAGCGTGGCCGCCCCATCCATTCCGATGAGCAGCGCCGCCTGATCCTCGCCATGCCATTCGGCTTCGATGGCGCAAAGGCAGGCCACCAGTTCGGGCAGGCCACCACGGCAATAGGTGCGGTGCAACGCATCGATCAGCACCGGCATGCGCACCGAGGCCGCCCGCAGGGCACGGCGCAGGTCGGTTTGGCTGCGGCCGGCATGGCGCAGCCAGTCCTTGATGAAGGACTCCAGATCACCGAGCTGGTCCTGCGTCAGCGCGGCCATCACCCCCTGGCATTGGCCATGAGATTAAGGCGTCAGTCGCACTCCACCAGACCTGTTTCCTGGCCGGTGCGACGCAGCTTGCGCAGGGCCCGCTGCACCACCTGCCGGCAGTATTCACGGCTGCAGTTCAACTGCCTGGCCACCTCGGCCAGGGTGCGCCATTCGTGGCTGCCGTCGAGCCCGAACCGCAACATCACAACGGTGCGTTCCTTGGGGGTCAGGCAGGCGCGATCAAGCAGCGCCCAGACCGCCGAGATGCGCTCGGCAAGCTCGGCCTGCTCAAGAGGAGGCAGTTCGGCCGAAGGCAGCACGTCGACCAGCTCCGAGGGGTCGGCCTTCGATTTGACGACCCCCTGGAGGCTCACGGTGACACTGCGCAATTCGCAGGCCAACAGTTCTTCGACCTCATCGCGCTTGAGATGCAGCATCTTGGCCAGAACCGTGGGGCCTGGCAGCACGCCATGGCTCTGCAGATAACGGGCCTTTGCCGCGCGCAATTTGGTCAGTTTTTCATTGACATTGACCGGTATCCGAATCGTGCGGCTCTGAGTCGACAGCGCACGGTTGAGGCCCTGACGAATCCACCAATAGGCATAAGTACTGAATCGGTGCCCACGGGTGGGGTCGTACTTCTCCACGGCCCGGGTCAACCCCAAGGTGCCCTCCTGAATCAGGTCGAGCAGATCAAGCCCCTTGCCCTGATAGCGCTTGGCGAGATTGACCACCAGGCGCAGATTGGCGGTGATCATGTGATTCTTGGCCCGCTCACCCAGCCGCAGCGTGCGACGTTCCAGCTCGTCGTAGCTGCAGGCCGGCCCCGTGCCCCCAGCCGACGTGCAGCGTTCCTGCAGAGACACCATGGCCTGCACCTTGCGACCCAGGGTGAGCTCCTGCTCAGGTGTCAACAACTGATGGCGTCCGATCTCACCGAGAAAGGCGCTCAAGGAGCTCACCATGGTGAGGTCGCAGATTGATTTGAACCTAAGGGAGATTTGTCAGCGGGAAAAAACTCACTGAAAAACTTCCGACTTTCATTTTTGCTACGCAACTACAGGATTACTTCGAGTTTGCCCGCAGCGTTCAACAGCACGAACCTGGAGCGAGCTACCGTCACCACCTCACAGAGCAGTTCCACCCACCATGACGTCCCTGCTGGCTGCCATTCCGACCGAAGTGCTGCAGCGGGCAGGGGTGGCCTACGTGCACTACCTGAGCTTCATGCTGTGCTTCGGCGCCCTGGTGCTGGAGCGCCGGCTGATCAAGGCCAACCCGAACCGGCAGGAGGCGACCTTGATGGTGATCACCGATGTGGTCTACGGCCTGGCGGCCTTGGTCCTGCTGGTCAGCGGGATTCTGCGGGTTCTCTACTTCGGACAGGGCAGCGGCTTCTACACCGAGAATCCAATCTTCTGGTGGAAGGTCGGCCTGTACCTGGCGGTGGGTGCCCTGTCGCTCTACCCGACCGTCACCTACATCCTCTGGGCGCTGCCCCTGCGCAAGGGCGAACTGCCCAAGGTCACTGAAGCGCTGGCCAACCGGCTCGCCTGGATCCTGAACATCGAACTGGTCGGCTTCGCCGCCGTGCCGCTGCTGGCCACCCTGATGGCCCGCGGCGTGGGCCTGCCGGCCGCCTGAGCCATGGCAAGCCGGTTGGCCCTGCTGGCCGCAGGACTGATCGTTACCGCAGGGCTGGCAACCCCGCCGTCCGGCTCAGCCGCAGCCAACCGCTGTCCGGCGGCCGAAGCCGTGACAGCGCTGAGCGGACCTGCCAGGGCAAAACAACCACCCCTCGGTGCACCCACCGAATCGGCACCCGGGACCTACAACACGCGTCTGAGGCCCACCCCCCTGGGCTGGCCGGTGCAGGATCACTGGTGCGTCTGGATTGAGCCAGCGGGCTCCGCGATCGGCCAGGCCGACCCTGGCAGCGCCGAGGGGCAGCGCGCGATCCAGTGGCAGAACGCCGTGCGGGCGGCCCTCGAGCAATGGCAGACCCTGCTGTCGATCACCCTGGTCGAGCACCCCGATCAGGCCCAGGTGCGCCTCTGGCGGCGCCGACCGCCGCTGCAACGGCAAGCCGATGGCCGCATCCGGGCCAGCCATGGCAGGGCCGTGCTGCAGCTGCTGCAGGTGCGACGCGGCGGCCGGGAGCACCTCGAACCACGGGTCGAGGTGCTGCTCAGCCCCGGCCAGCGCGCCCTGGCCCTGCAGGCCACCGCCCTGCACGAACTTGGCCATGCCTTCGGCCTGTGGGGCCACAGCGACGACGCGGCCGATGCCATGGCTGCCGTTCCCGGTGCGATGCCGGTGCTGCGCCTCAGCCCACGCGATCGGGCGACGATGCGCTGGCTGCTGCGCCAGGGCGATCGGTTGCAGATGCCAGCAGGGCCAGCACAAAGCCGAGCAGCTGCACCACGACCAGCGCAGGCCCCGACGGCAGATTGAACAGGCCTGAAGCCAGCAGGCCGATCACGGCCCCGCCCGCGCCGATGGCGCTGGAGAGCAGCACATAGCCGCTGAAGCCCCGGCTCACCAGCCTGGCCCCACAGGCCGGCATCACGATGAAGGCACTGATCAGCAGCACACCCACGGCCTTGATGGCAAGCGCGACCGCCAGGGCCAGCAGCACCACGAACAGCAGCTGCTGCCGTTCGGCATCCACGCCGCGGGAGCGGGCCAGTGGTTCATCCAGGCAAAGCAGAATCTGACTGCGGCGGTGACGGGCCAGCAGCACCACCGCCACCAGCAGCAGGCCGGCGATCAGCCCCAGATCAAGCCAGGTGACGCCAAGAATGTCGCCAAACAACAGGGCCTCGAGACCCGGCCCCTGACGGGGCAGCCGGCTCAGGGCCAGCACTGCGATCGCCAGCGACGCTGAATAGATGATGTTGAGCAGGGCATCCACCGGCAACCGGCTGCGGCGCACCACGGCGTTGACCACCAGAGCAAACACCACGGCAAACGGCAGCAGCACCAGGGTGGGGTTCAACCCCAGCGCCACCGCCAGGGTCAGGCCCAGCAATGAGGCATGGCCCAGGGCATCGCTGAAGAACGCCATCTGCCGCAGCACTGCCACACTGCCCAGCAGGCCGCCCAGGCCACCGGTGAGCAGACCCGCCAGCAGAGCCCGCTGCATGAACGGAAGCCCCAGCAGCACCAGCAGCGCCGAAGCGTCAGGGGTCATGGCTGCGCCGCGGGTTCGTGCTGATGGCGGTACGGGGCGTAGTGGTGCCCGTAGAGCTGCGCGAGCTGGCCGGGGCTGAGGGCATGGTCGGGGCTGCCCGCACAGCGCAGCCTGCGGTTGAGGCACAGCACCCGATCACAGCTGCGGCGCACCATGTCGAGATCGTGCGAGACCTGCAGGATCGTCCAGCCCTGGCTGCGGCGCAGGTCAAACAACAGGTTGTGGAACTGCTCCGCCGCCTGCGCATCCAGACCCGCCTGGGCCTCGTCAAGCACCAACAACCGCCGTGGTCGCACCACACAGAAGGCGAGCAACACCCGCTTGAGCTGACCGGCCGAGAGCTCGCTGAGCAACCGCCGCTCCAGCCCCTGGCAGGCGCAGAGCTCGAGGGAGCGTTGCACCGCCTGACGCCGGCCGGCAGCCGGCGCCCCGCCCAGGGCCACAAACTCGGCCACGGTGAGGGGAAAGCGACCCCGCGGTGCAAACAGCTGGGGCAGATAGGCGATCTGGTCGCGCACCGGTGGCGGCAGCTGACCGTGGGGACCGAGGGCATGGCCCAGCAACCTGACGCTGCCGCCCTGCCGCGGGATCAGGCCCAACACGGCCTGCACCAGCGAACTTTTGCCGGCGCCGTTGGGCCCCACCAGCGCGGTGTCGGTCTCGGGAGCCAGCGCAAAGCTGACATCCTCGACGGCCAGCAGACCGCCCTGACGCACGCTCAGATGGCTGACTTCGAGAATCGTTTCACCCATACCCACCAGGCTAGGGGGCCAGGCGACGGCAGCAAAGATTGCGAGGTGTTGCGAGCCGTGACGTTGCTTGTGACTTTTGGCGATCGCAACCAGCCGGGCCGGCATTGGCCATACCTTTCGGCCTTTGCACGCCCCACACGCCATGGCCCTGCCCGTTCTGACCACCCGGCCCATTGCAACGAACGTCCGGGTGAGCAGCTTTTTCATCGGCAACGAGGAGACCGTTCGCCAGAACGGACGGTTTGCGTTGCAGCGCGACCGGGCCGGCGCCGATGAACTGATCGAGCAGGCCTACCGACAGATCTTTTTTCATGCCTTCAAGGTGGACCGCGATGCGGTGCTGGAGTCACAGCTGCGCTCAGGCCAGATCAGCACCCGCGACTTCATTCGCGCCCTGCTGAAGTCGGACAAGTTCCGCAGGGACTTCTACCGCTGCAACAGCAACTATCGGGTGGTGGAGCAGGTGGTGGGGCGCGTGCTGGGCCGGCCGGTGCACGGGGCGAGCGAGCGCATCGCCTGGTCGATCGTGATCGCCCAGACGGGGCTGCCGGGCTTCATCGATGCCCTGCTCGACTCGGCCGAATATCTCGAATGCTTCGGTGACGATCTGGTGCCTTACCAGCGGTCACGGGTGCTGGCCGGCCAGGCCGTGGGCACCATGCCGTTCAACCAGCAGGCCCCTCGCTATGACGCCTACTGGCGTGAAGCCATGGCGCGCCGCGCCCCGGCCGGTCGCGGCAGCGCCTGGGCACCCAGCGGTGGCTGGCCCCAGCCCGCCTGGCTGGCGGGACAGCCCAGCCCGGCTGTTCAGAACGCCTGGCGCTGGTTCGTGGCCACCGGGGGCTTCGTGCTCACCGGTTTTGTGGTCTGGACCGCCCTGGCCATGCTGAGCACCGCCAGCCAGGGCTGAGCCCGGCACTCAGGAACGCCGGGGAGCTCCGCGGCGTTCCGCCAGCACCTGCTGCACCGCCCGCCAGCTGACGCCGTGGTGGGCCAGCGCCACCTGCAGGTGAAACAGCATGTCGGCTGCCTCGCCGGCGATCTCTGTGGGATCGCCGTCTTTGCAGGCCATCACGAATTCGGCGCACTCTTCGCCGATCTTCTTGAGGATGGAATTGTCGCCACCTGCGAGCAGCTTGTTGGTGTAGCTGCCGGGCTCAGGGTTGTCACGGCGACCCTCGATCACCCGCATGAGCTCGGTGCAGGCATCGGCAGGTGGCGCAGCGGCCGATGCCCCACCTGCCGATGGCGCCAAGCCCTCGTCGTAGAAGCAGCTGCGGGCACCGGTGTGGCAGGCCACATTGCCGCGTTGCTCGATCGTGAGCAGCAGGACGTCGGCGTCGCAGTCGACACGCAGGCCCCGCAGGCTCTGGGTGTGACCGCTTGTGGCACCCTTGTGCCACAGCTCGGCACGCGAACGGCTCCAGTAGTGCACCTCACCGGTCTCGAGGGTGCGCGCGATCGCCTCCCGGTTCATCCAGGCGACCATCAACACGGCGCCATCGAGCCAGTCCTGGGCCACAGCGGGGATCAGGCCTGCGTCGTTGAAACGCAGAGCAGACAGCAGCTGCTGGGTCGCAGCGGCGTCGGGTGCCTGGAATGATGGATTCAAGGGCGCAGATCCCGCTGTCCCGATCCTCCCGCAGGAGAGCCCCTGCGCCCAGGCCATGACCGCCGCCTACAGCTGTTCCAAATCCTTCAGCGGTTACCCCTGCACCCACCGGCAATGGCAGCATCCGGGTCATTGCCGCTTTGTGCACGGCTACAGCCGCAGCTTCACGCTGTGGTTTCAGGCCCATCAGCTCGACAGCTGTGGGTTTGTGGTCGATTTTTCAAGCCTGAAGGAGCTTGAGGCCCAGCTCGCTGCCCAGTTTGACCACACCTTTCTGGCCAGTGCTGACGACCCGCTGCTGGGCACCTGGCGCGAGCTGCATGCCCAGGGCGCCCTGGATCTGCGGGTGATGGACAACGTGGGCATGGAAGCCAGCGCCGCACTGGTCTGGAACTGGGCCAACACCCTGCTGCACGCGCGTGAGGGCGGTCGTGCATGCTGCTGGCGCGTCGAAGCGCGCGAAAATGACAAGAACGCCGCCTGCTACGCAGCGCTGCCGAGCTGGTTTGAGGGCTGAGTCGCCAGAATCTCAACGGGATTCAAAAGGCTCACGCACAGTTACCGGCGGTCAGTTAGAAGCGAACAATTAGAAGCGGGATGTGATGTTAGTAGCGGCATGTGATGCCCGCGCCCTGACCTCACGAGCTGACGTCTTGCTGCTGGACGAGCCTCTGAGCAACCTCGATCACCAGGGCCGCAGGCAGATCCTTCAGCTGTTGGCCGACCTTGGGCGACAAGGCACTGTCGTTGTCTTCACCGCCCATGAGGAGCGACTCCCAGGACTGGAACACATCACCCGGCTCCAGCTCGACGGGGGTCGACTGCAGGAGTTCGTGCCATGAGCCTGGAATCAGGTGCCTGGTGGCTTGTTCCGCTAGCTATCGCATTGATCTGCGGCCTTGTCTGCCCCATGGTCGGCACGCTGCTGATCCTGCAGCAGCGGGTCATGGGCACCAACGTGATGGCTTTTGCCATGCTGCCAGGCATGGTGATCGGACAAGCCCTTGGCATTGCACCACAACTGGGCGGATTGATCAGCGCCACCTTGACCGTGACCCTTGTTGAACTCTGGGTCGAATCGCGAACATCCGGCCATGCGTTGGATGCCCTTCTTTTTGGCGACTTGTTGAGCGCTGATCTCCGGGATCTGCTGGCGGTTGCAGCTGGTTTGCCTCCCATGGTCCTGCTGCTGCACACAGGCTTCAACCAACTCGCGTGGTTGGGGATTGATCCAGACATGGCGGCCGACCGCGAATTACCGGTGCGTCGCCTGCGCCTGCTTCTGGCTTGGCTGACGGCCTGGATCGTCACCACAGCGACCGCCGCGGTCGGCCTGGCTCTGGTGATGGGGCTGATCTACAGCCCAGCCCTGCTGGCATTGCGGCAGGCCAGCAGCCTTGCGCCAGGACCTGTTACGGCCTGTTGTTGCCTGCTGCTGCTGCTGTGGCGGCCCCGCGGAACGCGGCAGTCCCTGCCGTGAAGAACCAACATTGAGCTGTGCCGGAACAGAGTTGGCGATAGGTTCAGGACACGGCCCATCATTTCAAGCTCGGCAACGACCGAGTCCACCCATGACCCGCCAGACCGCCACGCTGTTTGCACTTGCCGCAGGCGCCGCCCTGATCACGGCTTCACCGGCCCACGCCCATGGCCTGGCCGCTGGTGGTGCCCTCGGCGGATTCATGCACCCCCTGGGGGGTCTGGATCACCTGGTGATGCTGATGTCGGTCGGCACGGCGGCCTCGTTCATTTCGGCGCAGCTGCTGCTCTGGGCCCTGGTCGGCGCTGCGACCGGAGCCGGTCTCGGCCTGACGGGATTCAATCTGCCCGGTGCCGAACTGCTGGCTCCGCTGGCCATCTCGGCCGTGGCCGCCCTGACCCTGGCGGCCGGTCGCCTGCGTTGGAGCAACAGCCCCCGGCTGTTGACCAACATCAGCGGCGGCGTGGTGGGACTGGGTGTGGCCATCCACGGCATGCTCCACGGGCTGGAGGCCCCCCACGACGGCAACACCCTGCTGTGGTGGGCAGGCGTCTTGGCCAGTTCGGTGCTGGTGTGCGGCGGCAGCACCCTGCTGCTCAAGCGGCTCCCGCTGAGCTTGACCCGCGCGGCAGCCATCGGGTTTCTGGCGCTTGGAGGGTTGCTGGCCCTGGGGTCGCTCGTTGTGCTGAACGGCGCCGCAGCAGCCTGAACCCTGATCCTCCAGAGTCCAGATCCCCTGTAGAGCGCATCTGAATCCTGCAACCCCTCTCCCAGCAAAGTTATTGAGAATGTTGTGCTCATCGTCCTGGAGGGAACCATCAGAGCACATGATCTCGGCAGCAACGGCATAGTCAGTGGCGCGCTGATCGTCGGTGAACGCGGCAGCCGCATCCATCATCAAATGCTGGGCACCCTTGACACGCCATTGGCGTGGTAGTGATCCAACAGCGTCACCATTTGCCCATCCTCGCAACCGTTGAAGGGATGGCGGTCATCGAGTGCATGACGCAGAGCCCGCGAGCCTTCCATGGTGGGGGCACTGTCCCAGGACCCCGCAGCAAGGGCAATGGCCGCAAAGGCTGCTGGAACAGCCTGGCGGGTCTCGCTTTCGTTTGTCATCGTGCAGACGTTGTAATGGGTTGAGATGAAAGCTTCCAGATGCGATCGGCATACTCAGCGATGGCGCGATCACTGCTGAAAAAACCACAACGCATGGTGTTGGTGACAGAGGAGCGAATCCATCCGTCGCGTTGTTGCCAGGCCTGATCGACAGCGTTCTGTGCGCGGCTGTAATCAGCTGCATCGGCCATGACCAGAAAAGGATCCTGACTGCACAGGTTCTGCAACAACGGTTGAAACAGATTGCGATCACCCTCACTGAAATGGCCTGAACCAATCAGATCGATCGCCGCCCGCATCGCAGGATTACTGTCCAGCCATGGCATCGGGTGATAGCCCTCCCGTTGCAAGTGCTCAACCTGCTTGGCGTCGTGGCCAAAGAGAAAGAAATGATCTTCACCGACCCGCTCACGGATTTCAACGTTGGCGCCATCCAACGTGCCGATGGTCAGTGCACCATTGAGAGCCATTTTCATATTTCCCGTACCCGATGCCTCTTTACCAGCCGTGGAAATCTGTTCGGAGAGATCAACGGCCGGATAAACGGCCTGGCCGAGACTGACGCTGAAGTTGGGCAGGAAAACGACCCGCAATCTGCCGCGCATAGCAGGATCCATATTGACAATTTCTGACACACCAACAATCAGACGAATGATCAGCTTGGCCATCGCATAGCCAGGCGCAGCCTTGCCTCCGAAGATGACAGTGCGTGGGGGAAGATCCTCACCATTGCGCAAGCGTAGATAGCGTTGCACCACTTCAAGCACAGCAAGATGCTGACGCTTGTACTCATGAATCCGCTTGACCTGCACATCAAACAACGAGGTGTGATCAATGAGCACCCCAAGTTGCTGGTGAATGCCATGGGAGAGGCGCATCTTCGCCTGATCTCTGGCCTGCTGCCAGCGTTCCAGAAAAGAAGAATCGGCAAGCCAAGGCTCAAGCCGCTCCAACTGATCAAGATCGCGGCGCCAACCTTCCCCCAACACATCATCAAGCAGTGCCGTCAATCCTGGATTGGCCACCGCAAGCCAGCGCCGCGGCGTCACACCATTGGTGACATTGGTGAAGCGCTCGGGCCAGAGCTGGGCAAAATCATGCAGCACATGCTGCTTCAACAGCTGGCTGTGGAGCTCGGCGACTCCGTTGGTGTGATGGCTGCCCACCACGGCCAGATTGGCCATGCGCACCCGCCGCACCGGACCCTCCTCAATCAGAGAAAGCCGCTGCAGCAGATCCTGCTTGCCGGGATTCTGAATGCGCACGGAACGCAGAAAGCGAGTATTGATCTCGTAGATGATCTGCAGCTGTCTGGGCAGGAGCTCCTCAAACAACGGCACCCCCCAGGTCTCAAGAGCCTCAGGCAACAGGGTGTGGTTGGTGTAGCTGAAGCTGGCCTGCGTGATCGACCAGGCACGGTCCCAGTCGAGCTGCTCTTGATCGATCAAAAGACGCATCAGCTCAGCGACCGCAATCGCGGGATGGGTGTCATTGAGCTGAACAGCAAACTTCTTGTGAAACTCACTCACAGGCAGACCCTGCTTCTTGAGAATGCGCAGCATGTCCTGCAGGGAGCAGGAGACGAAGAAGATCTGCTGGCTCAAACGCAGCCGCTTGCCCTGATCAAATTCATCATTGGGATAAAGAACCTTGCTCAGTGTTTCACTCTGCATCTTGGCCAAGACAGCACGGGTGTAGTCACCCGCATTGAAGGAGGCAAAATCAAAGGCTTCCGTTGCCAGGGCCGACCAAAGCCGCAGGGTG
>JAGWVJ010000047.1 GCA_018970945.1 Cyanobacteria bacterium REEB417 | reverse complement strand
TTGACCGCCTGGACCAGCCGCTGCTCATCGGCCGCCACGGCCTGGAGCTGGCTGTTGAGCCGTTCGGAGGCCAGACCCCGTTCGCGCCGTGCCGCCAGCAGCCCATCGCGCCGCTGGCGCGCTGCGGCCAAGGCCCCATCGGCCGACTCAAGCTCCTGCTGCAGCCCCTGCCAGCGATCAGCATCGCCGCTGGCCTGGGCCTGTAGCTCGGCCGCCTCGAGGCCG
Organism: Cyanobacteria bacterium REEB417; assembly: GCA_018970945.1. GTDB lineage: Bacteria > Cyanobacteriota > Cyanobacteriia > PCC-6307 > Cyanobiaceae > RGUW01. The sequence goes on along the minus strand of JAGWVJ010000047.1, from coordinate 6,762 downwards.
CTGCGCTGCTGCTGCAGCGGCGCCAGCAGCTGCTCCAGCTCCTGCTGGCGCCGCTGGTCGGCGCTGATGGCAGCGCGCAGTTGGGCCAGGCGCTGTTCGAGCTGCTGTTGGCGCTGTTGCAACGGGTTCAGGTTGCGTTGGGCGGCGGCCCGTTCAGCCTCCAGGGCGGCCTGGCGCTGTTGCCGCTGCAGCAGGGCGGGCCGCAGCCGTTCGAGCTGCTGGGCGAGCTCGGCCTCGCGCCGCTGACAGGCCACCAGGCCCTCGCCCAGCTCGAGCAGGCGGCGGCGCAGCGGTTCGGCCTCATCGCCATCGTTGCTGCGGCCGAAGCTCAGGGTGCCGTTGCGCTGCTGCAGGCTGCCGCCGGTCATGGCGCCGGTCTTTTCGAGCAGTTCGCCCTCGAGGGTGACGGCCCTGCTGCGGCCTAGCTCGCGGCGGGCATTCGCCAGGGTGTCGAACACCAGGGTGTCGCCGAACACGTAGCGGAACACCTCGGCATACACCGGTTCATGCTGCACCAGGTCGACGGCGCGGCCGACCAGTCCCGCCGTGCCGCTGCCGGCCCCAGCGCTGCCCCGCTGCAGGGCGGCACGGCCACTGCCGCCGGATCCACCACGAATCCTGTTAAGGGGTAGGAAGGTGAGCCGCCCGGCGCGTTTCTGCTTGAGCAGCTCGATCGCCCGGGCGGCGATGCGGTCGTCGTCGACCACCACCTGGCCGAGCCGGCCGCCGGCCGCCACCTCGAGGGCGATGCGGTGGCGTTCGTCGACCTCGCCGAGCTGGGCCACCGGGCCATGGATGCCCTCAAGGCCGGCCTCAAGCAGCACCCGCAGGGCACCGGTGCCGCGGCTCTCCTGCAGGGTCTCTCGGCGGCTGTCGAGCCGGGCGATCTCCCGCTCCAGGCCCGCCTGCTCCTGCTCGAGCCGGCTGCGGGTGCGCTGCTGCAGGGCCAGCTCCTCGGCCAGATCCTGCACCTGGCGCTGCTGCTGTTGCAGGGCCTCAAGCAGCAGCTGCCATTCGCCGTCGACGTTGGTCAGCTGTTGCTGCACGCTCTGGTTGCTGCTCAGCTCGCTGCTGGCGGCCTCACTGACTTCGCTCAGGCGCTCGTGCTGCTGGCGCAGGCGCTCGAGCAGTTGCTGGTGTTCGGCTTCCAGCGGGCCGAGCTGCTCGCTGAGCTGCTGACGCTGTTGGCTGCGTTGCTTCTGGGCTTCGAGCCAGCTGCCGGAGCGACCGGCCACCTCGCCCAGTCGCCGCCGCGACAGCTCGACCGCGGCTTCGGCCGTCCTGACGGCGTTTTCGGCCTGCTGTAGGTCGTCCTCGTCGGCGCTCGAGCTGAGGGCCTGCTGCTGTGTGCGCAGCTCGCCCTGCAGCCGGGCCAGCTCGTGACGCTGTCGCTGCAACTCTTCGGCCTCGCGCTGGTGCTTGTCGGCCTGGCGCGCCAGTTCGCGGCCGCTGGCCTCCAGACCGGCCAGCTCGGCCTGCACGGCCAGCAAACGGTCTTCGCCCAGTGCCCGCACCTCAGCTTGCAGGGCTTCGAGAGACTGCGAGGCTTCGGCGACGGCGGTCTCGCCCCGGGCGATGGCCTCGCCGGTGATCGTCTGCTGGTGGTCCAGGGCCTGCTGCCGCTGGGCCAGAGCGTCGAGTTGGCGGCGGGCGTCCTCAGCCACCAGGACCTGCTCCTGCAGCCGGCCGCTGCTGTGCCGTTGCCGCAGCTCCTGGTAGGTGCGGGCGCGGGCGCAGTCGCGCTCGAGCCTGTGGCGTGAGGCCAGCAGTTCGTGCTGCACGATGCCGCAACGCTCCTGCGATTCGTGCACGGCGTCGAGCTTGCTGCGGGTCTGCTCGATGCGGCTGTCAAACAGCGCGACGCCCGCCAACTCGTCAATGATGCCGCGACGGTCGCGGGCGCTCATCGACACGATGCGGGTCACATCGCCCTGCATCACCACATTGCTGCCTTCGGGGTCGACCCGCAGGCGCCGCAGCTGGGTCTGCAGCTGCTGCAGGTTGCAGGGTTCGCCGTCAGCGCTGAAGCTGCTGGCGTAGGTTCCCCCCGGGGCTACCCGCAGCTTGCGGCTCACGGTCCAGTGCTGCTGGCCGGGTTTGATCCAGGGCCCTTCGGCCGGGGGTTCGAGCCCGGCTTCGGCGTCATCGGGCCGCCAGTCGCTCAGATCGAAACGCACGCTGACCACCGTTTCGGCGGCGCGGCCATTGCGCAGCACGGCGCTGTTGATCAGGTCGGGCAGGCGCTCAGCCCGCATGCCGCGGCTGCTGGCCAGACCCAGGCAGAACAGCACCGCGTCCAGGATGTTGCTCTTGCCGGAGCCATTGGGGCCCGTGACCACCGTGAAGCCCTGCTCGAGCGGAATCGCCATCGATCCGCCGAACGACTTGAAATGACTGAGCTCGACCTGATTGATGTGAACCAACAGGCCCGTGCGCCGAGCAGCAGAAATGTAGCGGAGGGTTTCGCAGGTTCAAGTCCCTCCCTAACTTGTGCGAAGCCAGCATGTTTTCTGAGCGTTTCAGCCGAGACCGCCGATGAGCCTGGACACCAGCACCACCCAGCAGCAGTTCCGCGAGCGCTTCGAGACCCTGCTGCCCTCGATTCAGCGCGAATGGCCCGAGGTGGCTCGCCAGGCCCTCGAAGCCACCCGCGGCAGCCTTGACGAGGTGGTCGAGGTGATCGCTGCCCAGACCGGCAAGACCGGCGGGGCCATCCGCAGCCAGCTGCACGACCTGCTGCAGGTGGCGGGCGAGCAGACCAGCCGTCTGGCCAGCAGTCTGGAACCGCTTGAGCGCCAGCTTGAGGATCTGCTCGATGACCTCAATTCCACCCTGCGGCCGCGGCTCGAGAAGCCGGTGCGCGAACGCCCGCTGCTGGCCCTGGGCCTGGCCGGTGCGGTGGGCCTGCTGCTGGGCCTGATGCTGGCCTCGGGCCGGCGTTCCGGTTGAGGCCAAGCGTTGAGTCTGTGGTGCTGCTTGCATGACGCCTGAATCCAGCAACGATCCCGTCAGCCGCAACGGTGCGGCCGCTCCGGGGGTGGGCCGGGCCGCCGCTGGTCGCATCGGCGCCCTGATGACCTCGGTCATGGACCTGCATGTGCGCATGGCCCTGCAGGAGGCCGACCGTGAAAAACGGAGGATCATCAGCGGCGCCCTGTTTGTGAGCGGGGCCCTCGTGCTGCTGGCCCTGGCCCTGACCAGCGCCGAACTGGCGCTGCTGCTGTGGCTGCACCAGGCCCAGGGTCTCAGCTGGATCACGGCGGCCCTGGTGCTTGTAGCCTTCGACCTGGTGCTGGCCGGGCTGTTTGTACGGGTGGGCGGACTGTTGCTCAAGGGACCTTACCTGCCCCAGACCACCGCGGGCCTCAGCAAGACCACCAAGGCCCTGCTGGGGCGTTAACGAATGTCGTAACGCAACCAGCGGCAGTCGATGCCCCCGTTGCTCACGGGGACGCGTCGACTGGTCTTCAGGCGCAGGGCTCCAGTGAGCTCGGGGTTGCCGCTAAGCAGCCACAGGGTCCAGCCGCTGCAGCGCGCCTTGACCATGGCGCCCAGGTCGGCGTAGAGCTGCTCGAGCTGGTCGTGCTCGCCAGCGCCCAGCCGCGCCCCATAGGGCGGGTTGCAGACCAGGATGCCCGCTCCGGCTGGCGGCTCGAAACTGCGGCAGTCGCCGCTCTGCAGATTCAGCCAGGGCCCAACGCCGGCAGCGTCGGCATTGGCGCGGGCCTGCGAGACAACTGCGGCATCGGCGTCACGGCCCCACACCGGCGCCAGGGGGGTGCCATCGCTGAGGCACCCCATGCTGCCGGCCCGCCAGGCGCTGCGGGCCGCATCGAGTTCGTGCTGCCACAGCGCAGGGTCAAAGTCGCTCCATTGCTGCAGGGCCAGGGGGCGAGCCTCCCCTGTGGACGCCTCCAGGCCAGGGGGCTGGCCCAGGGCCATGGCCACGGCTTCGATCAACAGGGTGCCGCTGCCGCATAGGGGGTCGGCCAGAGGCACCCGACCATCCCAGCCCGTGAGCCGAATCAGGCCGGCGGCCAGGTTCTCCTTGAGCGGGGCGAGCCCCTGGCGGGGCCGGTAGCCGCGGCGGTGCAGGCTGGCACCGCTGCCGTCGAGGCTGAGCTCTGCCTGGCCGCCCCCCAGGTGCAGGTGCAGGCTTAGGTCGGGGGTGTCGAGATCCACCGACGATCGCGCCCCAAAATGCTGCCGCTGCCAGTCGACAAGGGCATTCTTGACCTGCAGGGCGCTGTAGTGGCTGTGGTTGAGGCCGGGGGCGCTTCCGCTGGCGTCAACCCTGAAGCTGCGCTCGGGTGGCAGCCACTGGTGCCAGTCGACGGCCCGCTGAATGCCCTGGTAGAGGGCTTCTTTGCCTGTGCACGGGAAACGCGCCAGCTGGCGCAGCAAGCGAAACGGCAAGCGGGCCCGCAGATGCAGCCGGTAGAAGGTGGCCTGATCGCAGCCGAACCGCACGGCCCGGTGCAGTGGCTTCAGATCGCTGGCACCCAGGGTGGCCAGCTCGGCCGCGGCGGGCTCTTCGAGCCCGGGCGGCACCACGGCCACGGCGCTGATCGTGGTGGTCATGAGCTCAGTCAAGCTTAGGGCGGGCCACCGCAGCGCTCGTGGCCCGCCCCGGCAGCCCTTGTGTCAGCCGCCAAAGTGGAACATCCAGGGCTGCAAGGACGTTCTCGGCGCCAGCTGCGTTGGTTACCAGCTGGGGAGTGTGAGGAGTACTCCCCATGGCTTATTGCCACACCTGTGTGCCGGTTGCACTGCCAACCGATGACCTCTGCTGTTTGCTGCGGGATCTGATTCGAGGTCTGGGGTTGGAGGTGGAGGAGCGCACGAGCGCCCATCACTGCCTCTACGCCGCTGATCCACCCAACAGCGGCCGTCGCCTGGGCGAGCAGGTGGCGCTGGTGTGTGACTGGAGCAACTGGCGCAACACCGGCGAGCTGGAGCTTGAGATCCGCAGCGGTGAGTCGATGGCGCTTGGCGTCACCCGCGCCGAGACCCTGTTCAGCCAGTTGTGCAGCTTGCTGCAGGGCAGTCGCTGAGGCGGGTGATGCCCTCACAGCAGCTCCAGTCGATACCTGTCACAATGAACGGGTTCGGTTTCGGCCGAACTAGGTGGCTCACACCAGTGCTTCGGACAGCGGTTCGATTCCGCTCAGCTCCATTCCCCCTTCATGGGGCTGCAATGGTTTCGACGGGGTATGAGGAGGGTGACTGAAGCCTGCTCGGTCAGAGCACACACGTAACTGCGAACAACATCGTTCGTTTCTCCCGTCAGACCGCCCCTGTGGCCGCCTGACACTCTTAACGGAGATGGGGTGAGGTCAGCCTTATCACCCAAATGACCCATGGGGGCTGGAAGGCCCCTTTTTAGTGCTCGGGGGAACGATCGTGGGGATTGCCATTGGCCTTGTCCTTACAAGTCTCTGCATGATTTGTGCAAGCGCTGTTGCCCATTCGGTTTGCTTGGTGCCCTCAGGATCCTGCCGATGCACATCTGCAGCACAGCAAGACCAGAGTTTCGCAGGGCGTTTTAGGGATGGAGAGGTTCGTCACGGCCCTAACTGCCGACCTCGTGACCTACCCAACGCAAATTGGATTGACGACGCCTTTTCTCAGTTCCAAGCGGGCTCGCAGGAGTTCATGTTTAAACAGAAATTTGCTCGCCGCCCCGCAGCGGGTGAGCGCCACACTGCCGTGCCAGCTCATCCAGCATCTGCAGAAGAGGGCGGATTTTGAAGGCAGAAGTCTGAGCCACCTCATCGCCCACCGACTGAAAGCGGCCAAGACGTAGAAGCGATTTCACGGGCGGCGCAATACCGCCTTCTGAACGCGCGTTTGAGGGGGTCGAGGATATCCCAGAAACTTCGAGCGCAAGCCTGCTAATATGCTGAAAGTTTTGCTAATCAAAAATTATAGAAGACTATTATGAGCACTTTATTGATCAGTAGTAGAGGTTTTGGAGTATCTTCGTCTGGAGTCTGGCGCGTTAGCAGTACCGACTACCAATACAGCTACAACGCTTTTACGCCTGGAGAAGATGTAAGTCTTGACCAAGTATCAATTAGTACCACTGCATATGATGCCGGCCAGAGCAATCCTGGTAATTTCCAGGTTGGAGTTTATTCGGCAGGAGTAAACGCATCAACTCCCGGTTCTGTAATCTCCTACCTCTTTGGTCCTGCATCGCCGACAGCGGGGTTAGACAGCACCTATACACCGACTGCATCAATTAACCTTCAGGCCGGGACTCAATATTGGCTGGGATTCACCCTCTCCTCGGACACGGGAGGAACAAATCAGCAGAGAGTCAAGATTTCTACAAGTGATGGAAGTTCAACCTATGCAGCTTCTGGATGGAGTGTGGGCACCCGTTATACCATTCAAGGAGCTGGTGGAGCGACAACAACAGGTACTTCTTCTCGTCCTTCAACCTTCGAGTTATATGGAAGAGGAAGAGCAGTTTGTTTTTGCTCTGGAACAGAGATAAGGACGGCTCTGGGGGAAGTGCCTATTGAACTTATAAAGGTGGGCGATGTCGTTGCTACTTCAAAAGGACCAATGCACGTGAAGTGGATCGCGAGGCGGGCAATATCAAGGGCGCTTGTGAAGGACGACTTTTATTTTTCTGCGCTTCCGATGGTGATACGCGCTAATTCCCTTGGAGACGGGGTTCCCAGTAAGGACCTCTATGTCTCCGAAAGCCACGGTATCTATGCCGACGGCAAGATCGTAAATGCGAGCTTTCTT